>SUUB01000067.1:0-3442 GCA_015062745.1 Actinomycetaceae bacterium
CACGACAGGCGAGACCCTCGATCTGCCGGACGCACATTCCTTGACCGGGCTCTCCGAGGTGGAGGACATTCCCGATCCGGAGCCGATTGAAGGGAGTTACACGCAACAGCTCCCCGCGACGGTGACGGATGTCGAGGGCAACAGTGTGACAGTTACGGACACCTCGCGAATCCTCGCACTGGACCTGTATGGCACGCTTTCTCGAACGGTGATTTCGCTCGGCTACGGTGAGAATATCGTGGGCCGAACGGTCTCTTCCACGGAGGATCAGCTGGCCGACCTCCCGGTTGTCACTGAGAACGGGCACTCGCTCAATGCGGAGGCAATTCTTGCCCTCAACCCGACAGTTATTCTTGTGGACCGCAGCATTGGGCCGCCAGAGGTCATTGACCAAGTGAAAGCAGCGGGCATCCCAGTGATCATTCTCGATTCGGAACGGTCGATCGAGTCGACCGGTCCGCTTATCCAGTCCGTTGCTGATGCGCTTGGAACGCCAGAAGCCGGGCAGGCACTCGTGGAGCGCACGGAAGCCGAGACGAACGCGGCTATTGAACAGATTGCACAGTGGGCGCCCGAGGAGCCTCTGGACATCGCCTTCCTCTATGTACGTGGCACGGCAGGTGTCTTCTTCATTCTGGGTGAGGAAGATGGGGCAACGGCGTTAATCACAGCACTCGGTGGCAATGATGTTGCCAATGCCAATGGAATAACGTCGACAACTCCGGCGAACGCAGAGGCTCTGCTCACTTTAAATCCAGAGGTAATCCTGGTGATGTCCGGTGGCTTGGAATCCACGGGAGGCGTTGACGGCCTCCTCAGCCGCGCCGGAGTCGGCGAAACGCGCGCGGGAGCGAACCAGAGGATTGTCGCCATCCCCGATGGTATTTCACTCTCATTTGGCCCGCAGACCGGCGATACCTTGCTCGCAATAGGACGGGCACTGTACGGGGTGGATGACGCCGGGTGAGTACCGCAACGGATGTTGGCGGTCCTCCGCTGGAAACTGCTGCGCCGACGGAACTCGACGGCGAGGCGGCGCCGTCTGCTACTGCCTCTGTGGGACTGCGGCGCCGCCGTCGCCGCCGACTGATCACCTTCGGCGTGTTGATCGTCTGTGTTGTGGCGCTTGTGACCGTGTCAGCATGCGTTGGCCAGTATCCGGTGTCGGCCGTCGACGTGTGGCGTGCCCTGGCTTCTCGTATTGGACTTGCGAAGCCTGTGGATGATCCGGTTGTCAACGCGGCGTTATGGAATATCCGTTTTCCGCGCATCGTGCTGGGCCTGCTCATAGGAGCGTCGTTGGCAGTGGCAGGTACGGTGATGCAGGCTGTGTTCTCCAATCCTCTCGCGGAACCCGGCATCATCGGAGTTTCGTCCGGGTCGGCAGTCGGCGCATCGCTGGCGATTGTGTTTGTGCCCCATGCTCTTGGCGGGTTCAGTGTGCCGCTGGCGGCTTTCTGTTCCGGCCTGCTCGCTGCTATGACGGTTTACCTGCTGTCGCGCTCCGGTGGACGGGCGGATGTGCTGACTCTTGTACTCGTCGGTATCGCGGTGACCGCCGTGTGCACGGCTTTGACGTCGATTGCCACCTATTTGGCACCGACGACGGCGCGTGACCAGATCGTCTTCTGGCAGATGGGATCCCTGGGCGGGGCGACCTGGGTCCAGGCGGCGATTGTTGGTGCCATTGCGCTCGTGGCGCTGCCCAGTGCGGTGCTTCTCAGCCATTCGCTTGACACGCTGGCGCTGGGTGAAAGCGCAGCTGGCCACGTTGGGCTGAATGTCGGCCGATTGCGCCTCGTCGCGATCGCACTGAGCGCGCTACTGACTGCCGCAGCGGTGAGCTATGCGGGGGTGATCGCCTTCGTCGGGCTGATTGTGCCGCATGTTCTACGGCTCGCCATTGGCCCGCTGAATCGGTTTTTGATTCCTGCCGCCATACTGGGAGGCGCCGCGCTCATCACCCTTTCGGATACCGTCGCCCGCACTCTCATACCGTTTGCCGACCTGCCCATCGGTATTTTTACCGCGCTGGTTGGAGGGCCGACCTTCTTCATCCTGCTGCGGACGAAGCTGCGTGGCGGCGGGAGGATGGTATGACACCGCATGCGCATGACGTGGAGGAGACGACGCAGTCGTCGGTGGCGGTCAGCGGGGAGAAGATCAACTTCTCCTATGGCGAGCGACCGATTCTTTGCGATGTGAGCCTAACGGTTCACCACGGCGAGGTCTTCGGCCTGCTCGGCCCCAACGGTGCGGGAAAATCAACGCTACTCGGCGTCCTGGCCGGTGACCTGCCCAGCGACGGCAGCGTTCTGCTGAAGGGCCGCGCGCTCGCGGAATACACGCGGCGCGATCTGGCGCGGACTCGTGCGGTTATGCCGCAGTCGAGCGAGTTTCCGTTCTCTTACCTCGTGCATGACATCGTGCATATGGGGCGTTCGTGTTGGCGTAAGGAACCTGTCCGCGATGAGCAAGTCGTGTGCTCCGCCATGCAACGCACCGAGGTGGCGGAGATGGCTGACCGTGACGTTACAAGACTCTCCGGCGGAGAAAAGGCACGGGTGACACTCGCGCGTGTACTGGCGCAGGAGACGCCTATCGTCTTCTTGGATGAGCCGACGGCGGCCCTCGATATCGCACACCAGGAACGCACGATGGAGCTGTGCGCCGAACTTGCCGACGGCGGTGCCGCCGTCGTCGCGGTGATGCACGATATCCAACTGGCCGCGGCCTTCTGCGACACCGTTGCCCTCATGCAGAGCGGTCGCATCGTCGCCTGCGGGCCTCCTGCCAATGTCCTGACCTCGAAGAGGCTGAGCACGGTGTACGACTGGCCAATCGAAGTAGTCACACTTCCCGGAGGCAAAACATCCGTTATGCCCGTGCGGCGTGGCCGCGGGCACTGATACGAGCCACACGGGCCTCAAATGGTGAGGTGCGAAAAAGCCGCGCGAGAACTAGAAGAAGCATGACAGAGAAGATGAAGGAGCACGATGACAAGCCGTGAACAGACCCGGGCCAAAGGTCCGAAGCGCCGACGAGGGCGAGGGCCATCATTCCGGAAGGTTGTTCTTACCCCGTCGGGTGAGCGGGATATCCGCATTGTGGCGGCACTCCGCCTGCTCACCGCAACCTGTACCGCAGTGGCCTTGATTGCCACCGGATCGGCATTGGGCCGGGCCTGGAACGGGCAAGAACCGGCAGCGCTGTGGATCGTGGCCGCCTGCGGCGCGGTGTTCGCAGGCTGCTGCGCCTTCGCGGAGATCAAGTATGGAGGCGCGGCGGCTCGAGCAGAGGAGCGGCGTATCCGCCACCGCCTGCTTGAGGTTGTTTTCCGCTCTGCCACCCTGCCTCGCAACAACGAGACTGAGTTCACCTCGGCGCGTCTGATCACGTTGATGACCGATAACCTCGAACGCCTCACCGAGTACCGGCAGAC
>SUUB01000067.1:3542-6276 GCA_015062745.1 Actinomycetaceae bacterium
TCCGGAGCGGTGACGGTGAGTCAAGCGCTCACGATTATGCTTCTTGCGGCGCTGCTCCTAGAACCGCTGATCCAGGTGGCCGGCTTCTTCTACATCGGTATGGGAGGAATGGCCGCAGAGCGAGCCATCGGGAGGTACCTCACGTCCGCCGGGCGCGCTGCATCCGGAACGACGACGGCTGCGGGGAGTTCCACAATCGGCGTCGCAGCCACGGCGGACACGGGAAAGCAGGCCGCATCAACCGTGCAAGCCACGGCGTCGGAAGCTCCAATGGCGACGGCGGCAGCCGCCGGGAGTGCCGCGCCCGCCCGGGAATTCCCGGCTGTCGATCCGACACTCGCCATTCAGGCGGACCACCTCACGTATGACTACGGCCGGGGCCCGGTACTACACGGCGTTGATCTCGCCGTGCCGCAAGGAGGAAAAGTCGCCATTGTTGGGCGTTCGGGTGCCGGTAAGTCGACGTTGTTGGCGCTATTGCGCGGCTCGCAGCCCTTGCAGGGTGGACGCCTCCTGCTGGGTGGTGAGGATGCCGCCGATCACGATGCCGCCTGGATCCGCAGGCAGAGCGCATCGGTGGCGCAAACAACATGGTTGTTCACCACCACAATCGCGGAGAACTTACGTCTGGCGCGGCCGGATGCCTCGGAGGATGAGCTGTGGGCGGCCCTGCGCAAGGCGCACGTGGCGGAGGATATCGAGCGTATGCCACTGGGATTGAGCACTCTGGCCGGAGAGGAAGGAGCGCTGATTTCCGGTGGCCAGGCCCAACGCCTCTCTCTCGCGCGGGCGTTCCTTTCCGGACGCCGCACGCTACTACTGGATGAGCCGACGTCGCAGATTGATATGGAGTCCGAGGCGCATATTATCGACGCGATCGCCGAGCTGGACCGCGACTGGACCGTTCTTATCGTCACCCACCGGCCGTCGCTGTTACGACTTGCCGATCAAGTGTGGGAACTCGACAACGGCGTGCTACGCGCGTACGAGGACGCGGAGACAACTGCAGCACTTCGGCACACCACAACGGAAGGAGAAGGGCGATGAGTTCCGCTAGCAACCCGAGCCTGATTCAATTGGTCCGCTGGCTGACCTCGATTACTAGGCCGGTACACAAGCCTCTACTCGCATCCACGTTCTTCCGCCTGATCAATCTCAGCCTGGACATCGCCCTCTTTGGCCTGGCCGGGGGAGGCGTGGTTGCCATTGTCACCGGCCATGCCCGCACATCGATCATCCTCGCACTGCTGGTCGTGATCGCGCTGCTGAAAGCGGTGGCGTACTACCTGGAACAGCTCACCGGTCATTACGTGGCTTTCAAGGCTCTCGAATTGCTGCGCACTGCCGTTTTTGCGCAGCTGTGGCCGAAGGCGCCGGGAATTGTGGCCTATTCACGTTCCGGGGATGTGCTGACCAGCCTTACCCGCGACGTCGATCGTATTGAGGTCGTGTATGCGCATACCTTCGCTCCGGTCGTCTCCGCCTACATCGTGCCTACTGCGGCGATTCTGATCACCGGCGCGGTTGTGGGATGGGGGATCGTCGTCGTTCCCGCCCTTTGCCTGGTTCTGGCACTGCTCGTGGTTCCCTTCGTGGGCCTGCGGCGTTCTATGCACGCCACGCAATACACGCTGGAATTACGGCGTGACCTTTCGCACCAGCTCTCGGATTCCGTGTTCGGCACCGAAGAAGTGGTCGGTTATGGTCGGCAGAGCGAGCGAGTCGAGCAGGCTGACCGGCTCTCCGATGCTATTGCGCGAAGTGCCGCGAAGGCAAGGAGCGCCAACGCCTTTCGCCGCGGTGCGAATACCCTGCTCATGTTGGTATCGGTGGTCGGCGTCGCCGCCTGCTGCGCGCACGGCGGGCAGACTGCTGTGCTCACGGCGGCACTGACCGCTGGCACGCTGCGGCTGTTCGAGGGGCCGCGCGGCGTGGAGGATGCAGCCGGCTATCTCGACCACTCACTGACCGCGGCCCGAAGACTCTGGGACATGAGCCATGCTCCGGCAGCTGTGGAAGACGGACCCGAGGAATACATCCCGAGCGCGGCGCCGACGATCAGTTGGGAGAACGTCTCGTTCGCGTATGAAACACCGGAGGGGAGTCCCGCCGGATTCGCATTGGATAATGTGTCGATTCACGTGCCGGCGCGCGGACATGTTGTGTTGGTCGGGCCGTCGGGCTCGGGAAAGACCACCACCATCCAGATGCTGCTGCGCTACGCGGATCCCGCATCCGGCCGGGTGCTTCTGGATGGTGTGCCGATCACCCGCTACACCCTTGACTCGCTGCGCCGCGCCGTCGTCGTGGTGGCGCAGAAGAATCAACTCTTGGATGCCACGATCGGTGAGAATATCCGTTTGGGAGCGCCGACTGCCAGCGACGACGCAGTCTGGAACGCTCTGCGCCTGGCCGGGCTGGATGAGGAGATCCGGCAGATGCCCGGTGGACTCACAACGCCCGTTGGACAGAATGGCGGCAAGCTGTCCGGTGGCCAAGCGCAACGCCTGTGCCTGGCCCGCGCCTTGCTGATGAAACCGCATGTGCTTGTGCTAGACGAGTTCACCGCAAATCTCAATACGGCGCTGGAGGCGAGAATTCGCGAGAATCTTGCCCGCGAGATGCCCGAGCTGACCATCGTTGAGGTGACGCATCGTTTGGAGTCTGTGCACGATGCCGACGAGGTCATCATGTTCGATCGTGGGCGCGTGGTTGCTGCGGGCAGCCTCGACGA
>SUUB01000068.1 GCA_015062745.1 Actinomycetaceae bacterium
AAGCATAGACGGTTTGTTCGTCAGGCGCTAGCGGCCGCGCCACCTCCCTGACAGGGGTCGGCTTGCACGGCACCATCTGACGAACGCGTCCACAAGGCGGGGGCGAGCGCACATCGTGCGGTCGCCCCCGCTTCCTGTGTCTACGCTCTTAGCAGTTCCGCAAGCGGGCACTGAAGACCCCGGCGCGGAACGCTCGTGCCGCTTATGCTCGGACGCGTCTGCTCTCAAGCGGCAAGGGTGGTCGCTTGCGCGTTGGCGCGGAAAGCGCCTGCCTTTGACGAGTGCCGGGCGCAATGTGCGGGTCTGACGCCTCAAGGCCACAGACTTGGCTATGAGGAGATAGGTGCGCGCTACGAAGCGTTTGACCGGCTAGAACCCACGTGCAGCCAGTTCGGTCTGCATTTCGATGGTGTTGATAATCATATTGGTCGGGTAGGCGCCGTTGAGGAAGCTGCCCCGCACAATCAGGTTCGGCGTGCCAGTCAGGCCGAGGGTGTTGCGGGCATAGTCGGTCTGCGCTGTGACTGCGTTCGCAGTTTCGTCGGAGGTGTAGTCGTTACGGAACTGGTCCATGTCCGGGATGCCAGCCCGTTGGGCTATTTCTTCCACAGTTTCATCAGTGTAGGTTGGATGGTTTCCCTCGCCCGCACTGTCGTAAGCGGCGGCGATGAACTCCCAGAGCTTGCCCTGCTTGGCGGCTGCAACTGTGCCCCGTGCCGCTTTATCGGACCCGTAGTCACTAAAGATGACGAAATTGTGCCACATCAAACGGATTTGGCCAGCGTCGGCCATTTTCTCCAGATCCGCCATAGATTCTTTATGCAGCCGGGTGCACAACGGGCACGAGAAGTCACCAAACACATGGACGGTGACGGGGGCCTCCGCGGGGCCGCGAGTCAGACCGGTATCTCCATCTTCGTCAACCGACAGCGCCAGCTCCCAGCCGGGGCTCGCCAAGCTAGGGACGTAGTCCGTTCCGGCCACCCATCCCTTCTCTTTGGCAATCTCTGTTTCAGCCACTTGGAGCGGGGACGGCGTTTCTGTTTGACTGGCCGGGGCAGATGATGAAACCGATGGGGATGGTCCACCGGCCGTAGCATCCCCCGTTGAGTCACTGGTATCTCCCTTGTCCCATGGCCGGATGAGGGCAATGACCAGTGCGATTGCCAGAAGCGCCACCACGACGACAAGGCTGATGATGGCGGGAGAAGCCTTCCGGGATGGAGCCTGCGCTCCGGGGTTGGCGGGTGTGGCAGAATGTGTTGCGCCACCGGATATAGGGGCGCTGCCGGTGCCAGGCGATCCCGGGAGGTCACCCGAGTTCTGCGGGGGTGTCGGCTCCTGTGGTGGCGTATTGCTGTCTGTCATAGCGATCCTTTCTTATCGGCCCGGCATGAGACGCGCCGGAGCATCGGAGCTGTAGTTGATTGCTGCCAGGAGCAACCGACCCCTGCTTCAATACGTTATCAGTCTTCGATCCAGTTGTTCAGCGCGCGCATGTACCCCTCGGCATCCTCATCTTCAAAGATATTGAAGATGACGAGCTCGACGACGTCGGTGCCATGCAACTGCAGCCAGCGATTAACGGTGGAGAGAGCAATATGCGTGGCCTCGTCGAAGGGGAAGCCATTCTTTCCGGTGGACAGAGCGCAGAAAGACACCTGGTGGATATCGCCCTTCTCCGCTGCCAGATCGAGGCATGATGTGTAGCAACGTGCGAGGGCCTCGCGGTCGGCGTCGGTCGGATTTCCGGCGACGGGTCGTGGACTCACGGTGTGCAACACGTACCGCGCGGGAAGCCGATAGCCGCGGGTCAACTTGGCTCCGCCGACCTCCTCATTGCTGCCCTGCATCTCGTGGATGATCGCGCAATCGTTGCGGATCCACGGCCCGCCCTGCCCCTGGATGTAATTGTCGATGCAGGGATGGTGGGGGTCTTTGCAACCGAGCAAATCAGGCATGGCGGCATTGACGACGGCGTCCGCCTTCAGCTCGCGCACGTCCCCTCGCCACATGGCAACATTCCGGGCCGAGCCGTAGTCGGAGAAGGGCATCATTTCGGAGATACGCATGAGATTGCGCCCGGTTGTCCGCCCGAGGTGCGCCGAGCGACGGGAAAGGAGCACATCAATGGCATCGGATACATCGGGGCTGAGCGGGCCGGGTTCGCGGGTGACGAGCTTGTAGCGCAGCGTCTCTCGAAGAGATTCCTCGTCAATGATCGCATCGGCGGGGAAAAGCGGCCCGCTATCCGGACCTGCCAGACCGTCCAGCGCGGTTGTGATTAGTTCAAGGTCCGAGCGGGGGTCGTTGTCCGTCAGTGCTCTGATGGGCTCATCCAGATGAATAGCTTCTCGGTAGGCGGAAAGCGGAAGCATAACTCCTCCTTCAACTGGCATTCGTTCCTCTTAAATGTACCGGTATTTGGTGGCCCTGTGCCCCGGTGGGAGGGTGGCGTCCCCCGCACTGTGACGGGCGGGAGGCGGCGAAGGCCTCTGTTCAGGCTGAAGAGCGGTGTTCTGTTCGGGCCGGAGCGTGTGGTGCTCTCTCTGGCCGGAGCGTGGCACTCCGGTACCGCGGCGGTGCCACGGCCTGCTCGCAGCGGTGAGCGGCAGTGGTGGAGGGGATGAGTTCGTGCCGTAATGCGCGCCGTACCGATAGGCTGAGCATATGACACAGTGGCTGCTGACATCCGAACTGGCCGAGCGTTTCGATTGTGATTCATACGAGGTCCTTGAAGCCTTGGCTCGAATCGGCCTGGCGGACGGCGCACATCCGACGGAGCTCGCAGTGCGCCATGACCTTGCCACCTCGGGTACCGACGACGCCGGCCGGGATGCCGCTCTGTGGGATCCCGATGTCATTGTGTTGCTTCTCGGTGTTGGCATGACCCTGAGGCAGGATGCCGGGCCGGTCTTCGGCCAAGAAGCACTGTTCGATGACGGTGATGATGACGCAGGAGCCTACGGTGCGGGATCCGAAAAGGCGGTGGAAGAGAGTGCTGGTGCCTCTTCGCGAGTCTCTTCACGAGGCGGTCCGGTCGGAACGATCAGGCCGGGGTTTGATCGTATTATTGCCACCGATGGTGCTTGCTCAGGCAATCCCGGGCCGGGAGGCTGGGCATGGGTGGAACAGGTCAGTGGGGCGTGGGAGTCCGGCGGTGCGCCGTCGACGACTAACAACAGTATGGAGCTCACGGCCTTGATTAAGGCGCTGGAGTTCGTCGGCCAGGATGCGTCCTTACTCATCCGCTGCGATTCCCAGTACGTGATCAATGTCGTCACGAAGTGGGCTCCGGGGTGGCGGCGTCGGGGATGGAAGAAGGCCGATGGAGAACCGGTGAAGAACCGTGAGCTCGTTGAAACCGTGCTGACGCTGTATGAGGCGCGCCGCGGGCACACCGAGGTTGAATGGGTGAAAGGACATGCTGGCGACGCAGCCAACGAACTATGCGACAGGCTCGCCTCGGCGCAGGCTCGTGCACAGCGTCGGTAGAGAAGTTCCCGCACACGGTTAGAGTGGGGGCGCCCGCATCGAGTAGGAGCGTTGCCGTCGTATGAAGTTCCCGCACACAGTTAGAGTGGGGGCTCCGCAGCGCGCCGGCCTTGGACGAGGAGTTCCCACGCATAGCTCTAATAGGGGCTACGTGGTGGCGTCGCGTCCAACGAAGCAGCAGCGGTGCGGGGACTTTCCTCTGGTTGCAGTGGAGTCCCGCACATGTTACAAAACGCGGACCAAGGCAGCCACCGCAAATCCCACTGAGAACTTGCCTGAAAAGGTAAGTGAGGCTCTTATGTAACGAACCGAGCGATTTCAGAACTGTTTGAACGCTCCATCTTTAATGCTAGCCTTTTGTTGTAACGCTAAAAGCCTGGTTATTTGCCTGCTAGTTCTCCGTTATCACGCCCGGAGCACTACAACTAGCGGAGGCATACTTGCGCAAAATGATCCTCAGGAGGTATCTATGACAGGGGACACTCAGCCGGTTCGGGGCAACCGACAACAGGGGCGCATCGCGATGGCATGTATCGCTCTACTATCAATGGTCCTCTCCGCGATTGCGGTCGCTGTTCCTGCGCGTGCCGCGGACAATCCGAACATTGTTATCACTGATCTGACGCTTACCCGTACAAATAACCAGGGCACAGGCGATTGGCCGGGAAAGCTGACGGTCGGTCAGCACGCTCGCCTTGATTTCAAGTGGGATGCGTCGAATGCCGATGTGAAGGCTGGTGATTCCTTCACGATCGATCTCGGCACGTACTTCGAGAATCTGGAGTACCCGAAGACTGTGCCCATGACGGTCACCAACAACGGTGAGCAGATTGAAATCGGATCCTGTGATCTAACGCACACGCAGGTGGTATGCACCTTTAGTGACAAGGTTGACGAGCTGAAGGCTGCTGGATTTGACGCATTCCGTGGAACAGGTGTAGCGCGGCTACGTGCTATCAAGGCAACGACATCGGAGACGGCTGACATTACGACAAACAACGTCGTTTCCGTTGATCTTCCTGAAACCGGCGGGATTGGCGAGGCCGTTGGTGAAGCATACCGGATCTACAATTTCCACAAATGGGCCGGAGGGCTCTGGAGCGAGAAGGGCATGAC
The DNA here is from genome assembly GCA_015062745.1 of Actinomycetaceae bacterium. Lineage (GTDB taxonomy): Bacteria > Actinomycetota > Actinomycetes > Actinomycetales > Actinomycetaceae > Asp313. The sequence continues at coordinate 4,612 of SUUB01000068.1, forward strand.
GTGGGGCATCGACTTCGGAACGAAATATGTGGGGGAGAAGACCGGAACCACTCTGGATGGTAGCAGCCAGACGATTGTCATGACCGACAATCTCGGCGAGGGAATGGAGTTCCGCGCCGGAGACTACTTGAAAGATTGGGTGCTTTACTATCGCGGTACCAACGGTGACGCGACGATGCAGCAGACTCGACTCACCGATGCCTCGGGTGCTGACGCAGCGACCGGGATGGGTGACTTTGACCTAAGCGTTGAGGTGAATGGCAAAACCGCAACGATCACTGCGACCGGCCCGTTTAAGCCGGACTCGAACTACCAGGTTACTTTCCCGGTCACATTTTCCGGTGGAAAGGTCACTCGAGGTGTGATCTACGGAAACAGCGCGACATTGAATGGTACGGCAGTTCAGGTCCAGGATTCCCGCTACTTCGTCGAATCGTTCTCGATCACGGTGGAAATGGCGGCAGGCTTCGGTGGTTTTGATATCACCAAGGTTGTTTCCGGCACGGGAGCGGCCAGTGTTCCGGCGGGCACGGAGTTCACCGTCGACGTCAGCTACGAACTGCCTGCGGTGGCCTCGACCTACGAAAACTGGCAGGCGCCCGGGACCTTGAACGCAGACGGAAAGACGGGTACGGCGCAGATGAAGGCCGTCGTCGGCCAAAAGGTGCCATTCAATGGCACCTTCCCGAAGGGCACGAAGATTACGCTGTCGGAGGATCCGAACTCGGAGACCGCCAGCGGCCTGTCGTGGGATGAGCCGGTGTTCACGGTCGGGAATTCCGAGACGAATACATTGTTGATTGGTGATCAGACGTCGACAGCTGTCACGTTGACTAATACGACGGCGCCTCGGGGTACTTTTGTGGTGAAGAAGTCTGTGACAGGCAGTGCGGAGGCGGTGAGTAAGGAGTTCAGCTTCGATTATTCCTGTTCCGATGGTGTTGCTGGCACCCTGAAGGTTAAGGGTGATGGTAATGCGGTCATGGCCGATAAGAGCTTTGCGTTGGGTACCACGTGTACGGTCACTGAGGATGCGAGTTCTGCCCAGCTTGCCGAATACTCGTTAGAGGTCCCGGCACCGCAGACGGTAGAAATCTCGGATGCTACTTCGCCCGTTGAGGTCTCTTTCGCAAACGACTACAAGCGTTTGAGTGGCGGGTTTACCGTGGCGAAGACGGTTGCTGGTGATGCGGCTGATCTTGCCCCGGCGTCCTTCGATTTTGAGTATGCGTGTATGGATGCTGCCGGTAAAGAGACTGCCTCCGGAATGCTGACGGTTCAGAATGGGCAGTCTGTATCTGTTGAGGACATTCCAACCGGTACGTGTACTGTTTCAGAAAAGAGTGCGGGGGTTGATGGTGCACAGTTGGCTACCAAGTTGATGGTTGATGGTGAGGCCGTTGACGGTGATACTGCCACGATCAATGTGACTGATGGTTCGGCCGTTGCGGTGGCGGCGACCAACACGTACACGCGTGAGCGTGGTTCGTTCTCCGTGGCGAAGAAGGTAGCAGGAGACTTCACTCCTGCTGCGGGTGAGTCCTTTACGGTGAATTACACGTGTGATGATGTGGATGCGACATCGGGTTC
>SUUB01000069.1:0-1196 GCA_015062745.1 Actinomycetaceae bacterium
CCCGATGAGGCCTACTACCGCGAGCCACAGCATGCTGAAGTGCTGGCCGCCTACAAGGCTTTCGTTCCGAAGATGCTGGCGTTAGTCTTCGGGCTATCTGCCGACGACGCCGCAGCCCAGGCCGCCGCAATTGTCGACGTGGAAACCGCTATCGCCGCACACCACATGAACGTCGTCGATACGCGCGATTTAGACAAGGTCAACAACCCGATGGAATGGCGCGAATTCGTGGCCTCCGCCCCCGGATTCGACTGGAATGGCGCCATGGCGGCAGCCGGGCTGACTGAGGAGAAACTGGAGAATGTGCTGGTTCTCAACCCGGACGCTCTTTCTGGAGGCGCCCGGCTGTGGGCGGAACTTCCGCTGGACACGTGGAAGGCGTACACCCGCTGGCGTATCGCCGTCGCCTACTCGAAGTACCTCACCGAGGAAATCGACGCGGCTTCCTTTGATTTCTTCGGTCGCGTACTCACCGGCGCACAAGAGCAAAAGGAACGCTGGAAGCGCGGTGTTCAACTGGTCAACGGCGCGCTCGGCGAGGCAGTCGGCAAACTCTATGTAGAGCGTCATTTCCCCCCTGAATACAAGGCGAAAATGGAGCAACTGGTTGCGGATCTGCTGCAGGCATACCGGGAGTCAATCACCCAGCTGGACTGGATGGGTGAGGAAACGAAGAAGAAGGCCTTGGAGAAGGTCGATTCCTTCGACCTGAAGATCGGCTACCCGGAAAAGTGGCAGGACTACTCGGCCATGGCTATCGGCGACGATCTAGTGGAAAACGTCCGCCAAGCCACTCGCTACGAGTTCAACCGCGACATTGCCAAACTCGGCGCACCGGTGGATCGCAGCGAATGGTTGATGTCACCGCAAACGGTTAACGCCTACTACAAGCCAACTTGGAATGAGATCGTCTTCCCCGCCGCAATCCTTCAGTTCCCCTTCTTCGATCCGAACCGCGACGACGCCCTGAACTACGGCGGTATCGGAGCGGTGATCGGTCATGAAATCGGGCACGGCTTCGACGACCAGGGCTCCAAGTATGCTGCCGATGGCTCGCTCCAGAACTGGTGGACGGACGAGGACCGCGCCGAGTTTGAGAAGCGTACCAGCGCACTGGTGGCGCAGTATGACGCGTATGTTCCCGGCGAGTTCGGGCCGGATAGCCCCCACCATGTGCAGGGCGCATTGACGCTCGG
>SUUB01000069.1:1296-5925 GCA_015062745.1 Actinomycetaceae bacterium
GCGCAGTATGACGCGTATGTTCCCGGCGAGTTCGGGCCGGATAGCCCCCACCATGTGCAGGGCGCATTGACGCTCGGTGAGAATATCGGCGATCTCGGTGGCCTAACAATCGGCCTGAAGGCCTACGGCATCGCGCTGCGCCGGGAAGGAAAAACCCTCGCGGACGCTCCCGTGATCGGCGGATACACCGGCGTGCAGCGCGTTTTCCTCTCCTATGCACGTGTCTGGCAGGAGAAGCGGCGCCCAGAGGTAATGCAAACTCTGCTCGCCATGGACCCGCATTCGCCCGCCGAGTTCCGTTGCAATGGAGTGGTGAAGAACGTTGACGCCTTTGCCGAGGCATTCGATGTGAAGCCGGGTGACGGGCTGTACCTTGCTCCTGAAGAACGAGTGCGCATCTGGTGAATGGCCAGTACGTGAAGTGCAGCTTGCACGAGACACCGTGCATCAAACCGGAGAAACACTCGACTATGAATTGTTACCGCTCGGCACTGTATTCCGTCGAGACGGCCCAGTGAGCCGGAGGGTGGCGCTGTGCATACTCGGCGCAGCGCCGCCCTCACATCAGATCGGCCGAACGTGCCTTCGAAGGCTGCCTCGCCTTCTCATGCTGCACGTACCGTAGGTGAAACTTGGCCAACGCCTCACTCAAAAATCGGGCCGACGTTCCGGCTGCGCTTCAACTCGAAGAAACCGGGGGTGCGGGCCAACGCCACACAACCATCCCACAGGTCAAGCGCCGCCTGACCGTGCGGCGCCGGTGAGATAACCGGGCCGAAGAAAGCTACGCCGTCAAAGGAGATAATGGGCACACCCACTTCGTCGCCCACCAGTTTCAAACCGGCAGCCGTTGACGCACGGACCGCGTCAGCATACTCCCCCGCCCGGTCAATCAGATCGGCAGGTGCGCCAACGGCGGCCAACGCCTCCGCCAACGCATCACGCTCATTCAGCCGCCCACCCACGAAATGCCTCGTGCCAAGCTCGGTATAGAAACGCCCCAGCACCTCGCTTCCCAGCGTTTGCTCAACCGCAGCGGCCACCTCGGCACCCAGACGTCCCTCTTCGACGTGTGCACGGTAGTCGGCGGGGATGTCCTTGTCCTCGTTGAGAACAGCGAGAGAGAAAGCATGCCAGTTCACGGAGAAACCGCGCGCCTCGGACACTTCCACAAGCCAGCGGGAGGTAATCCAGGTCCACGGGCACGACGCATCGAACCAGAAATCAACGGTAGTACTCATGCTTCTATCGAACACCCTCGCAGCGTGGGGCGCCAGTGATACGTGCCGCATTGTCACGCCAAGTTTGATCCACACCGTACATCTCATGCACCCGCGCCTATTCGAAATAGTCCGGATCTGCGTCGCCCACGCTCGATAAAGGCAACGCCTTCCCTACGGACGCCAGGGGCTATTTGAAATAGTCCGGATATTCCGCAAAGGGGTCGTGCTCGCTGTGCTTGACCCAACCGCTATAGACCTCCTCGGCGGTGATACCGGGGAACAATACGGTATGCCCGCTGAAGTCGCCGTCGGTGAACCAGAGCACCAAGTCAGGGTCAGGATGTACCTCCCGCAGCCACACCGCCACCTCGGCAGTCTGGTCCAAGTCACCGTCTATTGACACCAGTCCGCCGCCTGGAAAGTGAATCACAAGGAAAAGCGGGCCATCGGCTGGATTCACTTCGAACTCTGCATCACTGATGTACCTGCCGGGGTCATGCCGCATGACCCGACATTGCGGCCAGCGTTCCTGTGCCCGTCGTAGAAAAGTCTCCGCGTCAAACATGTGCTGATCAGAGGTCACAGTTATGACGCAGAATCCCACTGACATTTCGGTACTCCTCTGCGCGCACGCAGCCGTGCACCTGACTGAGGGGCTGTGCACCATGTTAGATGTTCCATGAACACGTGGCTATTACCGACGTCGCAGTGAGGGCTCCAGTACGCACAAGAACAGCCCCGCCGCGGCAAGAAGAAAACACATGAGCTCAGTCGTCTCCAGCCCCAGATGGTTCATCAGTGGAGCTGCTAATACCTGGCCGACCGGAACAGCGACAAGCGAACCAAGCATGTCAATTGCAAAGACTCGTGATAACAGATGCTGAGGAATATCGGCCTGCATCACGTTCTTCCAGGCCAGACTCTGAAAAGCGATAGACGTACCGGCAGCAAAGAAGGCCAAATGGAGCAGTGGAGCGGCGGTGGGCGCGTACCCGATGACCAAGAATGGAAGTGCCTGGCAAACGCACATGATCATTGAACGATACAGCGGCCTACTCCAGAAAACGCGCGCTGCAATCAACGAACCAGCGAGCAGGCCGATAGCCTGGAACGACCGTACAAAGCCCCACGAGGAACGACTCAGTTCCTCCCCTATGACCCACGGGCCGATGGTTGTCGTGCCTAGTGCTATCAAGGCGTTGAGTAGTGTGAATGAAGCCACCACGGCCCGAAGCCACGGAACCCGAATGAAGTATCGCCAGCCTTCGAGCAGGGCTTGCACGGGTGGCTCCGACGCCGCGACTGCATCAGTTTTGATCCCGAAGAGCAGCATCATGGCAAACAGCTAACACATCCCGTTGACGGCTAGGCAGGCAGGCGTGCCCCACGCCGTGACCAATACACCAGCTACAACGGGACCGATGACGCCCAGAGTGGCACGGACCTGCTGCAAGAGCGCGTCCGCCGCGTTACGTCGCTTCATGGCAACCAGTTCCGGAATGATTGACTGAGTCGCGGGCATCATCAATGCTGCGGCGGCTCCATTGATAAACTCCAAAACCGCTAGCGAATAGACGCTGGCTAACGAGGTGTACAAAAGCCACGCGGCAACGCACTGTGTCAGCCCTGCCGCAAACAGCAGACCTGTAACAGCTTGACCTTCGAGCGAGAATCCGCAATCACACCGCCGACAACAACAAATAGCAGCGTCGCCACCGCTCGTGCGGCCAGCACCAAGCCGAGCCCACCCAGCGAGTCTCCGGTGTCAATCGCCGCGAAACTCACCGCAATCGGAGCCATTGAAGTACCACACCAGCTCACGGCCTGGCTGAGGAAGTAGCGCCGAAAAAGCCGCTCGCGTATAGGTGAATTGGAAAACAATGGCGACATGTAACTCCCCGGACTCCCCTTCACCGAATGAGGCGATGGCGTTGTCTTCGCTTGATTGTACCTGTGTGAGTCATCCACGGAATCCTGGATACACGGACGGCCATGGCCGCTGATGTGCCCGGGCCGCCTCGTGGGTCCAGCCTGTGCGTAGCCTGCTTGGGCCGCCACCAGAGTCCAGGGCACCTTCGGCGTCTTAAATGTTCTTATGATTCTAAGCGCACCCATGTTTAGGTGCCTCTGCAGTTCCCGGTCGGTGCGGTCAAGAATCTCTCTGAAGCGATTCACAACCGAATCTGGGTACCCGCCGTCTTACGTCCGGCCGCCGACTCGCAAGAGTTCGAACAGACCTACGGATCAAGCCCGAGCTTCCGGGTCGCTTTACACTGGTCCACGTCAAACGTATCCGTGAGCATCAAGGACTTCAAAATCGCTTTCCCCGCTTCAAAACAAACAATCTAGCATGTGAGAACTCTGGGTTGTTAAGCTATGATCAAGTTGCGCAACTCACTGGGGAAGGTGCACGACACACTATGGTCACCCGCACGAAGAAACGACTGATCGCCGTACTGGCGTCGCTCACATTGATCATTGGAGCGGCCGTCTACGTAGTGTTCTGGCGGCCGCTTCCGCAAGGCACCCCGAAGCTGAGCCCCGACGTCGAGGCACTTCGCGACGAAGCGATGAGTCTGCCGGAACGAGGCCCTCTCAATTTCGGCGACTACTCGATAGTTGTCACGTCTATAAGTACCACGAATGTTGGTGTCAGTTTCGCTCGAGACGGCAACCATGCTACTCATACCACGATCGCCGTCGGCTCCTCCGAAAAAGTGCTCGACTGCACCATCACCGTCCTAGAATCACATCCCACACGATCCGACAACGGTTCAGCACTCGTCGCCATCCAGTGCCCCGACGAAGCCGACGCCACCCACTCCCCCATACCCGATACCGGCCCGTAGTCGGTATCCCGAAGCGGAACCAGCACTGTGACAAGCTGTAGGAGGCGACTGGCTAGCCGCCGCGTTGGGTACTCGAGTCATAGATCCTTCGGTTCTCACCGCTCCTCGCACACCACAGCTCCCCAGCCACACCCCCAAAACCGCAGCTCACACTTTCGCGTAAGCTTGACCTTGTTCTATATCTGGGCCTGAATTTTTGGAAAGGATACCCATGCCGGGCACCAACCTGTCACGTGCCGAGGCTGCGGAACGCGCAAGCCTCGTCGCCACCGATTCTTATCGAGTGACCCTCGATCTGGCCGGTGAATCCGAGACAAGCTTCCCATCGGTCACCGAGATCGATTTCTCCGCTACGCCGGGGGCCTCAACGTTCATCGATCTTATCGCCGAGTCCGTTGAACGCATCGTGCTCAACGGGCAAGAACTCCCAACCTCGCTTTTCGCGGACTCCCGCATCGCGCTGAAGGATCTCGCGGAACGCAACACCCTCCGCGTGGAGTCCACCATGAACTACTCGCGTACCGGCGAGGGACTACACCGCTACGTTGATCCGGCCG
>SUUB01000070.1 GCA_015062745.1 Actinomycetaceae bacterium
ATGCGGAGCAACAAGGACTGGACTCCGACCGACTTCGAGGCCCTGCCTGCGGATGCGCAGCCGGTGACCCAGTACAAACCTGCCGGCGACCGCGCCACCTACGATCGCCTCTACACCCACTGGGGCACCACCTCCGCCCGCGACCACTACCGCATCGCCTGGCGCCGCATGGCGGCCAACACCGGCGAGCGGACACTGATCCCGGCTCTGCTCCCACCCGGTGCCGCGCACGTCGATCCTGTTTTCTCCGCAGGAACCTCCTCTGGGTCGTCAACACAGCTGATCCTGACCCTAGGACTAGCGTCATCCATCTTGGCCGACTTCGAAATTCGCTCCCGTTCCAGGAACGACATACGAGGCACCGACTTCAATCTGCTACCAACACTTCATACAGAATCTCCGTTGGCATCGCGCATCGTTAGTCGCGTCCTCCGCCTTAACTGCGTCACCGATGCCTACGCGGACCTGTGGTCCGAGTGCTGGGACGAGGTGTTCCTTGAGGACTCGCCGATTCTGGAGCGCTACGACGAGCGCCCGGTCGGGCCGGTCTGGACTCCAGACACGCCGTTGCGGCGCGCGGAGGACCGTCGTAACGCGCAGGCCGAGGTCGACGTAATGGTGGCGATAATGCTTGGAGTACCGATCGAGGACCTGTGCACGATCTACCGCACGCAGTTCGCGGTGCTCTACGACAACGATCACGCTGCGAGCAAGAGTAAGCAGCCTTATGTTTACGACGCCAATGGGCGGCAGGTGCCCACGCCAGTGCGCCAAGCCTGGGACAAGCGCAAGCGCCCCGAGTCGAACGCCGACATGCCGCTGGACGAGCGCACCCACACCCACCCCGGCTCCGGCGTAACCTACGTCTACGAGCTCCCCTTCCGCACCCGCGACCGCGAACTCGACTTCCGCCGCATCCACAAGAGCCTCTCATAGGAGACATAAACTCACACCGAACATCCACCTACGGCGATTGGTAACCGCCCACCAGACAGCTGGACCGCGAGTTACCGACTAACGCCGTGAACGCAACCTAACAAAACACACAATTTACTATCCGATAAGCACCTCCAGACCACTACCTCAGAAAGGCGATGCACCGTGGCCACAACCGGGTACAGGAACCGCTCCATCAAGCGTCTCCACCTCGACCTAAGGAATCCCCGCCTCGGTCGCCCCGCCGTAGACACCGAGGCTGAGGCCATGGGCAGACTGCTGGAGGAATTCGGCCCTAAGATCATCGGCTTGGCAAGAAGCATCGCCGAGCACGGGCTCAACCCCACCGAGTCTTGGGCGGTTGTCCGCGAAGAAGGCAAATTCGTTGTCCTGGAAGGCAACCGCCGCCTTGTCGCCTGTCGACTCCTCGACAGTCCTGGCAAGGCACCCGATCCAGAGACGACCGCAACCTTCGAGCGCATCAAACGAGGAGTCCGTGCCGCAGACTCCTACCTTCGGCCCAGTTGCGTGGAGTTTGAGCACCGCTCTGACGCTCGCTACTGGATTCACCTCAAGCACCACGGCGCCGGCAGCGGCGAGGGCACCGCCGCCTGGGGACCAGAGATGGTCTACCTCGATCAGGTCAACAGCGGCAGCAACCCTGTGGAGTGGAACGAGTTCTGGTACTGGTTGGAAGAGACTTACCAGCACGACCGCCCCCTGGTCGACCTCATCGACCGTGCGCGGCGCGAACAGTACACTCTTATGGAGCGCGTCTACACCTGGAAGGTCAAAGAGCTTCTCGGCGCAGGGTTCGCCCAACCCGGTAAGATCAACGTCAACGTCGACCCCGAGAAGATCAAGCCGTTCATTAGCACAGTCATAACCGGAATGCTCACGCCCCAGCCAAAAGACATGAACGAGTCCAACGTCGCCAACGTTCTCGTCATCTCCTCCCGCACGCTCAACAGCAGGGACTCCGCCGAAGATAAAATAGAAGAGGTGTGGCGTGACACCATCGGAAACACCGATGTCACGCCTGCAGCCCCATCGTCGACCGATCCCACCATCTCCATCCCAACTCAGGACACAAGAGTATTCGAGTCAACACTAGCCTCCTCCAACGTGCCCTCTTCCGCGGGCGCCGAGTCCGCGGGTGGCTCTACTTCAGACGCGACCACTACGCAGAAGAATCAGGGCTCTGGCACCACTTCTCGAGTACGCCAGCCCAAGCCGTCCAAGAGTGAGACCCACCTCTACTACGGAGTAAGACGCTCCAACATGCCCAAGAGAGTTAAGGACATACTCAAGGAGTGCGCAAACACCGAAATCAAAACCAACCCTGAAACAGCCTCGATCATGGCGCGCGTCGCAGTTGAACTCGCCACCGACGCACTCATCGACCGCCGGAATCTCAATCCGAAGGGCAATACACTCTTCAATAAGCTCGCCGCCGCATTGCGTCACCTCGACCCCCGTCTGGATTCTAAGATCCCCGCACGCCCAGAGTTGGCAGGAACGTGGGCAGCCATACGCACCAACACCGCTGACGGACACTTCATCCGTGATCTCCACAACTGCGTGCACTCATGGCAGTACACCGCCGCGCCCGAGATGGCCGATCGGGCAAATACGCTGTTCACACCCCTACTCAACGCTATCAACACTGAACTTGGCATCGCACCAGCAGGCGCAGCGGCCACTAGTAACCAAAGCGGGCAGGCTTGAGTCGTGAGGTACTTGTCCCCCCTACGCTACCCAGGCGGCAAAGCCCGCCTGGCTCCCTTCTTCACGCACCTGGTTCACGCTCAGGTCCCCGCCCCAACCACCTACGCCGAACCATACGCCGGCGGCGCAGGCGCAGCTCTGCGTCTCTTAACAGATGGCGCTGTCGACCACATTCACATCAACGACATCAACGCCGGCATCGCCGCCTTCTGGCGCACCATCACCACCCCCGACGGCGCTGATGCCTTTACCCAGCTCATCACCAACACCCCCGTCACCATCGACCAATGGCACCACCAGAGATCCATCTACCAGGCCGGTGACGCTGACGACCTGACACTCGGATTCGCAACCTTCTACCTCAACCGCACCAACCGATCTGGCATCCTAGACGCGCGCCCCATCGGCGGTCTCGATCAGAGCGGCAAGTGGAAGATCGACGCCCGTTTCAACAAGCCAGCCCTCATCAAACGGGTCGAGCATGTCGCCATGCTCGGGCGCCGCATCCATGTCAGCCAGCTCGACGGCCTCGACTTCCTCACCACCATGGAACCCCACGCCACCGACGTCCTTGTCTACGCTGACCCGCCCTACGTGGAGCAAGGAGGAAGCCTCTACCTCCACGCCTTCAACACCGAAGACCACCAGGCCCTTGCCGACAAACTCCTGACCGCCACCTACCCGTGGCTCCTAACTTACGACGACCAGAAAATCATCTGGTCCGACCTCTACAACGCAGCCCGCTGCGCCCGATTCAGCATCGCCCACACGGCGGCCGTCCAACACGTCGGCAAGGAAACCATTGTCTATGGCCCCACTCTCACCGTCCCTACAAATCTTGAAATCACTCCCGGAGTCCGCGCCACCTGGATCACCTAACCCCGTTTCCGGAAGGTTATTAATGGGGTTGGCAACACACGTTGCGGAGCTCTTCGATGAGTCTTGCAGCACCTACGGATACCGGCGCTTTGCTGAGCCCCACCCGCCCTGGATGATGCGCAATGCGCGCTGAGACGCTCTGCTGAGACGCACCCGTCTGACGATACTGCAGGAGGCTAACGACGAATCAATTTGATGGCCGCAAACGCGAGTTTCCGCACCTTCGGCCAATGCTTCACCACTTCCGGTATTGCGACGACGCCTACTGAGAGGAGTGGACCTGCGGTCTTGGCGAGATTCTCTCGATGCCGCCCCCGATGGTAGGCACACATGATTGCACCCACCTCGATGTCCCTGCCGCACTCGCTGCACATCGCCACAGTGACGTTTGCCTCCTCCTCGTCAAACGACGCGCGCCCTTCAATAACCTCCGGAGGCGGCATGAGCAGGCGATCTGGTTCCATGCCACAGACCTCGATCGCACGCGCATGAGTCGAGAGAACCCGCGCGTACAGCGGCTTCTGGTCCTCGTGGGCGAACGAGCTGAGTGCCGTTACATTGGCGTCGTTATTAAGCTGTCGCTGGCTAAGCAGGTCCTGGAATCGACCGAGTGCAATCCTCGCTGCGTCGGTGTCACCGTGATGCATGTGCACCAGGGCAACCGCCCGGGTCGCGCTCTCCATCGCCGCGACCGAGCGCACGACGCGTTCGGCACGTTCCGCGTTCCTCTCAGTCAACGACTTCTGCGACTGTACAAAGATCACTGCGTCCTGCCACAAGAACGCCATTGCCCCAAGTTCGTAGTCCCTCGCGAGGCCTTTCAGGTCGGAGTCGATCGATCGGGCGAGCATTTCGCGCGCCTCGTCAGCCTTGCTCAGGGCAATATCAAGCAGGTCTTTCCGGCGCTCGCTGTCCGAGACGGCGTGTGCCTGATCAATAAGCGACCAGGCACTGTCCACGAGAGCGAGGCGATCATCCTGGAGCCCCGTCCTGACGGCGGCGACGTCATCCTCGATGCCACGCAGCCCGGTCACAACCTCCAGCTGCACGGCACTGGCACGAAGGTTGCTCCATGCCTGCGACAGCTTAGGAGTAAGGTGCCTCGTGTCGAGCCGAAGGACGTGGCGCATCCGCCCGCTCCGGTCCACCAGGTGCGCGAGAGCATCACCCGAGCGGTCGACCTGGAAAGTGAGTTCCCCGCTATCGATCAGCTTTTGGAGAAACGACGGAATGTTGGCAACCACTGTAGATTCAGGAACGAATGAAGCAACCACATCTCCCAGCTCGGGCAGGATCGCGAGTACCTGGGAAGCGTCTCCAAACAGAACCCTGTAGTCTTCATTACCCCGAGCGAGGTTCCGGTAGAGTTCGCCATTCGGTTCGGTCAGCAGTCCGGAGACATCCGCGCGAACATCCTCCTCGACCGCGCGGTGGTCACCTTGACCAGGCGCAAGCGTCCCACCATCCTCAATGACCTCATGGCAGAAAGGGTCCGATTCGGGCGACATAGTGTCCTTCTCGAGAGACTCCAACTAACTACGGCACAAGGAACCTGAATGGCGAGCTCCGAGGCGCTACAGCAAGTCTACCGGAGTCATCCTCCAGGGTGAAGAGTCGTGCCCGCAACACTCGCCGACACCCTCCTAAGCCTCGCCGAGGCGCAAGTCATGATATCAGAGATCTCCGTGACCGGAGATGTTTACCAACACGCCAATCATCAGGGACCCCGCCCACCGCACCCCCGAACTGGACGAGCCGAGTGTTGCTAGTGGCGAGAATGGCACACCGTAATATGCCATCACCTCAAATATGCTGGCCATGACTACCAGTTCGAACCAGGACTAGAGTTCCGTCGGTGTCGACGGCATACAGGAATAGTCATTCGGCGGCGACCACCCGCTCACGCACGGTCGATGAGGCTCATCAACTCGTCGACGTCTCGGACCTTGATAGCGGGTTCCGCCTCGGCCTCGCGGATCGCATCGGCGTAGGGGGTGAGACTCGGCTGGAAGGGCAGCCTCTGGTCGTGGACGATCTGGCTGAGGAACATGTTGATCGCAGTGGGCATGTCGATGCCCATCCGGTCAAGAGTCCTCGTGGCCTGCTCCTTGAGTTGGCTGTTGGTACGGACCTGAATACGCGTGTCGAGCTCCACCATTCCCCCTCCGCTTGTGAGCCTGTTGTACTGCCATGGTACTCATCCGTGAGAAGTTCGCCAGGAGCTGGCACCCGACCTACGCTGTCTAGCAAAAGCCGGACAGCGTAGAACCGTTTGTTCGCTCATTCGCAGGCCATGCCGAGCACATCGCCGATCGCCTGCCGGGCGCAACACCGACGAGCTCGCGG
>SUUB01000071.1 GCA_015062745.1 Actinomycetaceae bacterium
TTCATACCGCTTGCCTGGTTCATACCGCTTGCCTGCTCATTCATTCTCGGGTCTGCTCATTCATTCTCGCGAACGGTTTCTACGCTTACTGTGGCGATTCCGCCGCCATCTCCTGGCGATGTTGCCCGATCGTGTGCCTGGCCTTCGCGCGCATTCCTGCTCCGACGACGTACGGTCAGCACCACCATGGCGGCTGCCAGCGCCCCTATCGCCACACCAAGATAGAGGACGATGCGTTGCGATCCGGCCTGCTCTTTTCCCGGCTCACTATCACCGGTGCCCGCAGCCGCCGACGTGCCGAAGGACTCCCGTATTGTCTCAAACTCCGCCTCGCCCACCGGGCCGGCAAGCACGGACCGAGCCACCGGATCCAACGGTGAAACCAGTCCGTCCGCGACGAGGAACCATCCTCCCAGATCCTCAGCGCCCCCTAGTTCAGTGAGAACCACAATCCGCCCGTCGCGTGGCATCGCCGCAACCATATCGGCAAAGTACTCGTCATTGGTGATGACATCGGTACCGGCGAAGTCCGTCGCTATTGTGCCAACCGGAGTGCCGTCAAGCAGGATCGGCGCCACCTGATAGCTCGCCCCTTCCACCGCCACCGGATCGCCAATGCTTAAGTCGTCAACCCGGCCGCTTGCCACACCCGGAAGAGCCTGGGAGGCGTTTTCGCGCACGACGGTCAGCGCCGTTGAGGAGAACCAGTCACTATCGGTAGCAGCCGACGTGCCCCCCGACACAGTCGTTGCACTCCCCAACACCATCGGACCGCCCAGCACCACCGGACTCCCGAACGCCGTCGGACTGCCCAACATGGCAACCGCAACTGCAATACCACTCACCAGCCGAATCACGGAGTCTCCCGCCCCTGTTCGCTGCCGCCGGTCGACCTGGCCTGATCGGCCATCTCGCCCCTGTGCTGCTGGGCGGGTAACCCGGAAAGGGCTGCCACACCTCGCGCCCCGGCGGCCAAACCCGCCAGCAGGTCACGCGAACGAGGTCCGGAGGCTTCAATGCCCACGGTGCGCGGTGTATCAACATCCAGCGGGTCGCCGCCTTCCGCCCGGGTTATTGAGATCACCAGCCGATCCGGCGTGAGTACCTCAACCTTTCCCTCTCCCCACTCGACCACTGTGACAGAATCCTCCAGCGAGGCATCCAGATCCAGCGCGTCGAGCTCCTCCAGAGAGTTCAGCCGGTAGGCGTCCACATGGACCAGATCCGGACCATCGCCTGCCGAATGGTGCACCTGTGCGATCACAAAAGTCGGCGACACAACCCGGGCACGGACACCCATGCCACGCGCTATACCCTGCGTCAGGGTAGTCTTACCCGCACCCAGCGGGCCATTCAACATGATGAGATCGCCGCCGTGCAGCAAACGCCCCAATAGCTCGCCAAACTGGCGCATATCAGCGGCGCGCTCAACGCTTAGTTCCACCAAGTCTCCTCACTCGCGTCAATCACCCGTGCCATGATAGCGGCGCGGCACGCGAGCCCCAAGGCGTGTGACAACCTCGTAGCCGATGGTCCCGGTTGCAGCGGCCCACTCGTCCGCCGTCGGTAAACCGGCTGCGGCGTCGCCGAACAGGTAAGCCGTGGACCCGGCCTGTGCATGTGCCGGGATCGGGACAACGAACTGGTCCATGCACACACGCCCGAGGACACGCGTACGCTCACCCGCGACCACAAGCGGAGCACTGTTGGACGCTTTTCGGTCAATACCATCGCCGTATCCCAGCGGTACCACGCCCAATCGCATCGCCCGCTCGGTGTGTGCCGTGTGCCCGTAGGAAATGCCCGTACCGGCGGGAACATGGCGGTCCACGGTGAGTTGCGCGGATAGAGTCATCACGGCCCGCAGGCCCATATCATGCGCACTCGCCACTTCCGGTTCCGGGGATAGGCCATACAGCACGATGCCGGGCCGAACCATGTCATAGCGGGCCGCGGGATGCCACAGTGCACCAGCAGAAGCGGCCAGATGGTGCAGTTCAAATTCAACGCCGCTGCGTGCGGCTGCCGTGCGTGCCCGCTCGAAACGCTCAACCTGCTGCTCGGTCAGCCCGCACGTCGGTTCGTCAGCGCGGGCCAAATGGCTCCACAAACCGACCGGTTCGAATAGCTCCCCCGCAGTGCGAATACGCCGAGCGGCTTCTTCAACATCGTCAAGATTGAAACCTCCACGCGTCATCGCCGTATCGACCTTGAGATGGACACGGGCGGTGATACCGGTTTCGCGAGCCGCGGCCACCAGCTCATCAATCGCCCAGAAGGAACCTACTGACACGTCGATCCCGGCGCGCAGCGCCTCGGCCAGGGGAGCTCCCGGGGCATATATCCACGCGAGAATGCGGGGCTCCGGCCCGATCTCCTCGCGCAGCGCCAGCGCTTCGCCGAGCTGTGCAACGCCGAGGAAATCTGCTCCCGCCGCCAGAAATGCCCGCGCACATTGCGCACGGCCGTGGCCGTAGGCATCCGCTTTGACGACGGCGAGGATCTTCTGCCCGTCGATTGCGCTACGCACTTGGCGCAGGTTGTGGGCGGCAGCATCCAGATCAATGTCGGCAACCGCCGGATAGTAGGGAATCATCACGCCTCCGCGAAAGTCTCGGCGATTGCCGCCGGGATCGCCCGGACGATCTCGCCGGCACGAATGGGCCGTCCCGATCCACCCGTAGTGGTTCCGGACGCGATGGCGGCAGCACGTGCATGGATAGCTGCGGCGGCCGCGGCAAGGCGTGCAGGGTGGGCGGCCGTGGGACCCCACTGCGCCAGAAGCCCGCCGAGCAGGCCGGCCTGAACATCGCCGGCACCGGCCGTTCCGCGCCACGCGGGCGCATCGGATTGCACGTACAGCGGACCGTCGGGCGAGCAGGCGACGTCGATGGCACCCTTGAGGTGCACGGTTGCTCCCGTCAGCGTCGCAGCGAGCCGGGCAGCGCGCGCCGGACCGGTTTCCACATCGTGCCGCGAGAGGCGTTCACCGCGTGCAGCCAGCAGAGCGACGAGTTCACCGGCATGCGGTGTAAGAACCACGTTCTCTGGCAGATCGGTGGTGTAGGCGAGGGAGATGGCTCCGGCGTCGAGCACCACCGGGAGTTCCTCGGCCACGGCCTCGTGCAGGCGTCGCGCCACTTCGGAGGCGGCGACGTCGTCGTCCATGTCTATTCCGGAGCCGAGCACCCAACTCTGTACCCGTCCGGGCGCTGTCACCACCTCCGGGCAACGCTGTACGACGACGCCCGCGAGCTCTCGCTGACCCGCGTACCGCACCATTCCACACCCGGATGCCAATGCGGCATCCACCGAGAGCAGACCCGCTCCCGGATAGCGGGGGGAACCGGTCATCAGCCCGGCAACGCCGCGACTGTACTTGTGGGAATCGGCGTCCGGAACCCGCCACAGCCGTGCAATTTCCGGTGCTTCAAGCGTGATTGCCGCAGGTTCGGATGGCAGATGTGCTTCAAAGCCAAGTGGAACACGAATGATTCGCCCCGCGTGGCGGCGCCCCGGATCAAGGAGCAGGCCTGGTTTCAGAGCACCCATGGTCACTGTGA
Organism: Actinomycetaceae bacterium; assembly: GCA_015062745.1. Taxonomy (GTDB): domain Bacteria; phylum Actinomycetota; class Actinomycetes; order Actinomycetales; family Actinomycetaceae; genus Asp313. The sequence continues at coordinate 3,564 of SUUB01000071.1, forward strand.
TATCCGCCGTGACCACTGGGCCGCTAACGGCGCCGTCGTCGCCACCCACCCCGGATGGCATATCTACTGCAACTGTCAGCGCTACCCGCCGCTGCCCCAGCGCCTGTACAACGCCGGCCAGCGGTTCTCGCAGTGGTCCGCGTGCGCCAATGCCTACTAGACCGTCAATCACGATATCCGCGGGTGGCAAGCCTTCGACAACGCGAACGCCCGCCTGGTGCGCTGCCGCAAGCCCCTCCGCGTGAACGTTGGTGCTGGCGAGCAGCGCCATGACGGCCATGCCACGCCGGGCCAGTCGTGCGCCGGCATACAGCGCGTCACCGCCGTTGTTTCCGGCTCCCACCAGCAGCAGCACCCGAGTGCCGGGGATCCGATTGCCCCGCGAGCGCCACTCCCGCAGGGTTTCCGAAGCGAGCGCCGCGGCGGCCTGCTGCATCAGCGGCACGCCCGCCTCCAGCAGTGGCGCCTCCGCCTCGCGGATGTCATCGCATCGGTACGCCCGCTTCATGGCTCACTCCACGGTCACGGACTTCGCCAGGTTCCGCGGCTTGTCCACATCGTATCCCTTCACCCGCGCCAGCTCGCAGGCGAAAATCTGCAGTGGCACCACGGTCACCAGCGGCATCATCAGGGTCGGCGTGGTGCGCGGCACCCAGAAGACCTTCGACGCATACGCCGCCACATCGGTGTCACCCTCTTCTGCTATGACGATGGTATTCGCGCCACGGGCGCGAACCTCCTGCAGATTCGAAATAACCTTGGAATGTAGCAATGGCCGCCGCGGCGTCGGTACGATCACAAAGACCGGCAGATCCTGTTCGATCAGCGCGATGGGGCCGTGCTTCAACTCGCCGGCGGCGAAGCCCTCGGCATGAATGTAAGCCAGCTCCTTGAGTTTCAGTGCACCTTCCAGAGCCACCGGGAATCCGACGTGCCTCCCGAGGAAGAGCACCGAGGTGGTATCCGCCATCGAACGTGCCAGTTCACGAACCTCGTCTTCCGCAGCGAGCACCTCCTGAATGCGCCCCGGCATCTTGCCGAGCTCTTCCAAATAGGTAGCGACCTCGTCCACGTACTTATTGCCACGCAGCTCCGCGAGGTAAAGACCGAGTAGGTAGCAGGCGGTGATCTGAGCGATGAACGCCTTGGTGGAGGCGACGGCAACTTCCGGCCCGGCGTGCGTATAAAGCACCGCATCAGATTCGCGGGCAATGGTCGAGCCGTGCGTGTTGACAATAGCCAGAACCTTCGACCCCTGCTCGCGGGCGTGCCGGATGGCCATCAAGGTATCCATGGTCTCCCCGGATTGAGAGATGGCAACGACGAGTGTGCGCTCGTTGACAACCGGGTCGCGGTAGCGGAACTCGTGGGCCAGTTCCACTTCAACCGGGATACGACACCAGTGCTCAATGGCGTATTTGGCGACGTGCCCGGCGTAGGCGGCGGTGCCACAGGCAACGACGATGATCTTGTCGATGGAGCGCAGAATCTCCTCGGGAATACGCATCTCGTCCAGCTGGAGATTGCCGTCCGGTGTGGTACGCCCGCGCAGGGTCTCGGCGACGGCGGTTGGTTCTTCGTGGATCTCCTTATCCATGAAGGTGTCGTATCCGCCTTTCACGGCGGCGTTCACATCCCAGTCCACCTCGAAAGGATTCCCCTGTGATGGCGTGCCGTCGAAGTCAATGACTTCGACGCTGTCAGTTGTGATGCGCACGATTTGGTCCTGCCCCAATTCCAGGGCGTGACGGGTCTGGCCCACGAAGGCCGCCACGTCGGAGCCAAGGAAATTCTCACCTTCGCCCAGGCCGACCACCAAGGGGGAATTGCGCCGGGCGGCGACGATGGCCTCGGGATGCTCTGCGTCCAGGGCGACCAGGGTGAAGGAGCCTTCGAGCCGGGCTGCCAAGCGGCGCATCGCCGCCAGCAGGTCGCCATCTTTCGCGAGTTCCAGTGCAAGCTGATGAGCGGCGACCTCGGTATCCGTTTCCGAGATGCGCCGGATCCCCTGTTCGGTCAGCTCGGCGGCGAGCTGCTGGTAGTTCTCGATAATGCCGTTGTGTACCACGGCCACTCGACCGTCAAAACTGACATGCGGGTGGGCATTCGTATCGGTTGGGCCACCGTGCGTTGCCCAACGAGTGTGACCGATGGCGCTGCGCGCGGCGGCGAGCGGTGAATCAGCCACAACTTCACGCAGGTTGTCAAGGCGACCGGCACGTTTGGCGACCT
>SUUB01000072.1:0-3062 GCA_015062745.1 Actinomycetaceae bacterium
GAGATGGGGCAGGACGTCGAGAACTCCTACATCATGAGCCAAGGAGCCTATCTCACCTACCGTATGACGGGAGAGCGGGTCTCCACACGCTGCCTGAGCAGCGGCAGTGGGCTATTGAATCTCCACACCCGTGAATACGACCCGGAAATCCTTGCAGAACACCGCATCCAGGAGTGGCAACTCAGCCGGCTCGTTGACGACGGCACCGCCTTCCCCCTCCGGCAAGAAGCGGCCAATGTGTTGGGCGTCAACAGCGGTATTCCCGTCATCCCGATCAACTCGGATGGCGGACTCAACCAGGTAGGTGTGGGGGCGATCAGGAAGGGCGTCGCAACGTTTTCCGTAGGCACCTCCGGCGCCATCCGGCTCAGCTCCGATACGCCGGTAATCCCCGATAAGCCCAGCACCTGGTGCTATCTCTCCCCGAAGGCTTACCTCTCCGGGGCAGCCACCAATGGGTGCTGCAACTGCACCGACTGGGTGAAACACCACTTCTTCCCGAGCGGAACGAGCTACGCCGAGATCGAGAGCGGGGTGGCGGAGGAGGCGGATACCCCTGTGTTCCTGCCCTTCCTCTTCGGCGAGCGCTGCCCGGGATGGAATGATGAGCGCCGCGGCGGCTTCCTCAATGTGAAGGCGAGCCACAGCGCCAACGATCTGTACCGCGCGGCGCAGGAAGGCGTGCTTTTCAACCTCTACCAGTGCTACAAGGTTCTGGCGGAAGCCAATGGTGCGCCAACCGAGGTGATGCTCTCCGGTGGAATCCTCAAGTCACCAACATGGACGCAAATGGCGGCGGACATCTTTGGAGTGCGCATGTCCGTGAACGACGTCGAGCAGGGCTCGCTGCTCGGGGCGATTATCCTCGGGATGGAGCAGCAGGGGCTCATCGACGATGTGCGGGATTACAAGCCGACGGTTGTGCGCACGATCGAGCCGGATCTTTCGCGCCGGGAGTTCTACGAGGAGAAGTTTGCCCGTTACCTCGAGTGCTACGAGAACAACTCGTGAGATCGGGCGTGTGCCGTGGAATGGCGACTCAACCCCGCGAATCATCGCCGCCGCACGATTCACGGGCCGTGATGCAACAATCACGGGCGATGGTGCTGCAACTGTTCGGATGCGGCGACGGCGCAAGTTCGGCGACGGCTTCGATGCGGCACCTCCTCAGGTACGGCGACTGTTCAAGCGCGGCGACTGTTCAAGCGCGGCGACTGCTCAAGCGCGGCGACCGCTCAAGCGCGGCGACTGCTCAGATGCGGCACAGACCAACGCGCGGTAGAACAGATAGGACAAGTGGAACACATAGGACAACACATCACCGACAGCGAGACACCGCCCGGACGTGAACCCTCGCGGCCGAGCAGTGACACAGGGCAAGGAAAGTGAGTATGAACAAGGTAATTGTGACCGCCCGGTCCTTCGGGAAAAGCAGCGACGAGGCGGAGCGGCTCCTGCGCGAGCACGGCTGCGACGTCGTCCGGATTACTGCGGGAAGTGAGTCCGTCGAGCAGCAGGTCCGACGCGAAATCGTCGACGCCGACGCCGTCGTCGCCGGACTGGAGGAATACGGCGCGGACGTTATCGCCAGCGCGCGGAATCTGAAGGTCATCTCGCGCTACGGCGTCGGATATGACAAGGTCGACGTGGATGCCGCAAAGGCGCACGGGGTTGCGGTTACTTTCACCCCCGGAGCCAACGGGGATTCGGTGGCGGATCTGGCCGTGACGCTGATGCTCAGCGCTGCCCGGAACATCTGCTACATGGACAGGACGCTGCAACGCCCGTCCGGGTTGGAGATGTATCAGAAGACCTTGGGCGTGATCGGCGTCGGGCGCATTGGGAAGGGCGTGGCGCGGCGCTGCCGGGGCTTCGATATGGATGTGCTGCTGTATGACGCCTTCTATCAGGATGAGGAGTTTGCCGACGCCGTCGGCGGGAAGTTCGTAGACCTGGAGACCTTGATCCGCGAGTCGGATTTCATCTCCATCCATGCCAATCTGAACGACTCGACGCGCAACATGTTCAGCACCGAACAGTTCCAAGCGATGAAGGGCACCGCTGTGCTGGTAAACACCGCACGGGGAGGCATCGTGGATGAGGACGCCCTGTATGAGGCGCTGCGCGACGGGGAGATCTACGCGGCGGCGCTCGACGCGGTTGCCGACGAGGCCGACGAGGCGAACAACCGGCTGCGGGAGCTGAACAACTGCATTCTCACGCCTCATGCTGGTGCGGCGACGCGCGAGGCTTCCGCGAAGATGTCGCTTATGGCGGCGCAGAATGTTATTGACGTATTGGAAAGCGGAACCTGCACCAATCTGGTCCCGCCACTGCGGTAACCTCAGTGTTGCTGGCAGCGTATAGTCCCATTGTCATAATGGCGTGATTTGTCATGATGGCGTGATCAGGAGGTTCTGATGGTAGATGTGATTGACGAGTGCAGGAAGTGCGGGCTTGTGCCTGTCATTGTGCTGAAAGACGCAGCGGATGCGGTGCCGCTTGCGCGGGCGATGCTGGCTGGCGGCATCAACGTCATGGAGGTCACCTTCCGTACCGACGCTGCGGAGGAGTCCATCCGCGCGGTCACCGCCGAGGTCCCCGGAATGCTGGTGGGCGCCGGTACGGTGCGTAATCTCGATGAATGCCGCCGCGCGTTGGCGGCAGGAGCGAACTTCGTGGTGTCCCCCGCACTGGATGTGGAGGTTGTGGCGCACTGCCAGGATGCGGGCGTGCCCGTGCTGCCGGGGACGGCGACGCCAACGGATATCAACACTGCCCGCAACCTGGGGCTGCGGTTGGTGAAGTTCTTCCCGGCAGGTGTTTATGGCGGTCTGAAGGCCCTCAAGGCCCTGCATGGACCGTTCCCGGACATGCTGTTCCTCCCCACCGGCGGCGTGAACAGCGGGAATGCCGGCGACTACCTGCGCACCCCCTACGTCGTAGCGGTCGGCGGGAGCTGGGTGTGCCCGGAGGCGGATATCAAGGCGCATCGCTTCGAGAAGATCACCGAGCTGTGCGCGGCGGCGCGTCAGTCAATTGACGCCGCACGGGCGTAGTTG
>SUUB01000072.1:3162-5419 GCA_015062745.1 Actinomycetaceae bacterium
GGGCCAACAACGCAGCGCTGCCACGACCTATCGCCCGGTTCATAAACGAGTCACAGCCGCGGTGCCACTATCCGGATCGCTGTGGTGGTGCCGGGCCCGTGCCGCAACCCGTCCAAGGGACTTAGCCCCGGTCATCTGAGCAAGCCCAGCTTTCCGAGCTTGCCGGACCATTGGACCCACTGCGGCGCTGATAGGTATGGTCCCAGTGCCCGCATCTGATTCTCTATGGACCGCGCCAATAGGGGCTCGTCCAGGCGCAGGCCCAGCTCGACATTCCGCTCCTCTGCGCTGCGAGACAGATTCGCACCCGTCACTACAACATTCTGGTGATCGATCACCACACAAGGAGAGCGAAGCCGCCGAAGAATCGGCTCCATGAGTTCTAGGCGGTCTGCATCTGCGTCAGGAAACTCATCCGAATGCGGATCTAGCAGCATGAGGTCACGCGCAAGCTTCCGCAACTCCATCTCCTCGTTTCGCCAACGCAGGTCTACCGTAAACCACCTCCATGCCCTACAAGAACGATCGCCGATAAAGGCGCACTAGCACCAAAGCGTATAGGCAGCATCAACACGTGCACGCCAGCATCAAAGCATACGGGATGACATCAACATCCACATATCGACATCAGCATATCTAAACAACGCAAACTGAGGTCAACAACATCCCAATACTCATGCCAGCATCAACACGCGTATGCAGGCACCACAGTGTCCAAATCCCGTCCAAACGGCGCGAATCTGGACTGGTTCATTTTAAGGAATGGCGGAATCATGCGGATCTTGACGCCCGCCCGGAGCGAGTACCTTTCGTTTGGACGGGATTTGGACAGATAACCGCCCACCTCCGTAACATCGCTCCTCCATACAAACACCAGCTGGACCGGAGGCGGGCAGCATGGCGAGCCCCGGCGGCTACCACTCCCCACAGGCTTCACACCGCTTCCCACAGGCGCCGCTCGGGTACTATTCGGTCACACGCCCATCCAACGCCTGCTACTTCCGCCCCCACTGCCCGGCGTAGAACCGCCCCAGGGTCTCCTCCTTGAACTCGGCGTAATAACCACCCTCAATCGACTCGCGGATGCCCTCAACCAACTTCACCGTGAAGTACTCGTTGTGAATCGTCGCCAGCGTGGAGGAGATCATCTCCTTCGCCTTGAAGGCATGATGCAGGTATGCCCGCGAATAATGCGTGCAGGTGTAGCACTTGCAGCCGGGTACCAGCGGCTCGAAATCCCGCCGGAACTGCGCACGCACCACGTTGAACCGCCCATCCGGTGAATAGATCGCCGCGTTACGCGCCACCCGCGAGGGATTCACACAATCGAAGGTATCCGCCCCCGCCTCCACGGCGGCAAAGAAATCGTCCGGCTCAGAAATCCCCAGCAGGTGCCGTGCTCGATCCTCCGGTAGCTCCTCGCATACCCAGCCGACAATCGTGCCCAGGTTCTCCTTCTCCAAGGCCCCGCCCACACCGAAGCCGTCGAATCTCTGCCCCTCGACCTCCATCGCACCCAAATCGCGCGCGGCCTTACGCCGCAGGTCCTCGTACTGCGCTCCCTGAATCACTCCGAATAGCTGCTGGTAGGGCTTGCCCGCCCGCTGCTCAGTCAACTCGCGATGCGCGGCGAGGCACCGCTGCGCCCACCGCCGCGTGCGCTCCAACGCCTCCTCCTGATAGCCGCGCGAATTCATGAGCGTGGTCAGCTCGTCGAAGGCGAAGATAATATCCGCCCCCAATTCATGCTGGATGCGCATGGACACTTCGGGGGTGAAACGATGCCGGGATCCGTCCAAGTGGGAGCGGAACCAGACGCCGTCGTCGTCGACGTCGGCAAGCCGCTCCTTGGTGGGGGCGACGTCGGAGTCAGCGCGCGACGAGCCGGAGAACTCTTCCGAGAGCACCTTCTTGAAACCGGACCCCAGCGATAGCACCTGGAAACCGCCGGAGTCGGTATACGTCGGCCCGCTCCAATTCATGAAGCGCGCCAGCCCGCCGGCTTCGTCCACGATATCCGAACCGGGCTGCAGGTAGAGGTGGTAGGCGTTGGCCAGCACGGCCTGCGCGCCCAGATCCGCGACGCTTTCGGGCAACACGGCCTTGACGGTGGCCTTCGTGCCCACCGGAATGAACGCCGGCGTGCGAATATCCCCATGCGGGGTGTGGATGACCCCGGTGCGGCCAAGCGGTCGGCCCCCGCGGCCGGAGCGCAGTGCGGCAGTCTGCGCGCCGGTAGGATGCACACCTGCACCGC
>SUUB01000007.1:0-1462 GCA_015062745.1 Actinomycetaceae bacterium
CTCGAGTTGCGCCTGGAAGAGGGTCCGCTGGGTGAGGAGGAGGCGGAGCGGCGCCTTCTGGCATGGTGGGAGCAGCGCACGGGTGAGGCTGCGGGGCAGGCGGACCCTGCTTCCCATCAGGGGAGAGCCGCAACCGGCGGCACGCACGACGACGTCGTAACGAAACCTACCGATGAATCCACGCCCGCAAAGGGGTAGGTATGAGGCTTGTTGACGATCTACGTGTCCTCGCCCAGAAGTCCGGATTTCGAAAGCTTCTCGGAGTCCGACTGGTATCGCAGTGCGCTGACGGCATGTTCCAAGCGGGACTGGCTTCCCTTTTCTTCTTCCGCCCGGAGGCCATGGCGGATGCGGCGGGGGTAGCCGCGGCCCTGGTGGTGCTCTTGCTGCCATATTCGGTGGTCGGGCCCTTCACTGGGCCCTTCCTGGATCGGTGGCGACGGCGGCAGGTGCTGTTCATTGGCAATCTCGTTCGTGCCGGATTGGTCTTTCTGGTGGCCGCGGGTATGGCAACGATTGGAGCCGGCCCGCTGGTCTACGTGTTGACTCTGACCTCGCTGGGCCTTTCCCGATTCATGCTCGCCGGCCTGTCCGCAGGACTACCCATGGTGGTCGGATCGCGCGCCCGGCTGCTGATGGCGAATTCCGTGGTTCCCACGCTGGGCGGAATCGCCACCGGCGTCGGTGCAGTTGTCGGTTTCCTGCTGCGACTCCTACTGCCGGAGGGAGCATCGCAGCAGCTGGCATCGCTTGTCATTTCCGCGCTCCTCTACTTCGGGGCGGCCGCCGTCGCCTGCCTGTTCAACAAGGACGAACTCGGCCCGCAGCAACCGGATCTTTCAACCTCTCTATCGCGGCAACTTGCGGCAACGGCACGCGATCTGGCAGATGCCGTGCGCTACCTGGTGCGGCGGGGAACACCGGGCCTAGCTTTGACCACAATGGCACTGCATCGGTTCGTCTACGGCATGGAACTGATCACCATTGTGCTGGCCGGGAGGAATCTGCTGGTAGACCCCAGTGATGCCGACGCCGGAATCGCCGCCTTCGGGGCATTGATGGGAGCAATGGTCACCGGTCACTTCGTCGCCGTCGTTCTCACCCCGATCGCCCATGAACGTATCTCGCCTCCGGCGTGGATTCTCTTCTGCCTACTCGGGGGCACAATCGGCCAGATCCTCATCGTCATCTCCAGTTGGACACCGTGTTTCATGGCTGGCATGTTCATCTTTGGAATCGGCGTGCAGGGCGCCAAGATCGCCGTCGACACGATTGTGCAGTCGGATACGGCAGACGCATACCGTGGCCGCGCCTTCTCGATCTATGACGTGTTGTTCAACGTGTCGGAGTGCATTGCCGCCGGTGTTGCGATCCTCGTTCTGCCGAATGTCGGATGGTCGCGGAGCGTGCAAATTGGGTTGGTGCTCTTCGTGTGGCTGGTAGCGGCGGTGTACTGGCGGCT
>SUUB01000007.1:1562-10948 GCA_015062745.1 Actinomycetaceae bacterium
AATGTCGGATGGTCGCGGAGCGTGCAAATTGGGTTGGTGCTCTTCGTGTGGCTGGTAGCGGCGGTGTACTGGCGGCTTATGCAGGCGCTTGGACATATGCCACGCGAGGTATCCAGCTAGCGGTTGGGAAACACGGTACCCGGCTAGCGGTTGGCAAACGCGGTACCCGGCTTGCGGTTGGCAACGTGGTGCCCGGCTAGCAGTTGGCAAACGCGGCGGAGGAGCCCGCTTGGTGGGGTGGGAGTGCGCCGCGAAGTTGGCCATGGACACGCGTGGCGGAGGAGCCCAGCAGGTGGGAGTGGGATCCCTCGACGGCCGCGGTGGGTTGCTGCTCTTGTGTTTTTGGCGAAGTCACCGGGTTATTGGCGAATCTCCGGGTTTTTCGCGGAGAATTGCGGAAAACCCGGAGAGTCTAGCTGTATGAGTAGGGGCAAGGATACTCAGGCGACATCATGTGCCCGGCCTGCCGGGGACCCGGCGGGGAGTGACCCGCTGAGTGCTCCGCCGCCGGTCCCGCTTAATGCACCGCCAGGCGACCACCTGCCGCCGAGGCGGGAAGCCCGCTTGTGCCCCTTACCGCTCCACGTCGCCGCGGATGAAGGCCTCAACCGATTCCTTGGCCACGTCGTCCGGGCGCTGCTCCATCGGTGACTTCATGAAGTAGGAGGCGGGTGAGAGCAGTTCGCCGCCGATTCCGCGATCCAGGCCGATCTTGGCCGCGCGGACGGCGTCGATAATGATGCCGGCCGAGTTGGGCGAATCCCACACCTCCAACTTGTATTCAAGCGAGACAGGAATATCGCCGAAGTTGCGGCCCTCCAAGCGCACGAAGGCCCACTTGCGGTCGTCGAGCCAGGAGACGTAGTCCGATGGGCCGATATGGACATCGTGGCCATCCAACGGGTTGTGCAGGTTCGACTGCACGGCGTTCGTCTTAGAGATCTTCTTCGACTCCAGGCGCTCGCGCTCCAGCATGTTCATGAAGTCCATGTTGCCGCCCACATTCAACTGATAGGTGCGGTCCAGCGTGACGCCGCGGTCCTCGAACAGCTTGGCCAACACGCGGTGTGTGATGGTGGCGCCGATCTGCGACTTGATGTCGTCGCCAATCACGGGAACGCCGGCGGCGGCGAACTTATCACTCCACTCCGGCGTCGAGCCGATGAACACGGGCATGGCATTGACGAAGGCCACCTGCGCATCCACCGCGCACTGCGCGTAGAACTTCGCCGCGTCTTCCGAGCCGACGGGAAGGTAGTTGACCAGTACGTCCACTTCCTTCTCCCGCAGCGTGGCGACGACGTCGACCGGGTCAGCGGGAGACTCCTCGATCTGGTTCTGGTAATACTTGCCCAGGCCGTCCAGGGTGTGGCCGCGCTCAACGGCGACGCCGGTGGGTGGAACGTCGGCAATCTTGATCGTGTTGTTCTCGGAGGAGTTGATCGCATCGGCGAGGTCGACGCCCACTTTCTTGGCATCGACGTCGAAAGCCGTCACGAACTCGAGGTCGCGGACGTGATAATCACCGAACTGCACGTGCATGAGGCCCGGCACCGTGGTTGCGGGGTCGGCGTCCTTGTAATACTCAACGCCTTGAATCAGTGATGATGCACAGTTGCCGACACCTACAATGCCGACGCGGATCTTTCCCATTGTTTTCTCCTATCTCGGGGTTCCCGTGCGATCTTGGTTTGATTGAGCCAGGCGCTCCCTTCCGAGGAGCCCGGCTGTTCCCGGTGCTGTGCGGCCGCGTGCCAGCCGCACAGCACCGGGCCGTCTTAGCTACCGGCGCGGCGTTTGCTGTTCACTACATGCCGCCGCTCGTTTTGAATCATGGTCTCCAACCACTCAAGTTCGGCCGCGACTTGGGCGAGGCCGTGGTTCGCGAGTTCGAGGATGTAACCATCGGGATCACGCGCAATGCCTTCCATCCACTGCTGCAGGGCTTCGCGGCGCTCCAACATGCGGGCGAAACGCCCCTCGAGGATGCGCAGGCGTGTAGCGCTGTCGGTGGAGGAGAACATCGCAAAACGTACGTCGAATGTTCCGTCTTCCCAATCTCCCGGTCCGACGGACGACAGTTCGTTGTCGAGATACTGCCTGCCTTTGTCCGTTATCGAGTAGGTGATACGACGGCGTTTGGAGCGGGTGGAATTGGGGTCCTCGTGCGACACGATGTACCCCGAGTCCTCTAAGCGGCGTAGCGCCGGATACAGGGAGCCATAGCTCAGCGTGCGGAACACTCCGAGTGAGAGGTTGAGCCGTTTGCGTAGCGCATAACCGTGCTGTGGACCGAGCGCGAGATAGTCGAGGATGGCAAGGTTGAGAACCTTCGTGCGCAGCGTTGTGGTTGCCATCTCCGTCCTTCCACCAGTTGTCTACCGAGTCAGCCCCGTGACTGCACGGCATATGAGTTCGATGACGGTCTGCGGTGCCGACTCCAATGACCGTTTTCCATCATCGTCGCCGAACCGGCCAGTGATGTTGTCATCCTCACGTCGTCGGCGATATGACCCAACAATATATCGGACTGATATATTTTCCAAACTATCGAGTGTTTGATCAATGTGCGGCGCTGAACTGCTCCCGGCAGGAATGGGTTCCGCCGGGGAGCGTGATTCATGCCTTCGTCTGCGCCTCCCGGCGCGGCTGCTCCGCCGAGGGCGAAGCGCGTGGCAGCCCCGAATGAAGCGACGGGTCACGGCGGAGAACCTCGGCGTGACGTGGGCTGCTGAGCGGACCACCTCGCGTCGCGCGGGGGTTTGCTGGGAAGATAAGGCACACTGGAACCGATACATTGGCACGGAACGGAGGAACGATGACCTCACCCGGAGAGCAGGGAAGCACGCGTCAAACGCATGATCCCATCGCAGCGCTAGGTGCGGGTCGTGGTGCAGGTGGTACGGGCGGCGCAAGCGGCGGTGGCGCGGCGAAGCTCCCCACCAGCTCGTCGGATGTGAAGCACGCGGTCAGCGGCAACGGATCGGACGGCGTCGGGAAAAATATCACGAGCAACGCGAATCGAGGGAAGGCCGCCGGCAATGGCGGCAACGCTTCGGATTCCATGCCGCCCGTTACCGTATCGGGAGGAAATTCGGCACTGCCGATGGGATTGCGAATCCTCCTGGCGGGAGCCCTGGCCACGGTTGCATGCGCGGGGCTCTACCAGATACGTGACTTCGCCGCCCCGGCCTTCTTCGCGCTGACGCTGGTTCTCACCGTTCGGCCAATCCACCGGTGGCTCATCAAGAAGGGGCTACCGATCTGGCTCTCGGCGGTTGTGACGATTACCACCCTGGTGGTGACGCTGCTTGGCGTTATCGGATTGATGGTGTGGTCGCTGGTAGGACTGCCGGATGTTGTGACCCGGTACGCGACGAAATTCCAGGACCTGGTCACCTCCGGAACCGAGCTGCTGGAACGCTACGGTTTGAGCACCGATCGCTTCACCGATGCATTTATGGAGCGTTTTGACGTGCAATCCGTCCTCTCCGCGCTGTCCGGTGTACTGGACTACGTCAGCTCTGCCGGTTCCCTCATCGCTCTGTTGGCCCTTGCGCTGCTGTTCATCACGATTGACACCATGACCATGTCAACGCGCGCGAAAATCATTGAGCGGCACGACAGTCATCTCTTCGAGGCCCTATCCTCCTTCGAGGGCCGCGTCCGGCAGTATTGGCTGGTCTCCACCACCTTCGGCGCGATTGTCGCCGTTATTGACGGCATTGCCCTGCAGATTCTGCATGTGCCGATGGCGGTGGCCTGGGCGCTGTTCTCCTTCATCACCAATTACATCCCCAATATCGGCTTTGTCATCGGTGTGATTCCACCAGCCCTATTGGGACTCCTCGACTCCGGTTGGGTTACGGCGGTCTGGGTGATCGTTGCCTACTCGGTTATCAATGCGGTTATTCAGGGAATTTTCCAGCCGAAGATCACCGGCGACGCCGTCGGGCTTTCGACAACGGTCACCTTCCTCTCCCTGGTGTTCTGGACGGCTGTCATTGGCCCGCTCGGTGCCATTCTCGCAGTTCCTCTCACCTTGTTCGCGAAGGCAATGCTGATTGACTCCAGCCCGGGCACACGATGGATTGAGGCATTCCTCGTTCCGGAGGCTGCGGCGGGCAAGAAGATGGAGGAAGGATATTACGACGAAGAAGCTCCCGCCCCGGATGCCTTCGTCGGGGCGAATCCGGATTTGTTCGAAGATAGATCTAGACTGGGCCGCGCGCTTGAACGGCTGCTGGCGTGGAAAGACACGAAAGACACGAGCGAGGCATAGCAATGGCACGATCGAAGTCCGCAACGACGTCGGCGAAGAACAAGGCGGCTTCGTCACGATCCACAAGCAAGGCGACGCACGATAAAGCAAAGGCGGCACCGACCAGAGTGACGCGACGCGGCAAGGTTAAACCTGCTCGCAAGCGTGGATGGAACTATCCGCGCCAAGGATACGGGCCCATACACCGCTGGTTGCCGAGTTGGCGCGTGGTACTGGGAACATTCCTCGGTTCTATCGCCCTGCTCGTGGGAACCTTTGTCGCGCTGTACATCACAATAGATGTACCGGAACCCGACGATTTCGCCCTGGCGGAGACCACCAAGGTGTACTACTCCGACGGAAGCACCGAAATGGGAAGCTTCGCGGATTACGACCGTGAATCGGTAGCACTGAGCGACCTTCCCGATGTTGTACCGCATGCGGTGATTGCCTCGGAGGACCGCAGTTTCTACTCCAACAATGGCATTGATATCAAGGGCATCTTGCGTGCTCTGATCAACAATGTCAGTGGCGGCGCGCAACAGGGCGGTTCGACCCTCACCCAGCAATACGTCGAGCGATACTACCTCGGCACGACAACCGGATACGCCGGGAAAATCAAAGAGGCCATCCTGGCGCTCAAAATCGATCGCGAACAGTCCAAGGACGAGATTCTGGAGAATTACCTCAACACGATCTACTTCGGTCGGGGTGCATACGGAATCGAGGTGGCCGCACAGAAGTACTTCGGAATCCACGCCAGCGAACTCAACCTGTCACAGGCCGCGCTGTTGGCGGGTATCATTCCGGCGCCCAGTTCCGGCGACCCTGCCGTCAACCCGGAATACGCACAGCAGCGGTGGCAGCGCGTGCTCAACCTCATGGTTCAAGATGGATACTGCACGCAGGAAGAGGCCGATGCGGCGGAATTCCCGGAGACGATTGAACCGGTGGCCAGCAATGACTACGCCGGCCCCAACGGTTACTTGCTCTCAACGGTTACCAGTGAGCTTGTGGCATCGGGGGAGTTCACGGAGGATGAACTGTCCACAATGGGCCTCCAGATCGTCACAACCATCGACCAGGAAAAGCAGGAGGCTGCCGTTGCCGCCGTCGACAACCTTCCGGAAGACCGGCCCGAGAACAACTATGTGGGCCTAGTCTCCGTCGACCCGCGCAATGGCGAGATCTACGCCATGTATGGCGGGGCCGACTATCTGGTACGGCAACGTAATGCGGTCACGCAGGATGTTGCGCAGGGCGGATCTACCTTCAAACCCTTCGCACTTCTTGCTGCGCTGGACCAGGACATGTCGGTTAATACGCGCTACGACTCGTCCTCGCCCAAGGTGATTGACGGACTGGAAATCGAGAACTTCGACTCCTCCAGTCGTGGCAACATCAACCTCGTGACGGCAACGATGTATTCGGTCAATACCGTGTACGTGCAGTTGAACAAGGATGTGGGCCCGGAGAATACGCGTGCTGTGGCTGTGCAGGCAGGTATCCCGGAGGACACCGCCGGACTCGACGATACACTGACCAACGTTCTCGGGTCCGCCTCTCCCCATCCGATTGATACGGCGAAGGCATACGCAACCTTCGCCGCCGGCGGAGTACAGCACGATCCGCATATTGTGCGGGAAGTACGTGATAGAGATGGCAACGTCATATATTCCGCGGATACCGAGGGCACTCGCGTATTCGAAGAGAACACCATCGCGCAGTTGAACTACGTGCTGCAACAGGTGACGACCCCCGGCGCTACCGGAGCGACCGCCGGTCAACTCGGGCGGCCGGTGGCCGGCAAGACGGGTACTTCCACCGGTCCGGTATCGGCGTGGTTCTGTGGCTACATTCCACAGATGGTGACCGTGGTGAATATGTACCAGATCGGCGAGGACGGCAGCGAGGAAGTGCTGACCGGCTTTGGCGACTACACCAATATCGGCATCGGCGGAGGTTCGTTCCCGGCGCAGATCTGGCTCGATTACATGCAGGTGGCGACGGCCGACATGGAGGTTGAGGACTTCCCGGATCCGGTATGGACGGGTAGCGTTCCGGCTGTCGATTCGCCGACGACGTCGGCGCCGACGGTGACGGATGAGCCCACCGAGACCGAGGAACCCACGCAGGAGCCCACCGAGACGGAAGAACCCACGCAGGAGCCCACCGAGGAGCCACAGCCCATTGAGACGGAAGAACCCACGCCGACTCCGAATCAACCGACGGGTGGCGATCCCGGTGGCGGGGACGGTGAACCGAGCCCCGGATCGGGTCCATAAGCCTCACTGGCGCGGTCGCAGTATTCCCGGTAAACTGGTGTTTTGTCGCGTGCCGGTGGCATACCGTGCCCCGGCCCGACCACGCATTAACCCTCCTGCCATGGAGAGACCATGGCCGTTTAGTCCGAAGGAGGTTGGGAATACATGCGCGATTACGAGATGATGATCATTCTCGATACGGATGTTGACGAGCGGAATATCTCCACATACGTCGACAAGCTGCTTCAGGTTGTCCCTAACGAAGGTGGCTCCCTGGAGAAAGTCGATATCTGGGGTAGGCGTCGGCTTGCCTACGACATCAACAAGCGTTCTGAGGGCATTTACGTCGTCGTCAATATGAAGGCGACATCTGAAACCGCTCAGGAGCTCGATCGGCAGCTGGGCCTGAACGAGTCCGTTCTGCGTACCAAGCTGCTGCGGGTAGAGGCCTGAGGCGACGCCGAAGGAGTACATCATGGCAGGTGAACCGATTATCACGGTTGTTGGCAATCTGACCGCCGACCCGGAGTTGCGCTATGTCGCTTCGGGAACCCCTGTCGCGAGTTTCACGGTTGCGTCAACGCCACGCACCCTCAACCGGCAAACGAACCAGTGGGAAGATGGCGAGGCCATGTTCATCCGCTGCTCGGTATGGCGTGAGTACGGCGAGAACGTCGCCGAGTCACTCACCAAGGGTATGCGGGTACTAGTTACCGGGCGGTTGACCGTGCGGTCTTACGAGTACAACGGCCAGCAGCGCACATCGCTGGAAATGCAGGTGGACGAGGTTGGCCCAGCATTGCGTTACGCGCGGGCTCAAGTTACCAAGGTATCCGGCGGCCGGGGTTCCGGCGGTGGATACCAGGGCGGCGGGCAATCCGCCCCCGGTGGCGCGCAGGGCCGTGCATCCTACGATGCGCCGCAGGGTGGTTCTGCGTACGACCCGTGGCAGCAGGCGCCGCAAGGCGGCTCGTCCTTCGACGACCTCCCCCCGTTCTGATACCGACTTTCTGATGGCGCTCGGCGCCGTCGTAACCAAAGGAGCATATTATGGCGAAGCAAGCTCTTCGCAAACCGAAGAAGAAGATAGGTCCGGTTCGGACCACCAAGGTCGAGAACATCGACTACAAGGACACCGCGACTCTCCGTAAGTTCATTTCGGATCGTGGCAAGATTCGCGCCCGCCGCGTGACCGGCGTATCCGTCCAGGAGCAGCGGAAGATCGCCAAGGCGATCAAGAATGCCCGCGAGATGGCTCTACTGCCCTACTCGAGCTCCGCGCGCTGAGAAAGGAGACTCTTATGAAGATCATTTTGACGCACGAAGTCTCCGGCCTCGGCCGGGCCGGTGAGGTTGTTGAGGTCAAGGACGGCTACGGCCGTAACTACCTGTTGCCGCGCGGTTACGCCACGAAGTGGACCGCGGGTGCACAGCGCCAGATCGACCAGATCGCCGAGGCCCGCCGTCGGCGTGCCATTACCTCGCTGGAGGATGCGCACGAGTTGCGGGAGGCCTTGGAGGCTGCGACTCTGACCATCACCAAGACCGCTGGTGATAACGGACGTCTTTTCGGCGCTGTTTCGGGCGCTGACGTTGCTGCTGCCGCATCCGAGCTGACAGGCAAGGAGATCGACCGCCGTCAGGTCACGCTGCCCACGGTAAAGTCGTTGGGTGACTACAAGGCGACGATCAAGCTGCATGACGATGTTTCTGCGCTTGTGGCGGTGTCCGTGGTGCCGGAACCGAAAAAGAAGAAGCGCAAGTAGCGGCTTATTCGTGAAGAACGCTGTGCGGGGGTTAGGAGCTATTCCTGGCCCCCGCATACGCTTTCGGCCCGCGGTGCTTGATACGCGCCAACACCGGGCCGATAGGAGAAGCAGGTACGTGCCTCCGCCCAGCCGCCGGCGGCGTTGTTGGCACGGCCCGGTTTGTTGACGGCCGTGCTTCTTCCCGTCTGCGGGCGGCGTGGCGGCGTTGGGAAAACCGTCCTGCGGTGCTCGGCCTGCCGTGTGCCAAAATAGTACCCGGAAGGAGCCCGCAATCCCATGAGTAGAAACCTGGTGGAGGAAGCCACCGACGCCATTCTTGACCGCATTGCGGGAGGCCAGTATCGCGCTGGTGACAGCCTACCCGGCGAGGTCGAGCTGGCGGCGGAGTTGAATGTCTCGCGGTTGACGCTGCGGGAGGCCGTGAAAGTTTTGCGGGAACGCGGTGTACTGCGCGTGGTGCAGGGGCGGGGCACCTTTGTTGTTCCCCGCAGTGAGTGGACGGATCTGGGCACCCTCATCAACATGACCCTGCGAACCAGTTCCGAACGGGAAGTCGGGATGAAGCTGGTTGAACTTCGCCGCATGATCGAAGTGGGAGCAGCCGGGCTGGCGGCACGTAACCGGAGTGAGGATGACCTGAAGGCAATCGCTCGCCAGGTCGAAATAATGGATGCCGCGGGCGCCGAAAGCGACGTGGAGGCCGTCGTCAGCGCCGACCTGGCTTTCCATCGGGCAATTATGGAGGCTAGCGGCAACCCCTTCGTGCTGGCTGTGATGGCACCCCTGGAGGTGGCAATGCGACAGTCACGGCGGGTCACCTCCTCCGATGCCAAAGTGCGAGAGCGTGCCCAGAGCCACCATCGGGAGGTTCTTCGCGCCATCGAGATGGGCGACGAGCAGGCGGCGAAGGATGCGATGCGCTCGCATATGACGCAGACGCGCTTGGACTTGTTATCCACTACCCGCGCGGAAGATGCGGAACCCTAACGCTGGTAGGCCTACGACGGTCGGCGCGCCACTACCCGCGCGGAAGATGCGGAACCGGTGCGAGGAGAATGAGTGGACCCGCGGCAACTTGCCCACGCGGAGCTC
>SUUB01000007.1:11048-14646 GCA_015062745.1 Actinomycetaceae bacterium
CCACTACCCGCGCGGAAGATGCGGAACCGGTGCGAGGAGAATGAGTGGACCCGCGGCAACTTGCCCACGCGGAGCTCTCGCTACCCATTGGCACGGCGCGCTACACCGTGAGCCCCCGCGCACGGCGGGGGCTGACGTTTCACCTAAGGCGACTGTCTCGGTTGCGAGGGTGAGCCCCGCGCCCGGCGGAGGGGGCTGATTGACGCCGATAGCGCCGCCTGTGCGAGCGAGCCCCGGGAAAGCACTTTCAGACGAGTTTGCCGAATCTCTTGCACAAAGGACTGAAGACCTATACACTGGAACACAAGTCCTCTGAGGTCTGAGCACATGCAAAGGAGCGAAGATGCCCCAGATTAGCCGCGATGAGTTATTGGCGGGACTTCCGCCAGTTCCTACTGTTTCCGCTGCCGACGTCGTCGCCGCGCAGCAAGCCGCCGCGGGATCGCATCCCGTGTACGTCGTTCTCGACGACGATCCCACCGGCACTCAATCCATTTCCAACCTACCCGTCCTTACGTCGTGGGATGAAGAAGACTTCGCCTGGGTCTTCGGCACCGGCGCACCTGCCGTGTACGTGATGACGAATTCCCGCTCACTTGCACCCGCCGATGCCGTACAGGTGAACCGCGAAGCAGTCGACGCCGCACTGGCGGCAGCCAAAGCGGCCAATATCGAGGTCGCGTTCGTTTCACGATCGGATTCCACGCTGCGCGGTCACTTCCCACTCGAGCCCGACACAATCGCGCGGTGCTTGCGGGAGTCGGCAGGAGTCGAGGTGGACGGTATTGTAATCGTGCCCGCGTTCGGTGATGCCGGCCGCATTACGGTGCACGGCACCCACTATGCCGGAAACCCGACGGATGGATACCTACCCGTGGGGGAAACGGAGTTCGCGCGCGATGCGAGCTTCGGATACACCGCATCGGCACTGGCCGATTGGGTGGAGGAGAAGAGCGGCGGTGAGCGCAGCGCGGCCGACGTTCTCGTACTCGACATCGAAACCCTGCGCACTGATCCGCAAGGGACCCTGGAACTGCTGCGCTCGGCAACGGGCGCGCAACCCATCGCCGTCGACATCGTCGAAGAGGAAGACCTACGCCAACTCTCGCTGGCCCTGATCAAAGCGGAAGAGGCAGGCTCGCATTTCATTTACCGGGTTGGCCCGCCGTTCATGCGCGCCCGACTCGGCCAGGAGGTGCACGCCCCGCTCACGCCGGCGGAGATCAACGCCGCTCGCGGGGAGCGGCCGGTGGCGCCCGGTGGACTCGTCGTTGTCGGCTCACACGTGGGATTGACGACCCGGCAGCTCAACGGCCTGCGTGAACGCCAGCATCCGTTGGAGTTGGAAATCGACGTGGCACAAGTAATCGACGACGACGCCCGCGAGGCTCATCTCAGCAACCTCATTGACCAGGCGGTGGATGAGTTGTCACGTGCAGATGTCATTGTGCGCACGTCGCGCACCCTCGTCACCGGTGCCGACGCCGCCGACTCATTGGCGATCTCCCGGCGGGTCTCGGCCGCCGTCGTCACCGTTGTACAGGGAATCATCGCCCGCATCCTCCCCCGGTTCGTGATCGCCAAAGGCGGCATCACCTCTTCCGACGTCGCCTCCAAGGGCCTGGAGATTGGCCGCGCCATCGCACTGGGCCCGATGCTGCCGGGAATCGTTTCCCTCTGGCTGGCACAGGACGGCCCTGCGGCCGGCGTGCCCTACGTTGTATTCCCCGGCAACGTGGGAGGAGACGACTCCTTGGCAGAGGTGGCAGACAAGCTCAAGCAATGATGCGGCAGTAATCGCGCGCTCCGGTGGCTCCGACCGCCACCGGAGTTGCGCCACCGTACCCGTGCCCCGAGTCCGCCTCCATTTTTCACAACTGCGCTCGCCGCTCAAGGGCGCCGCAACAAAGCAATCTGATCCCAAATCTCGCATGCGCTCGCAGGAGCACCATGCCACAGACACGGTCATCGCAGACCGATTCCTATCAACAACAAAATCCCTATCAAGTAAGAAACAGGAGACAATCATGACACAGCACGTAGCGGTTCTCGGGCTCGGAGCAATGGGGCTTCCTATGGCCACCTGGCTCTCCAAGAGTTTCGAAGTACGTGGCTATGACCTTTTCGAGCAGCGGCGGCAGTTGGCTGCCGATGCTGGTGTGAAGACGGTGACCGCGGCACGAGAGGCCGTCGACGGCGCAGACGCCGTGCTGATCGCCGTACGTAATAAGGCACAACTTGAGGATCTGCTCTATGGCGACGACGGCGTGGTCTCGGCAATGAAGCAGGGCGCCGTCGTCATCCTGACATCCACGGTCGGCGTTGATGCGGTGACCGAAGTGGCAGCGCGGCTGGCGGACGATGGCATCGGCATGGTTGACGCCCCGGTGTCCGGTGGTCCGGTACGAGCGGGTGAAGGTGATCTGCTCGTGACCTGCGGAGCATACCCGGATGTGTACGCGGCGGCTCTGCCGGTGCTGGAAGCCATGGCGGGCAACCTCGTCCTCGTTGGAGACGAGCCGGGTAAGGGTCAGGCGATGAAAACCGTCAACCAGCTGCTGTGCGGTGTGCATATCGCCGCCGCCGGCGAGGCGCTTGCCCTGGCGGGAAAGCTGGGCCTGGATCAACGAAAGGCGCTTGACGCATTGATGTCTGGAGCCGCCGAGTCCTTCATGTTGGGCAATCGCGGTCCCCGCGCCATTGAGGCTTACGAGGGCGGTACTCCCGAGGTGGCGTCTCGCGTGGATATCTTTGTCAAAGACATGGGCATTGTGACATCGGCCGCCAAGAGCGTCGGTCTTTCCGTGCCGGTGGCCGCGGCGGCGGAGCAGCTGTACGTGCTCGGCCTGGCACAGGGCCGCGGGGCCGATGACGATTCCACCATCATCAACGTTGTGCGTGGCGAAGGGAAGTGACCTATGAGCACTGCAGCTCTACTCGGGATTGCCATCGGGGCGGTCCTCGTCCTCCTTCTCCTCGTCATCGGGGTGAAGATGTCGGCATTCGTGGCCCTGATATTGGTTTCTCTCGGCACGGCCCTGGCCACCGGCGTGGCACCGGAACAGATCGTTGGCGTGCTGCAAGGGGGCATGGGTAATACCCTCGGTTCGGTGATGATCGTCGTCGGTCTGGGTGCGATGCTGGGTCGGCTGATTGAAATGGCCGGTGGAGCCGATAGTCTGGCGCGCGCATTCACCCGGCAGTTGGGTGAACACCGCGTAATCGCCGCCGTGACGGCGTCGGCCTTCATTCTGGGAATCCCCGTCTTCTTTGATGTCGGTTTCATCATCCTGGCACCCATTGTGTTTGGCTTTGCCCGGGTGGCCGGTTTGAACCCGCTGAAAATCGGACTGCCGGTAGCGGGCGCAATGCTGACGGTACATGTTGCGCTTCCCCCGCATCCGGGTCCGGTTGCCGCCGCCGGCATCACCGGCGCGGATACCGGCATGATGATTATGCTCGGCCTGCCGATTTGCGCCATCACGGTGTTCGGCGGCTACTTCGTTGCCAAGCGCATCCCCATCAACGGGATCCAGCTGCTGGAGTCGCCAGCTAGTAAGGCGGCGGAATTGCAGTCACAGCGAGCCGACAATGCCGA
>SUUB01000007.1:14746-16501 GCA_015062745.1 Actinomycetaceae bacterium
CTGCTGATCCTGCTGCCAATTCTGCAGATCATGCTGGGAACGGTCAGTTCCATGGTCCTAGAGGAGGGAACGACGGCGCAGCGCTGGCTCTCCCTGATTGGGTCGTCGGCAGTGGCTCTGACAGTTGCGGTGATCGTCGCCTATTTGGTGGTGGGGCATTCGCAGCGCTGGAACCTGGAGCGGCGCAGTAACGTGCTGGACTCTGCACTTCCGGATGTGGCGGTGATCGTTTTCGTCACCGGTGCAGGCGGCATGTTTGCCGGGGTGCTGACGGAGTCGGGTATCGGTGACGCACTGTCTGACACATTGATCAACCTCAATATGCCGATTATTCTTGCCGCCTATCTGATATCGCTGGTACTGCGGGCATCGCAGGGATCGGCCACCGTCGCCATCAACACGAGTGCCGGCCTGATGGCCGTGCCGATTGCACAGGCCGGATTCACGGGCGTGCAAACCGTTCTTGTCACGCTGGCTATCGGTTTCGGCGCTCTCGGACTCTCGCATATCAACGATTCCGGGTTCTGGATCGTGACCAAGTACCTCGGCTTGACGGTGAAGGACGGCCTGAAGACGTGGACGGTTCTTTCAACCATCCTCAGCGTTTTCGGATTCGCACTAACCTGGATAGTGTTCACGCTGGTCAGCTGAGGCTACGTGACTTTATCGCGCTCCCCGGCGGGTGGCGGGTACGCTGCCTGCAGTCTGCCGGGGAGCCGGGCCCACAAGGGGTGCACGTCCCTGTACACAACGAAAACGTCATTGGACACAGAGGCCCGATCGGGCTCGGCAGAGGCCGGAGGCCGGGCTGTGCCGAGCCAAGCACCTTCCACAAGGCGCAACACAAGGAGAAGAACATGACCGCACTAACCGACCTGGTGGGAGACAACCCCACCCTGGATCACCTGTATGAAGGCGGCTGGTGGATCGAGGGTCCATGCTGGCTGCGCAAAGAGCAGGTGTTGCGCTTTTCCGATGTCAAGCATGCGCGGATCTGGGACCTGGATCCGGTGAGTGGCGAACTCGTACTGCATGCGGAGAACACGGAGCACGTCAACGGCCGGACCGTTGACCTGGACGGATCGGTTCTGCAGTGCTCGCACGGACTGCGGCGCGTGGAGCGCGACCGTGATGGCGAGGTGACCGCCGTCGTCGATCACTGGCAAGAACACCGTTTCAATTCGCCCAACGATATCGTTGTCACCACCGATGGCTCGATCTGGTTCACAGACCCGGCCTACGGGATTATCTACCCGGAGGAAGGGCATCCGGGATCGCGTGAATACTGCGATCATTGGGTCTTCCGGATCACGCCAGAGGGGCGGCTGACCGTGGCCGCCACCGACGTGGTCGAGCCCAATGGCATAGCGTTCTCACCGGATGAGTCAATCTGCTACATCGCGGATTCCTCGGCACTGAACCGGGAAGGAACTCCGTTCGCCCGCAACCATATCCGCCGCTACATGGTGGATGATTGGCGCCTGAAGAGCGGCGAGAACTTCGCGCAGGTGGGGCCGGGAGTGCCCGACGGTATCAAGGTGGATGAGCACGGAAACGTGTGGTCCTCCAGCCTGGAGGCCGTGGTGATCCTGGCTCCGAATGGCGAAGAGATCGGCCGCGTGCCGGTGCCGGAGAAGATCGGCAATCTGTGCTTCGGCGGGCCGGATGGCACCGACCTTTTCATCGCGGCCTCAACATCCATCTATCGGCTTCGCACCAATACGCGCGATTGCCGGTACGCCTCCGGGCGTGCCT
>SUUB01000007.1:16601-40241 GCA_015062745.1 Actinomycetaceae bacterium
TTTCATCGCGGCCTCAACATCCATCTATCGGCTTCGCACCAATACGCGCGATTGCCGGTACGCCTCCGGGCGTGCCTGAGACGAACCGTAGAAGCGGCTTGAGGTAGCGGTTCGTCGATACGTGGGGTCGGCTTTGCCCTCTGTGGCACCGACCCCACGCGGCATTCGTGCCGGGGTTGCAATGCGGCGGGCGCAGTGCGCCGAGCCGCCAGCCGGAGATGCCGACCCAAGCCGCTGGCCGTAACTGCTAAGCGGAGGCGTTCTGCCTGGATTCCCAGGCAGAACGGACCATTTCTTGTAGGTCGTATTGCCGGGTCCAGCCGAGGTCCCGCTGCGCTGCGGTGCCGTCGGCAACGATGCGGGCCGGGTCGCCGGCGCGGCGTGGTGCTTGAATGGGCGTGAAATCGATGCCCGTGACCTCCCGGATGGCATCCATGATTTCCTGTACCGAGGTCCCTCCGCCGCTTCCCAGATTGTAGGCGGGGAGCAGGTCCCGACCCGCCAGCATGGCCTGCGCGGCAAGGACGTGGCCCGAGGCGATATCGGCGACATGCACATAGTCGCGCACGCAGGTGCCGTCCGGTGTCGGGTAGTCGTTGCCGTTGACCTGCGGAATCCCACCGCCGAGCAGACGGTCGAAGACCATGGGGAATAGATTGTGCGGGCTGGAATCCCACAGCGTGGGGTCCCCGGAACCGACAACGTTGAAGTAGCGCAGGTTGACGCCCTGCCACAGCTCGTCAACGGCGTACATATCCGCGTTGAGCCATTCGCCGATGAGCTTCGTTTGCCCGTATGGCGATTCGGGATGCAGTGCGGTGCCCTCGGTGACGAGGTCGACGTCGGGAGTGCCGTACACGGATGCCGAACTGGAGAATACGTAGCGGTGTACGCCTTCCTGATGCATCGCGCGCAGTACGGACACGGTGGCCTGCACGTTCTGGTCATAGGTGTGCAGCGGTTCCGTGACCGATACTCCGGCATATTTGAAACCGGCGATATGAACGACGCCGTCGCAGGCGTAATCGTGCAGCGTACGCTGCACGAGCGCAGTGTCGCGAATATCGGCGCGGACGAACGGAACCGAATCGGGAACGAACGATGCGTGCCCGGTGGATAAATCATCGATGACGACGGGCGAGAGCCCCGCCCGCGCGAAAGCCCGAACCACATGGGAACCGATATAACCGGCACCGCCGGTGATGAGCCATGACATAGCAAATCTCCTCACAGATCGAAGTGCGGGCGAGAAACCACGCAGTCTCGGTCCCGACCGTGTTCTTAAGACAAGGCCGCTTCTCAAGATACGGCCGGGACCGACGTCGGATCAATTACTCGGTGTGCGCCTTAATGGGCTGGTGCGTTTGCCGAAGTGTCCTTGGCAGGAACATACGTGGGGCGGATCCATGCCCAGAGGGCGAAGATCAACGCCACCCCGAGGAGTGCGATCCCCACCCACAAGTTGGCGTTAACACCCCCGGTCTTATCCAACTCGGGATCGCCGACGATTCCGGTCAGCGTCAAAATGACACCGAAGCACGCCATCATGATCCCAATGACATTGCGGATGTCGAAGAGTCCGGCACGCCGCTGCGGTTGGTTATTCGTTGTGTTACTCATCCTGCATCTCCTTAGAACAGCACGTTGAGCACGATGACCATAGCGAGGGCAATACATGCCAGGGGCACCGGGCGGGCGAGCGCGGGCATGGTCTTCAGTGCCGGGTCATGGAAGTTGGACTTCGGTGTCTCCGAGTAGACGAAGCCCACCAACTCTTCGACCGGTTTAGGCTTCGTTCCCAAGGAGACGAGCACGGCGAGGATGAGATCGACGACGAACCCTGTTGCGGCGGCAACGAAGGCCGTGCCCTGCCCGGGTAGGTTGATGACGCCGACCAGTGACAGCAGCCAGACGACGACCGCAGAGAGTGTGCCACCGATAAGGCTCACCCAGCCGGCTGTTGGAGTCATTCGCTTCCAGAACATACCGACGATGAAAGTGGCGAAGAGCGGTGCATTGAAGAAGCCGAACAGCGTTTGCAGGTAGTCCATGATATTGGAGAACTTGCTGGCGATAAGCGCCGTGAAGATGGCCCCAATGGTCGCCACCACCGTACATATCCGACCCGCCTTCACATAGTAGGCATCCGGCTTGTCCTTCACCACGTAGGTCTGCCACAGGTCAATGGTGAACACCGTGTTCAGCGCCGAGATATTGGCCGCCATGCCCGCCATGAAGGCGGCGAGCAGGCCGGTGATCGCCAAGCCCAGCAGTCCGTTGGGCAACAAATCGCGCATGAGGTAGAGCAGGGAGTCATTGAATTGCACTCCGGTACCCGAGGCACCGCCATCGACGTGCCCGCCGTTCTTGACCTCGGCGATTTCGCTGACGAGGACGGCGGCGAGCATACCGGGAAGCACGGTGATGAAGGGAACGAACATCTTCGGGAAGGCGCCGATAATGGGAGTCTTGCGAGCGGCGGTCATGGACTCGGAGGCCATGGCGCGCTGCACCTCCACGAAGTTCGTGGTCCAGTATCCGAAGGAGAGTACGAAACCGAGTCCGAAGACAATGCCAATCACGGACAGAACCGGCGAATTAAAGCCGGAGAGAGCCTGACCGGGCCAGGAGTGCAACTGCTCGCTCGCGGAGGCCACATGTGCTTCCGGCGGGGCCGCCGCTGCCGCCTCGGTGATCTTCTCCTTCAGGCCGCTCCAACCGCCCACACGATGCAACCCGATCAGAGTCAATGGGAGGAGGGAGGCCACGATCACGAAGAACTGCAGCACCTCGTTGTAAATGGCGGCACTCAGGCCGCCGAAGGTGATGTAGGCGAGTACGATCACGGATGCGACAACCAGGGCCACCCACAGCGGCCAGCCGAGAAGCGCATGGACGATGCTTCCCAGCAGGTAGAGGTTGACGCCGGCGATCAGCACCTGTGCCAGGGCGAAAGACAAGGCGTTCACCAGATGTGCGCCGGTCCCGAAACGCATGCGCATGAACTCCGGGACGGAGCGCACCTTCGAGCCGTAGTAGAACGGCATCATAACTACGCCCAGGAAAAGCATGGCGGGTACGGCACCCACCCAGAAGTAATGCAGGGTTGGCAAGCCGTATTCGGCGCCATTGGCCGAGTGCCCCATGATTTCCACGGCACCCAGGTTGGCGGATATGAAGGCGAGTCCCGTTACCCAGGCGGGTAGGGATCGGCCGGAGAGGAAGAACCCGATGGAGCTCGATGCCTGCCGTCGGGCGATGAGGCCGATACCGAGAACGGCCGCGAAGTAGATTGCTATGACGAGGTAATCGACGCCATAAGCGTGGATCAAGTGTGTCATCGTCGTCGATGTCCTTTCAGCCGGTGTGTGTTCGACTTTGATACGCTCCAGATGATCACGTCATCATTCCGATTCTTGCAAGCGAACGGTACGCTGTCAACGGCATTGTTACATCCGAAGTGTTACGTTATCATCCTGCTTATAGACGGCACTGCAGCCGAAGGTAGGAGGTAACGTGGAGACGGACTCGATGAAGATACCCGCGTGGACGGCCTCGGAAGGAGCACACCGGGCACGCGAACTGTTCGGGGAGGCATTCCCGGAACTCGGCCGCCCCAGCGGCGTATGGGCATCCCCCGGGCGTATCAATCTCATTGGTGAGCACGTGGACTACAACGGCGGAGTCTGCCTGCCAATTGCCTTGCCACATCGCACCTATGTGGCATTGCGACCTCGGGAGGATACGCGGATCCGCCTTATATCGGACGAGGGCGACGCCCCGCGATGGGAGGGCGACCTGAGCGCGGTCAAACCCGACGGCGGCATTCCCTCCTGGGTCGCCTATGCGGCGGGTGTCGCCTGGGCACTGCAGCGCGACGGGTACGCAGTGGGAGGATTTGATGCTGCCGTGGCCTCCTGCGTTCCACTTGGAGCGGGATTGTCCTCCTCGGCGGCGCTGGAATGTGCGATGGGTTTGGCGCTGGACGATGTGTATGGATTCGGGCTGGCGGCGTCGCCTGCCGGCCGTGCCGAACTAGTGGCCGCATGTATCAGTGCGGAAAATGATGTGGTCGGCGCCCCCACCGGTGGGATGGATCAGGCGGCATCGTTACTGACCACGAAGGACCATGCGTTGCGGCTCGACTGCCTGACCGGTGCGACCACGCAGGTGCCCTTCGATCTTGCCGCACAGGGTTTGGCAATTCTGGTTATCGACACGCAGGCGAAACACTCGTTGGTCGATGGGCAATACGGGCAGCGGCGTGCACTGTGCGAGCGGGTCGCCGCGGAGGAAGGAGTGGAGACACTGCGCCAGTTGCCCGACCCTGCGGCCACGCTCACGCGGCTGACCGATCCGGAGGCCGTGCGCCGAGTGAGGCATGTGATCAGCGAGATTGAACGCACGGAGGAGTTCGTCGAACTGTTGACCAAAGGCCGCTACGGAGAGCTCGGTGCGCTTATGGATGCATCTCATGCATCCTTGCGCGATGACTACGAGGTCAGCTGCCCTGAACTTGACACCGCGGTGGAGGCCTCTCGTGCGGCAGGTGCATGGGGTGCGCGTATGACCGGCGGCGGCTTCGGAGGCTCCGCGATTGCACTCGTCGAAGAGCGCAACTTGGACGCGACAATGGCTGCGGTCGCGCAGGCATTCATGGACAATGGGTGGCGCGGTCCCCGGTTCTTGCAGGCCACAGCCGCCGGGGCCGGGTGCCGGGTGAGTAAGGAGGAAGCGCTATGAGCGAGAGAGGATTGAACGCCGCCGCCTCCCGCATGCGGGAGGCGGGAATGCCGGAACTGTTCATCCGTGTCTTCAGTGAGTATTACCGGCAGTTGGAAGAAGGCAGCACAGGCCTGATCCCGGAAAACACCATCCAGCCCGTGACCGCGGTGGCGGATGTGCGCGGTATTGAACCTCCTGTTGCGGAGCAGGCGGAAGCGCTGCGGCGCACCGTGTTCATTAAGCTCAACGGCGGCCTGGGCACGTCCATGGGGATGGACCGGGCGAAATCCCTGCTGCCCGTTCGTGCCGGTTCTGCAGACGGTGCCATGCTGAGTTTCTTGGACATTATTGCGGGGCAGGTGCGGCATGTGCGCAGTGCCTTCGGCGTGCAGATGCCGCTGATCTTCATGAACTCCTTCCGCACGCAGCGTGACACTCTGGCCGCGCTCGCGGCTTACCCGGACCTGATGCACGAGGGTCTGCCCTTGGACTTCGTTCAACACCAAGAGCCGAAGCTACGGGTGGACAATCTGGAGCCGGTGGAGTGGCCGGAGGATCCGGCGCTGGAATGGTGCCCGCCGGGGCATGGGGATATTTACGTGTCACTGCTGGATACGGGTCTGCTTGATACCTTGATTGAGCGCGGGTACCGGTATGCCTGCACTTCGAATGCCGACAACCTCGGCGCTGCTCCGGATGGGCGTTTAGCCGCTTGGTTCGCCGCCTCCGGTGCTCCATACGCGCCCGAGGTTTGCGAACGGACCGCCGCTGATCGCAAAGGCGGTCATCTGGCGCGGCGGCTCTCCGACGGGCGCATCGTCTTGCGGGATACCGCGCAGACTCCCGCGGAGGATATGAAATGGTTCACCGACGAAAGCCGGCACCCCTTCTTCCATACGAACAACCTCTGGTTTGATCTTCAGGCGCTGCGCGACGTGCTTAATTCCAGCGATGGTATGGCCGGATTGCCGCTGATACGCAACCGGAAGACGGTGGATCCTTCGAATCCCGATTCGCCCGAGGTGTACCAGATCGAATGTGCGCTGGGCGCCATTGTGGAGCGTTTCGACGGCGCCCTGCCGGTGCTGGTGGAACGATCGCGCTTCCTGCCCGTGAAAACAACCGATGACCTGCTACTGCTTTGTTCGGACGCTTACGAACTGGGAGAGGACTTCCAGTTGCGACTCGCCGCGCAGGCGGCGCCGCTGGTGGAACTGGACTCGCGCTATTACAAGCGCATGGCTGACTTCGATGCACGCTTCCCGCACGGCGCACCGTCGCTGCGGGAGGCGACCCGCCTGGCGGTAACCGGTGATTGGACCTTCGGTTCCGCCGTGCGTGTGCGCGGGAGCGTGGAGCTGGTGGCACATAGCCCACAGACCCTCGCAGACGGCACTGTTCTTGAGTCGAAGGTGGAGGCATGAACCCGTCGATTGAAACACCTGGTGGTGAAGGCATGAGTGGGGAGTCCGGTGAGGATATTCGGATTGCGCGTGGCGATGCACAGGCGGTTGTGACAGTACGTGGAGCCGGCCTGCGCTCGTACCGGGTGGGCGCGCGCGACGTCGTCGTGCCGTACCCGGGGCCGACTCCACCGGCCATGCACGGAGCAATTCTGGCCCCGTGGCCGAACCGTCTGGCGGATGGTCGGTACGAGTTCAACGGTCGCAGCTACCAGCTTCCCGTGACGGAACCCGCACGGCAGGCGGCGAACCATGGCTTCGTTCATGACCGGGCATGGGAGGTGTCCGATCGCGGCGAGGACAGCGTAGAGCTTCGTTTCCTTATCGACGGCGAGCTGGAGGGATACCCGTTCCCCCTGGAGTTACGGGTGCGTTACGCCCTTGGCGACGAAGGCCTGGCGGTCACCTTCACCGCGGCGAACCGCGGCGAGACGGCAGCACCCTTCGGGGTGGGTTTTCACCCCTGGCTGTCACCGGGAGCGGCCGGTGTGGACGAGTGCGAACTGCGTGTTGCGGCGTCCGGGTGGGTGCGTGCCAACGAGCGCTTACTACCAGTTGAGTTCTGCGCGTTACCGGCGGAGAAGGACTTTCTAGCGCCTCGATCGCTCCGTGGAGTTTCGCTCGACGACGGCTTCGCCCCCGCGGTTTTCGCCGGGGAGCGGACGTGGGCTGAACTGCGCTCACCCGATGGCATGATGTCGGCCGTGTGGGCCGAGCGCCCGCTAGAATACTGGCAGATCTGTACAGGGGATTTCCCCGAGATCGGAGTCTTCGAACGTTCCGGTGTTGCCGCAGAGCCGATGTCCTGCCCAGCGGATGCCTTCAACTCCGGTCGCGGGCTGGCCACGTTGCAGCCCGGTGAGACATATACGGTGAGGTGGGGGCTATGCCTGCGAAGGACGGGCGATCACGCGCGGCCCGTTTGACATCCGATGGCGATCGGGTCTCCGGTACGCGCAAGCATTCTCCGGGAAGGGGTGAGCGAGCGGGCGAGAGTGTTTCGCCGGGTGCCCGGTCACACGCCGGAGGGCGGGGAGTGTCAATTCGTGATGTTGCCGCTCTGGCAGAGGTTTCGGCACAGACGGTCTCGCGTGTGGTGCGTGGCCAGTCGAATGTGCGTGAGCAGACCGCCCGCCGGGTTCGCGAGGCAATGGATCAGCTGGGTTATGTGCCGAATCGGGCGGCTCGTGCCCTGCGTTCCGGATCCTTGGGAACGATCGGTGTGGTCGGCCATCAGCTATCCCGCACGGGTGAAGCCCATATCACCGAGGCCGTTATCGCAGCTCTACGTGAGCATGACCGTCCCGTTACCCTGGTGGACGCGCCATCTAGCAATCCCGAGGATATCTCGCGCGCCTTGGAGTTCCTCGGGCAGTATGTTGACGGACTGATCGTGCTCCGCCTGGAAACGCCAATGGCGGCACTATCCAGCGGAGGGAGGAATCTGCCGATTGTGCTCAGCGATTTCCGCCCGTCGGTGCGATACACCGTTGTTGGGAGTGACCAGGCGGCGGGTACGCGAGCAGCGGTAAGCCATCTGCTCGAGCTCGGGCATGAAACCGTCCACCATATTGCCGGCCCGACGCATTCACTGCAAGCCCTGGCGCGGGAACGGGCGTGGATGGAAACACTGTGGGAGACGGGGCGCAGCGTTCCGCCCGTGTTTCGCGGGGATTGGACACCGCGTTCCGGGTACCAGTTGGGCCAGCGGATCGCTGACAATCCGGATATCACCGCCGTGTACTGTGCCAACGACGAGATGGCGCTGGGCCTACTGCGCGCCCTGTATGAGGCGGGCAGGCGCGTTCCCGAAGATGTCTCAGTGATCGGCTTTGACAACCTCATGGCGGAATGGCTGTGGCCACCGCTGACCACCATCTCGCAGGACTTCGCCGCGGTGGGGAGGAACCTGGTATCGGCGTTGCTGGCGGTGATGGAGGACCCGGATGGAGTTCAGCCGCAGCAGATTCTTGTTCCCACGCAGTTGGTAGTGCGGGAGAGCACGGCTCCGCCGCACGCTACAGGCCCATCCACGCTTCACCGCGTACTCTGAGCAACATGGTTGCGCCGCGCATCGCCATGAAGACCCCGGCGTATGCGGCCCACAATGCCAAGAGCCCGGCTTGTCCGTGACCGAGGGCCAGAACAGCTGCGATGCAGGGCGCCAGTGCTAGCAGGGATGCGAGCATATACCAGGCGAGACGGCGCGCGTCGCCCGCGCCGATGAGGACGCCGTCGAGCATGTAGGCGACGGCGGCGATCGGCAGGCAGAACGCGATCACCCACAGCGAGTGGGTGGCGAGGTTGCGCACGGCGCCGTCGCCGGTCATAAGAGCGGGAATCAGCGGGCTGAGAAGAAGGAGTATGACTCCGAGCAGCCCACCGGTTAACACCCCGCGGTTCAGGCAACGTGCCAGAACGGCGCGAACACGTGCTACATCCTTGGCGCCGAGCCCCTGGCCGACGAGTACCTGTGCCGCGGTGGCGAGGGCGTCGAGCCCGTAGGCCGCGAAGTTCCACACCGTCATGGTGATCTGATTCGAAGCCAGAGCCTCGGTGCCCAGGCGCGTGGCCGCCGTTATCTGCAGGATAATTGCCGCTCGCAGGCAGAGCGTGCGGATGATCAACGGTATGGCGCTGCTCAGGGAGGCGAGGACTCCGGCGCCGTGGAAGGATGTGCGCGCCTGTTCGCGCCGCGCCCTACGGATGACGACGCTGACCAGCCACACGCCCATGCAGGTCTGGGCGAGTGCCGTGCCCGCGCCCGCACCGGCCACACCCCATCCCGCCGGGTAAATGAGGAGGAAATTCAGAGGCACATTGGCCGCGGCACCCCAGGCAGCCGCATAGAACGGCGTGGTGGTGTCACCGAGACCGCGCAGCGTGCCGTTGGCGGCAAGCACCACCAACATGCCGGGCAGTCCGAAGGCGGAGGTATGTAGATAGCGGCGTGCTTGTAGTGCCACGTCGGGGGCGGGGCCGAAGAGCTCCAGCAGCGGTCCACCAAATGCCAGCAGTCCGGTTGCGAGTATCACCGCCAGGATCAGTGCCAACCAGATGCCATCGATACCGCGGCTGAGCGCCTCCCGGTGGCGGCCGGCGCCGAAGAGTCGGGCGGTCGACGCCGTCGTCGCGTAGGCAAGAAAGATGCACAGGCCCACAATCGTGGTGAGGACTGTTGATGCCAGTGCCAGACCGGCCAGTTCGGAGGTGCCGAGATGCCCGACCATGGCGGAATCGACGGCCACCAAAAGCGGCTCAATGAGGAGAGCGCCGAGTGAGGGAAGAGCGAGGCGCCGAATCTCTCGGTCTATGTCGCGTTCAGGCACGCCGCGATTGTACACGCGAGTGCGAAGCCGTGTAGAGGGCGGCTCGTCATCCGTGGGAGCCCGGTATGGAAGGGTGAGGTATCGCGCTAGCAGAGCCTGGCCTGGCGGACGTGGGAGCCCCGGTGTGGAAAGGGTGGAGTATCGCCGCCAGTGCGGAATTCGCCCGGCTGACCACCTTCCGTCATGGGTGGCGGCAGATGTGAGGATTGGCTGTGGAAATGCTGGAACCACCCGAGATGTGTGAGCACCGGCCGGAAACGCAGGTGTCGTGTGGAGTACGTCATCGCGTGATCGATTCGGCTGCATGAGGAGCCCGGAGGGCGTATTTTGCTAGGTGGACATTTGTTTCCATAAAAGCGGATTTGCGCGATTCACTACTCATTTCCACATGTAGTGCACGATGAGTGTTGTCTGGTGATGAGTGCGTAAGGAAAGGAAAGCCCAGCCGATGAGTAACCGGGCTGTGAAAGGTCAATCAATCGTCCAGTCAGTCAGCCGAGCGCTGGAAATCCTCGAGATCGTTGCTCGCGCTGGCATGCCGATTGGGATCACGGAGATAGCGGAGGCGACGAAGCTTCCGATGCCGACCATTCACCGCCTGTTGCACACCTTGATCGCCTCCGGATATGTGTATCAAACGCCGCGGCGCAGGTATGCGCTGGGAACTCGCCTGATTTCGCTTTCTCGCTACGCGGGCGGTGCTCTCGGCGTCGCGCTGCGGCCGCTGTTGACCAAGACGGTGGAGGAGTTGGGCGAATCCGTGTCGGTAGCCATGCTTGATCAGGACTTTGCGCGGTATATCGCGCACGTCCCCTCGGAGCGTTCCATGCGGATGTTCACCGAGGTGGGGAACCAAGTGTCGCTGCATGCGACGGGCGTTGGCAAGGCCATTCTCGCCGCAATGCCACCGAGTCAGGCCGGCAAGACGATTGACCGCTGCGAATTGCGCGCCCTGACTCCCCGCACGATCACGGATCCGGAGGCATTGCGGGATCATATTGATCTGGTGCGCGAACGTGGTTACGCCATCGACGACAATGAGCACGAAGTGGGCGTGTGCTGTGTTGCGGTGTCGGTGCCGGGTGACCTCTATCTGGCGGTGTCGGTGGCGGCGCCGGTCGGCCGTATCGATCTGGACACGGTGGAGACGCATGTTGTACCGGTTCTCCAGGAGACGGCGAACAGTATTGCGCAGCTGCTTGCGGAAGAGCGGCGTGCCGCAGAGGAGGAGCGCCAGGCGGCCGGGATCGAGTAACCGGGTCGTGGCGCTTTCTGCCTAGACGCTGCCCCACGTAGGCGCAGCTCAGCACATGATCTGCCTCGGCATCGACTACGGCACCCACGCCGCCCCACGTAGGCGCAGCTCAGCATCACGCGAAAAGGGATGGGAGAGTGTGGCGCCATCCCGTGCGGACGCACGCTCACCGGCGCGAACGGGAACGCAGCCGGATGTTTCTCGCCGATGGCGCAGCGTGACCCGGGCCCTTAGACCTTTTCTTGTATTCCGGTTTTTGCGCGGTATTGAGCCATTTTCTTCACTTCACAAGCCTTTTATACCCTTCTTACGCCACAGTACCTTCTTTTAACTAGCGAAAAAAGTATTCCGCTAGGTGGAAGTTTGTGGTAGCGTGGTCGCAATGAAGGAGGAGCGATGAAGATCCTTGTAGTCAATGTGAATACAACCGAGAGTATGACGCAGAGCATTGGCGATGCGGCACGGGCCGTCGCGGGTCCGGGAAGCCAGATCGTCGAGCTCACACCAACCTTCGGCGCGGAGTCGGTGGAGGGAAACTTCGAGTCGTACCTAGCGGCGGTGGCCGTTATGGACGCAGTGGTTTCCTACCGGGATTCGTACGACGCCGTCGTGCTGGCCGGATTTGGCGAGCATGGCAAAGAAGGAGTTATGGAACTGGTGGAGACGCCGGTGGTCGATATAACCGAAGCCTCTGCCCACCTGGCCATGCTGCTCGGGGACCGCTTCTCGGTGGTGACGACCCTTGACCGCAACGTTCCGCCGATCGAAGATCGCCTGCTCTCCTACGGGCTTGATCGCCGCTGCGCCTCGGTGCGCTCAACGGGATTGAGCGTGCTGGAACTGGAGGACGCTGACATCGCAAAGGCAGCCATCACGCGCGAGGCCGAACGTGCGCTTGCCGAGGATAACGCGGAGGTCATCGTGCTTGGCTGCGGAGGAATGGCGGGCCTTGATCGCGAGATCTCCAAACAGCTCGGTATCCCCGTCGTTGAAGGGGTGACCGCCGCGGTGAAACTTGCGGAGTCACTGGTGGCGTTGGAACTAAGCACGTCGAAGGTTCGCAGTTACGCGGCACCGAATCCCAAGAAAATCACCGGCTGGCCGCTTCGCCACGAATAGGCTGCGCGACACGCCATCACTCGGTCGGTGCAGCGGCACCGACCCGCACAAGAAAGGACGGAGATGTCCACAAACGCTACGAATACCGTCGTCATTGCCGTTGGTGGCAATGCACTGATTCGCGATAAGGACCATGTCGCGGTAACCGATCAGGTTGATGCGGTGCGGGAGTCATCATCGCATATCGCAGATTTGGTACAGGAGGGCTATACGCCGGTTATCACGCACGGCAATGGTCCACAAGTTGGATTCCTACTGCGGCGAGTGGAGTTGGCATCGGCCGAACTCCCCGCGATTCCGCTCGACTACCTCGGTGCGGACACACAGGGAGCAACGGGCTACATGTTCACCCGTTCCCTGCGTAACGAGTTGGCCCAGCGCGGAATCAACCGCTCTATCGCTGCGGTAGTCACGCAGTCCATTGTGGACAGGGCTGATCCGGCCTTCGCAGATCCTTCCAAGCCAATCGGCTCGTTCATGGATGAGGAAACGGCGAAGCGCCGCGAACTTGAAGACGGCTGGGCGGTACGCGAGGACGCCGGACGAGGCTACCGCCGCGTCGTCGCCTCACCTATTCCGCAAGACATTGTGGAAAAGGATGTTATCACCACGCTGCTGAACTCCGGTTGCCTGGTGGTCGCCGTCGGCGGTGGCGGAATTCCGGTATCACGCGAAGAATCGGGAGAGTTGAACGGTGTTGAAGCCGTGATCGATAAGGATCGGGCGTCAGCACTCCTCGCCACACTGCTCGGGGTGGAAACCTTCATCATCTGCACCGCCGTGGACACGGTTGCCATTAACTTCAATACCCCCGAACAACAGGAGTTGCACCGGCTCACCACGGCCGATGCGAAGAAATATCTCGCCGAAGGACAGTTCGGCGCCGGGTCGATGGCGCCGAAAATCGAGGCGGCCATCAACTTCCTGGAACAGGGAGGAAAGCGGGTCATCATCACGTCCCTTCCCCTCCTGAAAGAAGCCGTTGCCGGAAACGCCGGCACAACTATCACGCAATAGCCAACACACACTAGCGGCCTAGGCCGCCGTTAGCACCAGAAAGGTACGACTCATGACTTCGAACGTTTCACAGACTGGTGGTGAAATTACGCCGAGTCTGATCAACGAGGATTTAGCTCCTGCCAAGACCAGGCACTGGAGTTTCTATTCTTTGTTCGCCATGTGGATGTCTGACATCCACTCCATCGGTGGTTACACCTTCGCCGCGGGGTTGTTTGCCCTCGGATTAGGCGCGATTCACGTTTTTGCGGGTCTGTCCATCGGCATTATCGTGGTTTTCTTCCTTATGAACTTGGTGGGATTCGCCGGGCAGAAAACGGGACTGTGCTATCCAGTGTTAGCACGTATTGCCTTCGGCACCATCGGCTCCAACCTACCGGCCCTGACCCGCGGATTTGTCGCGATCTGCTGGTACGGCATCCAAACCTGGTTGGCCTCCCGTGCCGTGATTGTGCTGGCATCGGATATCTGGCCCGGCATCAATGAGTGGGGTCAGCAGAAGTTCCTCGGAGAAACACTGCTCGGGTGGCTGGCCTTCCTTTTCATGTGGGCACTGCAGCTTCTACTCCTGCGCAACGGTATGGAGACCATTCGCAAGTTCCAGGACTTCGCTGGCCCGGCAGTCTGGGTTGTGATGTTCGCACTTACCATTTGGGTTCTGTACAAGTGTGGATGGCACGTTTCCCTGACAGTCGCCTCCGGAAAGGCCGAGTGGGGAATGTCACACGCTTTCTTAGCTGCGATTGCCCTGACCGTCACCTACTTCTCCACGCTACTGCTGAACTTCTGCGATTTCGCTCGGTTCTCGCCGACCAAGAAGGCCGTGTGGATGGCCAATCTGTGGGGTCTGCCGGTTAACTTCATCGCCTTCTCCGTGGTGTCGGTGCTTGTGACCGCCGGATCGTTCCAAATATACGGGGAGTATGTGTACGACCCAGTGGAACTGGTGGGACGTATCGATTCCGTCACCGCATCGATCCTCGGAGCTCTGACATTCACGGTGGCAACGCTGGGAATCAATGTTGTCGCCAACTTTGTTTCCCCCGCCTACGACCTGGCGAACGCCTGGCCGTCGAAGATCAACTTCGTTCGCGGCGGTCTGATCTCGGCGGTGATCGCACTTCTGATCACCCCGTGGAACCTGTACAACAACCCATTCATTATCAACACCTTCCTCGCCGCCCTCGGCGCCGTGCTCGGGCCACTGTTCGGCATTATCATCGTCGACTACTTCATCCTGCGAAAGCAACAAGTGCAGGTGTCGGAGCTGTTCAAAGCCAAGGGCATGCACAGCTTCGACAACGGATGGAATATGCGAGCCGTCGCCACCTTCTTCATCGCTTCGATTCCGTCGATTCTCGTCGCGGTTGGACCGTGGCCGTGGGCGAAGTTCCTCAGTCCCTTCTCCTGGTTCATCGGTGCAGGCATAGCCTTCGTGGTCCACTACTTCATTTCACGCAACGATCCGTACCTCTTGGCGGCCGTCCAGCAGGCCATGCAGGTTGATCTGGATGCCGACCGGGACTCGGTGGAGGTTCCCGGTAGCGAAACAGCAGCCGCGACGGCAGAAGCCACTGTCGCAGGTGAGTCAACAGCTGCTTCAACAGCAAAGGAGAGTGATAAGCAATGAGTACAACACTAGTGATCCGCGCCCAGCGCGCGGTACTTCCAACGGGAATTGAATCCGCCGCCGTCGTCGTGACGGACGGAGTCATCACCGATATTCAACCGGTCGACGCCGCCGTCGCCGCCGACGACGAGATCGTGGTACCGGATGACCAGGTGCTTCTTCCCGGCCTGCTCGACTCCCACGTGCACGTGAACGAGCCGGGGCGCACTCAATGGGAAGGATACGAGTCGGCGACGCGGGCGGCCCGAGCCGGTGGTATCACCACCATTATCGACATGCCGCTGAACTCCGATCCGCCCACGACAACCGTGAAGAACTTGGAGTTGAAGCAAGAGGCCGCCGCCGGAAAGCTGTCCGTCGACGTCGGTCTGTGGGCGGGTGCCGTACCGGGAAATCGGGGAGAACTCGGACCTCTGTGGGAACGCGGAGTTTTCGGCTTCAAATGCTTCACCGCACACTCGGGCATTGACGAATACGGATACCTCGGCTACGACGAGTTGCGCAAGGATCTGGAGGAGATCGCGCGCCTCGACGCCGTCATGATCATCCACTGCGAGGACGCTGGCATCCTGGCGCAGGCGCCGCAGAACTTCGGCCCATCCTACGCCAATTACCTCGCCTCGCGGCCGCGCGAGGCGGAGAACGAGGCCATCCGGCAGGTAATTGCAGCGGCGCGCGACACCGGTGCCCGGGTACACATCCTCCATCTGGCCAGCTCCGAGGCGCTGCCTCTGATCCGCGCCGCCAAGGAGGACGGGGTCCGCATCACGGTGGAGACCTGCCCGCACTACCTCACATTCGCGGCGGAGGAGATTCCCGACGGCGCAACGGAGTACAAGTGCGCGCCGCCGTTGCGGGAGGAGGAGAACCGGCGTGCCCTGTGGCAGGGACTGCTGGACGGGACGATCGATCATATCGCCTCGGACCACTCGCCCTGCACGGCCGATCTCAAACGGCGCGACACCGGCGATTTCGGAGTGGCCTGGGGAGGCGTGTCATCCGTCCAGCTCGGACTACCGGCAGTACTGACCGCCGGAGCCCAGTTCGGCGCCACACTCTCCGACATTGCACGCTGGTTCGCGTCCGCTCCGGCCGCCACCTTCGACCTTCCGACGAAGGGCGCCATCGCCGTGGGCAAGGACGGTGATTTCGCGGTGGTGGACCCGGAGGAGACCTTCACCGTCGACGTCGAGAAGCTTGAGCACAAGAACAAGATCAGCCCCTTCAACGGCCGGGTGCTCAGGGGAGTCGTCCACCAGACAATCCTGCGCGGGAGAGTCGTGGACCGCGATTCCAAGGCGGGGCGGCTCATCCGCCGCGGCTGAACGGAGTGGCTCGGTCGGTCGTGCACCAGAGCGTGCACCGGGGTGCGGCGGGAACGCGGCGGGCCGACCGTGCCACACAACGTACACCAGAAAACAGGCACATCAAGGAAAACCAAGGAGATTACCGTGTCCGAATACATGCGTTCGATGAAGGAAATGATTGAAGCAGTCGACAATGTCGGCAAGTCCTTCATCTCCATTAACGATCTCAGCCCGGAGCAACTGCTCAAGTTGTTCGAACTGGGTAAGAGTCTTGAACTCTTCAATCGGTCGAAGATTGACCTGTTCGACGACAAGATGCTCGCGTTGATGTTCTTCCAGCCCTCCACGCGCACCCGAATGTCCTTCCAGACGGCCATGGAGCGCATGGGCGGCCACGTCATCGTGGAAGCCAATCCGAAGGTGACCTCCTCGGTGGCCAAGGAGGAGTCCATCGAGGACACCATGCGCTGCATCTCGCAGTATGCCAACGTGGCGGTTATTCGCCACTACGACGAAGACGAGGCGCGGCGCGGAGCCGAGGCGGCCGAGTGCCCGATTATCAATGGCGGTTGGGGCCACTGGGAGCATCCGACCCAGGCATTGCTCGACCTGTACACCATCTGGCGTCGCTTCGGGCACTTTGACGGGCTGAAAGTCGCCGTCGTCTCGCCGAATATGATCGAGGCCCGCACCGGCCACTCCATGGCATACGGTCTGGCGCGCCTCGGAGCCGAGGTGACAATCTGTTCCGATTCCGATCTGCGTACCCCCACCGAGGTAACCGATCGCATCCGCAACGAATTCAACATCGACCTGAACGAGGAGTTCGACTTCGATCAGGACGGCTTCAACAACTTCGTCCGCACACAGGACTACATCTACCTGCCCGGCTGCTCGGCACCGGCAGGCGCTGAAGCCGAAGCCTTCAAGAAGCTCATGGACCGTTACCTGATCCGTTACGACACCCTGCGCGACGAGGCGGAGAAGGGCCACATGGTGTACGTGACCCACACCCTGCCCCGCCGTGCCGGCGAGATGGACCTCGCCATCGATAACACCCCGCACCAGCTCTACTTCCGGGCGATCCTGCAATCGGTGTCCATCCGCATGGCTCTGCTTGCCTCGATTCTCGGCCTGTGACTGTAGCAGCGACCCACAAGATTGGAGAAACAACAATGAAACTCGAAATTACTGCTGGTGGTTTCACCTTCATCGCCGAGTACCAAGAAGAAGAGGGGCCGAAGACGGTCAAGGCCTTCCGGGAAAAGCTCATGCCACTGACCTCGCGCATGATTCACGTGCGTTGGTCCGGGCAGGCGGGCTGGATTCCCTTCGGTGATCTGGACCTGGAACTGGAGCACGAGAACGGCACCTGTTACCCGCATCCGGGTGAAATCGTGATCTACCCGGGCGGCAAGTCCGAGACGGAGATTCTGCTGGCATACGGGTATACGAACTTCGCCTCGAAGGCGGGCCAGCTGCCCGGAAATCCGCTGGCACGGATCGTGGAGGGCAACGAACACCTGGCAGAGCTGGGCGAGAAGCTCCTGTGGGAGGGCGCCCAGGAGATCACCTTCCGTGAAATCGACGACTAACAGGCTGGGGGCCGGTCTCTTCACCGGGGCCGGCCCCGCCCCGCCGAGCTTGCACCGGGATTGGCGCACACGCCCCGATGCGGCAGAACTCCACAGAGAAGACGAGGTGACAAGCGTGGATATAGAAGAAACAAACAGACTGCGCGATATTGCGAAGGAGTGCAGGCGCGATATCGTCCGCATGGTTCACCATGCGGGAAGTGGGCATCCTGCGGGATCACTCTCGGCGATTGACGCCATGGTTGTCCTCTACTTCCGGCATATGAACATCCGCCCAGAAGAACCCGACTGGCCCGACCGTGACATGTTCTTCCTTTCCAAGGGGCACTGCACACCCGCCTATTACTCGGTGATGGCGGCCCGTGGATATTTTCCACGGGAAGAACTCATGACGTTCCGCGACCTTGGGAGCAGGTTGCAGGGGCATCCATCCAATACCCACCTACCGGGAGTTGATTCCTCCTCGGGATCGCTCGGGCAGGGGCTGTCACTGGCCAATGGTGCGGCCATGGCCGCAAAGATGGATGGCCTGGCATCGCGCTACTACGTGATGATTGGCGATGGCGAGGCGCAGGAGGGGCAAATCTGGGAGGCGGCAATGACATCCGCCGATCACTGCCTCGATAACGTCTGTGCAATCCTCGACGCGAACTCCATCCAGCTGGATGGGCCGGTTGATTCGGTGAAGTCCTTGGGTGACATCGTCGCGAAATGGATGGCCTTCGGCTGGTACGTGATCGAAGTGGACGGTCATGATCTGGGCGCTCTCGACGATGCCTTCGCCGATGCGGCGGCCAGCAGTGGCAGGCCCACCATGATTATCGCGCGCACCGTGAAGGGCAAAGGCGTCTCTTATATGGAAAATACGGCGAAGTTCCACGGTTTGGCGCCTACCGATGACGAACTCGCGCAGGCTCTGGAGGAACTGCGATGACGACGAAGACTGCACCTCGTGAAGGGTACGCGCAAGGCCTTCTGGAACTCGGAGCCCAGCACAAGGACGTCATTGTGCTGGACGCCGATTGCGCGAAATCTAATTTCACCGACCGTTTCCGTGACGCCTACCCCGACCGCTTCCTCAACATGGGGATCGCGGAATGCGATCTGGTTGGTACGGCGGCCGGTTTGGCCGCGATGGGCAAGGTTCCCTTCGCCAACGCCTACGCCAACTTCCTCACGGGACGAGGCTTTGATCAGATTCGAGTCTCCGTCGCCTACTCGGCACGCAACGCGAAAATCGTGGGGCATAACGCCGGAATGTCGGCGGCACAGGAGGGCGCGACGCACCTTCCACTTGAGGACATAGGGCTGATGCGCGCCATTCCGGATATGACGGTGATTGTGCCGGCGGATTCGGAGGAGGCCCGCAAGGCCGTGGTGGCAGCTTACGAGTTGGAAGGGCCGGTATACCTGCGGATCGGCAAGTTGCCTGTGCCCGATGTGACCACGGCGGGGACGCCCTTTGAAATCGGGAAGGCGCACACCATGCGCGAGGGCGCCGATATCACGATTGCCTCCACCGGCTGCGTGCTATACGAGGCGCTTGAGGCCGCCGAGGAGCTGGCCCGGGAAGGGGTCAGTGCCGAGGTGCTCAACGTTCATACCGTCAAGCCCTTGGACGCGGCTGCCATCCTCGCCTCCGTCGGAAAGACCGGCTGCGCCGTCACCGTGGAGGAGCATTCAATTCTCAACGGTCTGGGGTCTGCGGTGGCCGAGGTACTCGGTGAAGGACATCCGGTACCCCTGGAGCGCATCGGATCACGGGATGTGTTCGGCCTGTCGGGAACCCTGGACGAACTGTTCGACTACTTCGGACTGCGCGCCAGCAATATCGCCGACGCCGCCCGCCGCGTCGTCGCCCGTAAATCCGCCTAGCTCCGGCTGCCCGAGCGACGGCTTGGTTCGCTGCCGCAGGTCGGCGAATTGCCGCCATCGCCGTGCGCCGCGCGGCCGGTTTCCAACAAGGCCGCGCGCAGGCCGTGTGCCGAAAGGCCCACTGCCGGCGCGTGGACCTCTCCATCCCGACATCACCACATAGTGAAAGGACATCATCATGAAGGACGATCTGCATAACTATATTCGCCCCGGCATCATTCACTTCATGGCCTACCCCTTCGCCAGCTCTGGCGATGGCCCTATTGCGGAGTCCGTGGAACGCATCGTCAACGATGACTTCTTCGAGGCCATCGAGATTACACGGATCAATGGTGCGAAGGAACGGGCCGCCGTGAAGAAGCTGATTGATACCGCCGGCATGACCGTCGGTTTCGGCGCGCAGCCGTACATTCTCAAGCAGGGACTCAACCTCTCCGACTTCGACGAGGAGAAGCGCCTTCAGACGGTTGAGGTCCTCAAGGGCGCCGTGGATCAGGCCTATGAAATGGGCGCGAAGAAGTTCGGCTTCCTCTCCGGACCGAAGCCGAAAGATAAGAGGGATACCGACAGGGCGCTGGAGCGGCTCGCACAATCCATTATTGAGATTGGCCGCTACGCCAAGTCGAAGGGCGACATCCTCCTCTCATTGGAGACTTTCGACGACTCCACGGAAAAGTTTGCCCTTATCGGCACCAATCGACTCGGCGTCGAACTGGCTCGGGAGGTGCGGAAGGCAATACCCGACTTCGGGCTCATGGTTGACCTGTCGCACCTGCCCATGCAGGGAGAGACGGTGAGAGAGGCCATGACGGTCACGGCGGAATATCTGAACCACGCGCATATTGGCACGTGCGTGATTTCCGATCCGGACGATCCCGCCTATGGCGATAAGCATCCCTACTTCTCCCACCCGAAGTCGGAATGCCATGTGCCGGAGGTCCGCGAATTCCTCGCCGGACTCTTCGACATCGGGTATCTGCGGGAGGACGCCCCGGAGCGCAATATCGTCTCCTTCGAGGTTCAGCCACTCGGCGACGAGAAGGTCGACGGCGTCATCGCCGATGCCAAGCGTGTCCTGCGTGAGGCCTGGCGCCTGCTGTAGTTGGACCCCACTATCAACTATTCATCTCGCACAAGAAATGAGTGAAGACTAATGCCTCGTATGCGCGTCGTCGACGCAATCGTTCAAATTCTGCGGAAAGAGGGGTGCACCCAGGCCTTCGGCGTTCCGGGAGCGGCCATTAACGGCCTCTACTCCGGCATGGAGAGGGACGGGAGTATTCAGCACATCCTCGCCCGCCATCCCGAAGCCGCCGCTCATATGGCCGAGGGGTACACCCGAACCAAGCCTGGAAATATCGGCGTTGCCCTGGCGACGTCCGGCCCGGGTGGTACCGATCTGATCACCGGCATGTACTCGGCCTGGGCGGACTCGATTCCGATCCTGTGCATCACGGGCCAGGCTGCCCGGCCCATGCTGCATAAGGAGGAGTTCCAAGGCGTTGATATTGCGTCAATCGCCGCTCCGGT
The DNA here is from genome assembly GCA_015062745.1 of Actinomycetaceae bacterium. Lineage (GTDB taxonomy): Bacteria > Actinomycetota > Actinomycetes > Actinomycetales > Actinomycetaceae > Asp313. The sequence goes on from SUUB01000007.1 coordinate 37,447, forward strand.
AACGAAGATGGCCGTCACCATTCTGGAGGCGGCACAGGTTCCCGGCACCTTCGCGAAGGCCTTCCAGCTCATGCGGACCGGCCGCCGCGGTCCGGTGCTGATCGACCTGCCGGCAGACCTGCAGGTTGAGGAGATCGACTTCGATATCGATGCCTATGAGCCACTGCCGATCGCGGTGCCGCGAATGTCGCGCACGCAGGCCGATCACATCCTCGACATGATTGATGCGGCTGGCCATCCGATCCTGCTGGCGGGAGGCGGAATACTCAACGCCGCCGGTGAGAAGGAGTTCGTGGAATTGGCCGAATACCTCGGTATTCCGGTGATTTCGACTCTGATGGGATGGGGAAGCATCCCTGATAATCATCGTCTGGCGCAGGGCATGGCCGGGTTCCAGACCTCGCAGCGCTACGCCAACGCTTCCTTCCTCGAGTCGGACCTCGTGATCGGCTTCGGGAACCGGTGGGCGGCCCGCGCCGTCGGCAATCTGGAGGTGTACCGGGCCGGTCGGAAGTTCGTTCATATCGATATCGAGCCGACACAGATCGGACGGGTATTCCCGCCGGACTACTGGTCGGTATCGGATGCGAAGGTGGCGGCCGAGGTGCTGTTGGAAGCGGCGCGTGAGCGTTACGGTGATTCTCCGGCGGAGCGCTACACACAGTGGGTGGCGGAATGCAACGAGCGGAAGGCCACCATGCTCCGCAAGACGCATTTCGACAATGTACCGCTGAAACCACAGCGCGTGTATGAGGAGATGTGCCGCGCATTCGGACCGGAGACCAGGTATGTGACAACCATCGGTCTCAGCCAGATCGCCGCCGCGCAAATGCTGCATGTGTTCAAACCGAGGCATTGGATTAACGCCGGCCAGGCCGGCCCGCTGGGCTGGACAATTCCGGCGGCCATTGGCGCGGTGACGGCCGATCCGGCGACGCCGGTGGTGGCGCTCTCCGGCGACTACGACTTCCAGTTCCTCATCGAGGAGTTGGCCGCGGCGGCTCAGCACGAGGTGCCGTGGGTGCACGTGGTGGTCAATAACGCCTATCTTGGCCTGATCCGCCAGTCGCAGCGCGGTTTCAATATGGAGTACCAGGTGTCGCTGGCGTACAAGAACATCAATGTTCCGGAGACCGATGGCTACGGGGTGGATCATGTCGGCGTGGTCGAATCCTTGGGGTGTAAGGCGATCCGGGTACGCACACCCGAAGAGCTGGCCGAGGCCCTGCCGCGTGCGCGCACGATGGCGGAAACCTTCCGCGTGCCGGTTGTTGTCGAGTGCATCGAAGAGCGTGTCACGAATATCTCCATGGGCACGGCGCTGGATTCGATGACCGAGTTCGAGCCGCTGGCGGAGGACCTGCCGGTGGACGCACCAACCGCGCTGGCCTTCCGCGCCGATTTCGAGGGTCGGGTTGATCCTGGAAGTCGCGCCGGTGGCGTGAGCCTGGTCGATCCTGGAAGTGCGACCAGTGATGGTACCGCAGATGACTGACGGACCCTGGTACGCGGTCTGTTCCTTTGGAGGAACGATCGCCATGACCGGCGACGACGGTGTCACGCCGGCGCTGGACGGCGACGATCTGGTCGCCGCCGTTCCGGCGCTGGCCGACATCGGTCGGATGGAGTGCCGCACGGTGGCGAACGTGGGTTCGCCGTCGGTCTCCTTCGACATGCTGCTGGAGGGCCTTGCTTGGGCGCACCGCATGGTCGACGACGGCGCCGCCGGGGTTATCGTCACCCACGGCACCGACACGATGGAGGAGACCGCCTACCTGCTCGACCTCCTGTGGGATAGGCCGGAGCCGTTGGTTATCACCGGTGCGATGCGTTCGCCGGACGAGCCGGGGGCGGATGGTCCCGCCAACCTGCTGGATGCGGCCATTGTGGCCGCATCCTGGCAGGCACGCGGCGCCGGGGCCGTCGTCGTCATGAACGGTGAAGTCCACCGGGCGGTGACCGTGACGAAGACGCATTCCTTCGCGATGGATGCTTTTGCCAGTCCGTGGATGGGGGCACTCGGACGCGTGGTGGAAGGCGTCTTTGAACCAGTTACTCGTCCGGATGGGCCGTGCCCGGCGGCCTTGCCCGTTCCGCAACGGGTGGTTAATGTTCCCGTTGTCACCCCGGCGTTGGGCTGTGACGGGGAGGTGCTGCGGCAACTCGTGGTGAGCCAGGACTGCGCGGGGATTGTTATTGCGGGCATGGGAGCCGGGCATGTGCCCGAATCCTATCTTGACGCGGTGGATGTCGCGGCTGAGCGCGGCATTCCGCTGGTGATGACCACGCGCACGCGTGGAGGCCGCACCGGGCGCACAACCTACGCCTATCCGGGTGCGGAAATTGACCTGGAGCGCAGAGGCGTGATCTTCGCCGGCCTGCTCCAACCATTAAAAGCTCGGATTCTTTTGGGGGTGTTACTGGGATTGGGCGCATCTCGGCAGACCATTGCCGACCAGTTCGAGATGCGCGGTTTTTCGCTGTAACCCTGGCGGATGAGCGCACGTGCTGAGCCAAAGCCGGAGCCGTGGCCCGGGCATAGGCCGATGTCGCGGCATGCGGCAACACCAGCGCGATCTGAATCGATCTGGGCGTTCGGGGTAGGTACGGCCATACACGTCTGGTAGGCGTCGAAATGCGTGGCCCGAGAGTGACCATGCATGGGGCGCCACGAAAACGGCTCGGGGCGTATGTCTGGCTACGCACGTGCCCGACCAGAAGAAATGCCACCAGTCCCTCCCATCGGAAGGACCTGAACAACGATGTTAGGAGAACAATTATGAGAGCCGAAAGCG
>SUUB01000007.1:40341-42082 GCA_015062745.1 Actinomycetaceae bacterium
AAGAAATGCCACCAGTCCCTCCCATCGGAAGGACCTGAACAACGATGTTAGGAGAACAATTATGAGAGCCGAAAGCGTCAGTCATGACGAACTACGAGCTGGCGACAAGGACGGGCGACTCTTTAACGACGACCTCGCTCCCGCGCTTCCCGACGACCGGAAATGGTCCAGCTACTCGCTGTTTTCACTGTGGATGAATGATGCCCATAACGCTTCGAACTACACATTCGCGGCGGCACTGTTCATCGGCACCGGAACGCTTATGGGTATGACTCCGCTGGCCATCGTGATCGGGGTGCTCATTGCCACCTTGATTATCTTTGCAGCGTGCTGTGTCTCCGGAATCATGGGTTATGAGACGGGTGCTCCGTACCCGGTGGTCTCCCGTGTGACGTGGGGAATCTGGGGAGCCAACTTCCCAGCTATGGTGCGCGGTATCGTGGCCATCGCCTGGTATGGGATTCAAACCTACCTGGCATCTATTTCGCTTGAGCTACTGATGATGCGAGTCTTCCCTTCGATGCTTGAGTGGAACGCCAGTTTCCTCGGGTTGCGAGCGTCAGGTTGGCTGGCATTCCTCATACTCTCAGGCATACAGTTGGTGATTGTGTGGCGCGGAATGGAAGCTGTTCGCCACTTCCAAGGCCTGGCCGGTCCCATCATCTGGGTAATTATGATCGGTCTGGGTGTGTGGATGCTGATGCAGGCCGACTGGAACTTCAGTTGGACCACAAACGCCGACGGTGTATCACCCGCTCTTGGCCAGCAGACGTATCAGATCTTTGTGACCGTTGGCCTGACAATCGGTACCCTTGCCACTCTCATGCTGAACTTTGCCGACTTCGCGCGCTATGCGCCGACAAAGCGCTCAGTCGTCGTCGGTAATATTCTTGGCCTACCGTTGAACTGGACGGCGTTCGCACTGACAGCAGTGCTCTGCTCGGCGACGGCAATCCAGGTGTACGGAGAAGCATTCGAAGACCCGGGAGACCTACTGGCTCATATCGACAATGACTTCATGTTCTACGTGGTGTCATTGGCCTTCATTGTGGCGACAATTGGCGTGAATATCGTGGCGAACTTCGTGTCTGCCGCATTTGACTTGTCGAATCTGAACCCGAAGCGGATCTCCTTCCGCATCGGCGGAATCGTTGCCGTGGTGCTCTCGATTGTTGTTACGCCGTGGAACCTGTACGGAAGTCCGACCGCCATCACGTATTTCCTTGGTTCCCTGGGAGCGCTGCTCGGCCCCTTCTTCGGGATTCTGGTGCTGGATTATTACTACTACAAGCGCTCGCGGGTGGATCTGCGGGACCTCTATTCACCGGACAAGAGCGGCCGCTACTACTACCAGCATGGATTAAACATGAATGCGGTCTGGGCGTTCATTCCCTCTGCCGTTGTGGCGCTCTGCATCGCGCTGTTACCGGTGCATTTCTGCCAGGTGTTGGCGCCCTTCTCCTGGTTCATCGCGGCGCCGCTGGGGGCCTTGTGTTATTGGGCGATTCACGCCTTGCGCGGACAGAAGGCCGATGAGCCGCTGACCGCCGAGGAGCGAGCGCGCGAGTAGCGAGAAGTGAGCCGCGATTGATGCATTGGCGACGGCGAATGTTCACAGTAAGGCGCAATATACCTGGGCAGCCCGACCTCGGGGCGGCGGGCGGGCCCACATAGGATCCGGTTCTTGGGATAGGCACGTCCGGCCTTAGGCGGCGCCGGACTGCCAAATGGTCAGTGCTGG
>SUUB01000007.1:42182-44100 GCA_015062745.1 Actinomycetaceae bacterium
TCGGACTTATCCACGCTTGTGGACAAGTATGGGGACGGAATCGCCAACACTTCACCCCCTTTATACACAGTTGGGGATAAAAACCTGCAAAAAAGTGGATAAATCGGGGTCTTTACGCACAGGTTATCGACAGCTTATCCACCGTGTCACGGCGTGTATTAACAGGGCGAAGGTGGCCGCCACGATTTCATGTCGGAGCTTGTCGGTACCCTTGTAGTGTCCCCAGCGGCAAAGGGTGTGCAGGAGGCTGCATGGCAGAGTCGATGGGGCATGGAGGCAACCCTCAGGCAAAGCTACTGGCGGTCGAATCGGCGGTATATCAACCGTCGTTCGGCACTGCTTGATAAGTGTGGTAGGGAGTTGGCAGCTCACGTGGTTGGCGGCCGCTGACTGGCGGCGTCAAGTACATCGGTCATCTCCCCGGCGTGCACTGGGCCATCGGCAAGGCTCGCGAACGACAAACGGCTGTCGGCTTGGTCGAAGGGTGAAGATCCGGAGTGTCGGTTTTAGGAGACGTCGGCACACCGGGTATACAAGGAGGAATGGGCATGACGACGGTGAGTGAGCAGACGCGAGTTGGCTCTTCATTCGAACGGGTTCCACCACGTAACATCGAGGCCGAGATGTCGGTACTCGGCGGCATGATGCTGTCGAAGGACGCCATTGCCGATGTCGTGGAGATCGTGAAATCCAAGGATTTCTACCGTCCTGCGCACCAGGAGGTCTTCTCCGTCGTCGTCAAACTCTTCGGCGCCGGTGAGCCGGCGGATGCCGTGACGGTTGGTGCGGAACTGCAACGCACGGGCGATCTTGAGCGTGTGGGCGGTTTGCCCTACCTTCACACGCTGGTTGCGTCCGTTCCCACCGCCGCCAATGCTGCGTACTACGCCCAGATCGTCCGCGAGCAAGCCCAGTTGCGTTCGTTGGTGGAAGCCGGTACCCGCATCGTCCAACTCGGTTACACCACCGACGGCGCCGATGTTAAGGGTCTGATTGATATGGCCCAGGCCGAGGTCTACTCCATCACCGAGGATCGTGCCACCAACGAGTACATGACGCTGGAGGAAATCGTTCCCGGCCTGTACGACGAGCTGGAGAGCAATGAGAACCGGGATGGGGGCCTGCAGGGCATTCCCACCGGATTCGTGGAATTGGATAACAAGCTCAACGGCTTGCGTGGCGGGCAGATGATCATCGTCGCTGCGCGTCCGGGTGCGGGTAAGTCAACACTTGCCATGGATATCTGCCGTAGCGCGGCCATTGCCAACGGTCTTCCCACGGTGTACTTCTCGCTGGAAATGAACCGGAACGAACTGTCAATGCGCGTCCTGGCGGCCGAGGCCAAGGTATTCCTTGACCGCATGATTAAGGGCGAGATGACCCCGGAGGATTGGCAGTCGGTGGCGCGGACGCTCGACCGTATCTCGCAAAAGCCATTGATCGTGGACGATTCACCGAATCTGACGCTTACGGAGATCCGGGCCAAGTGCCGACGTATGAAGCAGCAGCATGACATCCGGCTGATTGTTATCGACTACCTGCAGCTGCTCAGCTCAGGAGCACGGGCGGTGGAGTCGCGGCAGCAGGAAGTCTCGGAGTTTTCGCGCTCTATCAAGTTGTTGGCCAAGGAACTGGATGTGCCGATTATCGCCGTCGCCCAGCTCAACCGAGACTCGGAGAAGCGCAACGATAAGCGCCCACAAGTGGCTGATCTGCGCGAGTCCGGGTCTCTGGAGCAAGACGCCGACGTCGTACTGCTCATCCACCGGGAGGATATGTACGATCGCGACTCGGCGAAGGCAGGCATGGCCGAGATCATTATCGGCAAGCAGCGCTCCGGCCCCACGGGAACGCTGGAGTTGGCCTTCCAGGGCCATTACGCGCGGTTTGCCGAGCTGGCGCAGTAGCGGCGCGGGTC
>SUUB01000007.1:44200-57051 GCA_015062745.1 Actinomycetaceae bacterium
GCTCCATTTAAAGAATGGCGGAATCATGCGGATTTGAGGCGATGGCTGTTTGGAGAATTCAGCGTTTGGACGGGATTTTGACACTGCCCCCTCAAATCCCCACCGTCAGGACCCTCGCACGATGGGCAAGCAGCAGAAAAGGTGTGGGGCGTCGGCTCGCATGCTGCACTAATGCGACGAAGATCGGATGGGCCGCTCAATGTGCGAGCGACAACCGCGAGCTAGCTTGAGGAACCACCGCCGATCGGGCGGCTCGCTCAGTGTGCGCCAAGGCGTCGGCTCGCCTGCTACGCCAATGCCAGTTCGCCTGACGTGCCAATGCCGGCTCGCCTGCCGCGCCCAGGCGTCGGCCGGTTACCTATCGCACCGTGATGGCTATCCTCTTTGTTCTGGCAGCAGGAGCGTGCCGGGAAGTGCCGCCGCAATCTGCGCCTCTAATGCGGCGAAGTACGCATCCTGCGCGTCAAGTGCTTCAATCCATCGCCGTTCGCAGGCGTCGGTGGCGCATGTGTATTCGCGTTCTCGCACCAGACGTTGACGGTAACCGGCGATGAAGCTCAGCTGCTCCTCAAGGTCCATTCCGAGGAAATCCACATACTGCAGGGTGTCATAAACACGGTAGGCTCCAAAGCGGTCAACGTTATCGCAGTCGCCCACCGAGCGGGCAAGTACGCTCGGTTCGTCGGAGTAGTCAATGGCCCCTGTGTAGTCGGGGGACTGCGGAGGGTAGTTCCATCGTCCGTCGGTATGCATGGCAATTCCCTGGCAGATCTCGTTAACAAGAGCGGGAGACGCCCCCTGTTCTTCAAGGAAGCCGCGGGCCAGTTTCGCACCGACGCGGCCATGGTCCACATGCCAGGTGGGATCGAATTTACCGACATCATGCAGAACACACGCCAGCTCCAAGGTGTCGGCATCCAGCCCTTCCTCTTCCGCAACAGCACGCCCGATTGCCGCCACCCGTAGGCAGTGCTGGAAACGATAGCGCTGCTGAGCAGTGGCGACGTCGCGCGTGCTGAGGTGCGCGTGCACGAATTGGATGGCCGCAGCGAAATAGGGCGAGGTCATCGCGGTTCCTTCCTAGATTGCGTGTGATCCGAGGTAGAAGTGCGTGTGGGCGGCTTGGTCCGGTCCGCCGTCGTCGAATTGGTCCCAAATCGCGAATGAGGAGAGACGGAAGTGTGCGCGGGCCGGCCCAACCGTACATTGATCCACCCGCTGAGCCGCGTGACTGCCTGTGCAACGGGTAGCTGTGCCGCTACAACGAACGCCCATGACCCCGCCTCCCAGATGAGGGCACGCGGAACCCTGCGCGGGGGCACCCGTGCTCCACGCATAACCGGCCGAAAACCGGCACGCCGAGCCAGAAACTGAGTCCGTGGCACATGCGGCCACGAGGTGACAATAACGGCTGGCAGCTTCCGCTGAGCGGTGAACCCGGCGGGGTGGGCAGTCGCGAGCGTGGAGGCGACGTCGAGGAGAATATGCCGCGCATTTATAAGGTTCTCCTCGGTGGAATGCGAGGCGTTCTCCACGAGCAGGAGATCATCGGGAATGCCGCGACCGGCAAGCCAGCGCGTCATCACAACCGATTCCGGCTCGAGTTCGTCATGGCCTTGCCCGCCGCAGCACAGAATATACGGAGTGATTCCCGCTTTGCGCGCATTCGCGAACTCCACGAGCGCAGTTTCTAATCGGAAGCGCAGGGTTCGCGTGGGATCGTGGCCGATTGTCCGGCACCCGAGTACGACAATGACGGGCACGGCGGCGCGAGTGCCGTCCTGCCCGTCATATGCCACTATCCCGCCTGCCATCACGATCAGTCACGTGGGGTATACGCACCCTGCCAGACCGTGTCGAAGGGCGTGTTGGCGCTTACGCGCGCCTCGATACCCGTGGTCACCATGTCCTTCGCTGTTTGCACGGCAGCGTGGATGTCCTTGCCCTTTGCCAGCTCTGCGGTGATCGCGGCGGCAAGGGTGCAACCGGCCCCGGAGACCCGCTCCTCGCCGATCTTCGGCACCTTGAAGGTGGTGATCTCTTCGCCGTCCCAGAGAACATCCACCGCGTCCGGACCCGGGAAATCGATTCCGCCCTTGACGACGACGTAGCGCGGCCCTTGGTCGGAAATACGCTTGGCCGCCTCACCGAGATCTTCCACGGTGGACAGTTCGTCCATGCCTGACAGTGTCAGTGCCTCGAAGTGATTCGGGGTGGCAACGGTAGCCAGGGGCAGGATCTTTGCGCGTAGTGCGGTATCCGTATCAAGTGCGGCACCCGGCTCTTGGCCCTTGCAGATGAGCACCGGATCCACCACGATATTTCGCCACGGTTGTGAGGCGAGACCGTCCGCGACGGCGTCGATGGTGTCCGGATGTCCGAGCATGCCGATCTTCACCGTGTTGATAGCTTGTGCGGCGAGAGTGGCCTCGATCTGGTCGCGGATTACCTGCGGATCAATCGGAACGAAGCGATGAGCCCAGTCATGCGCGGGATCGAAGGAGACGATACAGGTCAATGTGCCCATTCCGTACACGCCGAGCTGCTGGAATGTCTTCAGATCGACTTGGAAACCGGCACCGCCGGTTGCTTCCGACCCTGCAATTGTGTACGCAAAGTCAACCATGATTCTCCTCTTTCTCTTGTCGGGATCGCTTTTCTCTTGTCGGGATCGCGTATGGTCCGGCCTTCCAACCGGTCCGGCCTTCCAACCGGCCCGATTGCCCGACTGGGCGCCGGTTCCAAGCGGGCGGCCGACCCTTGACGGCCCCGGGGGCGGAGCCGCTGTCGGCGGCATACAGCACTCCGGGCGGGCGCGTCACACCACTGGGTTCGTCACACGACCCGGCGCGTGACACCACTAAGTGGGCAGGCTACACCACCGGGCGCGTCACACCACCCGGCGCGCGACACCACTAGGCGGGCTCGTCATACGCGGCGATCCTGACTGGGATTCTAGTTAATGCCTGTGCCCGGAGTCTGCTCCGGGCACAGGGTGGACAGGATTTGCGATTCTGCGGGCCACTTGTCCCCGTCTGCATCGCACTTGTCCCCGTCTGCACCTCACTTGTCCCCGATGGAACCCTTGACGCGTTCCATGGTGTCCGGATGCATGCCTGTGCGGCCGAGTTCGCCGCGGTCCAGGCTGCTGATCTGCTCGACCTGATCCACGGTCAGCTGGATCTGCGCGGCCGCCAGGTTCTCCTCGAGCCGCTGGCGATGAACGGACTTCGGGAAGATGATGTGGCCCTTGGCCAGATGCCATGCCAGCACGGCCTGCGCTGTCGTACAGTTGTGCTGCTCGGCAATACTGGCAACACTCGCCTCGTCCGCGACGATTCCGCGCACCAGCGGCGCCCATGCCTCGACGGCGATCCCGTTCTCCCGGCAGAACTCGGCCACTACCTGATTCTGGAAATACGGATGCAATTCGATCTGGTCGACCGCAGGTACTGTCTCCGAGCCCTCAATAATCGTCTCCAGGTGATGCTGTTGGAAGTTCGAGACGCCAATCGACCGCGCGCGCCCGTCGGCAGCGAACTCCTCCAAGGTCTTCCAGGTGGAAAGGTAGTCGCCGCCATACTGATCGGGCAGTGGCCAATGGATGAGGAAGAGATCCACGTAGTCGGTTCCCAACTTCTCCAGTGATTCCGCAAAGGAACGCCGGGCGACTTCCGGCTCATGATTCGGGTTATCCAACTTCGTCGTGATGAAGATTTCCTCGCGTGGAACGCCTGATGCCGCAATCCCGCGGCCGACGGCGGCCTCGTTGCCATACATTTGTGCGGTATCGATATGGCGGTAGCCGATCTCAAGCGCGTACGCAACTGCCTGCTCGGCGTCGTCGTCGAGCATCTTGTACGTACCCAGCCCCAGTTGCGGGATGCGATAGCCGGTATTGAGTGGAATGGTTGGAACGGTCATAACGCTGTCCTCTTTTCTACTTGGAACCGGCTCTTGCAGGGTGCGAGAACCGGGTGTTGCTGAAGATTCGGAAGTGAGTCCTGTGCAGGCTCAGAACTGGGTGTTGTCGAAGGTTGCCGGGTCGGCGGTTTGACGAAGTCCGGCCTCCAAGGAATCAATGGCGGCAATGTTCGCTTCGGACAGCGTGACATCGGCAGCAGCCAGGTTCTCCGCGAGGCGCTCGCGGTGTACGGACTTCGGGATGACGATGCGTCCCTTGGCCAGGTGCCAGGCCAGAATGGCCTGCGCCGGAGTGCACTCACGTTCGGCGGCCACCTGTTCAACCACAGGATTAGTCAGGTCGACACCCCGGCCGATGGGCGAGTAGGCTTCGATCGCCATTCCCGCGGCCTTCGAGGCTTCCTCAATCTCGCGCTGTTGCAGCGAGGGGTGGCATTCGAACTGGTTGATCATCGGACGCACCTCGCAGTGTGCGAGGAGGTCTTCAATATGCTCCGGCAGGAAGTTGGCGACGCCGATCGCCTTGGCACGGCCGGAGGCGTAGATTTCTTCCAAGGCCTTCCATGTCTCGTTGTACAGACCCCATTGGGCCACCGGCCAATGGATCAGGTACAGGTCCACGTAGTCGAGGCCAAGGCGTTCTAATGAAGCGTCGAAGGCGGCGAGAGCCTTGTCGTGGCCCTGGTTGCCGTTTTGCAGTTTGGTTGTGACAAAGAGTTCCTCCCGGGGAACGCCGCAGGAGCGAATGCCCGCGCCCATCTCCGTCTCGTTCTTGTAGGCGGCGGCACCGTCGAGATGCCGGTAGCCGAGCTCGACGGCCTCTTCCACGGTTTGCTGTGCTCGGTCCGCCGGAACTTCCCAGAATCCGACGCCGATTGTAGGAATTGAAACGCCATTGCTGAAAGTCACGTGAGTACTCATAGGTCTATTCTGCCTTGTGTCACGGTCTCGTGCGAGCGTCAAGCGATCGCTGACGGGTGAAGGCCGGAGGCTTGACGGTGTGCGGGCAGGCACCTGCTCGGTCACCTGCAAGCAGGCGGGGTGAAGGCGGGAGGCTTGACGGTGTGCGGGCAGGCACCTGCTCGGTCACCTGCAAGCAGGCGGGGTGAAGGCGGGAGGCTTGACGGTGTGCGGGCAGGATTCCGCGTCGAACGTGTCCACCACAAGGTTGGAACGGTCGGCAGCAGCATGAGTGCGGAGGCTTGACGGCAAGTGGGCGGGCTTCCGCGGTGTGTGGATGAGGCGCCTGGGTGTAGCTTACCCAGAGGGTGCAACTTACCTAGGGGTTGCAGGTTACCCAAGGGCCCGCCCTTACCCAAGGGTAAGGGCGGTAAAGGGACGGTGTCCGCGCCTGGCGCCGAGTAGACTGGAATTGATCTCGGACAGTGTTGTCGGGGCCGTTTGCGAGAGGACGCGGAGCATGGTGACGGTTCGTCGGCCTGCAGTGGCAGGCTTGTTTTATCCGCATGACGCGCAAGAGTGCCGTGCGAGTGTAAGAGAATGCCTGGATTTTGCGCGCCAGAACTCATGCGCCCTTCCGACCCCGCCGCGCGCGATTATCGCTCCACATGCGGGCTACGTTTATTCGGGTCTAGTGGCCGGCTTGGCCTACCGTCAGCTCGAACCACTACGCGGCCGGGTAACCCGTGCCGTTGTGATGGGGCCTGCTCATCGTGTGCCAGTGCGGGGCATTGCCCGCAGCGAGGCTGACGCGATGGCGACGCCGCTGGGCGTTATGTCAGTTGTCCGCGAGGTGGAAGAGGAAGCTGCGCGGTACTTGCCGCAACTCGTTCCCGATTCGCTGGTACATGCGCAGGAGCATTCGGTAGAGGTACATCTGCCGTTTTTGCAGGAAGTGCTGGGCGATATCGAGATCATTCCCCTTGTAGCCGGCGATGTCAGTATTGATGATGTCGCAGCGGTGTGGGACGCCTTCTGGGGCGACGAGGAGACGGTACTGGTGGCCAGTTCCGATCTTTCCCACTACCACCCGTACGACGAGGCACGGCGGATTGACGAGGGCACGGTCGCTCAGATCCTCGAGGGCGACTGCGCCATCAATCATTTCCAGGCCTGCGGTGCCACACCCATGAACGGTCTGCTGCTGGCGGCGCAACGCCGTGGCCTCGTGCCCCGCTTGCTCGGCATGTGCAATTCCGGCGACGTCGCACCGGACCGCTCGCGAGTGGTCGGCTATGCGGCCTTCGCACTTGTCGGCGATGAGGACGACGGCGTCGTGGCGGATGGGAACGTGTCGGTGCGCGATGCGACCATGGCAGTACCGGACGCGACCGTGGCAGTGCCCGATGCGAACGTACCGGTGCGGGATGCTCGCATTTCGACGCCAAGCAGTGGGGAGGACGCGGCTACTTCGGTGCACGGTGGTGGGGATGGTACAACTCCTTCAGCACCGGGTGGCGGGGATGACTCGTCCTTCCCAAAGGACACAGAAAGTGATACCCCACGCCGAGGACCGGCGCGGCCCGCGCCGTCCCTCTGTAGGAACACGGAAGGTGAGAATAATGACTGACACGATTGCCACCGGTTTCGATGGTGCCGTTCTTGTTCGTTTGGCGCGGGAGGAAATCGAGAGCTGGCTGAGCCTGGGCGGATCTTCCGTTGCTCGCGGGAGGGCGGAGAGGGCGTATGGCGGAGTGCCTTCCAGGGCGGTTCACAGGACTGCCCCCGCTAGTGACCAGAGCAATGCGGGAAGTGTGGACTCCGCGCGCGATGATGCGCATCGGGATGGCACTGTGACGCACCCGGCGGGCCAGGTGGACTCCGCGCGCGATGATACGCATGCCGGGCTGAACGATCGGGCGGCTGATACAGCGAACGACGCGTCGGCGGTCGCCGTCGAACCAGGTGCCGAAGCAGATGACCGTGAATTGAAGGATTCGGAGCTTATGCGGTTGTACCCGCGGCTGGCCGAGCCGGGTGCCACTTTCGTCTCCTTGCACAAGGGTACGGAGTTGCGCGGGTGCATTGGGTCGCTGGTTGCCCACCAAAGCCTCTTGGGTGATGTGCGGCGCAACGCCTTTATGGCGGCCTTCAGCGATCCGCGCTTCCCTCCGTTACAGCCCGATGAATTGACCGATCTGCACATCGAGGTGTCGCTGCTGTCGCAGCCGGAACGTATGTTGTTCCTGGACAGGCTCGATCTTGAGGAGCAGTTGCAGCCCGGCGTGGATGGGCTGATCTTGGAGTTTGCGCGCCATCGAGGCACCTTCCTCCCCCAGGTGTGGGAGCAGCTGCCATCGCCCCGTGATTTTGTCGACCACCTGCTTGTAAAGGCCGGGCTACCGCCGTCGTTTTGGGCGCCGGAGATTGCGGTGTCACGCTACACGGTGACGGCATGGAGCGAGGAGCCGGTAGGAGGGGCATGATGCGCGGCGCGGAGCGACGAGGCGGGGCAGCCGACGCCACGGTGCCACGCACGGAGACCCCATCCGACGGCGTCGTCGCCCGATATTGGCACCCAGTGGGCGATCGGGTACAGTGCGATCTTTGCCCACGCGAGTGCCGTATGGCAGATGGCCAGCGTGGTTTTTGCTTCGTCCGCATGAACCGAGGCGGCGAGCTCATTCTCGACACATACGGGCGCTCGTCAGGATTCTGCCTGGATCCGGTGGAGAAGAAGCCACTGAACCACTTCCTTCCCGGCACCGCCATCCTTTCCTTCGGAACGGCAGGTTGCAATCTCGGGTGCAAATACTGCCAGAACTGGGATATCTCCAAGTCGCGAGAAGTTGATCGGCTGGTCGACGAGGCGGGGCCGGAGGAGATTGCCGACGCCGCGCTGGCCTGCGGTGCCCGCGCCGTCGCATTCACTTACAACGATCCGACGATTTTCACCGAGTATGCCGTTGACGTAGCCGCGGCCTGCCATGAGCGGGGTATCGCCGCCGTCGCCGTTTCGGCCGGATACATACAAGGTGAGGCCCGCCGCGACCTATTCCGCGCCGTGGATGCAGCGAATATCGACCTGAAGTCTTTTTCGGAGGAGTTCTACCGGAGGATCACTGGCGGGCGGCTGGGGACCGTGCTGGACACTATGGAGTTCATCGCCCATGAGACGGCTTGTTGGCTGGAGATCACGACCCTGGTAATTCCCGGTTACAACGACGACGACGCGGAGTTGGAGGCGCTCAGCGGCTGGATAGTGGAACATCTGGGCCCGGGTGTTCCGGTGCATTTTTCGGCCTTCCACCCGGACTTTCGTATGCGGGACGTGCCACGCACTCCGCCCGCAACCCTCACCCGGGCGCGCAAGATCGCCCGCGAGGCAGGGTTGCGCTACGTCTACACCGGTAACGTGCATGATCGGGAAGGGGACACGACGCGCTGCCCGGGATGCGGCGTCGCGCTGATTGAGCGCGATTGGTTCGCTATCGGTCATTATCGGCTGGATGTTTCGGATCAGCGGCGCGAGTCTGGTGCGCTGCTGGGCACTGGAGCGGGAGTGTGCCCGCGGTGCGGTGAGGAGATTCCAGGCGTTTTTGATCCGGCGGGTGCGGGTGAGTTTGGTCCGCGGCGTGTGCCGGTGTGGCTTGGTGCCGGTTGAGAGCACGGAGTTCACCGGTTACGGGGACGGCGTCGCTTAGTGGGTGGTGTCGGCTAGTGGGATGGCGTCGCTTGGTGGGTTACACCGGTCACCGTGACGGCAAATGACTCAACTGCCATGCGGTTACCCAAGGGCCATGCGGCTCCGGCCCCCGTCCTACAAATTCAGACCCTCACGCAGCGACAACTGCGATGCGGTTGACCCAACAGCCATGCGGCTCCCGTCAGGCGAGGGAAGCAGGTCAATTCAGCAGGTCGGGGTTGATGTTGAAATCGTCTTCTGGTTCGAAGCAGAAGGTTGCAAATCCTCCGCCGCCGTCGGCGCCGGAGGGTCTGTTGGACGGTGACGTATCGATGAGTGTGAAGGTGCCGACGCCGTCGTGGGTGACTGAATCTCCGAGTTGGAGTTCTTCGTGGATGCCGCTGGTCTTATCTCCGCCGAGAAGAGTGGCGTACCTGTTACCGTTCTCAGCCTTCACATGGGTAACGGTGTAGCTCGGTCCGTCTGCCTCTGCGCTCAGTCGCAGGTTTGTTGTTTCCTGGATGGTGATGATGGTGCCGTTGTCGCAGTTGAGTTTGTCGGCGGGGATGGTGACCGGCGTGGTTGTTGGCGTGGTGGGTGCCGGTGAAGTGGTGGGTGAGGATGTGGGATGAACCTCGGTGGTCTGCAGGCCGCAGCCGGACAGTGCAAGGAATAAACAACCACCAGCCAGAGCAACGCGGTAGCGTGAGCGAGCCATAATCTCTCCTTAAAGCCAGCAGCCCTTGCCGAGGCGGTTATCAAGGGCTAGAGGGCAACTGTGAATTCAGTGTTGGCTCATTCCAGGTCGGGGTTGATGTTGAAATCGTCTTCTGGTTCGAAGCAGAAGGTTGCAAATCCGCCCTCGCCCGGGGCGCGAGACGAACCGCTGAACGGGGAGATGTCGATGAGTGTGAAGGTGCCGACGCCGTCGTGGGTGACTGATTCTCCGAGTTGGAGTTCTTCGTGGATGCCGCTGGTCTTATCTCCGCCGAGGATGGAGGCGCGCCTGTTGCCGTCTTCGGCTGTGACGCCGTGCACGGTGTAACTCGGCCCGTCTGCTTCTGCGCTCAGCCACAGATTCGTCGTTTCCTGGATGGTGATGATGGTGCCGTTGTCGCAGTTGAGTTTGTCGGCGGGGATGGTGACCGGCGTGGTTGTTGGCGTGGTGGGCGTCGGTGAGGTGGGAGAAGACGATCTGGGATGAACCTCGGTGGTCTGCAGGCCGCAGCCGGACAGTGCAAGGAATAAACAACCACCAGCCAGAGCAGCGCGGTAGCGTGAGCGAACCATAAGTCTCCCTCTAAGTAGTGTTGTGGTGTTCTCCCAAGATCTCTCCGTGACTGTCGCAGATGTGATGCCGGGCAGGCACTGCCGTAAAGCTATCACTTGCGCAGTTTCGGATTGACCTGGAAACCGGGCGCGGGCACAAAACTGAAGGTGGCGTAGTTACCCTGTCCGGGCCGCAGCGGCAGCTTCGCCACCGGCGTTACATCGATCAAGGTGAAGGTACCGACTCCCGGGTGTGTTACAGACTCCCCTAGCCATAGCTTTTGGTGGATGCCGGTCGATCTGTCCCCGCCGAGTAGCGTCGCCTGCATAATGCCGTCCTTTATCATTGCGCCGTGAACTGTGTAGCTGGGGCTGTCGCGGCCGACACCGAGCCAGAGATTAGTCGTCTCCTGGATGGTAATGATGATGTCATCATTGGTTGGCATGGACTCTCCTTTGCAAGACTGGTAAGAATAGAACGATGGGCTGCTGCGCCGTTGTGAAGAACGTCGCGCGATTGTGTATTTACGGTATTTCGCCCACTTCAACTCCACCGTAGTAATAGCCGAAGTCTTCCCATGACATGGTGAAAGTCCCGTCAACCCCCACGCCGGAAGGAGTTCTGTTGGCTCCGTGAGGATTGCGGAGGGTGACACCGCTTTCGTCCGCGCCTACGACTGCGTATTCGTGGCCTCCGTAGATGACGATCTTCTGTGTGGAGCCATCCGGGAGTTGGACGCTTGCCTCGGCTGTCCCGTCGTCGTCAAAGTGGTCTCGAGGTGCCGTGGAGGTCTCTGCCGTCGCCGGATGATGCTGAGCCACGGAGTCAATGATCTCCTGCCGCTGGGATTCGCTGTAGTTCCCGTTTCCATCAATTCTGTCAGCGCTGTTACCTGTTACATCCTGGAGTGCTTCCTGCCCCCAATCTCCGCTAATCCCGTCATCTGATCCACCCAAAGTGCCGCCCGGGTGAAGTTGCCCATAGGCGGACTCGAAGATCGATATGACAGAAGGTGATCCGTCGAGGTTGGTGGCGCCATGTGCGTACACGTCGGTGACAAGAACGGTCTGCTTCGCCTCCTCGTCCGGGTGGAGTGGGTCATCGTATACCGTTACCAGGTACCCGTCCTGCTTGCCGCTTTCGTCGTAATGGGGAGTGATACACGAGCGAAGCCAATCCCGCCCCTTCTCGTGCCGCATAACTGCCATCAGTGCTGCAAGGTAGTAACAGTCGCCAATTGAGCCCTGCCGGACGTTGTTAAAGTCGAGATTGTCCAACTCTCTGTTGATGCGCGCGATGTCCTCCTCGGTCAAATCTTGGCTTTCGCCGACATTGGCGCCATTGCCGCGACGGTTCACGGGTTCGAGGTCCAGAGCGTTACGCAATTCTGCCGCACAGACCTCGGCGGCCTCCTTCGCCTGTGAGACGCGGTCCGCGTACTCCTGCGTGATCATCTGGGCCGGGCGGATTAGGACAGGAAGCACCGCTGCCTTATCGGGTGCGGCGTCATACTGCAAGTCAAGTTTGCACAGTTCATCGTGTAATTCCTCGACACGCTTTTCGTGGGCCTGCAGTGTCCAGGCGTACCGAAGGAGCGACTTGCCGCCTTCCTCCGTACCGTCGGTGAGGACGCAAATGTCGTGAATCTGTCCGCGAATCGACTCCTGGTACGCATCCGCCGATGCTCCGCTCCAACTCGGAGTCATTGAGCGAGAGGATCTAAGACCGGTTTCCGCTTCCTCCGTTCTGTTGGCTGAATACTGCACCTTGTCGGCGTACTCAAAAACGGCCTGCGAGTGACCGGGCATATCACCGATCAGATCTCTGAAAACTGACATAGTGCTTGGCTTTCGTGTGGCGGGGATCTATCTGCGAAGTGGGCTGGGAGAGTGGCTATTCGTACTTGTCCTGGTGTTTGAACAGCTTATCCCAAGAGAACATATACGCTGGGGTGGCGGGGACATACACGGGACCAGAAGGCAAGTGTTGAGCATACCAAGCCTGTGCGACATCCTCGTCGGTCTGACCGACGAACTGCGCGGTGAAATGCACTCCATCGGCATTGTTTTGGCACCAGGTGGCACAATCGGTGCGCCGCGTCTTCTCGTTCGAGGAGAACTCATCCGTGGTTTCCGCCAGAACCGCAGAGCCAAAGGCATTCACTCCGGGTGCGGTGAGAGTGGGCTGCGATTCGAGGGAATCGCCAATTCTAAGAAGGCGTGAACGCAGATTATCCATTTCGGAGGGGTCGAGCCGTATGTCTCCCACGGTAACGTCTCCTATGACTGGTCGTTGGTGAACAGGTACGCAGTCAGCTTAACAGCCTCGTCCGCATTACGCGAGGGGCAAGTGGTCCGTGCGAAGGGGGTCAAGGCGGTGGACAGCCTCGTCCATGTCGCGCGAGGGGCAGCGGGTGTTGACTTGCTCGGCATGTGTGGCCAGGGCGCCTCGTCCGCGTCGCGCAAGCGGCAGCCGGCCGTCAAACATCGTTGTTCGCTCTTCATAGAGTCTCATCCGCATTGCACTACGGGCAGCACTACGGTGCGCGGCTTGTAGAGTTGAGCGTGGCGGTGGGTTTGACAGGGTTTCGAGAGCCTTGCCTGCCACTTCGATTCGCCCCGCATCGGTACGCTGTTGGTCGAACCGGCGCCTTTTCCAATGGGGTACTGGTCGTCGATTCGGGCGTTATGTTGCCTGATCCCGTTGGATTTCTGCGTTGACAATCAGACAACACGCATCGGACTCATCCCCCTTCCGCCTGACAAGCACGCTGTTGATCGGCCTTTCACCCTCACTGTTTGGTGCATTATGTGCCGTATCCGTGATCCGACTGTCGCTACGCTGCCGGCAGGCCGCTTGCCGACTGGAACTGTGCCACAGCGAGTTGGAATGTCAAAATCCCGTCCAAACGAAGCAAGACTGGATCGACTCGATATAAGAACTGGCGGAATCATGCGGATTTCTCGATTCGATGAGGCCGACTACTTCTCGTTTGGACGGGATTTGGACAGCTCGGTGCTCCGAACGCCAACAGCAGCCGGTCCCACAAGGGTTCGATCATCGGGGCGTAGT
>SUUB01000007.1:57151-63117 GCA_015062745.1 Actinomycetaceae bacterium
GACGGGATTTGGACAGCTCGGTGCTCCGAACGCCAACAGCAGCCGGTCCCACAAGGGTTCGATCATCGGGGCGTAGTGGTCGCCGTGTCCACCATCCCGGCCCGAAGCTTCGCCCTTGAGGCTGAGAACCCGAAGCATTAGAGCACTCGGCGAGAGCCCGAAGCTTCGACCATTGGAATGAGAACCCCTAGCTTCGACCTGAGGTCAAGACCATGAGGCTGAGAGTCCGAGGCCAAAAGCTAAAACCATCAGGCTAAAACCACCATGCATCGCCGTCGCCGTGCGGGTAGCCTGGTCGCATGGATAAGGCGACGTACCGGCTGGAGGGGCACACCCTCAACGAGTATTGGATTGAGGTTCCGCTCGACTATTTTGGTGCAGCGCAGGACCTATCGGACGATGCGACGGGGCGTTCCGGCGAGGGCTTACCGGACACCATTAACGTGTTTGCTCGCGAATATGTGCGCGACGGCCATGAGGCCGACCCGCGGCTGGTGTTCTTCCAGGGTGGTCCCGGCTCACCGGCGCCCCGCATGGCCCCCATCAATTCCTGGCTGAGCACCGCTTTGGACCATTTCCGGGTGGTCCTCATTGACGAACGCGGCACCGGCAACTCTCATCCCTTGGAAACCGACGCGATCACCGCGGTGGGACGCCCGGAAGCGCAGGACGCCCTCCTTGCCTGTTTCCGGCAGGATTCCATCGTGCAGGACGCCGAACGGCTCCGCGCAGCCCTCCAGGATGACGAACCGTGGGCGGCATTGGGGCAGAGCTTCGGCGGCTTCACGGTCACCTGCTATCTGTCGCAAGCTCCCGAGGGGCTCTCCGAGGCCTTTATCACCGCCGGTCTGCCATCCACGCATTTGCATGCCGACGCCGTCTACCGGTACACCTACCCGCAAACGGCGATGCGTAACCAGGAGTTCTTCGCTCGATATCCGGCCGACGAGGAAACGGCATGGTATATCGCGCGGCATCTGGCCGACGCCGAGGAATTACTTCCCACCGGGGAGCGGCTTACACCGGCTCGGTTCCGCCAGCTCGGCCTGTGCCTGGGGTACTCCTACGGCCCAGACAGTCTGCACTTCCTTTTGGAAGATCCGGTGTGGTTCCATCGTGGCGAACGCCGCCTCCGCCCGCAGTTTCTTGCCCGGGCCGGGCAGAACCTCTCCATGGCAAGCCATCCGCTCTACGCGGTGCTGCAGGAGTCCATTTACGCGCAGGCCTCCACGGGATCGACGGCGTGGAGCGCGCAGCGGGTGCGGGGAGAGTTCCCAGAGTTCCGCCTCCCCGACCCTTCCGCCGGTAGCGCGGGAGAAAAGGAACTGCGCGCCGAAGGCCACGGCTTCCGCTTCACCGGCGAACACATGTATCCCTGGCAGTTCAGGGAGGACCCGGCGCTGACCGGGCTGGAGGCGGCAAGTGAGCTCCTTGCTCTGAAGCGGGACTGGCCCGAACTCTATTCGCGCGAGGTGCTGGCGGAGAACACGGTCCCCGCAGCTGCCTGGATATACCTCGACGACATGTTCGTGCCCTTTGAGCTCTCCCGGGAAACAGCGCGTGAAATCCGCGGATTGAAGCCGCTGATAACCAATGACTTCCACCACGACGGTCTGCGCACCGGCGGACCGCAGATGATCGAACGCCTTCTACGCGCAGTACGTAGATAAGGGAGAGAGAACACCGAGACCGGACTGGGCAGGTTCCCTTTACCCCGTGCTGTTCGACAAGCTTCGAGGAACAGTTACCTGTATCTGCCCGGCGGGCTTCGGCGCCGCGATCGCCGCGCCGTGCTACTGCTCGACGAGCTTCGAGTACAAATCCTCGAAGTGCTCGCGCGCCGCCGCGTAATGTGCGCCGTGCTCCGCGCGCGGTTCGAAGGTGGCCCCGGTGGTGGGATCGGCCCGCTCCACGTCGGGGGCGAGCGTATCAAGTGCCAACAGCGCGGTACCGTGCAAGGTGGCGCGCTTGATCGTTACGGGAAGCACGGGAAGCTGCAACATGTCGGCAAGAATCGCGAGCCAGGTGGGATGTGCCTGCATGGCACGGCCGGACATGCGGATTTCTCCCGGACGGCCGGAGACTTCCGCCAGCTGATCGAAAACGCGTGCATACGACTGGCAGACGCCTTCCATGACGCCGCGCGCCAACTCCGGCCCCTGCGCATCAAAGGTGATGCCGGTAATGGCGGCCTGTGCGCGGGCGGCCCAGCCGGTGGAACGTTCACCGGTGAAGTACGGCAGCACATGCGGAGTATCACCACTGGGTTCTCTGGTGAACACCTCATCAAGAGTCGTCTTCTTCAGGCGCAGGGTTTCCTCCATCCAGGTGACCGCGCGGCCGACGTCGTTCAGCGCTCCACCCAGAATCGCCTTCTCGCGCGAGACGCGGTATGCCCAAAGGCCGCTTGGAATGTATTCCGGTATGCCATTGACAATAACTCGCATTGCTCCCGACGTCGCCGCGCTCGCGGCCATCGTGCGCGAATCCGGCGCGCCGGCGCCGATATTGGAGACGAGACCATCCGGTACCACCGGGAACCAGCGCGCGCCGACCAGCCCGGGCCACTCGGCGCTGGCCTTGCCATGAATATCATCCAGGGGCTGATCGGGATCGCGAATCTCGCCGAGTTGCTCCACCTGCACCCCGCAGTGGTTCAGCAGTTCGCCGTCCCACTGCCCGGTGTGCCGATCGAGGAGGCCGGTCCATGCCGCTGCGGAGGTACCGATCGCCGTCGTCCCCAAAAGCTGGAGCCAGATGTACTCGCCGAGGGCCATCCAGCGGTGGACGCGCCCGAACAAGGTGGGATCGGTTTGCCGCAACCAGGTCAGGCGGGGAGCCAGGTAGGAGGAGTGGAATCGGGTGCCGGTGCGCTGCTGGATGTGACCCTCGTCGAAGGTGGAGCGCAACTCCTGTACCTGGTCTGCGCAGCGCCCATCGGCGTAGGTGTAGCACGGTGTGATGGCATCTCCGCGCTCATCGACGCCCACCAGATTGGCGGAAAATGTATCGATGGCGACGCCGGCGATCCGCCCGGCGAGTTTGGGGCGGGCGGCGAAGTCGAGGATCTGACGGCACTCGGTGACGATCTGGTCGGCGTCGATAATCGACGTGCCATCCGAAGATGTGGTGAAGGAGTGGGCGAAGCGCGCCTTTGTATCATCAATTGGAAGGCCGCGCGCATCATACAGACAGCCGCGAGAAGCGGTTGAACCAATATCAATGGCGAGAACGAAGGGTTCTTGCGCGTTCTTCAATTTGGTACGAAATCCCTGGGCCATGATGGTGCCTTTCCGTGCTTCGCTGCGCGTCCGAGTTAGCAGGTTAGGCTTAAGTGTAACCTGATTGGCCGCTGTAAGCTATAGCACTGACTCGACGACGCCGGAGAGCACTGGGTGCCTGTGACGCCGCGGCGTTATCCACACAGGGCATACGGGTTCCTATCCTTCACCAATATGTTGTAATCCTCTGATAGACGGAGTATGGAACCCATGCAATCCGAACCCATTGCGCTGGTGGATGATAATCGCCAGGTGACTTGCACGGAGTCCATGTAATGCGGACGCATTGTTGCAGATGGCACCCAATGCCGGCGAAACGGTCAGGGAACCCATGCAATGTGGACGCATTGGTCCGCTGCTGCGGCGTCGTTCTCGGCAGCAACGTCATCCACACAATGCGGCCACGTCGCGGTGTACCCGTTGCAGATGTTCACGGCGCCGATCGGCGGAGGCCGCGACCTGACCGAGGTTCACCCAATCACGTTTGGCTATGCCGAGCTGTTTCATGGAAGCACCGAGGAATACCTTGTTCACGGCGTTGCCGCAGAAGAGCCGCAGATAGAACGTGGGTGACGTCGAGGTAGTGAACACCTTGACTCGGCGGATGTGCCCCAGTTTGCCCTTGACTCCCCGCCCTGTGGACTCGTACGCCCACTTCTGTTTCATCACCTTTTCCACGAAGCCTTTGATAATGGAGGGGACGTCGCTCCACCAGATCGGAGAGATGAACACCAAAGCGGTCGCCTTGTCAATGAGCCCCTGATACCGAGTCACCAAAGGATCCAGTGTCTGCCCCTGAGAGAAGAGGGCGAGTTCCTCCGCAGAGTAGCGCGGATCAAAGCCATCGGCGTACAGGTCGATGACGTTGTATTCCGCGTGTTTTTCCTCCAGGGCGCGCACGGCTTCATCTAAAACGGCATGCGCGAACGACTGCGGGTAGGGGTGGGCGTAGATGACGAGGATGTTCTCCATTATTCTTCTTCTTTCATTGTGAGTAATGCGTTGAGTGTGAGGGTAAGAAAATCGGGGTTGTGTTGAACGACGCCGCTGGCGACGAGCTGTGAGTAACCCTGGATGGCGGACCAGGCGGCGAGGAAGATCTGCTGCCGGAGCTTTTCTGTTGACTGCGGCAGCAGGAGATCTATGGCGTCCTGCACGACGGCCAGGAATGGGAAGGCGGACGCCCGAGAGGAGGTGTCACGCAACGCGTCTAGCGAGAGCGGACTGAAGAGGAGGAACTCAAGCAGATGGGGGTGGCTCACGGCCGCGTCGACAATCTGTTCGGCAGCGCCGAGGAGTAGGTGCTTCGGGTCGGTCTCCGTGTGTGTGGGAAGTGCCTTGTGCGTGCGAAGTGCCGTGTGCGTGCGAAGTGCCGTGTGCGTGCGAAGCGAAACCTCGATCTGCATGCGGCGCGAGACCTCGAACAGGGCTGCCTGGAGTAGTTCCTCCTTCCCGGTGAAGTGGCTGTAGATGGC
Source organism: Actinomycetaceae bacterium (assembly GCA_015062745.1). Lineage (GTDB taxonomy): Bacteria > Actinomycetota > Actinomycetes > Actinomycetales > Actinomycetaceae > Asp313. The sequence continues at coordinate 61,908 of SUUB01000007.1, forward strand.
GGGTGTCGAAACCGAGCAGGCGCGGGTAACGGCTGCAAGCTCCACGTGGGACCAGCCGACCTCGTCAATGATCTCAATGCAGGCGTTGACCAGCCGGTCGGCTGTTTTCTGCGCTGGTGCGCTCGGGGTCATGAGTGCATCGGCGATAGGCCTACTCGATCGACGTCCTGCTTGGTTTGACGAGCGTGCTACGGTCATGCGACGAGCTTAATTTGATTAAGCTGTGATTGTCAAGCAAAAGTCCTTGCGGGGGTGGGTCCGTGCTAGCGGGTCGGCGTTACTGGTCGGTGCCCAGTAGGTGGGCGCGGGCGGCGTCGTCGTCCTCGGCGCGAAGGCGTGGCACGGAAGTATTCTCCGGGTTGAAGCCGGTCTTGCCTTCATAGAAGGCGCGGATGCGGTCCATATCGGCGCTCACATCCCCGGTGATAGTGATGTTGCCGCCCCAGCCGTATTCGCGCTTCTTCCGGTTGATGAAGCCAAGCTGAACGGGGAAGCCGGTCTCGAGCGCGATGCGGTAGAAGCCGGACTTCCAGTAAGGCTGCGGCGAGCGGGTGCCCTTCGGGGCGATGATCAGGGTGAACGTGTCGCTGGCCGCCGCTTCCTTGACGATTTCGCCGACGACGCCGTGGTGGCCGGAACGGTTCACGGAAATTCCGCCGACCCAGCGCACGATGCGCCCAATGACGGGAGCTCGCATGGCTGAGTCTTTCACGAGGAATTTGTACGGCCGGTTGATTCGCCAGAACGCCATCACCATGAGGAAACCGTCCCAGTTTGAGGTGTGCGGACCGCCGATAACGATGGCCTGCGGAGGAATATCTTCGTGCACGAAGGTCCAACGGGAGAAACGCATATACGTGGCGGCGATGGCGCTCTTCAGGCTCATGTGGCTCCTTGTGTCCGGAGTGGGCAATGAAAATCTCCCCGTCGCGCGGAATCGGTCTCCGAGCGACGGTGGCGTACTGCTCCGATTCTATGCCGAGAGCGGGACCGCGAGGGATTGGCGCCCCACCCGCGAGCTCGGATCGCAGTCCAGCTCATCTACTCGGCTCGGAACCCCACTCGCGGCAGGGAAGCCCTGCTGGCGGCGGCCAGGAACGTCAAGGCTGATCTGCGCCCCACTCGCGGCAGGTAAGCCCTCGGGGTTGGTGCCGTGCAGGTCTACGCCGCCGCGGAACCCTGTTCACGGAAGGGAAACCCGGCTCACAGC
>SUUB01000007.1:63217-66158 GCA_015062745.1 Actinomycetaceae bacterium
AAGCCCTCGGGGTTGGTGCCGTGCAGGTCTACGCCGCCGCGGAACCCTGTTCACGGAAGGGAAACCCGGCTCACAGCAGGAAGGAGAAGGCCGGTGAATTCGGCTCCAGCTTTTCGATATTCAACGGCGACTTCTCCATACGCCGCAATAGCTCGCTGATGCTCGCCGGATCTTCGATCTCAATGCCGACCAACGCAGGTCCGGTTTCCCGGTTGTTCTTCTTCGTGTACTCGAACAGGACGATATCTTCGCCGTCGGAGAGGACGTCGTCGAGAAAATGCCGAAGCGCGCCCGGCTCCTGCGGGAAGGTGACGAGGAAATAGTGCCGCAGGCCTTCATAAACGCTGGAACGCTCCACGATATCGTCGTAGCGCGAGACGTCATTATTGCCGCCGGAGATGATGCAGGCGACCGGGCCATCTGGAAGGTTCGGGAGAAAGCGCGCGACCGCGGTGGTGGCCAGAGCGCCGGATGGTTCGGCGATAATGCCCTCCACCTGGTAGAGCTCCAGCATCTCCGTGCAGATGGCACCCTCGGGAACGGCGATAACCTCGTCAACCATTTCGCGGGCGATCTGGTAGGGGATGTCGCCGACACGTGCAACGGCCGTGCCATCGGCGAAGGCGTCAATCTCCGGCAGGGTGACCGGGCCGCCGTGTTCCAGCGCCGCCCGCATGGACGCGGCCCCCTCGGGTTCCGCGCCGATGATGCGCACCTCGGGATGGAATGTGCGCAACCAGATCGCAGTTCCCGCCAGAAGGCCGCCACCACCGACGGGTATGACGACGGCGGCAGGTAGTTCACTGGCCTGCTCGAACACTTCTTTGACCACGGTTCCCTGCCCGGCGATCGTGCGAGGATCGTCGAAGGGGTGAATGTAGGTGGCGCCAGTTTGTGCGGCGTAGGTCATGGCTGCCTCGGAGGCCTGATCAAAGGTGCCGCCGCCAATGACCTGTTCGATCCACTGTCCGCCGATGTCACTAATGCGTGCGCGTTTTTGCCGAGGCGTTGTCGATGGTAGGAAGACCTTGCCATGAATGCGTAACTGGCGGGAAGCGAACGCCACGCCCTGCGCATGGTTGCCGGCCGAGGCGCAGACGACGCCGGCGGCCCGCTCCTCCTCGGTGAGAGAAGAGATGAAATTGTATGCGCCGCGCACCTTGTAGGAGCGGCCGACCTGTACATCCTCGCGTTTAAGAAGTACGGGCTGATGACGTTGCCCGGACAGGCGCAGGGAGAGGTCGAGGGGTGTCTTGCGGACTGTGGTCCCGAGAGTCTGTGCGGCGACGACGACGTCAACCCCGGAGGGCAGCTGTTCAGATGCGCTGGTCATGGCTTCTAGTGTGCCGTGTTTGCCAGCCCTGAAGCCAACTGTGTTCAGGTGGACTGCGAGGCGAGTCGTGTGGTGGCGGGTTGAAAACCGGCTGTGGTGGCAGCGGGCGTGGTTACGTGCGGAGGGGTGCGGTTGGTGTGCGGAGGGTGCCGCCGGCGTGTGGAAGGATGCGGTGTGCGGAGGGGTGCGGTTGGTGTGTGGAAGGGTGCCGCCGACGTGTGGAAGGATGCGGTGTGCGTGAAAGCGATGCGCGGCTCGCCGGGGAGTCACGGGTCCGGCTCGGACCGAGCGCGGCCGACGCGGAAACGGATGCCCGACATGCGCCCACGGCTGCGACGTCGTGCGAAGGGATAGGACGGACGTGCGAAGGGATACGCGGACCCGCCTATGCTAGAGACATGAGCGACAATCCGGACGCCGATCAGCTGGAATTCGAGTTTGAGCGGAAGTTCTTCGTGCGGGAACTCCCGGGCGAGGTTCTCGAGCATGGATCGCGGCAGGTGATCGTGCAGGCGTACCTGTTTGCCGAGGATGGATACGCGGTGCGGGTCCGTATCGCGTTCCCGGATCGTCAGGTTGATCTGCCGCCGTTCGACGACGCTATCGACTTCTGCGGAGCGTACGAGCGGCGGTTGCTGGAGAAGCTGTTGCGCAGCGACGGCGAAGGGGCCGCTGCGACTATAGCAGTGAAATCGCCGGCCGTAGCGGGTGAGCGGTACGAGATGGAGGCGGAGCTGGACCTCGACGTCGCCACCCAAATCCTGCGGCGTGCGCCCAATATGATCCTCAAGAACCGCCACTCGCTGTGGTACGACGAAGACGGGTGGGAGTTCGACGTGTTTGGCGGGCAGAACGAAGGCCTGATCGTTGCCGAGTGTGAGCGTTTGGCACCCGTGGTGGGCCTGCGCATCCCGGAGTTCTGTGTCACGGAGGTGTCCGAGGATCTGCGCTTCACCAACGACTATCTATCCAAGGAACCTTGGCGGCAGTGGGGTGGCATGTATATGACCGAGCTGGCCGCGCGCGGTCCGCATTTCATGGATCTTCCCGGTCCGCAGGAAGGGACGGACTTCGCGTAAAGGCTCGAGTTCTGCAGGTTGTGCGTGGGTTTGAAGGCGGGAAAGTGACGAACGTCACGAGGCTGTTCGTGATAGCTGAGAGCGGAATTTTGCGGGTTCTTGGCGGGTCTGGCGGATGGTCCGGGTGCAAAAGTGGCGGTATTCCGCCATTGCGGCGGAAGAATTTGGAAACAAAACTGTTACAGAATTGATTCGTGCCGCATTGGAAAATTCTCCGCGGTCGGGTCTATGATGGAGACACGGCGCCGGGAGGTGCCGGATGAAGCGACAGTCGGCTTGGGTCGAAAGTCGCACAAGATAATAGGGCTTGCGCCTCCTACGTGGTGCGCGCACGGTAAGGAACTTCCGTCCCAGCTGAGGTGAGCGGGTGGGAAAAGGGACCCTTACCCTTCCGCTGGGTGGTACGGGAATGCTGCTGTCGTCCTGTACCACCCAGCTTTATATTCTCTGTCGGCGACGTTATGCCGGCTGTGGGAGGACCCGCGCTGTTGCGGGTGGGCCCAGCCTTTGCGGGTTAATAGACAGATTG
>SUUB01000007.1:66211-66801 GCA_015062745.1 Actinomycetaceae bacterium
TTGCGTATTGCGATGCCGTCTTCCCAGGGTGTGTGGGTGTTGATGGTGGTGTCGATCTACGCGCCAGATCTGGCGACGGGCGGAAGACTCCTGCGGTTGAGGGGCGGTGTCGAAATCCCGTTGAAGTGGACCGGTTGGCGCGTTGTTTGCCTGCGGTCGAGGGGCGGAGGGTGTCAAAATCCCGTCCAAACGATGAGTTCGCCAAACAGCCGTCGCTTCAAATCCGCATGACTCCGCCATTCTCTAGATTGAATGATTCCACTTTGCCTCCGTTTGGACGGGATTTTGACACGGCCCCTCAATTGCCCCGCCAGGACTCCCGGTTTCGGCGGGTGGCGGGTTGCTTTCCATGCCCGTCTGGGCTGTCGACCCCGAGTGGGCCGCGAGGGCGACCAGCGGAGTTCAGTTTCTCTCCGCCAGGGCTGCCGATTCTCTCGGCCAGGGCTGCCGAGAAGCGGGGAGTGGGGTGGTGGGCACCAAGAAGTGTCGGGTTTTTCAAGAAACTCCGCGAAAAACCCGACACTTCTCGACAAAGGCGACACTTCTTGGGTTGGTACTCGAGCGGCTGCTCGTACTTCCATGCACGCGCA
>SUUB01000007.1:66901-71339 GCA_015062745.1 Actinomycetaceae bacterium
AGTTGATCAGTGGCTGAGGTCCGCCAGCTCGATGGGCACATTCGCGATGGCGTCGGCAATAGGAGTGGAGCCATCGCGGAACGGAATGACACGGCCAATGCTTGCCGGTTCCGCCAACACTGCGGCAACGACGGCGGCCACATTCGCTCGCGACGTCGGCGCAGACGACTCGCCCTCCACACGTCCGACGTCAATCTGCCCGGTCGGCTCCTCAAGGGTGAGAAGTCCGGGCCCGACAATCGTCCAATCCAACCCCGACGCGGCGAGGTGACGGTCGGCGTCAAGTTTCGCCATCGCGTATGCGCGCAGCGGGTGGTCGGGGGCGACGGGATTGTCGCCGTGCGAACCGGCCCAGGACACCATGACGTAACGGGAAATCCCAGCCGCTCGCGCCGCGTCGATTGAGCGGATCGCTGCCTCGCGGTCCACGGCATTCGTGCGCGTGGGGCCGCCCTTCCCGGCGGCGCCCGCCGACCACACAATAGCGTCAGCGCCAGCGAAGGCGGCCGTGAGCTCGGCCTCATCGGCGTCCTCGACGGACAGTACGACGGGCGTGGCGCCGGCTGCGGTGATGTCACCGCTCTGCCCCTCGTCACGGATTAGTGAGACGACGTCGTCGCCTCGCGCGGCCAAGAGGGGTGCGAGCAGCAGGGCAACTTTGCCGTGACCGCCGATGATAACAATGCGGGACATAACAGACCTTCTTCCTGTTCTGGCAACAATCAGGAGCTCACCAGAACACGCGGATTATTTGCGGCTTACGGCATATTCTCGTCCGCACCGGGGGTGATGTCTGTAATTGAGGTCATAGTCCACGGCCAAAGGTTGTTGCCATGCCGAATGCTGCGCCGATATAGGCGCCGAGGGCTATGCGTGAAGCATGAAGTACCGTGCGGGAAGTGTGCTGCCGCAAGCGTCAAGTGCTGCTGCAGCCGTGGAGTACGACGCCGCCAACACGAAGCGAGCTGCCCCCAACATGAAGCGCGCTGCCCTCAACGTGATGCGCGACGTCGCCAACGTGAAGTGCACTGCCCTCAACGTGATGCGCGACGCCGCCAACGTGAAGTAGGGCGTGAGAAGCGTGTATGTTGGCGATGAAAGGATGCGGCCGTTTGAAAGGAACTCCCTACGCCATGAGCCAGCAGCTACCACCATCCGCGATCCACCCGCTTGCGCCGGAGTTCATTTCGGCCGCCGCGCTGTACTCGGCGCCGATTGATGTTGACAGCGCCGTGGCGCGGTTGCCGCAGCTTTGGAACGTCGACATCACGCCGCAATGGGAGGAGATCCCCGCTTCGGATACCTCGCCGGGAGGCCGCCTGCTGCATTTCGAGGTGGACGGCGTGACGACGATGCTCTCGGTAATTCCGCGCCCGCTGGAGGTGGAACGAGGACGACTCCCGGAGCACTCCTTCTATTTGGCGATGACGCTCTACGCCCCCTTGGCAGAGGAACGAGCGGACTCGTCGCGGAATGCGACCGACCCGGGGCAACCTCCGGCGTTGCGGCAACCAGAAGGATCGACGACGACGGCGCAGGATATGGGGCTGCGGCGTCGTGCGCGTATGGTGGCCGCCCATACGATGCTCACGCAACTATCCGATGCGTTGATGCGGGAACCGGCCGCCGTCGGCGTGTACCGCACCGAACTCGGAGTCGTGCATCCACCGGAGATGATCACCTCGCTGGCCGAGCTCCTTACGCAAGGGCGCGCGCCGCTTCCTCTGTGGATCGGCGTGCGGACATTCCATCCCGACCTCACGCATGGCCGCACACTCGGCCTGCCGATGTTCGGGCACCTGGACCTCGAGATCATGGACTCCACCCGCAGCGAGGAAGAGGTGTACGAACTGCTGGCGAATGTGGCTGATTACATCGTTGCGGGTGACGGCTACTTGCTTCCTGGCCAAACGGTGGGTTTCCGCGACGGCGAGGAGCTGGCGCTTACGCAAGCGACCAGCCCGGCGGATCAGATGCCGGTGGTGCGGATCGCGTTCTAATACTCGGGGTGTTATCGGGTGTTCATACGGAGGTGCGACCAGCTCTCACTACCCGTCGTGCTGATCAGCCTTTGAGCCGTTGGCGTGGAAGCGCGCTCATGAACCGGCGTGAGGCTACTCAGCGGGCAGGTGTGGTCTCGCCCGGGTGAGGCCACTCAGCCGACATGCGAGCGGTGCGCATTCGCGGGGTGTGCGGTGACTGTAAGAGCACACAACGTTGCTGAGACTGCGCGGCGGGCAGGAGTGCCCTCGGACTAGCGAGTGCTTCGGATCAAGGAGACGCCGCGCAGGTCGATGCTGCCTTCACCCGCACCGCCGTCACCCTCGCCCCCGAGCAGTTCGACGCTGGTGACAGCATGCCCTCTGGCCTGTGCGGGAACGGAGAAACGAAGTGTAGCCACGGTGTAGTCGCCATTCTCCTCCGCAGTTCGCAAGTCGCGAAGCGCCCCATCTGAGCCAAGTAGTGTAAGGGGAAGCCGAGAACCGTCGTCCATGACCAGCGCGACCTGAACAGGGGTATGCGTCAGCTGGTCGCTACGGCTCCCGGTGGGTGCCAGGTGGAGATGAACTCCCTGCACGTCTGATGCCTGAACCGACAATCGGGCCCCGCCGCCGCGCGAAAGGCTGATGCGCGCCGTCGTCGAACGTATGGATTGCACGCCATTCTCGGGGTCGGGGCAACGATCGGGATATTGATTCGGATCCATGCTTGCGTAGGTCCGGCACAGCTTTACCTGACCGCCGCCAACAGCTTCAACAGCTCCGTCGGTGTTCTTTCCGGATGTCGCGGTCCAATTGACGGCGTCGCCGGGCGCGGCCACCAACCACTGCACGGGCACGTCGGCGAGTGTTTCCGGCAGGGGAGCGTCGGAACTCGTTGGAAATGGTCCCGGCCCTCCGCGCAGCGTCTGTTCCAACCACTGACTGCTGAGCTTCGTGAGCAGCGCTTCATGCGCTGCGGCGTCCGGTGCCTTGTCGCCGTCGATCACGCGGTCGTCAAAACCTCGGCCAGACAGTGCACGATTAATGTAGTTGTGGCCGTATCCGCGCACTCTGACGCCGATGGCCGGGGCGCTGCGTTGTTGGGTGATGTGCTCCGTGAGCCAGATGGTTCCCGCCTGCTTGACGTCGCGGTCCGCGTCTCCGTCGACGACGAGGAAGGGCACATCCGCGGGCGGAGGAGGACTGAAGTCCGGGTCAGGTCCGTCGGGAATCACGAAGTCTCCGCCATAGGTCATGAGGGATGTGATCGGGGTGGGAGAGTCTTTCCATGCATCAACCACCGGATTGAACACGGCTGCCGAGCGTGAGTGCATGATAAGGGCGGCACCGCCGGGACGAATCACGCCGCGCATGCCTGCGCCGAACACGGTAGCTCCACCGCTCGAGGCGGTGAGAAGCTCGTCGCGCATGCGTCCGACCGTTAGGAGCCAGCCGCGAACTTGATCATAGGGTGTGGCAGTCTCTTCCCCGGACCACAACGGCGAGAGGTCTGGGATGAGGACCGCGTACCCCTGGGCTGCCAATGCCTTACCCAGGTAGATCATGCCCCGGTCTGCTCGCACCTCTTTCACGCCTGGGAGGCACGGGTAGCGAAACGTTTCGTCGGCGCAGCCGAAAGTGCGCAGATGGCTGATGATGACGAGCGGAGCGGCAGTTTCTTCTGCGTCGGGTGATGCCTCCGCATCGGGAGTTGTGCCTGTGCCGGGTGTGACATTCGTGTCGGGTATGACCAGAACGCCGCGCACGGGAGCGCGAAAGGCGGCGGCATTTTCTCGCCCGCCCAAGGAGACATCGCCGAGATCGAAGTCGTGCACCACTACTCCGTCGCTGTGCTCCACCGTGGTTTTGGCCGGGGTGCGGTTTGTGGGGGAGTGCGGTCCGGCCTGGTCTGTGGTTGCGCTCTCGGCTGCAGCTGGGGACTCGGTGGATGGTGAACGGAACAGGTGCTGCACTCCCAAAGCGCAGCAGACGGCTAACAATGCCACAAAAGTAACGAGAAGCGTCAAGCGGCGTCGGGGCATTGGATGCTCCTTTGGAAGTTAAAAGTAGTTAGACCTAGCGTGATAGTTACTGTACAACTTTACATCAAGGTGTGGTTGTAGTCCAGTCGCGCGCGGGGGAGCACGGCAAGCGCGCATTACGTGTGCTCAGCAGAAAAATGTAGTCCAGTCGCGCGCGGGAATTTGCGCGTCACGCCACTAGGCGTGGGCGTAGGTCTCGTTGCGTGAAGGAGTTTGGGGTTATGCCGGCAACATGCCGACCATGGGCCGTGCCTCCTGGTTTAGCGGCGTGAAGGAGGCCGGTATACTCTTCGCGGGTCGCCGCGTGAGTGGCGTTCTCCGTGTGGATAGAAGCGCGTGACGTGGGACGAAGCGCGGGCAGTCTTCGCTACGGCGTCGTCTACCGCTCGTCGGACCTTCCGCTTGTTGGATCTT
>SUUB01000073.1:0-2205 GCA_015062745.1 Actinomycetaceae bacterium
TACTCAGGCCACTTACTTCCGGCCATTACTCCAGACCGCGGAAGAACTTGTCCCACGGCATCTCCAGCGGTGCGTCCTCCGCCACCACCGAGTAGAGGAAGCGGCACAGCGGGTACTCGTCCTCGCCGATCACACCGCGCTCGGTAAGCGGACCGAGCGCCTTGCCGATCACCTTGATAGCCGCCACGCCTTCCAGCGTCACGCCTTTCATCAGGCGCTCCTGCACGTCGGAGAAGGGAATGCCCTCACCCACGAAGGCGCCGGCGCGCACATTGCGCCCACCCATCGAGGTGACGAACATATCGCCCACACCTCCCAGGCCGTCGCCCGTCTCCGGATTGCCACCCATCAGCTTGATGAAGGACCGCAGTTCCTTCTGCCCTTGCGCGAACACCGCGGCACCATAGTTGTACATGACGTAACGGTCATTCTCCTTACCGGCCTTGCGCAGCATACCCTGCGCAAAACCGGCCGCGAAGGCGTACACATTCTTCGTGGCGGCCCCGGTCTCATGCCCAACGAAATCCGTCGAGGTCCACACGTGGTAGTAGTCGGTGCGGTAGAGGTCGGCCAGGTACTCCAGGTCCTCCTTATTCTCACCGCAGAACACCACGCAGGTGTCATGGTGAACGGCCAGCTCGCCCGCAATGGACGGGCCTACAATCGCATTCCAGGAAATCTGCTTGTCCAACTCAGGGTCGAGGTAGGAGCGCAGGACATGCGGAATGATATGCATCGTGCCGTCGTCGTCGGCCCGCATACCCTTGGTGACCACTAGAACCTTCTGGCCCGGGTGCAGCAGCTTGGCCAACTGCTCCCCCGCCCACTCCACACCGAAGGAGTTGACGCCGCACATCACGATATCGGCGTCGGCCACCACTTCGGGGGCCTCCTCCAGCTGGTAGGCCCGAACGGTGTCGTTAACCTTCAGGCCAAGGTCTGGGTGAATACCCGTCTTCTGGATCGAATCGATGATCTCCCGGTCAAGGAAGGTACCGATGAGGCGAACGTCGTTTCCATTCTCCGATGCCGGGAATGATAGGGCTGTCGCCATAATTCCCGACCCCAGCACAGCAATTTTTGCCATCGTTTTCCTTTCACATGCTTGTAGGTGTCAGTGCTGGCCGTATACGTTCTGGTACCGGTCATACAGTGCATCAATATGTTCTTGCGCCACGGGCACTGGCTCTCCCAACTGCTGCGCAGCGGCAACCGTGCGGGCAACCTCTTCCACCATCACCGCAGCCTTGACCGCCGCCTCGGCATTCTTCCCGATGGTGAACGGGCCATGATTAGCCATGAGCACAGCGGGCGAGCGCGAAGAACGCAAGGTCTCCACGATCCCTCGTCCAATCGAGTCATCGCCGATAATCGCGAACGGACCCACCGGAATCTCCCCGCCGAACTCATCGGCCATCATGGTCAGCACGCATGGGATAGGCCGATGCAGTGATGCGAACGCCGTCGCATAGGTGGAATGAGTGTGGACCACGCCGCCGACTTCCGGCATATGCCGATAGACGTAGGCGTGGGCGGCAGTGTCCGACGACGGCGTCAGTGACTCCGGGGTTCCGTCGTCGATCTTCTCGCCGTCCAGTGTGCACACCACCATCGTATCCGCGCTGAGCTCTCCGTACCGCACCCCCGAGGGTTTGATAACGAACAGATCGGCACCGGCCACGCGTTCGGACACGTTGCCCGCGGTCCATACCACCAGCCCGTTGGCGGGCAGCTCGGCATGCAGCCGAGCCACCCGTTCGCGGACGCTGCGTACTTCCGCCTGAATCTCAGGCGCAAGTTCCGTCAGCTTGATCATGCCAGGCCTCCGCGGACCCGGTCACGGATATTCTTCAGCCGGTGCATCGGAGAGACACCGTTGTAACGCCCGAAGAAGTCATGCAACTCCTTATAGATCTCGTACAGGTCGTCATACTGTTCGGAGTTCTCCGGCGCGGGCACGTACGCATTCTTGCGCACCGATGCCATTGCATCAGCGGCGGCGAACACGTCCGGGTACACGCCCGAAGCCACCGCGGCGAACACGGCGGATCCCAGAGCACCCGTCTGGTCAGACTCCGATACCGTAATGGGACGGCGGGTAATATCGGCCAGCAGTTGCATGTAGAACTCGTTCTTCAGCAGGCCACCGGCAGCAACGATCTCATCCACCTTCACGCCATGCTCTTCGAAGTTGTCGATGATCAC
>SUUB01000073.1:2305-5336 GCA_015062745.1 Actinomycetaceae bacterium
CCGCCCACCTTGCCACCGAGGGGCAGGATCGGCGCCGACATCTTCTCGTCGAAAACGTTGCCGAAGCCCGGCTTGACGGCTTCCAGGTACTCGTGCGAGGGGTACTGGCCGTCCTGGTACATACGCTTGTACCCCGAGTCGCCAGCAGCCTGGGTCAGGGTGCCGGTCATCTTCCAGGTCAACCAGTCCAACAGGTTGCAGATAACATCGGCTTCCTCGTACACCTCGGGAGCCATCTCGAAGACTTCCAGCACCTTGGGCAGAAGCAGCTCTGAGGAAAGAACACCGCCGTAACGTGCCAGCCAGGGCTCCCGGCGAGCCTGCGCCACCTGAACCAGACGGTCTGCCTGATCCTGCGCGCCGTGATGCTTCCACAGCTTCACCCAGGCGTGAATATTGTTCTCAAAGCCCGGCTTCTGGCACAACGGCGTGCCGTCCTTGTCGGTGAAGAATACCGTGGCCGAGGTGGCATCCACGCCGATTCCCACGATATCCGCCGGGTCGACGCCGGCATCCTTTACCGCTCCGGGTACCGCTTCGGCGAGAACCTTCATATAGTCGGCGGGGTCCTGCAGGGCGAATTCCGGCGGCAATTCCTGCCCGTCACCGGCGGTCAGCGTGCGGTCCATAACCGCATGCGGGTATTCGGTGACGGCTGTTCCCAGCTGGGTTCCGTCGGCGGCGTCAACCACGATGGCGCGACCGGACAGCGTTCCGAAGTCGATGCCGATCAGGTACTTCTTGTCACTCATTGACATATCTCCTTTGATTGTGTTGTCAGGCTTCCGGGTGGCGATGCTGCCCCCAGAAACCCTCGGGTGAGAACAGATACTCAACAGCCTCATCGAACATGCCGAGATCCGTCAAGATGTCCAGAACCGTGTACCGGTCCCGAATCATCCGTGCCTTGAGATGGGTCTCGCGGAAACGATCCCAATCGATATCGATCAACTCCGGATGGTAGGGGGCACCTACCGTCTTGAGCCGGTCCATCACCTCCTGTGGGGTCATAATCTGTTCCTGGCAGCGTTCCCGCAGGGACGGCCAGACTTCTTTCAGCAGTGCGATCCTCTCACGCAGAGCATCGCCCTCCATGCGCTTCGTCAGGGAGTGCTTCACCGCCTCGTCCTGCATCTGAGGCTTGAGCGTCGCACGGACCTCTGCCTCAACCTCCTCGGGAGTGCGTACACTCGCCAGCGCACGCTCCACGTCGAAGTCATCAGCGGACTTTGAGAGGAAGAACTCCCAGAGTGCGCAGGAAGCAATCGTGCCGATACCGACCTTGAAGCCATGCGACAGCGGCGGCTCCCAGTCCAGACCGTGGCCTTCCATCTCCCAGGTGTGGGAGAACTGGTGGCCCGCTCCCGAGGCCGGCCGGGATGATTGCAGCGACTGCATCGCCAGACCCGACATAATCGACCCTTCCGCCAAGCCTTCGATGGCGTCCGGATCGCCGGCTCCGATAGCCGCCGGATCGGCCAGCGACTTACGCAGCGGGCCTTGCACCAGATTCCATGTGTACTCGTCGATGGCCTCCACGCCCAGGGCGTCGGCCAAGATCCAGTCGGCACCGGCCGGTACCTTCTCAATGAGGTCGCCGTACCCGGTGGCGGTCAGGCGCTTGGGCGCATCAACCATCACGGCGATATCGGCGACGAGGCCGGCGGGCGCCGGGCAGGAGCGGGTGATCTTGAAACCATCCTTGGCGATGGAGGCTCCGAAGGAGGCGTAGCCGTCCACGGAAGCGGCAGTACACACATTCATGTAGGGGCGCTTCAACTCGCCGGAGGCGAGTTTGGCGATGTCGTTCAATGTGCCGGAACCGATCGAGCACACGACGGTGTTCTCCAGCGGAGCCATATGCTCGCGCAGCTTGATCACATTGTCGTAGCCCGCGTAGAGGGTGGGGGTACCGGGGAAAATGTAGGGATCTTCCGCAAATTCGACGCCGGACGCGCGCAGTGAGGCGACGACGGGTTCGCCTGCGGCCGCGAAGGTGTTCTCATCAGCGACGACGAGGACGCGCGCATCGGGGAACAACTCCGTGAACATGGGGCCGGTTTCACCCAGCACATCGTTGCCAAAGGCGATGGCCTTTGTCTCGGTAGCAGTGCTGAGAGCCTGGGTAATGAGATCGCTTGACATGATATTTCTTCTTTCTTCTCTTCTGCTTCCGGCGTTGAGTGGGGCGGCGAGGTTCCTTCCTCGCCGCCCCGGTGCCACCCTATTGGGCGGCTTCGCGTTCAGAATCCACGTGATCCACAGTACGGTGGATCAGGTCCTGCATGAGCGGGTACTGCTCGCAGTACTGATCGGCGTAGAACGCGTAGCGGTCGTGCTTCTCCATATCGGGCTCGATATGCTCGCGCTCATGCACCATCGCGTCCGCCGCATCCTGTACCGAGGGGTACAGCCCCGCGCCCGCCGCGGCGAGGATGCACGATCCCAACGTCACGGCGTCGCCAACCTCGGGCAGCGTAATCGGAACTCCGGTAACATCCGCATGCATCTGCGCCCAGGCGCGCGACTTCATGGCCCCGCCACAGCCGACGAATTCTTCGACGGCGAAGCCCGCGTTGCGCAGCATACGCAGATTGGCTTCCACGCCGTAGCACACCGCCTCCTGGATGGCGCAGTACATGTGCTCGCGGCTGTGCGCCAGGGAGAGTCCAGACATCACGCCGCGCGCCTTGGAATCGGAATAAGGGGTGCGGTTGCCCTGGAAGTACTCGTTGATGATCAGACCATCGCAGCCAATCGGAATGTCCGCAGACCGGCTGTTCATAATGTCGTATGCATTCAAACCGGTCTGTTCGGCCGCCAGGGTGATATCCGGGCAGAAATTGTTCTTGAACCAGGCCAGAACTGATCCGGAGGAGACCAGCGAGATCTCCACCGTGTACTGGCCCGGTACGACGCCGTCGGTGTAGCCACCGAAGAATCCTGGGCCGGAGACCGGATCGGGCGACTGCCCGGACATCACATGCGAGGATCCCGTCACCAGCGACATCTTGCCGGGACGCAGCACATT
>SUUB01000074.1:0-1768 GCA_015062745.1 Actinomycetaceae bacterium
CGAGCCGAGAAAATCCGACACCCTGCCTACGCGCTCTTTCAGAAGGTAGCCGACCGCACCGCTCTCGCTGTCTAGCAGGTCCTGCACATAACGTCCCGCCACATAGGCGCTGAGCACAATAACGGGTAGGCCGGGGAACTCGCGGCGTAGTTCGAGCGCCGCCTGCAAGCCGTCGTCGGCGTTGTGCGGAGGCATACGAACATCGGTTACGACGATGTCCGGCAGTTCTCCCGTTGCTCCCAGTTCCTCCACGGTCGAGCGTAACTGCTCGGCGTCGGCCGCTTCGGCGACGATGTCATGACCGGCTCCGGTTAGGAGCGCCGCCAACCCGGCGCGCAGCAGGGCGGCGTCGTCGGCAAGCACTATTCTCATGGCGTTAATCATGCCATTCGTACGCGCTTAGTCGCGCCATGGTGGCGTGGCGGGGGCAGTAATGGTCACCGTGGTTCCCACCCCGATCGGAGAGTCGATGGCAACTGTTCCACCCATGCTTTCCACCCGCTGGATGATTCCGCGCAACCCGGTGGCGCTTGGCGCAGCGGGGTTAGCGCCACCGCGTCCGTTATCGGAAACAACGGCGCGCACTCCGGAGGCATTGCAGCTGAGTGTTATCTGCGCACCGTCGCTTGAGTTGGAATGCTTGGCGGCATTGGTGAGCGCCTCGGCGACGGCGAAGTACACGGTGGTGGCAACGGGTGAGGAGAGGATTCCGTCGTCGCCGGTAATGTCGCAGGCGGCCGGGGGAGTGGAATGGGAGGCGAGCTCCTGCAGTGCGGCGGCCAGGCCACGCTCGGTGAGGACGGCGGGGCGAACACCGCGCACCGTATCGCGCAGCGCTCGCAGTGCAGCTTCGGCGCGATCTTGCGCAGCGTCGATGTCGGCGAGGACTGGCACCAGGACGGTGGCGATGTCGGCAGCTTCGGCGGGTGAGCCATCGGAGGCCGCAGCGAGTGCAACGGACGTGTTCGATGATGGCATCGAAGCCTGTGGGGACGAGGGATCGTCTACGGGATTCTCCGCGAACGTTTGCCGCGCGGCCTCCAAATGGACGCGCGCCAGCCCGAGTGCCATGGTTACTCCGACGAGTTCTTGCTGGGCGCCGTCGTGCAGGTCGCGTTCAATGCGGGAGCGTTCCGCTTCGAAGGCATCTACCAGCGTTGCACGTCCGCGGGAAAGATCACCTACCTGCTGCGTCAGTGCTTGCATTTCTTCGCTGTTCGGGTCTGTGCTCAGGTTCGTGACGAACCGGCCGCGCAGCCTGCCCACCGCCAGGAAGACCATGGATACGACGGCGAGGAGGGCGATGCCGATTGGGAAGAACCACCAGCACTGCTCGAAACTCGTGTAGCTGTACTTCCACACCTGGGCGGGACGTTGGGGAGAGACGATAAAAGGTAGGGCGAGGCTTGTGGATGCCGCGATGAGGCCTATGAAACCAACGAAGAAATCGATGGTGGTCAGCACGATGCCTCCCAGGCAGAGGGGGAGGTCTTGGCGCCAGAATTCGCCGGTGGTGACTCGCGAACTCAGCCAGGCACCGCGCGCAGTGGCGGAGGGTCGGCGCGACGGTGCGTCGAAACCGAGGCCACGGGCGAGGGCGCGCTGTGCCTCGGCGGCCAGCGGTATGGAGAGGTGGAATACCAGCGCGGCTGGGATTAGTGCTATGGCCAGCGGTATCCAGAGGACTGCCCGCAAGAACTCGCTGAGGATCAGGGCCCAGCGCCGGGTGTTGCGACGCGGATGCGGGGCACGGGGAGTCGAGTGTGTG
>SUUB01000074.1:1868-5316 GCA_015062745.1 Actinomycetaceae bacterium
GGGCCGCAGCGACCGCGAGGCCGAGAACTGGCAGCAGAAAACTGGCTCCTCAGGGCACGGGGTGCCGGCTGCGCGCTCGAATCCTCGCGTTCCGCAGGGGACTCCGTTCGGCTCGCAGACGTCTGCGCAGAGCGCTCCTCCCGGAGAGCCCCATAGAGGTTCTGCAGGCAAGACGCCAACGGTTGCAATTGCGGATCTCACCCGGGCCTTCCGTGTGCCGGGAAGGCGGGCCAAGGTGACCGCCGTGAACGGGGTGAGTTTCGAGTTGATGGCGGGTTCATTCACAGCCCTGGTAGGTGCCTCCGGCTGCGGGAAATCTACGCTGATGCAGTGCGTCGCCGGGTTGGATGTTCCCGACCACGGTAGCGTCCGTCTGGTCGGCACCGAGATCACGCGGTTGCGGCCGCGCGGGTTGGCGGACTTCCGGGCCGAACACGTCGGTTTCGTTTTTCAGGACGACAATCTGGTGACGAGCCTATCGGTGCGAGATAACGTGGCGTTGCCCGGGCGGCTGCGCCATCGCCCACTGCCGGGCCGCGACGTCGACCGAGCGTTGGAACGCGTCGGCTTGCGGAAACTCGCACGGAGGCTACCTGGTCAGCTCTCCGGCGGTGAACGTCAGCGGGTTGCCATTGCTCGCGTGTTGGCCTCTCGCCCGGCCATCGTCTTTGCCGATGAGCCGACGGCGGCGCTGGATGTTGTTTCCTCCGCCGCCGTGTTGGACTGGTTCGCCGAGCTGGCCGCCGCCGGAACAACGGTCCTCATGGTGACGCACGACGCCGGTGCCGCCGCTCGGGCTGACAGTGCGTTGGTGATGGATGGTGGGCGCCTGATTGATCGAGTGGATGGCGGGGACGCCGGGGCGATTGCGCGCGCTGTGCTCGCCGCGCGGAACGCCTCTGTCGCTTCGCCTACGGGAGGTGCGGCATGATTCGCCTACTCATTACCGACCTGCGCCATCACGCGGGCATGTGGCTCTGGACCTTCACCGTGGCCGTCGTCGCCGGAGCCTGCGTTCTGGCGCAATTCGCGGCCGGCCGGGGGATGGACACCGCGATCGCCCGATATGGCGATGACAGTTATTCGACCACACCCCTCACGGTGTTTTGCCTGATCACAGTAGGCGTGAGTGCCATCAGCGTGCTGAGTTCGACGACCTCGCGCGTTGTGGAGATGCGCACTCGCGATTTTGGATTGTGGCGGGCGCTCGGGATGCGGCCGGGTGCGCTGCGGGCGTCCATACTGGGAGAACTGGCGATTCTGGGCGGCATAGCCGGCGTCGTCGGCGTACCGCTCGGATATGGGCTTGCGCATGTACTCGTGCCCATGTTGATCTCGGAACGGGTGGCACCGCCGCAAGCGGTTCCCGAGCTTCCGCCGACGGCGCTGTGCTGGGCGGTGCTCTTCACGGCAGCCGTGGCTGTGCTTGGAGGATGGTGGAGCGCCACTCGCTGTGCGCGGGCGCGTGAATCGCTGTTGCTGCGTGGCGAATCGGCGGGCGGTAGCCGTATCGGCGCGTTGTGGCGGATCCTCGGACGGCTGGTGCTTGTGGCCGGGCTGAGCGTCGGCACCGTCGCCGCGTATAGGACTATTCGTGATGGAACTCCTGGTAGCGACGATGTGGTCAACGCGGCAATGCTCGGATCGATGGCCTTGATGTGTGTTGTTCTCTTGCTCGTACGGTGGTGCGTGCCTTTGCTGGAGAGGCTGGCCGCTCGCCTTATCCCGCGTTCCTGGGTGGCCGCGTTTGTGGCCGGGAGGACGTGTGCCGTGGAATCCTCGCGCTCCAGTGCCACGGTGTTGCCCTTCGCCCTGGCGATGGGCCTGGTGGGCGTGTTGTATTCCGGGCGGAGCTTCGGCATGAGTGGGGTCACCGCGCAGGGTTTCCTTTCCATGTTCGGCCCTGCGCTGCTGGTGGCATGGACCGGAGGAGTGGCGATTATCGCGATGAGTGCCGGGCAGCGGCGGCGCGATGGTGCCCTGCTTGCGGCGGCCGGGGCGCGACAGCGCACGATTCTGGTGGCGGAGGTGCTGGAAGGTGTTATTCACTCGCTTGTCGCGGCGCTGCTTGGAGTGGCGATCACGGTAGGTGCGGTCTACCTGGTGGGGCTGGCCTCCGCCGTGCCCTTCAGTGAGGCCCTGCCTCGCGCTCCCTGGGAAGCGATCGGGGTTGTGGTTACGGCATCTTTTATGACGGTGTGTCTGGCCGTGGTGGTGTCCTCCCGGGCCGGTGCGCGCACCGCGACGGTGGGCCAGATTCTGCGGGCGCAGGACTGAGCGGTGGTGGTCTCGCTGCGATGCGGCGGCGCTGTGCGCTGCAAGCGCCGGGTTCATGACGAGCGTGTTCTTCCGGCGATGCGGAGGCGCTGCAGGTTTGAGCAGCCCGGTGTGGGTGCGCGGTGGGCATGTTGCAACGTGAAGGCATTGCCATGTGGTGCTATCGACCGGAAATCGGGCGGTTGGCCCCGCGCCGTCGGAACTTCGGTTAGAGTGGCAGTGTGTCTGCACCAATCGTGACCCTCGTTACTTCCCCGCAGTTACCACAGCTCGACGACGACGAAGCGGGACTGCCCGATGCGCTGCGTGAACGCGGCATGGAGCCGCAAGTCAAAGTCTGGAGCGATCCCGACGTCGACTGGTCGGCCTCGGACCTCGTCGTCGTGCGTTCGGTACGCGACTATGCCGGGCGGCGTGAGGATTTCCTTCGCTGGACGAAATCTGTTCCGCGCCTGCTGAACCAGGCCAGCGTGATGGAATGGAACTCCGATAAGCACTACTTGGCAGAGTTGGCCAAGCGGGGGTTGCCGGTGATCCCAACGGTGTGGTTCGAACCGGATCGCGAGTACTCGAAGCATCAGGTGCATACGCGATTCCCCGCGCATGGAGACTTTGTTGTGAAGCCGGCGGTGTCCTCCGGAGGGCGCGGCACCGGGCGTTATACGGCGACCGATGGCAGGTCACGCGGCGAGGCGATCCGGCATGCCAT
The DNA here is from genome assembly GCA_015062745.1 of Actinomycetaceae bacterium. GTDB lineage: Bacteria > Actinomycetota > Actinomycetes > Actinomycetales > Actinomycetaceae > Asp313. Next base: position 4,855 of record SUUB01000074.1, read on the forward strand.
GCATGAGCTGGCGCATGGCCGCTCGGTGATGGTACAGCGGTACTTGGAGGAGATCGACCGCTCCGGTGAAGTTTCGCTGATCTACTTGAATGGCTTGGCCTCCTACATGGTGGAGAAGGAGGCTATGCTGCATCCGCGTTTTCGCTCGGCTGACGAAGTGCAGGAAGACGTTGTGCGCTCCTCGGCGGCGAACGAGGAGGAGTGGCGCTGGGGTGAAGAGATCCGGCAGGCGTTGCACGGGTACATCACGGAGAAGAGCGGGCGCGATGAATTGCTGCTGTACAACCGGGTGGATATTGTGCGTGGCGGGCCGGAGGACGAGCACGAGTTCTACGTGATGGAGATTTCGTTGATCGACGGATCGCTGTATCTCTCTGCGGATCCCAATCATTTGGCGAAATTCGCCGACGCGATTGCCATGCGCGCGTTCTGGTGAGGCACTACCCCGAACCCGCTACAAAC
>SUUB01000075.1 GCA_015062745.1 Actinomycetaceae bacterium
AATTCTCCGGGTTTTCCGCGAAACTCCGCGAATAACCCGGAGAACTGCGAAAAGCCCGGAGAATTAGGAGCAGTGCGCAAGGGCTGCGACTGCGAACCTCACCTCTACGGCTGTACCGGCAACACCGCCTCGATCAGCAGGTCCAGGTAGTCCGGCGCCTCCTCGTGCACAATCTTCTGCGCGGCGTACAGCAACGGCATCTGCTCGCGAATCTGCGGTGCCGACTGCTCCACCAAGGACACCGCCAACGGCAGCGCGGGCACGCCTTCCACCGTCTGTTCCAGTTCTTCCATGGTGCGCAGCGCCGCCTTCGCTCCCTCGCCACGTCCGATGCGCACCCCATAGACCTTGTTACGCCCGGACAAACCGGTAACCTCCAGATCCCCCACACCGGGAAGCCCATATGGCGTGGCGGGATCGGCGCCCAGCGCACCGGCGAGCAGCGACATCTCGCGCACCGCCTGCGTGAAGGTCGCCGCCTTCAGATTGTGGTGCGGGTTACCTGTCTTCTCTTCCAGCCCGTCCGCGATCCCGAGCATGATGGCGTAGACGTTCTTCATGGGGGCACAGACCTCCACGCCGACTTCGTCGCCGGACGGCTCAATCCGGTACCTGTCGGAGCGGGCGAGGCGGGCATACTCGGTAGCCACGCCCAGATCGCGACTACCGAAAATCGTGGCGGTTGGCTCGGCAGCCGCACATTCGTTTGCCTTCACCGGCCCGGCAATCGCCACGATGGGTGGTAGTTCGCGCCCGGCTGCTGCGGCAATGGAGCGGATGCCATCGGGGAGCAGCATGATCTTGCCATCGCGCGGCATAAAGCCCTTTGATGTCAGCCAGAGCGCCTTCGCCTTCGTAATACCGTCCAGAGCCATTTCGGTGATCTTGGGGACGCCAACTGACGCAACGGCAATCACGACGACGTCGACGCCGTCGAGCGCCTCCTCCAGTTCGGCGCAGCGGAACGCATTCACCTTCTCCGAGATCGCCACATTGATGCGCGGATGCGGGGTACCTGCTTCGACGGCGTCAATGAGATGGTCATCCAGCCAGGTTCCCCATAGGTTCACCGTCCAGTCGGCACGCACCATAGCGTTGGCCAGGGCCGATCCCATGGCGCCCGCACCGAGTATTGCAATAGAAGGCATGTTGTTCGTGTTCCTTTCCAATGAGTATGAGTCTCGTCTTTGAATCCCGGCTCTTTCACTGCCGATCCTGTGATTGCCGCTCTTGGAATATCATCCCTTTCCATGCTGGCTTCTTGAATCCTGGGCTCATTGCTTCGACGACTCCCCTTCCCGGCATCGGATCATCCGAAGGCATTGCCCGAGCAGCGGCACACACCGCTGTGTCACGAACGTTGCGCCGCATTGCCGTGTCGCAAACGTTGCACCACTCCGCCGTGTCACATACCCTGCGCCGCGTTGCCGCACCAGGCGCACTACGTACTGAGAGTGCCGAGAACGTCGGCGGCGCCGCACACCACCAGTATTGGCGCCGCCGACGTCGTCTTTATCCTTCGTCGGCCAATTCGGCATCCGGGTAACGCTCCGCGAAACGATGCAGCAGCGAATTGGTTTCACGCAGGTCGTCGTACAGGCGGCCTTGAATCTCGCCCAACTCGTTGTAAATCGCGTGCGCCTGCGGATCTGGCTCGGTCACGTCGGTGAAGGCCGCCATATGCTCGGCGGCGGTAGCCACTTCGGTATCCCCAAACACGCCGGTGGAGGACATGGCCACCACGGCGGCACCCAGCGCAGAGATCTCCTCTTCCTGGCAGGCCGTAATCGGCAGGCCGATAGCGTCGGTCATGATCTGCCGCCACAGCGGCGAGCGCAACCCGCCTCCCATGGCGCGCACCTGCGTGAGCGGCACACCAGTAGCTTTGGCAAGCTCGCGCAACGAACGAGCCATCTCCAGGCAGATACCCTCCAGCACCGAACGGTACATGGAGCCACGGCCATGCGTTCCCCGCCAGCCGACGACGGCGCCGCGCGCCAGCGGATCCCAGTACGGCGACTGCACCGCGTTCCAGTACGGCAACGTGATCAGCCCACCGCTGCCCGGCACCCGTGCCGCGGCGACCGCCTCCAGCTCCGGATCGGGAGCCCCACTCAACTCCGGGTCGCCCAGGGCTCGGCGGTACCAGGACGCCAAATAGGCACCCGATGACTGCAGAATCTCTAACACGTAGGTATGCGGCATCCCACCGGCCAGTGTGCGGAAGACCTGCCCGCACTGATAGTCGGGAGTCGAAACACCCGCGTTCACCGCAGTGCCCATATTCAGATAGGCGGTATCAGGGCTGACGGCCGCCGCACCAATACCGGCAGCCTGTCCATCGCCCAGGCCCGCAATCACGGGAACCTCCTGCGTGATCCCCCACTCGCGGAGAATCTCCCGCTTCACGTATCCAAGCGTCTCACCGGGATTCTTCACATCCACCATCTGCTCGCGCCGCACGCCGGCAATCTCCAGCAGAGAATCGTCGTAGTCGAGGCGGGCGATATCGAATAGGCCCAGCGAATCGGCACATGCCGCCGAATCAATCCACTCGCCCGTGAGGCAGAACGCCAAGTATGCGGCGACGTCGGCGATCTTGTCCGCCGATGCCCACATTTCCGGCTCATGCTCCTTCACCCAGGCCATCTTGTAGATAGCCGGTGTTACGTCAGCGGGCTTGCCGGACAGCTCGTGGATCTCCGGTGTGCCATAACGCAGAATCTGGTCCGCCGCGCGGATATCCAGCCAGAGAATGCCATTGCGCAGCGGCGTGCCATCCGCAGTGAACGGAGCGAAGGACTCACGCTGGTGCGTAATGCCCAGCGCGGCGATACGCTCCTTCTCCGCCATCGTCAGCTTGGCAACGGCCTCACCAATCGCCTCATTGGTGGAGGTCCACCACTGCCGCGGATCGTGCTCGCCGAACCCCTGGCTCGGTGAGAGGAAGGTGATATCTCGTTTACCGAGGGCAAGCACCTTACCCTCGGTGTTCACAACGATGGCCTTGGTCGCCGTCGTCGAGGAATCAATAGCAATCACGAGCGGATCGCTAATGGATGCGGTTGTCATTCATGGTTCCTTTCAGTTGGACGCCGATGCCCTGGAATCACACCGGCGTGTGGGCTGGCTGCCTTGCCAGCGTGTATGTGTACTGGGCTCCGTTCCAGCGTGCTTGTGTACTGGGCTCCGCGCCAAACCGTCCCGTTCTAGTCCCGCTGCTGATGCTGACGCAGGCTGGAAACAGACCGCCGTCACGGATCATCCCTGCCTGCCGGTCCGACCACATCGTCGCCGGACCGGTCAGCGAGAAGGTCATCATTCATCCGCCAGTTCGGCGTCAGGATAGCGGTTGGCGAAATCATGCAGTCGCGCGTTGATTTCACGCAGACTCTCGTAGAGCCCTTCCTGGATACCGGACAGCTCTTGGTAGATCTCATGCATCTGCATATCCGGCTCGGTCACGTCAGTGAAACCGGCCATATGCTCGGCCGCGGTTGCCACCCGATTGTCCCCGTACACGCCGGTAGAGGCCATGGCGATCATTGCCGCGCCAAGAGCGGAAATCTCCTCTTCCCGGCAGGCGGTAATCGGCAAGCCGATGGCATCGGTCATGATCTGCCGCCACAGCGGCGAGCGCATTCCACCTCCCATACCGCGCACTTCACGCAGCGGTACCCCGGTGGAGACCTCCAACTTGCGCAGAGAACGTGCCATCTCCAGGCAGATTCCCTCCAGAATGGAGCGGTACATCGAGCCGCGCCCGTGCGTTCCCCGCCAGCCGACGACGGCGCCGCGCGCCAGCGGATCCCAGTGCGGCGACTGTACCGCACCCCAGTACGGCATGGTGATGAGTCCACCGCTGCCCGGCGCACGCGCCGCAGCGACAGCCTCCAGCTCCGGATCGGGTGCACCCTCCAGTTCCGGCTTGCCAAAAGCGCGCCGGTACCAGGTGGAAAGGTAGGCGCCGGAGTTCTGCACCAACTCAAGTATGTAGGTGCCCGCCACCCCGGCCGCCTCGGTGCGGAAGAGCTTCTCATAGCGGTATTCGGTGGAGGGAACTCCGGCCACCACTGCGGTGCCCATGTTCAGGAAGGCAATATCGGGAGTAACGGCGGCGGCACCCACTCCCGCGGCCTGCCCGTCGCCACAACCGGCGATCACCGGAATCTCGCCAATACCCCATTCTTCGGCGATGCCGGGAAGCAGTGTTCCCAGTACCTCGCCGGCTTGCACGAGATCCGGCATTTGTGCCCGGGTGACGCCGGCGATCTCCAACAGGCCGTCGTCGTAGTCGAGAGTTCTGATATTGGAAAGGCTCAGGGAGTCAACGCAGGCCGCCGAATCCGTCCACCTGCCGGTGAGGCAGAAGGTGAGATAGGCCGACACGGTGGTCACCTTATCCGCCTTGCGCAGCGACTCCGGCTCATGTTCCTTCAGCCATGCCATCTTGTACAGCCCTGGCGTAACATCGGCCGGGCGTCCGGACAACGCGTGAATCTCCGGCGTGCCGTAGCGCTGCACCTGTTCCGTGGCACGAATATCAAGCCAGAGGATGCCGTTGCGCAAGGGGGCGCCGTCAGCGGTAAAAGGTGCGAAACTTTCGCGCTGGTGCGTAATGCCGAGCGCCGCAACCCGCTCTTTTTCTGCCGGGTTCAGTTGGGCGAGCGCGGCGGCGATGGCGTCGCGTGTGGACGTCCACCATTGCCGCGGATCGTGCTCGCCGAAGCCCTGGTTGGGCGAGAGCAGGGTGATGTCTTGTTTGCCGAGGGCGAGCACTTTGCCTTCGGTGTCGACCACGATCGCCTTGGTCGCCGTCGTCGACGAATCAATGGCGATAACGAGCGGGTTATCCACTGCCATGAAACCTACCTTCATCATCGAAGTATCTGCTTGCTACCTACCGCGTCGAGCGCCGCCACGAGTTGCGATGCCATGACCAGGTTGCCGCTCATGCGGCATTTGCCATGGTAATCACAGCTCATACGACGGTCACCACGTACGTGGTGACCGAATCGCACACGGCGTGTTCGGCGCCATAAACACGCCGGCACGCCATCATCCGCTTCCCGCCGCAGGGCTCATGATCGGACCGTGCCCGGCTCGGCACGGAGCCCACTGACCACTTCCCATGTACGCGGGCTGCGAACTGCGCATTTGACGCGATAGCACGATTATCGCACGGGGTCATGGGCGCGAATCATGTTTCCCCGCGCGCATATTCCCATGCGGTGCTGCCACGTGCGGGAGGGCTCCCATGACGCTTGGGCAATGCGTGGCGGTA
>SUUB01000076.1 GCA_015062745.1 Actinomycetaceae bacterium
CGAAAGAAAGCAGCCCCTGACAAGCAAACAGACGGTCCCGTCTCACAAAAGACGACTCCCACACCCGTGAACAACACCAACCACACCGCGCCCAACCCTCAACCAAACGAAACAGAGACAGAAGAAACCACGTAACATGCAGAGAGTGACAGCTCTCAGCGCACCACGGATACACATGGCCCACCCCGGAGAATCACGATGAAAGACAGTCGCCGTACCCTTTCGGCACACACCGCACGCATCGTCGTCGCCCCCGTCGCCTTTATAACACTATGTTGGCTCTGCCTTGACCGGCCCGGATTTTACGACCACAGCATCGGCGGGACTACGGTTGACTGCGCTCCGATAGTGAAAATAGGTTTCGGGCCCGTCGATGACGGGATCGTGGCAACCGACAGCTCCACTTACGACAGCCTCTCCGAGGTCATCTCCAGTGCCACCGACAACGAGAACGCCGCGCTAGTAGCCCTCGCGACACACAGCAATGCGTGGACGCAGCGGTGCGAGATTGCCCGCACAGATCGCATGACGGAGATCTTCTTCACCGTCCTGCTGTTTGCCGGGGTATTCTTCACCATTCGTGGCAAGGAACGCATACCCTTGGAACCGGTCGAACGCCCCCGAAAACGCTTTGAGAACGGCCGCCAGCCCGCAGCGGGATGGAAGTATCATGTCTAGCATTGCCGCCGACAACACGGAGGACACGACCACACGCGAACAGAGCGATCACATGCCAGATGCCGTTGACTCGCCCGCTTCCCTCGTCTCCCCCGAATCCCTCGTCTCCCCCGAATCCCTCGTCTCCCCCGAACGGCGCAGCATCAGCGCACAGCTCGTCCGGTTCCTCGTCGCGCTTGCCACCACAATAGGGATTGGCTGGTTGGCATTACACGAACCCAGCTTCACAGACTCCCACATCAACGCAACCGTCTCCTGCGACCCAATTCTCTTTCCCGGTCCTGGCAGCGTCGATGACCACGGCCCGCATCTCGCTTCCGACGACGCCGCCGCCCAGGATGCCTACGATGCCTACATCGAGGCACAGCCGGAAGAGGTGCAGTCGACCACCCGCGACTTGCTCGATCTTGACTGGGCGCGGCAGTGCTCCGTCGCCCGAACCAACACCCAAACGCATCTCTTCTTCTTCGGTCTGGTAACCATCGCTCTTTTCTTCCTCGTACCCCGGAAGGGGCGCATCTTCCTACCACTGCGCAAAAAGCTCGCTGGCCGGAACGACGAACCGGACACCGCGAGGCAGCCCACGAAGACTGGTATGGAGAACACTACGGCGACCGATACGGTGAGCACCACGACTGCCGACGCGGCGAACACCACGGCAGAGGCAACGAAGGGCCTTGGTGCATCCGCAGCCAGAGAATCACAACGCCCACCGCTGGCGTACATCGCACGGCTTCTGGTCTTCCTCACCGCCGTCACCGTGATCGGTTGGATCTCCTTCACCGAGCCGAGCTTCCACGATCGCTACACGGGCACCACAATCCAGTGCGCTCCCATTCTCTACCCCGCCGTGGGCGCAATGGATGCCACCCTCGTCCGGCCAACCGAGCAAACGTCCGCAGCATACGACGAAATCCTCCTCGAAAGCGAAAACCTCTACGTCGAGGCCGCAGCGCCGCTTATCAGTGAGGAATGGGCCGCCTCCTGCCAATCCGCCCGATCCATACGCCAAAGCAACATATTCGTTCTCACAACCTTTGCCGCCGTCGTCTTCTTCCTCATCCCGGTAAACCCTCGGCGCCATCACCGGATGCAGCCGCGTCCCAACGACGACGAAACACACGGAAATGTGTAGGAAGGCGCGGGTAAACATGAACGTCCGCGTATGGCGCGACGTGGGCGCCGCATTCCTGCTATTGCGCCCACGCCGCTGATTGCGCACTACGCACGGCACGGCTACGGCGCCAAAGCGTCACCCCGGCGCTAAAGCGTCATGTTCGACCCTCGGCTCTCCGCCTAGATTGCTGGCGCGGCCGCGGGCCCGCAGCCGCCACTACTTCATCTTCACCGGCCTCTTACTTCGTGTGCGCACGTTACTTCGTGTGCTCGCGCACGATCTGACGCCCGGCCACATGCACCATGATCTCGTCGGTGCCGCCGCCGAATCGATGCCCGCGGGCGTCGCGCCACAGCCGCTCCACACGCACGCCCTCAGTCACGCCGACGCCGCCATGAATCTGCAGGGCGTCGTCGCACACCTCGAAGGCGGCGATTGAGCAGTACCGCTTGCACAGGGCCGCCTGCTTGCGATCGAGGCTCTTGTTATCGACCATCCACGCCGAGTGGTAGATAATGTTCTTCATGTTCTCGATCTTGATCGCCATGTCGGTCAGCTTCTCCTGAATAAGCTGGAAACTACCAATCGGCTTCCCGAACTGTACGCGGCTAGCCGCATACTCGGCCGCGTCTTGGAAGGCAGCCTCCGCCAGCCCAAGTGACTGTGTGGAGGTCATGATGCGCTCTACCTCGAAGTTCTTCATCAGCTGCACGAAGCCGTTGCCCTTGACGCCTACCAGGCAGGACTCGTCCACCTCGGCATTGTTGTAGTAGATCTCGGAAGAATCGGCGGTATGCCAACACATCTTATCGATCGGAGTCAGCTCAATTCCGGGAGTATCGGTAGGAACCAGGTACATCGAGATGGCGCGGCGCGGATCCTCGGCGTCGGGATTGCGTGCCATTGTCAACAGGTACTTGGTTCCCACCGCGTTGGTGATCAGCGTCTTTGTTCCGTTGAAGTAGACCTTGCCGTCACGATGCTCTGCAGTCATCTGCATACTCGAGGAGTCCGATCCGGCTTGCGGTTCGGTGAAGGCAAGTGCGAAGGGCACACCGCCGTCGGCAAGCACCGAGAGCACCTGTTGTTTCTGCTCCTCCGAGCCGAACTCCAGAATGTCCAGCACCTGCAGGATTTCCGTGGCGTATCCGAGGTTGAGCCCGCGCGCGGCAACCCGCTCTCCGATCATGCACATAGTGACGGTATCGATGGGCGTGCCGCCGTACTCCTCGGGGAATCCCAGCGTCAGGAATCCCGCCTCATGCATCGCCTTCTTGAAGGCGACCGGTTGTTCGTGTTTGGCGTCAACCTCGGCGATGTAGGCCGGGGTTGCGTAATTGTCGAGCAGTTCATCAAGACTTCCCAGCAAGAGTTCCTGCTCTTCGGTCAGGCTGAAATCCATCGTTGGTTCCTTTCCGGTTGTTTAGTTATGCGCGGTTCCAGCACTCCCCTGAGGTCAGGATGCCGTTATCCACTTCGCGCTCCCGGCAGCAGCGCCGTATGACGACGAAGAGGGCGGAGCCGTCATATCGAGCCTAAGCAGTCCCACACATCCAAATATAGGACCAAAGTAGTCCGTATTGGCGTGTAATGAGTGTTACAGTCAAAACACGTGGGATGTTTCGGCCTCCGAGCCTCCCACTCATCACCGCCCCGGTACTACCGATGGCACCGGTCAACTGCAAGGGAGTAGTTCATGGCGAAGGTCATTTCCGCGGCAGACGCTGCGGCACTTATCAAGGACGGCGATACGGTCGCCTTCTCCGGATTCGGGCTTTCCTGCGTCAACCAAGAGGTTATCGCAGCATTGGAAGAACGCTGGCTAGCGGGCGACGGACCGCACGATTTAACCATCATCAACTCATCTGCGGTCGGCGCGCGCGGCAAGCGCGAAGGCTTGGGAAAGCTCTCCTACGAAGGCCTTGTTAAACGCTGGATCGGCGGGATCATGTCCGCCTCCCCCGATCTAGGAAAACTGGCGGCCGAGAATAAACTCGAATGCTACAACCTGCCGCAAGGTGTGATCACCGCGCTGTACCGCGAGATCGCCGCCCACCGCCCCGGCGTCATCACCAAGGTCGGACTGGGAACCTTCGTCGATCCCCGCCTGGAAGGCGCGAAGGTCAACGAGGTGACAACCGAGGATCTGGTCAAACTCATTGAACTCGACGGCGAGGAATACCTCTTCTACCGCGCATTTCCCATCGATATCGGCCTGATCCGCGGTACGTATGCCGACGAGGCCGGGAACCTCACGATGGAACAGGAAGGCTTGAAGATGGAAATTCTGCCCATCGCCCAAGCCGTCCATAACTCGGGAGGCATCGTTATCGCCCAGGCGAAAATGGTGGTGCAGACCGGTTCGCTCGATCCGAATCTCGTCCGCGTTCCCGGCAACGTCGTCGATTACATTGTGGTGTCCGAACCGGAGAACCACATGCAGACGGAGTACACCCAGTACAACCCCGCTTTCTCCGGGCAGGTCAAGGTGCCGGTATCCGGTTTCAAACCCATTCCCCTCACTGAACGCAAGGTGATGGCGCGCCGCGCCGCGGCAGAAATCCGTCCGGGCGATGTGATGAACCTCGGCGTCGGCGTACCCGCCGAAGTCGGCGTGATTATGTCCGACGAAGGGATCTCCGACTACGCGCTGCTTACCACCGAGGCGGGTGCCGTGGGCGGCACTGCCGCGGACGATAAGAACTTCGGGCACAGTTACAACGCGCTGGCCCAGGTCGGCATGCACGAACAGTTTGACTACTACGACGGCGGCGGGCTCGACCTGACAATCCTCGGCCTTGCACAGGCGGACAGCCATGGTAACCTCAACGTCTCCAAGTTCAACGGACGCGTGGCAGGATGCGGCGGTTTCATCAACATCACTGCCACCGCCAAACGGGTTGTTTTCGCCGGAACGTTCACCGCCGGTGGGCTCAAAGTGCAGTTCGGCAACGGCACATGCGAGATTCTCGAGGAAGGCAGAATCCACAAGTTTGTGCACGACGTCGAACAAGTCACCTTCTCCGGGGCGCGCTCGGCGGCCATCGGGCAAAAGGTTGTGTATGTGACGGAACGAGCCGTCTTCGAATTGCGCGAGGGTGAAATGGTCTTGACCGAAATCGCTCCCGGTATTGACGTGAAGAAGAACATCCTGGACCAGATGGACTTCCGCCCGGCCATCGCCGCCGACCTGAAGGAAATGGATCCGGGGCTCTTCCGTGAAGACTGGGGGAACCTGCGTGCCACCATTGATGCTCGTGTTGCCGCCGAGGCATCACAATGAAGCACCAGCGGGGAAGTACCTCTGGCAACGCGCGTCCCACCGCATACATAGAAAGGCTCTGCAATGACGACATCGCCGTCAACTACCGCCCCCAACCGCAACATGGTGCTGGTGGGCGCCGTCGTCGCCCTGCTTATGGGCGGCGCACTCTACTCCTTCTCCGTTTTCGCTC
>SUUB01000077.1 GCA_015062745.1 Actinomycetaceae bacterium
GCGTGCCTTGGGGCAGCAGTAACGCTTGCACTGGCGACGGCGACGGCGGCCTTCGTCGGCTCGACGGTGCTGGACACGTCAGCCGCCCAGGCGTTGCGAGTAATTGGCGGCCAATGGCCGGCCTGCGCTGCATGTGCCGGGATCACGGCTGTGCTCAGCGGCTGGTGGCCACGCCTGAACTGGATCGCCTGGGTGGTTATGCTGGTCGGCCTCGGAATCGCGCAGCTTGGCCCGAGTGTTGGCATGCCGGAGGGTGTGATTGATGCGGGGATTTTCGCGCAGGCGGGAGACCCGTGGTCCGGGGGCCTGGTGGCACTTGCTGTTGTGGGTTCTGCACTTGGCGCTTTGGGTGTGCGCCGTCGCGATCTGCAGGCAATGATGGGGCGCGGTCCTTTGAGGCGTAGGCGCGCCTTCACTATGTGGGGTGCAGGCGGCGGCTCGGGTGGCGGTCGAATGTGTTGAGGGTGCGCCCTAACTATGTGGGGTGCCGACTAGCGTAAGGGCAGAGCGGCCGTCGGCGTCCAGCAGCGTCCCGCGCGGCTGGCATGCGCTACGCGCTTCGAAGCACCGCATCCGCGATGCTTTAAAGTGGCCGTATGACGAATCAATCGTTGCATGAACGTGAGGATCGACTGCACCGCTTCTTCGCGGCGGAAAACGCGCGGGATTGGTCCGCCTACGCCACCTTCCTCCATCCCGATGTTGAATGGGTTCTCATTGGGAGATCCGATGCCGGTAGCTCGAGTAGTTCGGATGTTTCAAGCGCCGCCGTTGCAGCAGGTGACCCGGAGGGGTCAACGAGCACCGTCGCCACAAGTGACCTGGATGTTTCAACGGACACCGCCGCCGCAGGTACCGACCCCGCGAATACTGCCGGCGCCATTGGCCGCCTGGAACGCCTGATCGCGGGGCGTGACGCCTATGTGAGCGCCATGCGGGCCGCTTATAAGGGGCGGTCGACGACGTTCCGGTGCGAGCAGATGTTCACCGACACGACCCATGGACGGATCGCCTGCCTGTTGGTTGACGACCACGGCGAGCGCTCTCTGGATATTTTCGACTTCGACGGCCCGCTTATCCGCCGTGAATGGGAGTTTCTGCTGGGGTGCGGCGCATAGTCCCAAACCACGCCACCGGGCCAATCCGTTTCGCGTCGGTCATACCGATGGCCGGCGAGCCCCGAAACTGCGGCATCAAGCCATTCCGGCATCGTTCCAGGGTTCATCGCCCGCTCTAAGCTGCTGCCATGTCAATGTGAGGCCCGGCCAGGCGCTGAGCGCTTCGAAGGCGTCGTCGGCGGCTGATTCGATACCATCGGCGACATCCTGACCGCCGGAGACGAGATCAAGAGCGTTCTCCCTGTTCGCAACGGGATAGGCGGCCCAGCCTCCCCGTCCGCGTACGCCGTTATCATCGGTTGGCAGACCGTTGAGGAAAGTCAGTATTGCGGCTCGTGCGATGCGAGGGTCTTGGTGATGGGCGACGACGCGGAGCGTTGCCACGTCGGTTTCGCGACGGCGATCCCACATCCACTCGTAGTCAAGCGCATAACGTTCGGGCGGAAGGTGCATGCTTCAACGGTACATGCTCCTTTATCGGGTGGCGCTATCCAGCTCGTTCACCCGGGATAGAACGCGATGAGCGGGTCGCGGCCCGGCGTTCCGTACGTAACGGGCACGGAGAAGAAGGTCGCCGATCTCGATGCGGGGGTCTGGGCGGCGTTCCGTACGTAACGGGCACGGAGGAGAAGTCTCACGCACCTCTGTTTGCGGGGACCGTGGGCGATGCGGTGGGGCGGGGCAACAGGCAGTGTGCGGGCGCCAGCAGAGGCGTGCGGGCGCTAACCGACGGGGCGTGGGCGCTAACAGAGGAATGCGGGCGCGAGCAGAGGGATGCGGGCAGCAGGAAGACGTTTCTGCAGCGAAAAGTGTCGGACCCTCCCCTTAGGCTGATGCCATGTCTACAGAACCTCTTACCATTGCTCTTTACGCAACGGACACCATGGCTGACTGGGAGTATGCCTACCTCACGTCACAGATCACCGTCGCCGAGCGCGCGAAACCGGGTCGTTTCACCCTGCTTCTGGTGGGTAACGGCGTCGATACTGTGCATTCACTCGGAGGCCTGCCGGTAACTCCCACGGCAGATCTTGACGCTCTCGATCTTCTGGCGGATCGATCGGCTCTTAGCATGTTGGTGATTCCGGGCGGTGAAACCTACGGCCACGGGCACGATCGCTTGATTAAGGCAGTCCGTTCTCTGTTGGCCCGTAACGTGCCGGTGGCGGGAATCTGTGGGGCAACGTATTTGCTGGCCCGCGCCGGTGTTCTCGATGAGAGGGCGCACACCTCAAACAGCAAAGACTTTCTGGCTGCTTCAGGTTACACAGGCGGCTCACACTACGTCGCGGCCCCTGTGGTAACCGATTCGGGGGTGACGACGGCGTCGGGCATCCAGCCGGTTGCGTTCACGGCGGAGGTGATGCGGGTGACCGGGCTCGTGTCGAATCCGGTGGCCGATGCTTGGGAACATCTCCATCGAACGGGCGATGCCGAACAGTACGGTGCATATGTGGCGGCGGCTAACACATGGGCGGAGGGATAATCATGTAGTGGGGTCTTGCGGACAGGGCGAGATCATGGTGAGATAAACGAAGCCTCCTCGTTGCTGCACGGTTGCAGTGAACAAGGAACACGCGCGACGCGGCTTATACGGCGATGTAAGTCAACCGCTTGCCTCGCCGGCATAGACCGTCGATGTTTGCTTCACAACGTGGTGGACGATAACGATGTCATCGTTGTGGCACGTTGCAGGTGCGCAACGTCGACATCCGCTTCACGCGGCGTAGGTCAAAGGTTCGTATCACGGATACCGGAGGAAACAATGATCCGAGTAGGAATCATCGGATGCGGGAAGATCGCACAGGCGCGGCACATTCCCGAATATCTTGCGAACGATCATGTTGAGATTGTCGGCTATTACAACCGCACGCGGAGCAGGGCGGAGGATCTGGCACATCGGCATGGCGGCACGGTCTATGCGACAATTCCCGAGATGCTGGCGGACAACAGCATTGACGCCGTAAGCGTATGCACAGCGAACACCGCACACGCGCGGGACTCAATCGCGGCACTCGAAGCGGGCAAACACGTCCTGTGCGAGAAGCCGATGGCTTCCACGATTGCTGATTGCGAGGCCATGATCAGCGCTGCCAGCATGAGCGGCAAGAAGCTGATGATCGACCAGAACCAGCGTTTCGTGCGCGCCCATCGGAAAGCGAGAGAGCTGATTGATGCGGGCGCCATCGGTGATGTACTGACCTTCCGCACCACGTTCGGGCACGGCGGCCCGGAGACGTGGAGTATTAACCCCGGCCCATCCACGTGGTTCTTTGACGCGAAGAGCGCGGCCATGGGAGCGATGGCGGATCTCGGCGTGCACAAAACCGATCTCATCCAGTATCTGCTGGGAAGCACCGTCGTCGAGACAACCGCCAAGCTGGCCACGCGCGATAAACGTGGCCCGGACGGCGAACTCATCGGTGTGGATGACAACGCGACATGCATCTACACCATGGACGACGGCGTCGTCGGAACCATGACTGCCAGCTGGACGTATTACGGAGCCGAAGACAACACAACGATCATCTATGGCACGGAAGGCATCATGCGCCTGTATGACGACCCCGTGTACTCCCTGAAGGTCATCCTGCGAAATGGCGAGGAAGTCGACTATCGCCTTGACCAGATCCAAACCAACGATAACCAGACGTCCACCGGGATCATCGACGCATTCGTGGACTGCATTGAGAACGACACCGCGCCGGAGATTTCCGGTGAGAGTGTTCTGACGGCGATGCGGGCCGTATTCGGCAGTATCGAGTCGAGTACAACGGGACGCAGCGTCAAGGTGAACCAGTCAAGGTGAAGCAAGCGAACCAGACAAGGTGAACCAATAGTGAAGACGGAAGGCCGCTGGGAGTGGCCGCTACCCACTTCAATTATTAGAACCGAGGCGGTTCGCGCAGGAGCGGACCGCCGAAGAAAGGATGTAACACATGAAACTCGGACTAGTCAGCGCAATTCTTGACGGCAGCACATACGAAGAGATGATCGACACCGTCAGCGAATTCGGGTTCCAATGCGTCGAGGTCGCATGCTGGCCGCAGGGGAAGGCGGAGCGGCGTTATGCAGGTGTTTCCCATATCGATGTGGAGCGAGTTCTCGAGGATGCCGCATACGCGCAGCATGTGCTTGACTACGCGCGGGAGAAGGGCGTGGAGATTTCCTCGCTTGCCTTCTATCCCAACACGCTCGACCCGGATCTGGAGAAGCGCGCAGCGAACGTGGCGCATCTGCAAACCGTTATTAAGGCGAGTGCCGAGCTCGGGGTCGGGCTGGTCACCACCTTTATCGGCCGCGACCAGTACAGAACCGTGGAAGACAATCTCGAGATTGTCAAAGAGGTGTGGCCGCCGATTGTTGCGCTGGCCGAGGCTGAGAATGTGCGCATCGGATTGGAGAACTGCCCGATGCTCTTCGGCGCCGATCAGTGGCCCGGTGGTCAGAATCTCATGACCACGCCAAGCCTGTGGAAGCGGGTATTCGATATCCTCCCCAGCCCGAATCTCGGAATCAACTACGACCCGTCGCACTTCGTCTGGCAGATGGTTGACTACATCAAGCCGATCTACGAATTCGCGGACCGTATCTTCCACGTGCACTACAAGGACATCAAGCTCTACGAGGACAAGCTCAATCAGGTGGGCATCATGGCGTACCCGTTGGACTACATGTCGCCGAAGATTCCCGGTTTGGGCGACGTCGACTGGGGCAAGTACGTTAGCGCGCTCACCGACATCGGCTACGACGGGTACACCTGTATCGAAATCGAGGACAAGGCCTTCGAAGGCTCACAAGGGAAAATCCTTGAAAGTATTCAGCTCAGCAAGCGGTACATGGAGCAGTTCGTCGTGTGAGTGAGGGGCATCAAAGCCTGTACCCCGCGCGGCGGGTGCCTCGCTTCGCGGAATCGTCAGCGGCGGGGGCATGCACGATGTTGTGGGCGGTGCGACGCGTGCAGAGTTGCTGGCAGTGGAAAACATGCCACGTCGCTGGCGGCGCAG
>SUUB01000078.1 GCA_015062745.1 Actinomycetaceae bacterium
CGGGTAACTTCAAACCACCAGCACTCAGGCCCTTCACGTTGTCGGCGGGGCACGTTAAACCGGCAACTTCACCCCACCAGTACGCAGGCTATTCGCGCTTTACGCGGAGCAGATGGCGCTGCCACCCAAGAATAGGACCAGTGTCGTTTTGGAAAGCCGCACTTGCCAGTCTTTGCATCCGCGCTAGGCGTTCGGGAGTCGTTTTCGAAGTGAAGTGGCTCGGGCAGATGTCCAAATCCCGTCCAAACGAGAGCTACCCAGTTGAGTCGAGCCGCGAAATCCGCGAGATTCCGCCAGTTCTTATATTGATCCAATCAAGTTTTGAGTTGTTTGGACGGGATTTGGACACCGTCGCCAACAGCCTCCCTCGAATGCGCGCCTGACTACGAGCGGCAGGTGCCGAAAGTCGCCGATTATTATGAGCCGACCTGTGCGTTCGAATGTAGCGCTACGCGACAGAGAGCAAAGCACCCGGAATAGTCAGCTGCCCGCAAGACAAGCGAGAAATGGTGAACGCCTGCCAATCGCGCGTCGGGAGTGCATGGACTAACGGGCTACTTTGTGATCACCGGTCTGACGAAGGAGGACGATCGATCAGCTGCACCGCGTCAGTTCTTAAACCCGTGCACGGGGGCCGGGATGATTCCGCCGCGGGCCATGAACGCCTCGGAGGAGTAGGGGCTGACGGCCATCACCGGAGCCTTGCCGAGCAGCCCGCCGAACTCGACGACGTCGCCCTCAACCGTTCCTGGCGCGGGGATGATCCGCACAGCGGTGGTCTTATGGTTCATCACGCCGATGGCGGCCTCGTCGGCGATCATGCCTGCGATGGACACCGCCGGAGTGTCACCCGGAATGGCGATCATATCCAGACCCACCGAGCAGATTGCCGTCATCGCCTCTAGTTTCTCCAGAGAGATCGCGCCCAGCGCGGCGGCTTCGATCATGCCTTCATCCTCGGAAACCGGGATGAAGGAGCCGGAGAGGCCGCCCACGCGCGAGCAGGCCATGAGGCCGCCCTTCTTCACGGCGTCGTTGAGAAGAGCTAGTGCTGCTGTGGTGCCGTGTGCCCCCACACGTTCCAGGCCCATTGCTTCCAACGCGCGGGCCACCGAATCGCCGACCTCCGCCGTCGGCGCAAGCGAAAGGTCCACGATCCCGAAGCGCACGCCCAGCCGTTCGGCGGCCATCGTGCCGACCAATTCACCCATACGGGTCACCTTGAAGGCGGCCTTTTTCACGGTTTCGGCCAGGGCGTCGAAAGGTAGCCCGGCGGCTTCATCGATGGCACGCTTGATCACGCCCGGCCCAGACACGCCGACCGACACGACGCAGTCGGGCATCTCAATGCCGTGGAAAGCCCCGGCCATGAACGGGTTGTCGCCCACCGAGTTGGCGAAGACGACCAACTTGGCGGCCCCCAGGCCGTTCGGCGTGGCCTGCGCGCTTTTTTTGATGGCCGCGCCCATCCGAGCGACCGCGTCCATGTTGATGCCGGCGCGGGAGGAGCCGATATTCACCGAGGCGCAGACGATATCCGTGGTGGAAAGGGCCTGCGGAATGGACTCCATCAATGCCTCGTCGCCGGTGGTGCTGCCCTTTTCCACCAGCGCTGAAAAACCGCCGATGAAATCGACACCGGCGGTTTTGGCCGCGTCGTCGAGCATTGCGGCCCAGGGCGTGAGATCACGTTCGCGCGAGGCGGCGGCCACCAGTGCAATGGGGGTGACGGAGATGCGCTTGTTGATGATGGGGATGCCGAGTTCGGCCTCGATTTCCTCGCAGGTTGATACCAGATGGGCGGCGCGGGTGACGATGCGTTCCCGGCAGCGTTCGCGGGCGCGCTCGCCGTCGGCATCGGCACAGTCGAGCAGGGAGATGCCCATGGTGACCGTTCGGATATCGAGGCGATCCTCGCGGATCATGTGGATGGTTTCGAGAATGTTCTCCGCAGTGTCCATTGCCATGGTGTCTCCGTGCTCAGAGCCGATGCATGGCGTTGAAGATGGCTTCGGACTGAATGCGGATTTCCAACCCCTGTGCCTCGCCAACCTGAGCCATGAGTTCTTGCAGCTGCGCCAGCGGGGTCTGTGCCTCGTCGAAGTCGACTTGCAGGATCATGGTGAAGTAGTCGCCCATAAGCGTCTGCGACACGTTGGTGATGTTGGCATTCTGCTCCGCCAGCGCCGTGGAGACGGCGGCAATAATCCCGGTGTGGTCCAATCCGGTAACAGTCATGATCCCTCGCATGGGTCTATCTTGACACGTTCGGCGGCTTTCCTGGGAACAGGGCCACGCAGAGGGATGCGTGGTGTGGGTGTCCGAGCAGGTGTGAGCGTGTGGGCGGGAACGGATAAGCCGCATGGTACGTTAGCGGAACAGGGCCAAATGAACGAAGCGGGAGTTCTGATGAGCGATGTAAGTGACCTAGTCATCGGTGAGGATGGCCTGGCCCGCCCGGTGTGGGCTGCGTCGGACCCGTTGCTGCGCGAGTATTACGACACCGAGTGGGGAATGCCGGTGCGCAGCGAGCGCGGGCTTTTTGAACGTCTCAGCTTGGAGGCCTTCCAGTCCGGGCTGTCCTGGGTGACGATTCTGCGCAAACGCGAGGATTTCCGCCGCGCCTTCGCGAATTTTGAACCGGACGTAGTTGCCGGGTTTACCGGCGACGACGTCGCCCGGCTGCTGGCAGACCCGTCAATCGTGCGGAATCGCCGCAAAATCGAAGCGACGGTCAACAATGCACAGGCGACGATTCGGCTCCGCGAAGAGGGTGGACTGGTTGAGTTCCTGTGGTCGTTCAAGCCGGAGGCGACGCCGCGGCCGTGCACCATGGCCGAGGTGCCGACCACGTCCCCGGAATCGGTTGCCATGGCACGCGCATTGAAACGTGCCGGCTTCTCATTCGTTGGCCCGACGACGGCGTTCGCGCTCATGGAAGCGGTGGGAATTGTGGACACCCATCTGGTCGGCTCCCACCGGCGCGGAAGCTCCGGGGTGTGGGTGGAGTAGAGTCGTCAGGGGAGCCAGTTCCCAGTCACCGTGTCGGTGACACGCTCACAACACACAATCAGGGGATTGCCGTGATCTTCTTACGACGACGAAACAGGCGACAGGACGAGAAGACCTCGTGCGAAGGCGACGCTCTCGAGGTATCGACGCGGGAATTAGCAGAATACCTGGAGAAGGCGGCAGAGGGTCCGAGGAGAAAAAGGCGACTTCCTGAAAATCAGGATATTGCTCGACTACGTGGTGGACCGCCACCATCCTATGCGTGGGAGGACTTGACGCGCAGAAGCCGGAATGGGACACTCGGGGAACTTACCCTTAACGAATTTGGCAACGCTCTTCTTTTCTACCTACTTGCTCCTGTCTTGGTGACTCTCATTGTGTGGTCGGTACTCTACATGGCTGGTTCTGAGCCTAAGGAGGAGGCCAACGGCCAGGTGTACATGGACAGCTTTTTTGACTCCCTGGGGAGATGGGCCGTTACTCCCGGCAACTCCCTACTCGCATACATTGCATTGGGTGTAACCGCGCTGACTCTGCTTGCAGCAGTTGTTAACTTGAATCCCAATGAAGCGCGTGCGAGAGCTGAGAGTGTCCAGCGCTACGTGGGTCGGTTCGTCGACCTGATGCCCGTAACGATAACTGGCTGCGGATCACAACAATCGCTCGGATGGCGGGTGCGGCTACTGGACCTAAACACCATGACGCTGATCGGAGCGGGCGCACTTCCAGCACATGATCGGGTGTTAGTCACGAATCGAGTGATCCGATGGTCTTTTTTGGGTTTACTCTCTTCGATAGGGGTGCTGCTAGCTCCGACAATCGCCATATCGCTGCGGGAACACTCGAACAACGGATGGTTGGTGGGAGTGTTCGGGTTTCTGTTGGTCGCTCACGTGGCAGCACTGGTCGACTTTTTGGGTGAGGGGTTCAAACTTGACCGAGCTGTCTACAGAAGTGGAGCTATTCTTGCTCAATGGTCGTTGGCTCGAGTCGCTTTGGCAGCAAGCGCAGAGGCTACAGTGCAAACAGCCGACGGAGACAGAGCACGTGTTTCTTCGGCTTTACCAAGGTTTCGTGCAAGCAATACTCGGAGTCTCGTCCCCGCTGGGAGGAGGGTTGTGCGCCTGATGCTGTCGCTGTCTGCACTTGGGCTTGTGTGGATCATTGTTCGGAGTGGAATGAATGACAGCGTCGGCAGTGGCGCGAGACTAGTTCTTGGGACGATGCTCTGGTGCCTCGTGTTCTTAGCACTCTGTCGTTGGTTTACCTTCCAGATGCAGCTTCGTCGAGTGAATGTGCGGTTGTCGCCGTTGGCAAAGTTCAGTAGATTTGATGCGGCGACGTCTCTCCTAGTGTCCTTCTGGTCAGTGCTCTTCTGGACTCTTATTTCTCTCATTACTTTACCCAATATCGGCAACCCGTCATCTCGGCTCTGGCTTGGCGTTTGTATCGCCTGTGCATTGGCGTTCTGCCCTTCGCTCATGAAGGTGGTGGGGCCGAAGATGCTTCATTCGGCGTCGCCTTCGCTAGCATATTCTCTCTGGCAAATAAACGGAGACGAATTCGTCATTCAAGAGATCCAACGTCGAATTGAACTGTCTCTTGACCAACTAACGGAGATTCGCGACGGCGCGGATTTCGAGGAGTCTCGGTCCACTGAAGGAGTCGAGGGCTATCACTCCGCC
Source organism: Actinomycetaceae bacterium (assembly GCA_015062745.1). Classification (GTDB taxonomy): domain Bacteria; phylum Actinomycetota; class Actinomycetes; order Actinomycetales; family Actinomycetaceae; genus Asp313. The sequence goes on from SUUB01000078.1 coordinate 4,698, forward strand.
GACCGAGCCAAGAAGCGGACCGCAGATTCTGGCCGGGAATTCATTGTCTATAAAGGCGACATAGTGCCGGATGACCAGCCGGATCAGGGAACACCGTCGAGGCAAACCGCAGAGTCTTAGGGCGCGCAGACACCCACGATCACACGCTGAATTAGCCGCTGAAAGTTGACTGGGCTGCTGAAAGAACTCCGCTACCACCGCATTGAATATAGGCCGGGGCCAGGCATTCCGCCCAGCCCCGACCTTAAAACCAGTTTGCGCTAGCGCTCACTCAGCGGTGATGCTCCAGTCGCCGTCGGCCATAATCTCCAACACCGTGGTCCCGTTCGGCAGT
>SUUB01000079.1 GCA_015062745.1 Actinomycetaceae bacterium
TTGGAGTCTGTGCACGATGCCGACGAGGTCATCATGTTCGATCGTGGGCGCGTGGTTGCTGCGGGCAGCCTCGACGACCTCCGCTTGCCGGGGTGACGCGCGGGCGCTGCTGAGACGCGCGGCTGCGCCGGTGACCTCCGCTTGCCGGGGTGACGCGCGGGTGTGCCGACCCGGAATGCAGCGTTTCGGATCGGCGCTTTGCCCGGGTGCCGGTCGGCGGCTTCAAAGCTGCCTAGAGACGAGTAGGCTGGTGTCAATGCCTTAAGAGGAGGAGACCATGCCACAACTGCGATCGGCAACATCCACAACGGGCCGTAATATGGCCGGTGCTCGTGCCCTGTGGCGCGCCACCGGAATGGGATCTGAAGACTTCGGCAAGCCGATTATTGCGGTTGCCAACTCGTACACAGGTTTCGTTCCTGGGCATGTGCACCTGAAGGATATGGGTTCGCTCGTGTGCCAGGCCATCGCCGAGGCGGGTGGCGTGGGCCGCGAGTTCAATACCATCGCCGTTGATGATGGCATTGCCATGGGGCATGAGGGCATGCTTTATTCGCTGCCGTCGCGCGAGATTATCGCCGACTCGGTGGAATACATGGTGAACGCCCATACCGCCGATGCTCTCGTATGCATCTCTAATTGCGACAAGATCACTCCGGGTATGCTGATGGCCGCATTGCGTCTGAATATCCCGACGATTTTCGTCTCGGGAGGCCCGATGGAATCCGGCGCCGCGGTGGAGGGCGTGGTTGATCACCGCACCGACCTCATCGATGCCATTTCCATCTCCGTCGACGACGCCGTCAGTGATGAACAGCTCGGACGCGTCGAGGCGAGTGCCTGCCCCACATGCGGTTCGTGCTCCGGCATGTTCACCGCGAATTCCATGAACTGCCTGACGGAGGCGCTTGGCCTCTCCCTGCCGGGAAATGGTTCCACCCTGGCCACTGCGGCCCGGCGGAAGAACCTCTTCCTGGAAGCCGGTCGGCGGATTGTGGAGCTGGCGAAGCGTTACTACGAGGAGGACGACGAATCCGTTCTACCCCGCAGCATCGCCACTCGGGACGCCTTCCTGAATGCCATGGCGATGGATATTGCCATGGGCGGCTCCACCAATACGGTGCTGCATATTCTTGCGGCCGCGCAAGAAGGCGAAGTTGATTTCACCCTCCGGGATATTGATGAGTTGTCTCGACACGTTCCTTGCCTGGCAAAGATTGCGCCGAACTCCACACAGTTCCACATCGAAGACTTCCACCGCGCCGGAGGCATTCCGGCGCTGCTCGGTGAACTCTTCCGGGCGGGCCTGTTGCGTGACGGTGTGCATTCCGTTCATTCCAGTGATCTGAAGTCCTGGTTGGAGAAGTGGGACATTCGCGGTACTGCTCCCAGTGCCGAGGCGCTTGATTTGTTCCACGCTGCGCCGGGCCGGGTGCGCACAACGTCGCCATTCTCCCAGGACGCCAGCTGGGAGTCCCTGGATTCTGATCCGGTGGCCGGGTGTATTCGTGCGGTCGACCATGCGTATACCGCAGACGGAGGCCTGTGTGTACTGTTTGGGAACCTGGCCGAGGACGGCGCGGTGGTCAAGACGGCCGGCGTCGACGAGTCATTGTTCCATTTCGAAGGGCCGGCGCGGGTGGTGGATTCCCAAGAAGCGGCAATCGAGTTGATCCTTTCGAAGTCTGTGAATCCCGGCGACGTCGTCGTGATTCGTTACGAAGGCCCGAAGGGAGGGCCCGGTATGCAGGAGATGCTCTACCCGACGTCGTTCTTGAAAGGTTTGGGCCTGGGCAAGGTGTGTGGTCTTATCACCGACGGCCGATTCTCCGGTGGAACCTCCGGGCTCTCTATCGGGCATATCTCGCCGGAGGCGGCGGGCGGCGGCACCATCGGTTTGGTGCGGGAGGGCGACACGATCGTCATAGACATCCCCACCCGCCAGCTGCGGGTCGCCGTGGACGACGCAGAGTTGGAGCGGCGGCGCCAGGAGATGGGCCCGGCGCCGTGGCAGCCGGTGCAGCGAGACCGTCAGGTCTCCAAAGCGCTGCGCGCCTATGCATCCATGGCCACGTCGGCCGCCTACGGAGCGGTGCGGAAGATCGATTGAGATAACAGGGATCGGCTGAGACAACAGGGCATGTAGTTGCCGCGTCAGCCGCCCGTGAGATTGTCGGCCGTCCTGCCGTCCGTCCGCTTGATTGACCGCGGCAAAGGGAGTGGCGCCGTCCGATTCTTCGCTTGACCTGCAGGCTTCCGGATCCGCGTAGGACTCACTGCCCAGATTCGGGCGGGGACTACGGTGATACTTGTAATGGTCAAAACTGAGACGGGTGCGCGAGAGCATGAGAGTGCATCGGCTTCGCGCCGCTGAAGGGAGAAACACCGGGTATGACGGCCGTCTTCAACTATCTTGCGGAGCAGTCGGTGCTGCTGCTGTTCCTGCTTGTCGGCGTGGGCATGCTGCTGGGCAGAATCAAGGTCCGCGGAGTGAGCCTGGGTGCGGCGGCAGTGCTGTTCCTCGCCATCATCATTGCCGCCTGGGGGCAGTCCAACGGAGTGGAGGTCGCCGTTGAGCCAGTGATCGGCACCCTCGGTCTTCTGCTGTTCGCCTTCGCGATCGGCAACAATTCCGGCGTCAGCTTCTTCCGCAGTCTACGGCATGCTGCCGGGCCGAATCTCGTGATGATCGGCCTGTTCATTGTGGCAGCGAGCGTCGCATACGTCATGGGCACGCGCTTGTTCAACATGGATATCGCCACGGTGGCGGGTGCCTTCGCCGGTGCGACCACGAACACGCCCGCACTGCTCGCCGCCGGTGACGCATCGGGCGACGGCGCTGCGGCCACCGTCGGCTACGCCATGGCCTATCTCTTCGGTGTCATCGGGATGATCGCGGCCTCGGGTATTGCACTGCGCCACGCGGCGAACGATCAGGATGCCCCATCGGTGGTGACCCACGTATCGGTTCGTGTTGAGCGCACGGATCGGCCGAAGTTGAGTGATGTTCTCGCGCAGGCGAAGGGAAACATTCAGATCTCCCGGCACCGGCACGGTGAAGAAGGGCCGATCTGGATTCCTGATGACGACGACATCCTGGAGAAGGATGATCTGGTGAACGTGGTGGGCGCGGTCGACGACGTCGACGAGTTCATCGAGCTGCTCGGCCACCGCTCCTCGCACTCCTTGCGTGCCGACCGGAGGATTCTCGATTTCCGCCGCATCACAATTTCAGAGCCGAAGCTGGCCGGCAAGACCATTGCGGAGCTGGATAAGGAGCTTGACGAACGCTGGGGGGCGAAGATCTCCCGCGTGCGTCGCGGCGATACCGATATGCTCGCCCTGCCGGGCTTTATGGTGGAAATGGGAGACCGGGTACGGGTGGTTGGCCCGACCCTCAAACTCAAGGAAATCTCCCGTTGGTTCGGAGATTCTGCAAAGGGCCTGACCGATGTGAACCCGGTTGCACTGGGCATTGGCCTGGCGATCGGCATCTTCATCGGTGAGATCGATATCCCAGTTCCGGGCGGCAGCAGTTTCTCACTTGGCGCCGCGGCGGGCGTGCTCATCATGGGCCTGATTATGGGCCGTATGGGGCGGATTGGACCTCTGGTGACGGCGCTGCCGAATACGGTCAATTCCGTACTCGCGGAGTTCGGTTTGCTCATCTTCCTGGCCCAGGCAGGTACTCGAGCGGGTGGTCAGATCGTTTCGGCCTTCACCGGCGGTCATTGGTGGAAGATACTCATCCTTGGTGCCGTCATTACCTTGATTATGGCGGTCGGCTTGTACATCGCGATGCGAGGCATTTTCAAGATGGGTGGCACGCAACTTTCCGGACTGTTGGGCGGTGCCCAGACCCAACCGGCAGTGATGGCCTTCGCCAATGGACGCACCGGCTCAGACCCGCGTGTGGCGCTTGGGTATGCCTTGGTGTACCCAGTTGCCATGATTACGAAGATTCTTGTGGCGCAGGTGCTGGGTGGCATGTAGCTACTGCGGAGGTGGCGGTGCGGGCGTCCCGGTGGGGTACTGGGACTAGCCCGCCCGGACCAGATCTGCGGTTCCAGTTCGGTGTGCCGGGATACTGGTGGACACGAGAGTGCCGATTATGAGGAGGGCTCGAGTGCCAGTAGCCGGTTCAGCAGGGCCTCGTCAACAACGCCGTGGAGGCGGGCAGCGGCAGTGCGAGGCATGTCTACATGCGAATCGAGGCCGTGGTTGTGGGTGGAGGCGATAATGGCGCCGTTTGCAACGCGATAGGTGGTATCCAGCAGTCCGTCAATCTCTACTTCGATCGTGTCAGCATCGGGCGCCCAGACAGCTGCCGGGCGGGCGAGGCCACTGCGGTCAGAAGGTTCGATAACGTGAAACGCGACCGGGGTGGCAAGGTCGGTACCCTCGGTGACGAGGCGTTCTACCAGGAGAAAGACGAGAGGCGAGGGAATCGCATCCTCGGGTTCGTATTCGAGGGAGAGAGCATCAAGAATGATGGGATCGTCCTCGCCTTCGGTGTATTCGGAGCGCGCCCACGAGGTTCCGGAGAGGATGATGCGACTTGAGAGCCGCTCGTCGTGCCCGAATACTGTTTCGGTGATGAGTTCGGTTTCGTCCCAGCGCCGATACAACAACCCGACCGGCTCATCGTGCGAGGTGAAAACTTCCCAACGTGTGTGCGCCATGAGGCCAGTGTATCGGTGCCGATCTCGGATGTTGCCATGGGCCCGCCATAGGTACTCCCTTGCGAGCAGTCCGAGCGGTTAGTTCAAGGTCCCTTGCGGGATGATCGGGTGGTTAAGGTGTCTTGCGAGGTGATCGGGTGGTTAAGGTGTCTTGCGAGGTGATCGGGTGGTTAAGGTGTCTTGCGAGGTGATCGGGTGGTTAAGGTG
>SUUB01000080.1 GCA_015062745.1 Actinomycetaceae bacterium
TGCCGGTAGAAGGTTGCCGGTGACCGGCGTGCTCCGGCGGCAATCTCACCCACGGTGATCTTGTCCACGTCCCGATGCGCGGCAAGCGCTCGCAGGGAGGATGCGAAGGCCAGCTTGGTGTCAAGGTTAGCCACGTGCGCGATTATCCCACACGGCACGTACCCCATACGGCACGACTACCCCATACAGTACGACGGCGTTCCGTTTCGACCGATTCATCCGGGGCGATGTTGCGCATCGGACGATTCGCACTCGTCCGCACACTTCACCCGCCTGCGCCGCAGCACTTAATCGTCGGCGACGATTGCCTTGTACAGTTGCCGCCGTAACACCGGTTCGGCCCCCTCGAAGTTCTGCATCATGAACACTGCAGCCACACCGATTGATGGGTCGACCAGGCAGAAGTTCCCGCCGGCGCCGTCCCAGCCGTACTCTCCAGCGTGGCCATTCACTCCGAGCGAACGAGCCTCGCTCGGATCCACGAGGATGCGCAGCAGGTTCGAATAGCTATATCCGGGCACTCCGGCTCCCACGCCGTCGGCGGCCTTGGCTCGCATCTGTTCTTCGTTGAGTTGTGGAGTCCGCATGAACTCCACCGTTTCGGGGCGTAGCAGCCGTACGCCTTCGAACTCGCCGTCGTTCAGAAGCAACTGCAGCACCCGCACAAAGTCCCGGGCGGTGGAGTAACAGCCACCGCCGCCGGCAAGGAACGCGGGAGGGACCACATCAATTTCGGCGACGGGTGCCATCAAGGTCAGCATGTCTGCGCCCTGTGCATCACGGATTGGCGCCCCGGCCCGCGTGACCCGCGTAAACACCGGGTCACGATGCCACTGCGTCGCGGCCCGCTCCGTCTTCTCTAGCGGAATGCAGAAGCCTGTATCGGCCATCCCAAGCGGCTGGAACAGACGCTCTTCATAGAGCACATCAAGCGTCTTTCCCGTCGCCACCTCGAGCACCCCACCCAGAAGATCGGCTCCCGCACCGTATTCCCATCCTCTCCCGGGTTCAAAGCTTCCGGGTATGCGAGCCATCTTCCGGCAGGCCGAGAGAGTCGTAAACGGGATGCCGGCGGCAGCACGCGCAATCTCCTCTGCCTCCAACGCCTCCATGTGCCTCTGCGACGCGGTTCCTGGGAACGGGTATGGAATTCCGGATGTCATATTGAGCAGGTGCTGGATGGTCAGCGGCGTCCTCTCAACCTCAAGGCCACCCTCTGCATTGAATACCAAGCGGTTGGCAAACTCGGGAAGATACTTCGCCACCGGGTCGCTGAGCGCAATAACACCCTCCTCAACAAGCTCGAAGGTGACAACCGCAGTGAAGACTTTGGTCATCGAATAGACCTTGTAGATGCTGTCCACGTTGTCAGCACCGTAGCCTTCCAGAAGTTGGATGTTTCCGTTTTTGATGACGCAGATGGATGCGCCGCCGAGGCTTTCTGCGGCGATGGCTGTTTCGATGAGGGAACTGATCCCGTGATAGTCGTGCATGATTCTTCCTTTTCTCCCGCCCGTCAGAACTGTGGGCCCTCTAGGGTGTTGGTTCGTAACGCGCAGTTGGTTCGTAAAGACCGGATTGGTTCGTAAAGAGCAGGTCGGCTCGTAAAGAGCAGGTCGGCTCGCAAAGAGCAGGTCGGCTCGCAAAGAGCCGAGAGTGTGATGGTCCCTGCCGAGAGTGTGATTGTTCCTAATTGAGAGACTCGCCGCCGTCATCCCGCGGCGATGACTTCGCCGCCCCGCTTGGATGACACCGCAGCCACTACGGTCATAACCGCGGCGAACGCCAAGAAGGCAACAGTCGAGATCGTCATGGTGAGGTGCGCGCTTCCGTCGCCTAGTGCCGCTGCCACCTTCGGCAGCACCAGCGGGGAGCAGAAAACGCCCAGATTCAGACTCAGCATGGCGATAGTGGTCGAGGTGCTGACGACCTCGGGAGGGCTAACCTCCGCCACGCGCGTGTATGCATAGGGAACAACAAGGGCGAAGGCGACACCGGAGAAAAGACCACCCGCGAAGAGCATGACGGTGTTCGAACCGTAGGCGAGTGCCGCGAATCCGATGACGTTGCAGACCAGCGCGAAGGGCAGCGTCCAGGCACCGATCCGCTTTCGGATTGCTCCGAAGAAGATTGACACGGGGATCCCGATAATCGTAAAGCAGCTGTAGATGGTAGAAGCGATTGTCGACGCCGTCGTTTGGCTCTCCCCCGCCACTCCGGATTCGAATACCCGGTTGCCGAGCGCGTAGGCAATGGGCAGTTGGAAGATGAAGAAGCAGAAGAGGAAGGCACCTAATCCCCATACCGCTGCTGGTATGCGAGGTTTGCTTGCGACGGCGGCCGCCGTCGCGTCATTGATCGCGGCTTGGTCAACGGCGTCGTCGGACGCGCCGGCGCCATCCCCTTCGCCGTCGAGTCGCACAAAGAGTGTGAAGAGCACCAACGGTACGGCGGATAGCAGATAGATGGCGAAACCTGCCTGCCATCCCATAACCACAAGGAACCCTGCTACGAGTGCGCATACGGAACTGCCAATACTGCCGATCGCATTCTCATAGCCGATCATCCTGGCAAGTTGATCACCCCGGTAGAAACGGGAGAGCAGGACGACGATCAACGGCGTGTAAATGCCGAAGAAGAAGCCGAGCAACAGTCGGCTGATGTAGATGGGTACGAACGCACCAAGGACCATCGGTGCACATCCGGCAAGAATACTGCCTAGCAGGCCGACGATGGTGACTCGTCGTTCTCCAAACACTTTGCACAGTATGGGGCTGAGGAAGAGACCAGCCAAGCAGCCGAGGTTGGGCACGGTGGAAAGGGAAGAAATGGATGTGGAATCCACATGTGGCATGGCTTCGGCCATCGTGTTGAGAATGCCGCCGATTGATTGCGCCGTCGCCTGCATGACGGCGATGGACAGGATCGAGACCTTGAAGATCAACGTGTCCTGTTGATGTTGTGCCATGAGGTGCACCTCCGTTGTTCGAACGTCGTTGTTGGATGAACGTTGTTCGTAACGGTAGGCGGGTTGGCGAGGCGATAGGCGCCAAGGGGTCACCAGTTTTCGGCGCCCAGTCACCTGTGGGCAACGGCATTGGCTCCCGGACCGTACCATGAAAAGCAACGAGCGAAGGGAGGCCACTGTGGACAAGGCCGCAGTACACGAGGTTGTCATTCCCACCGACCGGCTCAATGTCCGTCTCGTTCTGCATACAGGGATGACGCCGGAGAGCTTTCAACCGCATTGGCACAGTTCCTTCGAGATCAACTGCATGCTCAGGTGGCCGGAGTCGGAGGTTCTGGTGGGCGGTAGGTCGTGGCGCATGCGCACCGGCAGGATCTGGCTCGCAAATTCCCAACAGATCCACGGCGAACGCACGCTGCGAAATGACCCGCTGCGGCGTGCGGTCACCATCCTGTATCCCTACCCCTACCTGCGGCGGGTATTTCCCGCTATCGACGAGGGCCGCTTCGAGCTGAACGACGTCGAAGGACTCACTGCCGAGCAGCTGTCCGCCTATCACCACATGCTGTATCCGCGATTCGTCAAACTAGCCGAGCTACTGGGGAAGGAAGCCGATCGAGCGCCGACGCACTACCTGGAGTTGTCGTTGCTGCCGCTTGAGATACTTAATATCCTCGCCGAGGCGTTCTTCATTGCCGACGTCGGAAAGCCACGTACCCTCGCTGAAGAACCAGTGATCCGGACGCATCGTATTGTCGACTATGTGGAGGAGCATTACGCCACGGATATCAAGCTTGAAGACCTGGCCGATTACTGCCACCTCTCACGGGGATATATGGCGCGTTTCATCAAGGAGCACTTGGGGTATACGCTTTCCGAGTACGTCGCCATGGTCCGCGCCGAGCACGCCCGCCAGGATTTGCTGGCGCAGCGTGGGACGCAGTCGGAGGTAGCCGCACTCAATGGCTATTCCGGGCTTCGGACCATGAACCGGCAGCTGCAGAAGATCTTCGGCCGCACGGCGAAGGAGATCCTTGCCGATGCAGGAAACGGCACGTCCGGGGAAGCAGCCGCGGATGGAGCGAGCGAGAGCACGGCTGGGCAAGCAGCCGCGGATGGAGCGAGCGAGAGCCGCAGCCACACACTGGCGCGGGTTGGTCGTGAGACAAAGTGACGGCTTAGCCAGCATGGATCATGCTTTGCCCGCACGGGTCGGCTCAGCCTACATCGGTCGGGTTAGCCTACATAGGCCGGGTTAGCCCTCATGGAGCGACTCAGCCCGCATAGGTACAGATCCTCAACGTGAAAGGAATGAGTCAGAATGAACCAAGCACCTTCAACACATCCGGCACATTCGCAGGCGGCGGCGCGTGGACAGGTGCCGAGTTGCTCGGGGGCATCCGCAACGTCACAAGCAGACTTTGGTTCCGTAGCACCAGAAGCGCACTCTGATTCTGTAGCAGCGGCAGGCCGGCCAAAGTACTCGACCATCGAGGTAAACGGTCTGGATGTGTTCTATCGCGAGGCGGGCGCGGCGGATAAGCCGACTTTCCTGCTGTTGCACGGCTTCCCCACCTCAAGCCATCTGTTCCGCAATCTCATACCGCTTCTGGAGCGGGACTTTCACGTGCTGGCGCCCGACTTCATCGGCTTTGGGCGTTCCGCCGCGCCGAAGCACACGGACTTCGCGTACACCTTTGAGCACTTGACTGATTATGTGGACGGTTTCCTCGCCGCGATGGGCGTGGAGTCTTTCTACCTGTACGTGTTCGACTACGGCGCGCCGATCGGTTTCAATCTCTGCCTGCGGCA
>SUUB01000081.1 GCA_015062745.1 Actinomycetaceae bacterium
CGTCCACCACATGTCTTTTCTTGACCGTCCCCAGTTTCGCAGCGAGAATACATATGTGGCATCAACTGACTACACAACCCTGCTGCATGCGGCCGGTCTGCGCGTGACCGAGCCGCGACTAGCCGTACTCGCCGAGATTGAACAGGGTGGTCATGTCAGCGCCGACGAACTCCGACAGCGTGTAACCGCCCGCATCGGCTCGGTGTCCACACAGGCGATTTACGATATCGTGCACGCACTGACTCGGGTGGGCCTGCTACGCGAAATCAAACCCGCCGGCCACGTCTCGCTTTTCGAAATCAGCCGCGACGACAACCACCACCACCTTGTGTGCCGCGAGTGCGGCCGAATCGAAGATGTCCCCTGCGCCGTCGGTTATCGGCCCTGCCTGGTCGCTTCGGATGATCACGGTTACATCATCGACGAGGCCGAGGTGACCTTCTGGGGGCTGTGCCCAGATTGCCAGAAGCAGGCTGCCGCGGCAGAGAATCCCACCCCGGCGCACTCACTGGCATAGTCGCGCCCTAACCATTCACCCCTGCTCCACACCCGGGCCTTATATCATTCGGCATCTCGCATTGAGCATCTTTGCTATATCACCCCACGCGCGTTAATAGATGCGTCATAATAGGAGACGTATGGAGATGCTTGGTTAACGCCCCGTCGGCAGCCGCCCCGATTGTGCGGCATGCAAGTAGCGCCAGAGAACTTGGCGGTTCTTCTAGCATCTCCGCAACTGTGAGCAGGAGCCTGAATGAACGTCGAGTCCTTTAATCTTGACCACCGCGCCGTCGCCGCACCTTATATTCGCGTTGCCGACATTAAACACCTGGGGGCAGATGTTACGCTCACCAAGTATGACATCCGCTTCTGCCAGCCCAACCGCGAACATTTGGACATGGCGGCCGTACATTCCATCGAGCATTGCTTTGCCGAATTCGTCCGCGACCGCAGCGACGACGTCGTCGACTTCTCGCCCATGGGTTGTCAGACCGGGTTCTACCTCATTCTGGCCGGCAGACCAAACATCTCGGAAACCATCGACCTCGTCGAAGACACCTTCTACGCCATTCTCCAGGCAACGGAGGTTCCCGCCGCGAATGAGGTCCAATGCGGCTGGGGAGCACACCATTCACTCGCCGCCGCGCAAGAGGCCGTACGCGAGATGCTGTCACGGCGCCAGGAATGGGAGAAGGTGATGGCGTGACCCGTATTCGCGCGATCGTTCTGGCCGCCCAGGACGAAGAGGCACGCCCCGTCCTCCACCTACTCGCCCATGCCGCCACCAAGCCGGCCAAGCTCTCCTGCCCAACCGGAGCCGGCTGGACAGCGGCCTCCACCCACGGAAACATCCTCGTCTTACGCACCGGAATCGGACTTACCGCTACCGCCAGTGCCCTCGGTTGGGCCCTGGCCCATTTCAGTCCCCGTTTCGTTCTCTCAACCGGGTCCGCGGGAGGGCTGGCAACAGATATCGGAGTGGGCGACGTCGTTATCGGCTCGTCATATGCGTACGGCAGTGCGGACGCAACCGCATTCGGATACGTCCGCGGCCAGATCCCGGGGCAGCCAGCATCATTTGCCGGGAGTTCCCTACTTCTGGAGGCGGTCCCACCCGGAGTACGGCAAGGCCTCATGCTGTCAGGCGATTCCTTCGTCACCGCCGCCAATGTAGGCGATATGCGCCAGGCCTTCCCGGAGGCTCTGAGCACGGACATGGAATCCGCCGCCGCCGCACAGGTATGTGCCACATGGGATATTCCCTTCGCTTCCATCCGGTGCATTTCCGACCTCTGCGGCCCGCAGGCCGGGCAGGATTATCACCTTGGCCTGAACGACGCCGCCCAGCGTTCGGCGGAAACAGCGGTCAACTTGTTGTACGCGGTCTCCGAGAACGCCCGGAGCGGACCGGCGCAGAGATTCTCCGAGGCATCCTTACGTGCCGCATTGCTGCTCGCCTTTGCGCGAGTGCGGAAACTGCCGCCCGAATCGATCGACGGCGTGCCGGCAGAGATCAGAGCCGCACTGGAACAACAGTTGGAGGCGGATGGCCATCTGGATATTGCGCCAACCGCGCTTGCCGCCATCGCCGCCGCGCAGAAGGCTATCGCACAGGACAACACTCTGACTCTTACCGCTAAACAGTACGACACGCAGCGTGCCGCCCTGGTTGGCGAGCTCGGCCTCGACTCCGGACGCGGACACCTCTCCTGGCCCCCCACGTCGCAGACCATCATCAAGCGTTTCAATGGGTATTGGAATGATGCGCTTGAACAAGTCGGCTTGCGCGCGCAGTCCGGCCGTAAACGCGGCGGACTGAAGTTCAGCGACAGGGATTACATCAATGCACTGCGTGCCTTCGCCACCTGGTCCGCCAAGCATGGCAGCTCGCCGAGCTACAAGACCTATCAGGAATGGCTGGAGAAAACCGGGCGCCGCGGAGTGTTCCCCTCCGGCGCCGCCATCCGGCAGCGTTTCGGCTCGTGGCGGGCCGCCGCGTCCGCAGCACAGATCTGACGGGGCTACGCCGCGCCAATCTGATCGAGGAGCCATGCCAGTTCAAAGGCACGGTTCTGCCAACGGTTATAGCGCCCACTGGTACCGGCATGCCCGGCCACCATTTCAATCTTCTCCAGAATGGGCCGTTCAATCTCATCGTTCGTCGTCGTCGCACGCAGCACCTGCACCCACTTGGTGGGCTCCACGTAACTGACCCGGATGTCGTTGAGCGACGTCGTGGCGAGAATCGCCGGATATTCGCAGTGCTTCACATTCTCAACCGGAGAATATGACTTCATGTACTGGTATACCTCCGCCGATTCAATCGGGTTGCCCCATTCTTCCCACTCGCCCACGGTAAGCGGCATGTCCGGCATCAGAATCGTCGTCAGAGCATCGACGAAGGGAACTCCGGCCAAGATAGCGCGGAAGCGCTCCGGGGCGATATTCGCCACTGCCCCCATCAGCAGACCGCCGGCAGAACCTCCCTCTGCCGCGAGGCGCCCGGGGGCGACCCACGCGTTCTCCTCCAGCCACGCGGCACAGTCAACGAAATCCGTGAAGGTGTTGCACTTGTGCAGAAGCTTGCCATTGTCGTACCAAGCACGCCCCATTTCACCGCCGCCGCGTACATGTGTCCAGGCAACGACGACGCCGCGCTGCAACAGGGAGATCAGGGCGGGGCGGAAGTACGGATCATTCGACACCTCGTACGATCCGTAACCGTACATGTATCCCGGGTTTGTTCCATCGGCTGTGACGTCACTGCGATAGGCGAGGGTCATCGGCACCTGCGTCCCATCGGTCACCTCGACCCACACCTCTTGCTGGGTGTATGCGGAGCGATCGTAATTCGGCACGTCAAGTGTTTTCAGAACCGTCGATTCGCCGCTGGCCACCGTGTATGCGATCTGAGTGGGAGGGGTGAGCAATGATTCGACGGTGTACACCACATCGGTGCTCGCCCAGTACGGCGCCGGCTCCAAAGCGATGGTGGCCATCTCCTCGGAGGAGATAATAACCGGCTCCCCCCAAACTTCGCGCTCATGCGGCTCCAAGAAACGTCCACCGCGGCGAGCCGTCTCCGGATGTGCCTCTTCGGGCTGTCGGGGCAGTACCCGCAGTTGCGTGCGCCCGGCAGAACGCATCGCCACCACGGCGAAATCACGGAAAGCTTGTACCTCGTTGATGCGCTCGCCTGGTTGTGGGGCCAGTCGTGTTATCCACTCATCCGGTGTGGAGGTCACCAGCGGTGCCGTTGCCACCTCGAAATCCGGGACGTTGGCGTTGTGCACAATGATGAGGTGATCTCCGGCAGGTTCGACGGAGTACTCCAAGCCATCGCGGCGATGGCACACTACCAGCGGAGCCGCCAGCGGGTGCGCGGCTGAGAAGAGCCGAACCTCGGACGTTGTGCGGGAAACCGACTGCACAACAATCCACTGACCATCGCGCGACGCCGTGTGAATGACGTCGAAACGGTCATCGTCTTCCTGGTAAAGGAGCCGGTCCTTCTCGGCAGGAGTTCCCACCTCGTGCAACCAGATCTGCCAAGTGCGCCAAGCCTCATCCACCCGCGAGTAGACCACGTGGCTTCCATCGGTTGTCCATACCAGGCCGTACCCGAGGCCGGACACGGCGTCGTCGACGACATGCCCAGTTTGAATATCGAAGATGCGCAGCGCGAAGTGCTCGTCGCCGGTGAAGTCAACCCCCATCGCGCCGAGCTTGCCATCGGGTGCCGGCGCGAAGTCGGACAGGGCGAAGAACTCTGATCCCTCCGCCAGTTCATTGCCGTCCCACACGACTTGTTCACCGCTGGGACCGTCTTTTTCCCCACCGAGAGCGTTCACATCCGGCCTGCTGCCATCACGGTCCGGTAGGCGGTATAGGACAGGATATTGGCGCCCCTCCCAGGTGCGCTGGTAGTACCACCAGTCGCCCTCGCGGTGCGCGATGCTGATATCGGTCTGCCGTGTGCGCGATGAAATCTCTGCGGTAATCTGCTCGCGCAAACCTTCCAGATGCTCGGTACGTTCCTGCGTCCAGGCATTCTCCGCTTCCAGGTGCGCGAGGAGTTCCGGATTCGTCGCGTCACGGAACCACTCATAGTTATCCACGTACGAGTCTCCGTGGAAAGTGCGGGTCACTGGTTCCTTACGTGCTACGGGTGCGTGAGACCTCATGGATCCGATTTTAGGCGCTTCCTAGGCGCAGACGAGTGAAGTTACCGTGTGCGGGTTGATGGTCACACCGGGCGGGACTATTGGCCATCCTGGC
>SUUB01000082.1:0-2155 GCA_015062745.1 Actinomycetaceae bacterium
TTGTTGGATGGAGGCTCTGCAAGTACACGCGGAAACGCAGCCTCGGCATCGCCATCACCGTCGTAGGCCCGCTTATGGCAGCGGCCATATGCCTGTGGTGGTGGAGGCGTGTGCTCATCACTGACACCATCGGACCCACCTCCATGCTCTGGATTGCTGCAGCGCTGGTGGCCGCCGCCGTCGCCGCCGGTGCAGCACTGAGCATAAAAGGCACGGCAGGCAGAAGAGGCATTCGCTCGCTTTCCGCCGGGCTCGCCCTTCTGATCCCCGCCGCCCTGGCAGCGCCGCTTGTTCTCGCCTCTCCGCCGGTCTATCTACCCGGGCATTTGACAACCACCGGAGTCACACCAGGTCAGGCGCCGCAGCAGCGAGAACTCAGCGAAAACACCGAGGTCCTCTGGGTCCGCGAAGGACTCGATGAACCGCGTGATTACGATGGTCTTTTTAACACCGATGCCGGGCCTGTATTGATTACAAGAACGGAGGCGCAGTTACTTGACCCCGCTACCGGAGAAACGGTCTGGTCCTACTCTCGCGGTCCGGAGCAATCACCGGTTCCTATTGCAAGAGCGGGTATCACCGACGGCGATAACCCGATACTCGAACTGGAGTATTACGTCCAGGCTACCGACGACGGCCGCGCTTATTACTCGCAGGTCGTCCTGCTTGACCCAGCGACCGGCGAAACACTCGGTTGGCAAGATGCACGGTCAACCACCCTGGATCATTCCGCCAACCGCTCCCTCACTCAAATAGACTATGCGATGGGACCCCCGTCAAGACTTGAGGTAGAAATGTCACGCCGGGAAATGCAGGCGGACGGGACGTACCAGTACCCCTCCTACACCTTGACTTTGCCAATCGACAAAGCTTATCTTTCCGGTTCTCCCTACGTTGACGGCCTCCTTCACGACACGGGAGAAATGTACCTCCTGGCTGTTGAACTCAACGGCCCATCCCAGGCCTCTACGGGAAAGCCATATACACTGATCTACGCCCTGCACTGACGTGGATTTTGCGGGCCATTCAACACCACAGGAGGGAGTGGCCTTCTCGTTCGCTTAAACGACGGCCGGGCGAACATCCCAGCAGCAAAGGCGCGAGTACCTTCAGTCGCCGCTACCATAGCGGGTCGGCTCTGCCTAGAACCCCAGTTCTACCGGCAATCCCGCCAGCACGTCACAAATCGTCTGCGGCTGTATGTCTCCTTGCCGCAGAGTCGTTAGCCTTCCGTTCTCCACTTTCACGATGGTCGAGGACGCCGTCGTGCCCTGCCCTCCGCCTTCCAGAATCAGATCAACTGCATCACCGATCTGATCACGCGCCATCGCCACATCTACCAGAACGCCGTTGGCCTGACCAGATAGGTTCGCCGATGTCATTGCCACCGGTCTACCGATGAAATCAAGCAGACGCTGCACGGTTGGATTGGACAGCACGCCGAGGGCGACCGTGCTCCCTCCACACACAATGAAGTCAGGGACTCGTTGTGGATCACGCGGCAGCACAATATTCAGAGGACCGGGCCACAAGGAGGCGGCCAACGCCTGCACAATCGGCCGATCCGCATCGGGAACCTCCGTGTACGTCCGCCAGTCGTCCGGAGCTCGCATGAATAGCGTCAGCGGCGACGTCGCCGGACGACGTTTGATCGCGAAGGCCCTGCGAACGGCGGCCTCGTTCCAGGCGTCCAGAGTCAATGCCATATTCGTATCCGACGGCGCCACAATCACGCCGCCCGCAAGCACAATCTCCGCTGCATGCCTAATATTCCGATCGGTGGCAGCAAGCACCTTGGCGCGGTCATCTCGCCTCGTAGAAGTCATGCGCATCTCCTTTCTGATCGCCAGGCGCGCTTAGGCCCCGATCCACTCTTTGTATCGGCATGAGAAAAACGCATGGACCCTTCGCGCACTTCTGCCGTGTTACCCAGCTGCGCGCAATGTAACACGCTGCGTGTTTCTTATACCCCGCGTATCGAAACGCACGCCTATGCATCTCATATCCTGCGCTCGTCGCGGCAACAATCTCACGTGCTTGCGCACCGTACTTCCGTCGCCCCTAGAATATCCGCACGCTCACCTCCCTTACCTGGCCATCCAACCATCCTCGCTACCCGCCCCTTCACACTCCCACCTTCACCGCCTTCTCTCTC
>SUUB01000082.1:2255-4751 GCA_015062745.1 Actinomycetaceae bacterium
CGGTGCAGTATCGGCCGACGATACCCCGCGTGTAGAAGCACATTACTTCTTCCGCACACAAATAGAAGGGTCCCTCAATGCAGAGCGCTACGAAACCTCGTCGTCGGATCGTGCCCGCAACCTTGCTCACGCTTGTCCTCACATGTCTCGGCGCCTTCGGTATATCCACCGGCGCACAGGCGGCTACTATCACGATCACGGAGGTGCGGATGACGCCCGAAGACCCCGCCGGGCCCTCCGTCGGCTCATACGTGACGACCGAGGTCGATTGGCAGATCGCAAATCCCCAGCCGCGCGATAGCTTCCAACTGAGTCTGCCCAACGGCTTTCTCTGGCAGGCCGCACCCTTCTTTGATTTAGCGACGGACGACGGCGAAGTTGTCGCGAGCTGCTACACGGCGGACGCCATGTTGTATTGCCACCTTCTAGAGGGCGTCCAAGCCTACGAGTCCATGACTGGCACCATTCAAGCGCGAGCACTGATACTCCGAAGCGCCGTCGGAGAATCACAGTTCACCGGCGCCGCAACCGGGGTGCCGTACACCGTTGAGTTCAGCACGCCAGTAGCGTATGAGCCAGCCCCGCGCCGTACAGAAAAAGTTGGATGGCTCGAGCGCATCACCGGCGATGACTACAACCTCTTCCGCGCGAATTGGAACATTGACATGACCGGCAGCACCGAATACGTCGTCAGCGATTCGGGCGTGCTATTCCTCGGCGCGATCCGATGCACATCAGCTGACGCCTGGGGAGTGGCGGACTATTACCCCGCCCCAACTAACCAGTCCGACAACACCGTTTCTTTCGCCTCTGAGAGCCCTGACGATGTGTGCCGTGTCTACGTCCAAACAACGGGCGGTCCGAGCCAAACCAATACCGCCACCATTAACGGTGTGCCCTACGAGACGACGCTTGTATTCGACCCAACCGGTTCCGGCACCGTACGAACCGTCGTTGCTTCAACCCCTGAACCAACGCCCGCGCCAAGCTCGCAGCAACCATCCGAAGATCCCGTGACATCTGCGGCGGCGCCCAGCCCTTCGGAGACTGCCGCCGCGGCCACACAGACCGCTACCGCGAAGGCTGCTTACACGACCACGTTGGCACATACCGGTTTTAACCCGATTCCACTTCTGCTTGCGATGGCGGCGGTTCTGTGTGGAACGCTGCTTGTCGCGGTCGCACGCCGTAAGTCGCACACGGAATAGACCCATACGCGAGCGTGAGCTCGTGTGGAAGAGTCTTGCCCGAACATGAGGGAAGAGGGGCGGCATCGCACAGGGCGGACTATGCGATGCCACCCGTCTGGACCGTAACGTGTGGGAAGAGGATACAACAGAGAGCCCGTTGGTCTTGTCGCGCTGTTCTCTCGGGCATACAATTGGTGACATGATGGTAATCCGGTAACCAATGGAGGGCGCCATGAACAAAGGTGACGTCAAAGAACAGCGGATTTCACCGTGGAAAGAGGTCATCACCTTTGTGTGCGTTCTTTTGCTG
This sequence comes from Actinomycetaceae bacterium, assembly GCA_015062745.1. Classification (GTDB taxonomy): domain Bacteria; phylum Actinomycetota; class Actinomycetes; order Actinomycetales; family Actinomycetaceae; genus Asp313. The sequence continues at coordinate 3,756 of SUUB01000082.1, forward strand.
GCGCGAATCCTGGCTGGCCTGACGTACATTGAAGGCGCCCTCTTCTCCGCCGAGTCCTGGCTCACACCGCACAACTGGCTCGGGCCGCTCGTTACCGCACTGGTCACAGAGTATGCGCACTTCTACTGGCTCCGGCATCGCGATTGAAGTAGCGAGGGTCGACGCCGCGCCCTCATTGCTGCTGATCCTGCCGTAGTGCGTCAGGATCAACGCTGGCCGTACCGATCATCTACCACCTCGTACACGGCTGGGCGTTACCGCCGCTTGCCGTGAAAGTACAGAAACCTTCAGAAGGCGCCGTGAACCCCCTGCCGCGCCGTCGTTGCAGGGCCCCTTTCAAGGTACCCCTCATAGAGTCCTTTTGACTCCCTTCCGGTCCCTCTTGGGTTTCTCGCATCATCGCCATGAAACACTGGCGTTACACCGTAAAGCCTTGGTGCCCCGCCGATTACTCTGCGGGGCACCAACCGGATTGCGGAAGGTAAGGGATTCGAACCCTTGGTGCGGGATCACCGCACAACGGTTTTCAAGACCGTCACATTCGGCCGCTCTGTCAACCTTCCTTCATGCCTATGACGGCATAGCCATCTTAGTCTACCCGCCGTCGCAGTGCGAAGCCACGCCGCCTTTCTCACGTACGAACAGGCGGTTCGTACGCGTCGGCGCCCGATGAGCTGGCAGGTGCGCCTTCCGCACCCGCGAACAGACCGTCCTCTCCCGCACGGTTGCCGCCACCAAAGGCTTGCACTCGCGCACTCTTCCCACGCATACCCACATATCGCAACACAAGGACCTCCAGCAGAGGAATCACCATAATCGCTGCCATGCCCGGCAACACGATGCCGGAGTCGTTCAAGCACAGCGCTAAAGCCATACACACGGCGACCGACACCAGGGAATCCCGCAAGGCCGGCACGCGCTCTGACAGAGCTACGTCGAAGTCCCTTACTCCCGTGCTCGTCGACTCGTCCGTCTGTGCCCGGTCTGTCGCGTCCG
>SUUB01000008.1:0-1254 GCA_015062745.1 Actinomycetaceae bacterium
CTGCGCCGCCGACCGCTGTGTGACAAAAATTACATCATCGGCTTCAATGACCACCGCACCCGGCACTCCAGCAACAACAACCGGCCTTGACCCCGCATATACCAATGCTCCGGGCGAATCGGTAGTAAAGGTCGTCTGCGGCTCACCGCCGGGAACTACCCCATGTAGTAGGTCCGCAGGAGGAATCACCGCCGCCAGCGAGGCGTAGTCACCCACATCGGACCATCCCATTTCCACCGGAACCACGGCCACGCCGCCTTCGGCCGCCAGGGGCTCGGCAATAGCACGATCGATAACCGCCACGGGAAGGTCTTCCCAGTGGCGGGCAATTGCGGCGGCGCGTTCCGATGTGTCCCAGACCTTCGCCAACTCGCCGATGGGCCGCGCGATCTCCGGGTGAAAATGCTCCAACGCCTGCAGCAGAACCGAGGCCTTGGCGATGAACATCCCCGCATTCCAGAAGTATTCGCCGCTGGCCACATAGCGGGCGGCGGTTTCCGCGTCGGGTTTCTCCACAAAGGCGCGTACCGGTTGTGCACCCTGGGCCATGGCCGCGTTCGCGTGGATATAGCCGTAGGCGGTGGAAGGCGCATCGGGCGTTATCCCGATTGTGACAACGTAACCGTTCTCAGCCGCTTCCAACGCCGACCGCACTGCCCGATGAAACGCGTCTTCGTCGCGGATAAGGTGATCCGCCGCGAAGGAGCCGACGACGACGTCGCCGTACCGCTGTTGCAGAACCGCGGCTGCCAGACCGATTGCCCCCATGGTGCCGCGCGCGGACGGTTCGACCATGACATCCGCCTGCGGCACCTGCTCCCCTACCGCCGCCGCGTGAGCGGAGCCGGTGACCACCAGGCATGACTTCGCCACCGGACCAAGGCGATCAATCGTTGCTTGAAGGAGGGTGCGCCCCTGACCGGTGAGGTCAGTCAGAAACTTCGGTGCGGACTGCCGCGAAAGCGGCCACAATCGAGTGCCTGCGCCGCCGGCGGGAATAATGGCATGGAAGTCGGTCATTGCTTCTCCGTTCGCATAGCGTGGACAGACCGGTTACTCACCCGGCCTCGGCGCAGTCTATCGCTGCCGGGGCCGCCACCGCACCCGTATGCCAAGCGCGCATGTATAGTCGGCGCGGTCGGTGTGCAGGGCACATACCGCAACACCTGGTGGTGCCACTGCTGGCGCGACACCCGGAACAATGCCCACGGAACAGCGTTTCGCTCGGAGCCCGGCAAGCTACCGGAGAGCCGT
>SUUB01000008.1:1354-38886 GCA_015062745.1 Actinomycetaceae bacterium
ACTGCTGGCGCGACACCCGGAACAATGCCCACGGAACAGCGTTTCGCTCGGAGCCCGGCAAGCTACCGGAGAGCCGTTCATCTTCCGTGTGGGGCTGAGAACTCATGCAGGGCGCGTGGCTTCCAACGCATAATCAACAACGAGCGGCGCATGATCGGAAAACCTCTCCTGGTACGAAGCCGCGCGGTCCACCCGAGCGGCCGTAGCAACACCCGCCAGTGCGGGGCTGACCAGCTGATAGTCGATACGCCAGCCCGTGTTGTTATCGAAGGCCTTACCTCGCTGCGACCACCATGTGTACGGCCCCTGCTCATCGGGCAGAAGAAGGCGCTGGACATCCACATATCCGTACTCACCGAACCAGCGATCGAGATAAGCGATTTCCGGGTCGAGCACGCCGGAATGCCGGTTGTGGTTGGGCTTCCAATTCGCGATATCCCGCTCACCACGCACGATATTGAAATCGCCGCCAACCAGTACTTTCTCGGTTCCGGACAGCTCGGTGAGCCGCGTGTCAACCGCATTGAGGTGAGCATACTTCGCGGCCATCTTCTCCGGGCTTGCGGCGTCGCCCGAATGTAGATAAGCGGACACCACCCGCAAGCCGAAATCGGGCAGTTCCACCTCGAGCCATCGGCCGGTATCGACCGGGCTGAACGCTTCGCGCAGCCCACGCACCTGCTCTCCCACGGCAATGCCATTGCGCACGGCCACCGCAACACCGGCGCGTCCACGAATGTCGCAGGCCCAGGTGATCACCTGGTATCCCTCGCCGATCAACGGCGCGACGAGATCGTCGGGAGCGCGCACCTCTTGCAACAGCAGAACATCCGGGTCGGCACCGGCAATCCACGCCGCCAGACCCTTGCGCGCTGCGGCACGGATTCCATTGACATTACAGGTCGCGATCTTCATGCGTCCCAGCCTAATGCCTGCAGGCGGCAACCGCCTCTCAACGGCTCCTCCCCGTGGCCCGGAACGGACTGCCCACGCGACGTGGCGCGGCCACTAGTTCGCGGCTCCTCCCCGTGTCCCGGGATGGACTTCAACAGGGGTATTGCCTCAGTCAGCCAGATAAGGATCATCCCTGTGCCCCCGGACGGACTTGCCGGCACCCGGCTCCATGTTGTTTCCACGTCAGGGCCACATACCCTATCGAGCAGACACTTACATTCTTCACGCCCACGACCGATCTACTCCGGGTTATCCGGGTTACTCGCACGGCTCCGGGTTATTCGCACGGCTCCGCGAGAAAACCGGAATCTAGCGAGAAACTAGGAGCAGATCCATAGTCGCCGAATAGCTACACGACCCGAGGCCGGAGTCTGGGCCGACGGCGGGCATCCAGCTCAGTAGCAGGCTTCCGGCCGCGGACAGATTCCCCAACGGGCAGTGCGCCGCTTCACTACGCGTATCACCGGCGCACGTCGCCCGCACAAGTACATTCAGGGGCTTATTCCGGTTCAGAGGCGCAATCCGGCTCAGACGCTCAATCCAGCGTGTTGCTCGGCAATAGAAACCACATTAGAGAGCAACATGACGCGGGTCATCGGCCCCACCCCGCCGGGGTTGGGAGAAATCCATCCTGCAACGTCGGCTACCGCCGGGTCGACATCGCCGCGGATCCGGTAGCGCTCCCGCTGCGGATCGTAGACGCGCGATACGCCGACATCCACCACGACGGCGCCCGGCTTAACCCAATCCGGTTTGACCGCATGTGCCTGGCCCATTGCCGCAATCACGACGTCGGCCCGACGCGCTTCCACTGCGATATCGGCAGTACGCGTGTGGCACAGCGTCACCGTGGCATCCACCCCACGCCGGGTCAACAGCAAACCGATGGTGCGGCCGACGGTGATGCCGCGCCCGAGCACGCATACTCGCTTGCCCGAGAGCTCAACTCCATTGCGCGCTAATAGCTCCAGGATGCCGATCGGCGTGCAGGGCAACGGCGATGTGATAGCACCACCCGTACCCAGAACCAACCGTCCCAGATTCGTCGGATGCAAGCCATCCGCATCTTTTTCCGGTGTAATGCGTTCAATCAGAGACTGGGTGGGCAGCCCGCCGGGCAGCGGCAACTGGACGATATATCCGGTGCACGCGGGATCTGCATTGAAGCGGTCAATCGCAGCGGCGACGTCGGCCGGGCTGGCGCTTGCGGGAAGGTCCTCCCGCAATGACGCGATCCCGATCTCCCGGCAGTCTCGATGCTTTCCGGCGACGTAGGATACCGACCCCGGGTCCTCCCCCACCAGCACCGTGCCCAACCCGGGAGTGATCCCATGCCGGGCCAACTCCGCCGCCCGGGCGCGCAACTCCTCTTTTACGACGGCGGCGAGGGCGCGTCCATCTAGGATACGGGCGCTCACCGGGCACCTGCGCCGGTCTGATCAAGGCCCGGATAGAGCGGGAACGCATCGGTGAGGTGACGCACCCGGGCCCGCAATGCATCCACATCCGCCGCCGCTCCCCCGGCCAGCGCGGTGGCGATAATATCCGCCACCTCCGCGAACTCCCCCGCGCCAAAACCGCGCGTAGCCAGCGCGGGGGTTCCGATACGCAGCCCCGAGGATACCGAGGCCGGGCGAGGATCCCACGGAACAGTATTGCGATTGACCGTGATTCCAACATCGTGCAGGAGGTCCTCCGCCTGCTTCCCATCCATCGCCGCATTGCGCAGGTCCACCAGCACAAGGTGCACATCGGTTCCCCCCGTGACAAGGGTGATTCCGGCATCGCTCACATCCCGTGCGGAAAGGCGTTGCGCGAGGATTTGCGCACCCTCAAGCGTGCGTTGCTGGGTCTGCTTGAACTCGTCTCCCGCCGCGAGCCTCAAGGCAACGGCTTTCGCGGCGATCACGTGCATCAACGGTCCGCCCTGTTGCCCGGGGAAGACCGCCGAGTTCAGCTTCTTACCCAGGGCTTCGGCGTCGCGCGAAAGCAACATGCCAGAACGCGGGCCACCGATGGTCTTGTGGATCGTGGTCGAAACAACATCCGAATACGGCACCGGGCTGGGGTGCAATCCCGCCGCCACCAAACCGGCGAAGTGCGCCATATCCGTCCACAGGTAGGCACCGACTTCATCCGCGATCTCGCGGAACGCGGCGAAGTCCAGATGGCGCGGATACGCCGACCAGCCGGCAATAATCAGTTGCGGGTGCGTCTGAAGCGCCGTCTCTCGCACCGTGTCCATATCAATGCGGTAGGTCTGCGGGTCAACGCCGTAGGCGGCAACGTTGTAGTTCCTGCCGGAGAAATTCACCTTCATACCGTGGGTGAGGTGGCCGCCGTGAGAGAGTTCGAGGCCCATGATCGTATCTCCGGCGCGGACCAGAGCATGGTAAACAGCCGCATTCGCCTGCGCGCCGGAATGCGGCTGCACATTGGCATATTCGGCCTTGAACAGTGACTTCGCGCGCTCAATAGCCAGAGCTTCAACGCGATCGACTTCCTCGCAGCCACCGTAGTAGCGCCGCCCCGGATAGCCCTCCGCATACTTATTTGTCAGCACGGACCCCTGTGCCTGTAGCACCGCCCGGGGTACGAAATTCTCCGAGGCGATCATCTCCAGGTACGCTCGCTGCCTCTCGAGTTCGGCGTCGAGAACGGCTGCAACATCGGGATCGACGGCGGCAAGTGGCGCGTTGAAGTGGGATGGCTGGGACATTACTCCTCCTGCTTGGATGAACCCGCCCCGGCCGGGAGAGCACCGCCAGCCCGGCCCGGGTCACTGAACTGCCAGCGATCGCGGCATGACCAGAGTACCGCAGGCGTTGGGAGGACTCGGCGGCGTTCAATGGGCGGGATACCGCGCTTCACGCCCTGCCGAGGCCTCATCCAGGCTCGCTCCCCCGCCGGCGCCACCCAGCGACGCGGTGTACCACGGCCCCGCTCCGGCTCGCCGGCACAGCCGCAAGAATCCACGGGCGTGCGTTCGCCGGTTGTGGCGGGATTTCGGTTCGCCTGCACACCCGCCGAGATCCCGCACGGGCCTACCGTGGAGGCTGCGTGGACTACACCCTTCCATCGACGACGACGAAGGCCACCGCCACCGGTCCGTCGTGGGACAGCGAGACGTGCACACGGGTCTCCCCCAGCGCCGCGAATTTCTTCTCCACCTCGCCGTACAACCGCAGGCCGGGCCGGCCCCACTGGTCGGCGACCACTTCGATCTGCGACCACACCGCCTCCGGCAGAAGCGGCGCACTGCCGTACAGAGCCGCCGACCATGCCTTGACGAAGGCCTCCTTAGCCGCCCACCGCGCAGCCAGATGCTCGGCTACAGCTCCATCGGAGCCGCCCCGGCGGACGGCGCGTTCCTGCGCCGTCCGCCGTTCTCTGGCGGTGAAGACCTTCTCGAAGCGCGTGCCCGGCTCGGCGAGCTGCGCCGCGAACGAGGCGATATCAACGATATCGACCCCCGTTCCGAGGATCATGCTCAGTACCGACCGTTCTCGCCCAAGCGCGCGTCCTCGTTCAGGAGCATCGCGATCTCCTCGGCGTGGGCGTCGTCGTCGCCGAAGCGGCGGCCATCCACTTCCGTGAAGAGCGGAGCATGCCCGATCATTCCGGCGGCAAGTTGCCGTGCACCCGCGGCCAGGCGGTTCTCCGCCCGCTCACGCCACGACGCCGCTGCTTCCTCACCGTCGGAACGTTCGACGGCGCGCTGGAAGGCTCCGGGATGGACCAGCGCCATCAAGGCCGAGACGTGTCCGAATCCGAGCGATGTCAACAGCGAGGCCTTCACCGTTCCCACTCGCAGCGGCTCCCGCAACCAGACGAGGAAGTCGTCCTCGGCGAAGGCCGGATCCAGGCAGTCCAGCGCCTTATTGGCCGGAATCACACCGTTCACGAACAGCTGCATGAGCCCTGCCATCTGGAAGAGCGCCGCACCACCCTTCGAATGGCCCGTCAGGGTCTTCTGCGAGATCACGTACAGCGGGTTACCCTCGCTACGGCCGATGGCGCGCGCCAGGTTGGCATGCAGTTCTGCCTCGTTCGGGTCATTCGCGTTGGTGGAGGTGTCATGCTTGGACACCACCGCGATATCGTCCGCGCCCACACCGAGCGGTGCCAAGCTGCGCGCCAACGGTGAGTTGGTCCCCCCGCGTCCGGCTGCCAGCGCTCCCAGGCCGGGGGCCGGAATCGAGGTGTTGATGCCGTCGGCATAGGAATGAATGAAGCCGACAACCCCGAGAACCGGCAATCCGAGGTCGCGGGCGAGGTCGCCACGGGCCAGCAGCACCGTGCCTCCGCCTTGCGATTCCACGAATCCTCCGCGCCGCAGATCGCCCGCACGGGAGAAGAAGCGCTCCGAGATCCCCTTCGCCTTCATGGCTGCGGATTCGGCGGTTGCATTCATGGAGCCGAATCCGACCAGGGATTCCACCTGCAGATCGTCGATGGCGCCCGCAACCACGAATGTGGCCTTGCCGGCAACGATCTTGTCGTAACCTTCCTCCACGGAAACGGCCGCCGTCGCGCAGGCACCGACCGGGTGGATCATCGATCCGTATCCGCCGATGAAGCTCTGCATGGTATGCGCCGCCACCACATTCGGCAATGTCTCCTGCAGGATGTCCTGCGGGTATTCGTTTCCGATGAAACGGTCAACATACAGCTGGCGCATGGAGGTCATACCGCCGAAGCCGGTTCCCTGCGTATCCGCCACCTCTGCCGGGTGGATGGCCGCCAGTAGCTCCGCCGGAGAGAATCCGGCACCGATGAAGGCGTCCACCGTTGTGAGCATGTTCCACACGGCCATGCGGTCCATGGACTCTGTCATGGATGCCGGGAATCCCCAGTGCGAGGGATCGAACCCGGTCGGGAATTGACCACCGACGTTACGGCTGAGGGTTGTGCGGCGGGGCACATATGTCAGCGCACCGGCGCGGCGGGTCACCAGCCATTCGCCGTCCTGCTCACTGCAGGAGGTGAAGTCCGGGTCGGCCTGCACATGCGCACGTGCCTGTGCCTCATCCGCCACCGGGAAAGTGACATCCGAGCTGAGATGCACCGGAGCAATATCAACCATGCCGAGATCGGCCAGCGGGCCGTCGTCGACGAAGGCGCGAACACCGCAGCGCGCCACGACTTCGTCACGATAGCGGTCCCAGATGTCCGCCTCGTCCACCAGCGCATCATTCGTGTCGTACCAGCCCGGCTGCGGAGTCTCGTGCCAGGTCAGCAGGCCCATCATCCACGCCAGTTCCAGCACTCCGGCAGCGGTCAAGTCGACGTCGCCGTCCGAGCGGATGCCGAGCTCCGCCTCCAAACGGGTGCGGGAGGAACCCCACGGCCCCACCTCGCCCAGGCCGACAACCACCACCATGTCTTCCGGACGGGCCGTCACGCCCTCCCAATCGGCGGGATTGTAGCTTGCCAGGCGCGGATCGGCGGGCGCCGGTAGCGCACCAATGGTCGGCGCAGCGGTTTCTGTTTCTTCCTCCGCCGCGGCGTCGCGTTGCGCCGTAGCGCGCAGTTCGCGCAGATTGACCTTCTCCAAACCGCCGGTCAGGTCGGCCTCGAGAGGAGCCGCAGCCGCCTCCGCGCGCGCCTGCGGCGTGCACAGCTCCAAAAGCTTCTCCGCGATCTCCGTCGTGCTCCACGTGTGTACGCCGGCAGCTTCAACGGCCGCAACAAGCGGATCGTTGTGCCCCATCAGGCCGGTGCTGCGCACCCAACCGATGACGGCTCGTACCAGTGACGTGTTCCGGCCCCACGGCTCCGTCTGCCACTTGTTCATCATGGCGTCGAATGCCGCCTTCACCTCGCCATAGGCGCCGTCTCCACCGAAGGTGCCGCGGTTCGGGGATCCGGGAAGCACCACATGGAGCCGGTGCTCCAGGTTCGTGTCAACGCTGAGGCTGGACAGAGCGCCAAGCAGACGCTCCACTCCCCACAGCAGTACGCGAGCCTGATTCTCCGTCTCCGGCCCGGCGTCGGTCAGCATTCCACGCACCGGCGGAGCGGCGAAGGGGAAGAGCAGATCGGGCACGAACGCGGGCTTGACCAGTTTGGAGGTGGCGCCCACCGTTTCACGCTGCTCATTGCCGATCCACTGGGCCAGCGCATCAATATCACGGAAGCTGGCCAGATTGGCCGGTACCAGCCACAGCTCGGCGTCGCCGCGAGCGCTGGTCCGGTACAGTTCCTTCGCAAAGGTCAGGCGGGCGGTGTCGATCCGGGAGGCGGTCGCCACCACGGTCGCGCCGCCGGCCAGAAGTCCCGCGACAACACCACCGGCGATGGAGTTCGCCGTCATGCCGGTTACCACGGCGACCTGCCCGGAGAATGCTCCCGCTTCGGTGGAAACCGCCTGGCCGGCGATTCCCTCCAGCCTTTCGGCCAACTCCGGATGCCGCTGCGCCTGCCAGCGCGCCTGCCGGGCTACTTCCTCGCCCACGCCAACGAAATTCGCTGTGACGTCTTCACCTGCAACAATCCGTGCCACGTCCTCGCGGGCGGTGGCCCACCGGTCCGCAAGCCGGACGGCACGTGCCGGTTCGAAGGCGGGGGTGACGAATGCCTCCCAGCCGCTGCCGAGTTCGGCCTCGATGGCGTCCCGCAAGGCTGCGGAATCGTCTGCAGCTTCCTCCACCGGGGCGGGTGCTTGGCCGAGCCGATCAAGTAGATCGCGTGCAGTATCGGCCAGAACCCCGGTGATCTGCTCCGAGAAGGCGTCCAGTGCCGCCGAGTCGACGACGGCGCCACCGGCACCGCCCGCACTGGGAATAGCAACCGAAACGCCATGCTCGGCGGCCACCTGTGCGACGGCGGCATCGATCAATGCCTCCAACTCGGCGGTGTTCGCCGGAGTGGTGTTGTCGAAGTTCGCCAACTCCCCGCCGCGTAGCGACTTGCCGTCCCGTGTGCCGAGCAGCAGCGCGGCGCTGACATGCGCGACCCATCCAGAGCCAAGCTGCCACACGTTCTCGATTCGGTCAGCGATGCGGCCAGGCTTCGCACCGCTGCCACCGGCCAGGGAACGCAAGCGGCTTCCGATCGCCTCGCTGAGCACCGGGCCGAAGGGCTTGTACCCATGCGCCTGTGCATCCACCTGGGTGGAGAGCGTGGCGAGCGGCGCCTCGGCGGCACCATCGAGCGCGGCAAGTTCAAACTCAGCCGTCAAATCCATGAGCACCTGGTTGCGCTTGGAGGAGACACCGTTGGTCAGGGTCTCAACACTGTCCGCATCGGTCATTTGGTCCAGCCGCAGCTTCGTCTGCTGCGCGAGGAGAATCCGCAGTCCATCTGCCGCGGTGAACGGCAGATCCGCCACCGGTCCGGCCGCTGGTGCGGTGGCCGGGGAGGATGCGGAAACCGCTGCCGCCGGAGCCGCCGGCGTAGTGCTCGCCGTCGTCGTAGCGGACTCGGCCACCGGTTCGCTCGGGGCGGCATCCGCCTCGGCGGCCGGTACTGCCTCATCCACTACCGGAGCCGCAACGTCTTCGCGCAGTACCCTCTTCGAGTCCCGCTGCACGTTGAGAACCGTGGCCGAATCGCCCGCATGCTCGGGCAGGGCGAGTGTCCGCGCGGCGAGGTTCGCCAGGGTGGGCGATGCCGCGAGGCCGACCTCAACGATCTCATCCACACCGGAGTCCAGCAGCAGATCCTGTGTTTCGATCCAGCGCACCGGAGAGGCGAACTGCCAGGCGAGCAGTTCGATCAGCAGGGTGCGGCCGACCTCCATCGGGTCCGCCATGCGCTCATCGAAGTGATCATGCAGGTCGCGGACGGTATCCGACGGCACCACCTGCAGCATGGCAGCGGTGAAGTCGCGGCTCAGCTCGAACGGCCGCGCCACGAGGTTCGGAATGTACCGGCCCACCAGCACGTCAAGATTGATCTGCTGCGGCAACAGCTTCTCCAGGAGGTTACGGAAATCTGGCACGCCGACGCGCAGCACCGAGGAATGGAACGGTACATCAATGCCGGGGATCAGCATGAAGGGGCGCTTGCCACCGGCGGCACGAGCACGCTCCCCCGCATCCTTGGCAAGAGCCTCTAAACCGGCAACGGTTCCCGCCACCGAATACTGCTGGCCGGCCAGGTTGAAGTTCACCACTTCCAGGAATTCACCGGTCGCTTCGGACACGGAGGCGACGTAATCGACGACGCCGTCGTCGCCCACACCGAACTGGTTGGGGCGCAGCGCACCGAGGCGATAGTTGGAGCGTCCCTCCGCGTCGCGCGGCACGAGGTGGTGCATGGTGGAACCGCGGTGGAACACGATCTCCAGCACATTCTCCAGGGTGAAGATTCCGGCATAGGCGGACAGGGCGTTGTATTCGCCCAGGGAATGCCCGGCGAAATAGGCGCCGGACACCAGTGCACCCTGCTCCGCCAGGCGTGCCGTCTGCGCGAAGGCGACCGTCGCCAGGGCGACCTGGGTGAACTGGGTCAGATTCAGCACGCCGTCGGGATGGCGATACACGGTGCCCTGAGCGGTGAGTTCGCGCGGATTGTCGCGAACAACCGCCAGGATGGAGAACCCGAGCGCCTTGCGCGTATGCGCATCGGCGCGTTCCCACACATCACGTGCGGCCGGTGAGGCGGCGCGCTCGTCCAGTGTCATTCCCTGCGCCTGAATACCCTGCCCGGGGAACACGTAGGCCGTGAGCGGGGCGGCAACAGAGGCGCTGGCCTGGGAGACGATCTCGCCGTCGATGCGGCAGGTCACCTCCAGTGCGACGCCTCCTTCGCGCAAGCGTCCGACGCGCTCCACCGAGATCTCCACCTCGTCGTTGAGCGCCACCATGCCGTACATGCGGTAGGTCCAACCGGTGATGGCACCGACGTCGACACTGGCAACGGCATGCTGGGCCGCCGCGCAGAGCCACATGCCGTGGACGAGCGGCGCATCCATTCCCGCCACCCGGGCGGCCCGTGTCGAGGTGTGAATCGGGTTGAAATCGCCGGAGACGATGGCAAATGCCGTCATGTCGGTCGGGGCGGTCACCCGGGTACGCGAGAGCAAGGAGCGCGGCGTATCCACCACGTCCCGCTCGATTCCGCCGCGTGGCGCTGGGTCTGCGGGCTGGTTGGTGGTTGTGGCCCGCCCGCGCATGGCGAAACGATCGGTGAACTCCAGAACGGTCTCGCCGGTGGCCGTGGTGACGTGCGTCGAAATGGTGACAACACGCCCGGCGGCCGACTCGGCGATATCTGAGCAACGGGAGTGCGCGGTGAGCTCGCCCGCGGCATAGATCTCATCCAGGCTGACGTGCAGCAGCTCGGAGTGATCCAGGTGAACCGCGTTGAGCAGTCCTTCGATCACCGGGTAACCGCCGGCCTGTCCGGAACCGATTGCGGCGTAGATGGTTGGCCAGCAGGAGCCGAGCAGTGCCGAGGGAACGCTGGTTTGGCTTCCCGGTGCGGTTACTCCCGCGTGCAGGCTGCCGATCGACGGGTTGACCGCGAAGGTGAAATGGGCCTCGCCGTTCTCGTCAATCGCGGGGAATTCGCTGATCGGCGTTCCACCGATGGTTTGGGAGCCCACTCCGGCCATTGCCGCCAAGAGTTCGCGCATCGCTCCTTCCAGGCGAGACTCGTCCACCACCGGCACGCCGCCGTCGGCAACCGAATCCGGCATGATCAGTGGAATACGCATGTGGTCGACGACGTGCTGGCTGGCACCGGTCCCCTCCCACATGGTGTCGAGCGGTAGGTACAGTTCGAGGCCCGAAGGGGTGTCACGAATCTCCGCCTCGGCGATGGCAACCGCCGGATTCGCGGTGAGGTGCCCATGCCACATGAGGTTGGGCACGGTGCGCAGATACTCTTCACGAGTTTGTGCGAGCCGCGAGAATGCCTCCGGAGCCTCGCCCTCCACGCGCGCAACTGCGGCATCCTCGTAACGGGCGAGAATATCGGCCACCGGCTCGTCCACGCCGGTGATTCCGGCGGCGGACACCGGGCCGGGAATAATCCGCACCTGGTCTGCCGTGTAGCGAGGATCCTGTGACTGCCACAGTGAGTCCCCGCCCCACCACTGCAGGACATCCGTGCCGATCACCGGCACGAACGGCACCGGCTTCGGGTACTTGCGGCACAGCGAAATGAACCAGGCGGCGTCACTTGGTGCGAGCCGGGTGCTGGCGGCGGCCGGGAAGGTCTCCGCAAGGCGATCGATGGCCGTATGCGGCTCCCCGATGGACTCTTCGGTGGGGAACATCGTCTCCCACGGACCGTGGTCGGCCGGGCAGAGCCGCGCCTCAGCCCGCTGCAGGAGTTCATGCAGACGGGTGATCTGGGCACCGTCGGTCCACGGGTAGCTGAGATTGACGTAGCGGCGCAGAACCTGCTCATAGGTCATATCTTCCAGGTCACCGAAGTAGGGCTTGGCGGTCCGGTCAAGCGCTTCGATGATCTCGTCGCGGCGCTGCGCGATGGCATCCGCGTCGCCGTCCACCTCTACCAGCAGGCGCCCGGCAACGGAGGCCGAGTTCTCAACCTGATAGATGTCCGCATGTAGCTGCGAAAGACCCGAGGTCATTCCACCGCGCACGGCTCCGGAGGCGATCCAGCCGCCGCCGTCGGATTCCTGTACGCCGGGAACGGATACCAGCAGCTCTTTGACATCCCGGTTCGTCTTCGCTTCGCGCGCGGTCATGGCAGCCGTGCCGATGAAAACGGCGTCCACGGGCATGGGCCGCATGCCGTGTGCCTTCGACCATTCACCGGTCAGGTAGGCGGCGGCACGCTCGGGAACACCCAGTCCACCGCCGACGGCCAGCACGATCCCGGCATCACGAACTTCGCGGTAGGTCGCCAACAGGAGGTCATCGAGGTCCTCCCAGGAGTGGTGACCGCCGGCGTGTCCGTCTTCCACCATCATGAGCAGCGGCATACCTTCGCATTCTTTCGCGATGGTGACCACTTGCCGAATCTGGGCAACGGTTCCCGGCTTGAAAGCGACGTACGGGAACCCCTCGCCACGCAGACGAGCTATGAGTTCCAGCGCCTCGTCGAGATCCGGGATGCCCGCCGAGATCACAACTCCGTCGAGCGGAGCGCCCGCTGCACGCTCGCGTGAGACGAGGCGACGCCCTCCGAAATGTAGATCCCACAGATAGCGGTCGAGGAACATGGCGTTGAACTGCGCTGCACGCCCGGGCTCCAGCTGTTCCTTCAACCCGGCGATATGCGAGGTGAGGATCTCCTCGGTGGACTGGCCACCACCGGCCAGCTCCACCCAGTGCCCGGCGTTGGCGGCGGCAGCCACGATCTCGGGATCGACGGTGGTCGGGGTCATGCCGCCCAGCATCACCGGCGAACGGCCGGTGAGCCGCGAGAACGCGGTGTCGAGGACCTTTCGTCCTCCCACCGTGCGCAACTGCGGGGCGTATTCGGACCAGTCCTGCGTGGTGGTGGCACGCGCCATTCCCCGCACGAGTTGGTCGCGGGCCGGAGCCGTGCCGGCATCCACGTATGTCACTCCGCTGCCCGCCAGGTTCTCCAGGCTCAGACGCTGCAGGGAACCGGGGCCTAGATCGATGACGTAGCCTTCGCTGGGCGTTTCGAGTTTCGCCACTGCGGCAGCGACTTCGGCATCCCAGGCAAGCGGATCGACGAGGACCGCACTGGCCAGTTCGTGGGCGTTTGTAACGCCCAGATCGCAACGGGCGATCCACTCATCGGCTAGACGCAGGGCATCGGCAAGTAGATGCGAGTGGAACGGGGTGTCGACGTCGAGGAACTCACACACCGGCGCGAGCGGTGCGCCTCCCGTACGCTTCGCCTCACGCTCCTGGCGCGACGCGGCCGCCCGCTGCTCCAGAGCATCGACCAGTGCCGCCAGCCGCGCGGGAAGGCCGGAGACGACGGCAGATGTATGCGAGTTCGCTATCGCGAGCTCAAGCCCTTCCTCCGCGAGGATCTGTGTGAGCACCGTGCGCGGCACGCCACGTACGGAGAGCATCGGGGTGGTGTCGCCGGTGCGGGACGCGCCGACTTCACGGGTTACCCGCGTGGCGGCTGCACCGATAATGCGCGCCAGTGCCAGAACTCCCGCCGGCTTGTCTGATGCGAGCAAGGCCGCGGCGAGGATCCCCTGGGAGTGCCCAATCACAGCGGTCGGTTTGGCGCCGGCCAGTGCGTCCTGCACATCGAGGTAGGC
Source organism: Actinomycetaceae bacterium (assembly GCA_015062745.1). Classification (GTDB taxonomy): domain Bacteria; phylum Actinomycetota; class Actinomycetes; order Actinomycetales; family Actinomycetaceae; genus Asp313. The sequence continues at coordinate 14,481 of SUUB01000008.1, forward strand.
GCCGTACTGTGCCAGGAGCACACCCGGCACCGAGGCGATGGCGGCGCTGGTGCCGGCGGCGGGGCCGCGGCGTCCGAGCAGATCGAGGCGGCCTGCACCGATGACGGTGAGTTCTGGTAGCACCGGCGCAAGTAGTTCCTCGGCCGCCGCATCCAGTTCTTGCAAAGAGGCCGCCACCCGCGGGTCTTCCAGGAGTTCATCGAGTTCCCGGCGCCACGGGCAGGATTGCCCTGCGAACTGCAGGATCCACGGGCTGGAGGAGCGGAGTTCATCAATAACGGGGGACATAATCAACTTTCTTACGTTCTTGTAGAACAAACTTCGAATGATGGCGTGGATTGGTCAGTGGCAACGGAGCGGAGCGCGCACAATGCGGCATGCTGCCGGTGCTTCGTTACATGGGCATATTCCCGTGCCGGCGGGTACCGGGATGCGAGCGGTCCTTCGTGCGCAGAACGCGTAGCGCGGAGACGATGGTGGATCGTGTGGATTCGGGCGTAATAATCGCGTCGAGCTCTCCGCTGGCAACCGAGAGATACGGGTTGACATTCTCCCGGGTGTATTTATCGGCGAGTTCCTTGCGCAGGGCCTCGACATCCCGGCCCTCGGCGGCGGCCTGTTTGAGTTGCCGCCGTCCGGTGATCGCCACCGCGCCGTCGGCGCCCAATACGGCAATCTCGGCGCCCGGCCAGGCGAAGTTCATATCTCCACCGATGGCCTTGGATCCCATCACGATGTATGCACCACCGTATGCCTTGCGGAGCACAACGGTGACGAGCGGGACGGAGGCGTTTGCGTACGCCCAGATCAACTTCGCACCGCGGCGGATGATGCCCGCTTGTTCCTGCTCGGTGCCGGGCCGGTAACCCGGCACGTCCACCAGCGTGACCACGGGGACGTTGAAGGCGTCGCAGAACTGGACGAAGCGACCCGCCTTCTCCGAGGCGTCAACGTCAAGCGTGCCCGCCTCATGCAGTGGCTGGTTGGCAACGATTCCGATGGATTCGCCCGCCAGCGCAGCGAAACCGACGACGATGGAGGGGGCGAAATACTCCTGAACCTGGACGAATTCGCCGTAATCGACCAGGTGGCGTATCACTTCCACCATGTCGTACGGCTGCTTGGAGGACTCGGGAACCAAACCGGCCAGCCCGGCCGCGTCGACGGCGGCCTGCGGCCCGTCCGTGTAGTCCCAGTGGCGGGTGGGAGCATCGCAATTCTGCGGCAGATAGGTCAAGAGGGTGCGCGTGTAGTCCAGGGCGTCCGCCTCATCCTCGGCGAGGTAGTGGGCCACGCCGGACTGGAAGTTGTGCACCTGTGCGCCACCCAGATCTTCAAAGCTGACGTCCTCGCCCGTTGTGGCCCGAACGACGTCGGGGCCGGTGACGAACATATGCGAATGATCGCGTGTCATCACGATGAAATCCGTCAGGGCCGGGCAGTACACGGCACCGCCGGCACACGGCCCGAGGATCACCGAGACCTGCGGAATCACACCGGATGCCTCGCATGTCTTTCGGAAGATACGGCCGTATTGGCTCAGTGCCACCACGCCCTCCTGGATGCGGGCACCACCCGAATCAAGCATGGCAACAATGGGGATGCGCAGCTCCAACGCCTTGTCCATAAGGGAGATGATTTTGTCTCCCTCGGCCTGGCCGAGCGTTCCGCCGGAAATCGAAAAGTCCTGTGCGTATACCGCGACCGGCTCGCCCCCGACGGTTCCGATACCGGTGACCACCGCTGCCCCGGTGAAGCCCTCGGCCATATTACCGCCGACGAACTGCCCGATCTCGGTGAAGGATTCGGGGTCGAGCAACAGGCCGATACGCTCCCGCGCGGTGTTCTTCTCCTTGGCGTGCTGGCGCTTTCGCGCTTTTTCTTCGGCGCCTTCCGCGAGACTCTGCTGGTAGGCGGCGAAGTCGGCCCGATTGATAACACGCGATGTGGAGTCAATGGTCTGCGACTCGTCTGGCAGGCCGCGTAAACTGGTGAGTGTCATGATTATTCTCCTTCTTGCTTGTGTGCCACACGCACAAGCGGCTGGTAGGCGGCCACGTTTTGACCACCACTCACGGCGATTTCAGTGACGGTGCCGTCGTAAGGGGCATGCACGTAGCTCTCCATCTTCATGGACTCGAGGACCACGAGGAGATCGCCGCGGTTCACCGAGGCGCCGACCTCTACGCATACGCGCACTACGATGGCCTGAATCTGGGAATTGACCATGCCGTCTGCATCCACGAGCTCACCGCTCCGGGCGTCGGCGCGGGCACGGCTGGCGCTGCGCAACGGTTGCTGCGTGCGCGGATGCCCGCTGGTGTTGAACATTGAGCGAGGCACGGTCAGCTCCATGCGTCGGCCATTCACCTCGATGACGAAACTGGCGCGTTCCTCCACCGGCGCAGCGGCCACCGCTGGCGCGTTCTCCGCCACGGCGCCTGCCGAGGCATCTGCCGGGGCGATGTATCCCGGCAGCACCTCTTCTTCAAACCAGCGGGTCGACGGCGCGGCGCCCGCGAACTCCGGCATGGAGATAACTTCGCTGTACAGCTGGGCGGGAGTCTGCACGCCCTCTAGCACCAATTCATCGAGTACTCGGCGGGAGCGGGCAATAGCAGCCTCACGCGTCGGCGCCGTCACAATGAGCTTGGCCAGCATCGGGTCGAAATCGGCGGTGACCGTATCGCCCTCTGTGATACCCGATTCGATCCGTACCCCGTGCCCGAGCGGCCAGCGCAGGCGTGTGATGGTGCCGGTGGACGGAACCAGACCACGGCGCGGGTCCTCGCAGGTGATACGGAATTCGAAGGAATGAGCGCGCGGCGCGGGCACCTGCGACAACTCCTGCCCGGAAGCAATCCGGATCTGTTCCGCGACGAGGTCGAGGCCGGTGACTTCCTCGGATACCGTGTGTTCCACCTGCAGGCGCGGGTTGACCTCGAGGAAGTTCACTCGCCCGTCCGGTTCAACCAGGAACTCGCATGTTCCCAGCCCCACGTAACCGACGGCTTCGAAGAGCCGACGCGACCACTCCTCCAGCGTCGCCACGGCCTCCTCTCCCAGCCCCGGGGCCGGGGCTTCCTCGATGAGTTTCTGGTTTCGGCGCTGCACCGAACAGTCACGGGTTGAGATGACGGCGAAGTTGCCGTGGGAATCCCGCGCGCACTGTGTTTCTACGTGGCGGGCGGTGCGGATGAAGCGTTCAACGAAGAAGCCTTCCGCCTCGGTGCCGTGGGCGGCGAAGAAGAGGTCCAGATCGGCGTCGGATTCGATGATGGTGATGCCGCGGCCGCCACCGCCGTCGGCCTTCTTGGTAACAATCGGATACCCGTGCTCCGCTATGAATGCGGCAACGGATTCCCGCCCGGACACGGGATCGGAGATACCGGGAACCGGGCTGACGTCCACCGATTCCGCGAGGCGCCGGGCCTGGATCTTATCGCCGAGGCGGGTCAGAACATCCGGAGCCGGCCCGATCCAGGTCAAGCCCGCTTCTTGGACGGCGGAGGCGAATTCGGGGATCTCGGAGAGGAACCCGTATCCGGGATGTACGGCATCGGCACCGGCCTGTTTGGCGGCATCTATGAGCTTTTCGCCGTTCATGTAGGTTTCGGCGTACGCGGTGCCACCGAGGGCATAGGCGGAATCCGCCTGGCTGACGAATTGCGCGCCACGGTCACCGTCGGAATACACGGCCACCGATTCGATGCCCATGTCGGCGGCGGTGCGAATCACCCGCAGGGCGATTTCCGAACGATTGGCGATGAGAATACGGGAAATTGACACTCAGGACTCCTTGCCGCGACTCGATTGAGACCATTGGATTGCTTTGTGATGCCGGGAAACGTGATGGCCGATGGGCGGCGTATGCTGCTCGGGCCCCGCCGCACGCTCCATTCGTCCCAGCAGCGAGACTTCGCCGGAGGTGACCACCACCGGCCCGTCGTCGGTGACCATGTCCAGCGACCCGTCCGCCAGGATTTCACGCCCCGTTCCGGTGAGCGGCGTGGCGCGTGGCCGCCCCACCGTGATGCCCGGACGCAGTGTTTCGCAGCAGGCATTGACCTCGTCGATCAGCCCGGAGGCGACGGGGTCCCCCGCTTCGACAAGCGCGTCAATCCGTTCGCGCAGGCCCTGCAACCAGGCAGCCGCCACCTCATCACGCGTTGGTACCGGCAGTCCGGCGGTTGCCAGCGAGGCCGAGGTGGGGGTGGGAAGCTCGTCCGCCTCCAGCGACAGGTTGGCGCCCAGTCCGATGACGCAGGCGATCTTGCCGTCGCGTCGGCCGCAGAACTCACCGAGGACTCCGGCTACTTTCCGTGGTTCCGGTACGCGGACGACGACGTCGTTGGGCCATGACAGCAGTGCGGCATCTCTATCTGTGCACGTGTTGATGGCGCTGCGGGCCGCTGCCGCTCCGATAAGGGTCAGTAAGGCGACATGCTCTTCAACGCTCTCCGGAACCTCCACCAGCACGGAGACCAGAAGTGAACGACCGGCTGCGGAGAACCAACGCCTGCCGGAGCGGCCTCGCCCGGCGGTCTGGTCGTCGGCGACCATGACGGTGAAATCCGGGATACGGCCCGCTTCCCACAGAGCGGTTAAGTCGTCCTGAGTGGATCCGGTGAGCTCGGTGTGGAATAAGACGGCAGCCTGTGCACCAGTGAGTGGGAAGCGCGCCGGGGGCAGATTCGCCTCCGACTGCCCCGCTTGGTCCAATGCACTCATTTCGCCGTCCTTTCGTGCCGTCGGTCGGCACTCTCTCTGCGCGGGTAACACCCACATCGTTACGCTTACGTTATCGTAAGTTACCCTACCGTAGAGTAACTAGTGGGCGGTGTGTTGTTTTCAACAGGAGGATCGAGCCTGCCGAGGCACTCGCATCACTATGCGGTACAACCGCGAACAGCCCCTTCCCCATCGTGCGCGGCCGACTCGAGGCGCCATCATGCTACGCATTGGCGTCACGGCGCCAAAAGGCTTGCTCGCGGTGACCGTGCCACACGGCTGCACAGCCCCGGCGGGAAGCACGGCAGGCACGGGCAGAGGGCACGGCCGACGGCGGCGTCGAAGCGGCGCGGAGTTGTGTGCAAGCTCTCGCGGTATGAGGGGATGGCCGGGGCTCGGGCACGCCGCCGAACCTCCGGCATGCGGCCGAGACTCCGGTATACGGCCGAGTCGGTGAGATCTCGTAAAAGAGGCGGTGCGGTCCTGGCAACACAGAACCCGCCAGAAGCCACACGAGGGGCACCTGGCGGGTTCCAGCTAATGCCGATATTCAGTTGGGAGTGCGTGTAATCGCCCCCACGGCTCAGATCAGCTCAGATCAAACCGAGTGCGCGCACAGCCTCCAGCTCTTCTTGTGCGGCTTTAACGTTGTGGTCGATCCCGGCGCGTGTGCGCTCGGAGATCTCCAGGCCATCAACGATCTGCCATTCGCCATCCACCGAAACGCAGGGGAATCCGAAGATCAGTCCCTCTGGTACACCGTAGTGCGAACCATCGCTGTACACTCCCGAGGTCACCCAGTCGCCTTCCGGAACGCCATTGACCCAGCTGTATACGTGGTCAATCGCGGCCGAGGCCGCAGAAGCCGCCGACGAGGCTCCGCGCGCCTCGATAATCGCCGCTCCGCGCTTTGCAACCGTGGGAACGAAATAGCTCTCCAGCCATTCGGCGTCCACCAGTTCGCTCGCGGGCTTGCCGCCCACCGTCGCGTAGGAGACGTCCGGGTACTGGTCTGCAGAATGATTACCCCAGACCACCATCTTGCGAATATCGCTGACCTTCGCCCCGGTCTTCTCCGCCAGCTGGGAGATGGCACGGTTATGGTCAAGTCGCATCATGGCGGTGAAGCGGTTCTTCGGCACATCCGGCGCGGAGTTCATGGCGATAACGGCGTTCGTGTTGGCCGGATTTCCAACCACGAGCACACGGACGTCATCGGCGGCATGGTCATTGATCGCCTTGCCTTGCGGCCCGAAAATACCGCCGTTGGCCTCCAGCAGATCGGCTCGTTCCATGCCCTGGGTACGCGGACGCGCTCCAACCAGCAGCGCCACATTCGCACCCTCAAAGGCGGCGTCGGCCGAGTCGTACACGTTCACGGAATCAAGCAGCGGGAAGGCGGCGTCGTTCAGCTCCATGGCCGTTCCTTCCGCTGCCTTCACCGCCTGCGGAATCTCCAGAAGGTTCAAACGAACCGCGGTGTCCGGCCCCAACAGGGCTCCGGAAGCGATGCGGAAAAGCAGAGCGTAGCCGATATTTCCGGCCGCTCCGGTAACGGTAACGGTGACTGGCGTTTGCGCCATGGATTTCTCCTTCTTAGGTCATCTCAGTGGGTTTGAAACCCTGACATGCGGGCAAGTATGCCCGGACTATCTCAGCATATGCGGCACGGCCGACTATTTCCGGGCACCTTGGGCCTAGGGAGAGCGAGCAGAACCGGCCCGCCGTGGTCTGATCACCATCCGGCCTGTTCTCGCCTCCTCGCACGAGCCCATCTGAGCTGTGATGATGCGGTATGACCGGTACACACCACCGCCCCGCAACGGGCCCGTTCCGCGGGCTGCGCCACGCATGCGATCTTCTTCCGCGGGCTGCGCCACGTATGCGATCCCTACTTGCGATGCGCGCGGTAGTAGGCAATCAAACCGGCGGTAGACGAGTCCTGGTCGGCCAGCGCCGCCGCATCGCCGGCAATAGCCGGAGCCAGATCCTTGGCCATTTGCTTGCCGAGCTCCACACCCCACTGGTCGAAGGAATCGATACCCCAGATGCAACCCTCCACAAACACAATGTGTTCATACAAGGCAATGAGCTGGCCCAGCACCGCCGGGGTCAACGCCGGAGCCATAATCGACGTCGTCGGCTTATTACCGGTGAAGATACGTGCGGTCACGATCTCCTCCGGAGTGCCCTCCGCCCGTACCTCATCGGCAGTCTTGCCGAAGGCGAGCGCCTTCGTCTGGGCGAAGAAATTACCGAGGAAGAGCTCATGCTGGTCCGAATCGCCGTCCCGCAGGGCGTAGGTCGGATTGGCGAAGGCGATGAAGTCGGCGGGGATAAGCTGCGTGCCCTGGTGGATCAACTGGTAGAAGGCGTGCTGGCCATTTGTACCCGGTTCGCCCCAAAAGACCTCGCCGGTGGTGGTGGTTACATCACTGCCATCCCAGCGCACCCGCTTGCCATTGGATTCCATGGTCAACTGCTGCAGGTAGGCGGGGAATCGATGCAGGTACTGCGAGTACGGCAGCACCGCATGCGTTCCGGCTCCGAAGAAGTTGGAGTACCACACTCCGAGCAGGCCCATGAGCAGCGGCACATTCTCCGCCGCCGGAGCCTCGGCGAAATGGCGATCCATGGCGTGGAAACCAGCCAGGAAATCGGTGAAGTTCTCCGGACCGATGGCGATGGCAAGCGAGGTCCCAACGGCGGAGTCCACGGAATAGCGGCCACCCACCCAGTTCCAGAATCCGAACGCGTTTGCGGGATCGATGCCGAACTCGGCTACCTTCTCCAGGTTGGTGGACACGGCGATGAAGTGCCGGGCGACGGCGTCGTCCGCGCTGATGCCGCGCGCGGCAAGTTGTTCGAGCAGCCAGCTGCGGCACGCCTTTGCATTCGTAATGGTCTCCAGCGTGGTGAACGTCTTGGAGGCGACGATAAACAGAACTGTTTCCGGGTCAACGCCTTTGAGGGTCTCCCCCACATCCGTCGGGTCGATATTGGAGATGAATCGGCACTCCAAGCCTTCCTGCACATAGGGTTTGAGAGCCTCGTAGGCCATGACCGGCCCCAGATCGGAGCCCCCGATCCCCACATTGATGATGGTCGTCAGCGGTTTACCCGTTACGCCCGTCCACTCGCCGGAGCGGATCTTGCGGGCGAAGGAGTAGATCGCATCAAGCACGCTGTGAACGTCGGCAATAACATCCTGGCCATCGACTACCAGTTCATCGGTGCGCGGCCGCCGGAGCGCGGTGTGCAGCACCGCCCGGTCCTCCGTCACGTTAATGTGCTCACCGGCGTACATGGCGTCGCGGCGGCTCGCCACCCCCACCTGCTCGGCCAATTCGAGTAGCGCCGCCAGCACGCTCTCGTCCAGGTAATTCTTGGACAGATCCACGTGAAGATCGGCAGCCATGAAGCTGTAACGTTCCGCCCGCGTGGTATCGGTTGCGAACGCGGCGCGGAAATCCGGGCGGTAGGATGCCGCGAGTTCGGTGAGGCGCTGCCAGGCGGCAGTCTGGGTCGGGTCAATCGGAGAGCTCATTCTCAATCCTCAATCTGGTCGGTATTCGGGCTAGCAGGCGGTCGTTGTCACAACCGGGCACGCTAGCCATTCTATCGGGCGACGGTGCCTTCAGCAGCCCCGCAGGTAAAACTCCAAGTCCGGCCCTCTCCAGGATGCCCCTGAGCACCGGCAGCGGCGCGCGGGCGAAACCCGTTCAGGTACAAATCGCCGGTGGCAGGCTGAACCACACTGCCACCGGCGATTGCCCGGCTCGCACCTCCTACGTCTTAACCGTCAGGCACACACCTACTTGCGGTAGACGCCGAGCGTGTCGGTCCCGTTGCCGTTCCAGTCACCGGCGAGGACGGTGTCCGAAGGTTCGCCGTAGGCGACGACGTCGTCCGCGGAGCCGCCATTCGCGGAATTGGCAATGTAGTACTGATTGCCACGGCGTAGCGCAACCGTGTCGGCCGCCCATGGGCCATCGCTGGCACCGTCCCAGTTGCCCACCAACACCTTGTCGGCGGCCCGACCGTAGTAATAACTCCAGTCGGCGTTGCCGCCCTGCAGGCTGTTGCGCAGATAGAATGCATTGGCTCGCCGCACGGCAACGGTATCCTTCCCATCGCCGTCCCAGTCACCGGCAAGAATCTCATCGCTGGTGCGGCCGAAGATAAAGCTCTGTTCGGCAGCTCCCCCGCTGAGCGCATTGTTGATGTAGATTGTGGCACCCCGGCGAACGGAGATGGTATCGCGCCCGTCACCATTCCAGTCACCGACTAGCACGTCGTCACCGCTGCGCCCGAAACGGAAGCGGGTCAATTCGCCGTCGTCGCCGCGCAACACGAACTCGTTGCTGCCCGTCAGCCGGAACCCGACCTCGTCGCTACCGTCACCGTCCCAGTCACCGGCAATGGGCTCTCCATCTTCCACGAAATGGAACATGATGTCGGTAACCGATAGGTCCTCGGAGCTCAGGAAGAAGGTGCAGTTGCCCTCGGCCTCACAGCCGCTGACGGTCTGCTTCTGTTCAAGCACCGCCACGCTGCGACCCGGGATAGTGACTGTGCCGTTATCCCACACGGTCTGCTTAACAATCTCGTCGCTGCCATCCTGCTGGATCTGTGACAGTGCCAGGTCACTACCATCCATGCCTTCGATGGCCTCGGTGATCGTGTCAGGCGAGGCATTGAAAACAACCAGGAGGCCGTCACGCTCGGGGTCAATATCGGTGCCCACAGTGTCGTCGATTCGCATCACGAGCAGACCGGGCGTCGCGTCCGGACCAGCGTTCGGGAAGGAGACCTTTTCCTTGATAAGATCCGCGTCATCCAAGGTGAACAAGTCCGAACTGGAACGCAGGCGGAGCAGATCGAGGGCCTGCTCATGCGACGCCGTCATGGCCGCCGCATCCGGCACCATATCCGCGTTCGACAGGTAGGGCCGCATGGCATCCCAACGCGAAGAATTATCGCGCGCCGGTGGTAGACCAACTCCGAAGTTACTCGTCTGCCCCGACCAGTCAATCGCATTGAACCAGTCACCGGAGTTGTACGAGTTACGGTCCAGCGACTTACTGCGCAACAGATCGGTACCGCCATGCCAGAACACGGGTGACTGGCCGAGGGTGACCGTGGCCAGGGAGAGGGTGTTCATGCGCACCCTGTCCTCCATGCTGGAGCCCATCGGCATCTTCCACACGTTGAGATCGTAAAGGGTCTCATTATCGTGCGCATCAACGTAGTTCACCGACTCATACGGCTGGGTGGCATACCCAACACTGGCACCGTTGAAGGTTATCTCGGCGCCGGTCTTCTGGGTCCCGTCCGCCGCAGTGATGGTAAAGTCGCTCAGATTACCGGCCATGCCGATTCGGATCGTGTCGGTGTAGGAGCGCAACTGGTCGGCGTCGCCACCGGCAATGCCGTTCGGATCGGTGTACAAGCCGTTGCCGAAGCCCTGCGTATCATTCTTACCGTCGGACTGAGCGCCATGCACGGCGTCGCGCAGCCTGTCATTGAAGGTACCAATCCCGGTGCCGCCGAGGGTTCCTTGCATGGACGGCTCGAAACGGGACCCGTCAGCGGTGGTGCCGAAGGCCCAGCCCTCGCCGTACAGGTACATGGACTTTCCATCGACGCCGTCTTCGGCCAGGGTCAGTTCATCGAGCGCCGCGCGGATCTTGCGCATGGAGTCCACGGAGTTGAACTCCATGAGGTCGAAACGGAAGCCGTCGACCTTGTAGTCCTTCGCCCATGTCACCAGCGAGTCGATCATGAGATCTTCCGCCATGGCATGCTCCGTCGCGTATTCGGCGCAGCACGGGCTGTTCAGAGTCTGCCCCGCATAGCCCAATCGGTGGTAGTAGCCCGGCACGACCTTCTCGAACACGGAGGCGTCATCCTGCCCGCAGGCGTAGGTGTGGTTGAACACCTCATCCAGAACCACCTGGTAGCCGGCGGCATGCAGGTTGCCCACCATGGACCGGAACTCCGCGGTGCGCGCGGCACCATCCTGGTTGCCTTCACTGGCGTAAGAGCCCTCCGGGGTTGTGTAGTGGAAGGGATCGTAGCCCCAGTTGTAGCCGTCCTGATCGGCCACGGCCATCACGGCGTCCTGTTGCTCGCTCGAGTCAGGAGCCGCATTCGGCACCTGCGCCACCTGCTGAGCGGACCGGTCCTCCGGGATAGAAGCGATATCGTAGGTCGGCAGCAGATGGATGGTGTTCATTCCCGCACCGGATAGTTCCCTGAGCTCCGTCATACCGGCAGAATCGGAGACTCCGAAGGCCGCGTAGGTGCCACGAAGATCCTCGGGTACCGTCTCATCGCCGATGGAGAAGTCACGCACGTGCATTTCCAGAATGGCACGATCGGAGAATTGGGCGATCACGGGCGACGCCGTCTCGCTCCACACCTCTGGCATGGCCTCCGGATCGTCCAGGTTCACGATGACGGACCGTTTCGAGTCGGTTGTCAGGCCCACCGAATTGGGGTCGGTGACGATATTGTGCACCACGGTGCCGGCGATAGCCTCCTGTTTCTCATCACCGGCGGTTATTGCCGTCGGAGGCACATATACCTCCACGTCATACAGGTAGGCCCGGTTGGCCCACGTGGCCTCGCCCGTAATCGTCCACGAGCCATCGCCCTGACGTTCCATGGGAAGCTCTTGCGGCTCGCCGGTACCGGCAAGATCGTCGTACAGGCGCAGTGTCACCGACTGTGCGGTCGGTGCCCACAGCGAAAGTGTTGGCGTCTTCCCCGAGAAGGAAACACCTTGCTCCCGCTGCGTTGCCTTCTCCGCGTACAGGGCATCGAGCACCCGTGCTGTCTGCAGCGACGAGAAGGCGACGGGGCTTCCGTTGGTTTCGGTCTGTAATACCTCTATTTCGCCAGTCAGGATCGACTCCAACAAGTCCCTGTCAAGAGGCTCCTCCGGCGTGAGTGCCACATAATCCTTGCGCGCCGAGGTGTACTTGGCGGTCAGGTAGGGATCCTGCTCCTTCTGCTCGGCGGTCAGCCCTCCCGGTTTCACTTTCAGGGCGATACTCCCGTCAGCTCCGGAAACACTGGCGCCCTGGCGTGTAATCCCGCCATTCTTCGCATAGTAGAGCGTATATGTGGCACCGTCGGTGGCTACATCGGCCGGCCAGGCGAAGGTCTCCTCATCCAGCCAGTACCCGATTGCCTGTCCGTCTCCCGCCACCGGAATATCCGTGACCTCCAGCGTGAGGATATGGGTGGACGGATCGTAGGTGAACACGGCGAGCTTGCCCGCCGGTACCGCGTCGAACTGGTAGTTCGGCGAGCCACCGGCGCCGTTCCCGTCCCTGCCGTAGGCAACATCCCAGCTCAGCGACTCCGATACCTTCGCTTCAATAGCCGTGGCGGGAAGCTGCGTCGTCGAGAAGGTGAAGATACCGTCCCCGTCCGGATCCGTCATAAGGGTGGCCAGGCACGCGGGATCCCAGTCCTGCACGCAGCCCACCGCGGCGTTGAAGTTGCCCGGCACCGTGTAGGCCGGGTGTTCGGCGGTATTGAAGAACTCGTGGGTTTTCGCGTTGTAGTAGAAGGTGACCGGACCTTCCTGTTGCACGGTGTATGCCACGTTGGCACCACCCGGCACCGCTCCCGCCCCGAAATTCACATCCCAGGTACCACCGAGCGCGATCTTATACTCGTAGCTTCCGGCCGGCAGGGTGAAAGTACCGCTATACCAGTCGGTGCCCGCCACGGCGGTCAACCGCGATTCTTCACATGCGGGCTGCCAGTTGCCCGTACACCCCAAGGCAAGCTGGTGTGTGCCGGGAATAGCCACTATGTCGCTCGTATCACCGCCGGACTCCTGCGCACCGATCGATTGATTGACGCCCAGCGAACCGAACCCGGTATTAGCAGCCACGTTCCCTTCGGCGTCCACGGAGATTGCCCGGTACTCGATGAGTGTTCCCTCGTTCAGGCCGCTGACATCGTGGAAAACGCGCGGTGAATCGCCGGTTGCCGTTCCCAGGCTCGTCCACTCCTCGCTGCCCGCGATCCGGTAGGCGAAGGTCGTCTCCGCCCAACGATCATCCTGAACGGTGGCCGTGACGGGAACCAGGGATTCACTGACGTTCTGCCCGGCCAGCGTGGTTGTCTGTACCGTCAGGGCCTCACCGGATGCCGGCGTGACTACCACTGCCTGTTCGTCAGCGGCAGCAACTTGCCGATCCGCCCGGTACACGACGGCGGACAGTGCGGGAACCGTGACAGTCACCTGACCGGCGGCGTCGGCCGTGAGGCCATCGCCAGTCCCGTACACCGCGGTGTAGGAGGCCCCCGGAGTCAGCGTGGTGAAAGTCGCCGTGGAAGCCGCAGTCGCGTTGTTGACGGCGACGACGTATTCGATCTTCTCGTCTCGATCCACCCGAGAGAAGGCGTAAACACCGGGCCCCTTCTCCGCGTAGAGCTCGATTTGTGCTCCGGTGCGCAGCGCCGGTGTGGAAGAGCGTAGCGTGGCGACGTCGGAAATCGTTGTGTACAGCGTCGTCGTCTGATCGTAGTGGTCACCGGAACCGAAGGTGCTGCCGTCCAACAGCTGCTGGTTCTGATACTCGGCGGTTTGGGAAGCGAAGAGCGACTGGCGCGCATCCTTGTCATTTCCGGTTCCCGCAAATCCCTGCTCGTCGCCGTAGTAGACGACCGGCTGGCCGCGGGTGAGGAACATGATCTCGTGCGCCAGAACACTACGTGCCTCCGGTTGGTCCGCTCCTGCGGAGTTCAACAGGTATCCGATCCGGCCCATGTCATGATTGCCGAGGAAAGTCGGCATATCACCGGCATTCGATGAAGCGGTGGTGAAATAGTCGTCCGCGGCAAAGATACCGGCCAGTGACTGCGCCGTGTAGCCGCTCGCGTAGTTCTTCACCGAGTCTTGGAAACCGAAGTCAAGGGTCGCTCCCATATCGGTTTGCCGCACGTAGGGCGCCCGGTCGGTGGCGGCATTGTCGTAGACCTCTCCAAAGGTGAAGAAGTCCGGATTCGTCGCGGCGGCGTGCTCGGAGATCCCCGCAGTCCAGTCCTTCCAGAATTGGAAGTTCACATGCTTGGCGGTGTCAATGCGGAAACCGTCGATTCCGAAGTCCATCCATGCCTTGTACACGTCCTCGAAGGTCTGTTCGACCACCGGATTCTCGGTCATGAGGTCGTCCAGCCCATCGAAGTCGCCGTAGGTGACTGACTCTCCTGACCAGGTGGAATTGCCGCGGTTGTGATACAGCGTCACGTCGTTGAGTTCGGCGGGGACGACGTCGCCCTGCCGCTGCGGAACGTAGGGGAATGATGTGGCGGCATCGAGCTCCGGGAAGGTCGTCCCGGCAATCGCCGCCGGATCGAAGGACTGCCCCGAGGCGTCCTTGTACGGCGAGTCCGCTAGCGAGATGTACGACGTCGAATCGCCCTGGTAGTCGATGAGGTCGGCGGTGTGGTTGACGATAATGTCGAAGTACACCTTGATACCGCGCGAGTGCGCATCCTCGATGAAGGCCTTGAACTCGTCATTGGTGCCCAGGTGGGGATCAAGCTGAGTAAAGTCGGTCACCCAGTAGCCGTGGTATCCGGCCGAAGCATCGCTGCCGCTACCCTGCACGGGCTGGTTCTTGAAGGAGGGTGTCAACCAGATGGCCGTTGTCCCCAGGGACTCGATGTAATCGAGCCTCTCGCGCAGTCCGGCGATGTCACCACCCTGATAGAAGCCCTTATTCGTCGGGTCGTACCCCGATACCAGCGGATCACTGTCCAATCCCCCGGTGTCATTGGAGCTGTCACCGTTGGCAAAACGATCGGTGAGGACGAAGTAGAAGTTCTCGCCACCTCCACGAGACGCCGGCGCGGCGATAAGCGCGTCGTCGGCGGCACTGTAGGACGTGTCGCCGAGGTCCAACGCCACTCCCACTTTGTTGGTCGCGGAGTTGAATTGGAAGGTGACCTGGGTATCGCCGGCCACGGTGATCGGCATATTCGCGTCACCGTTGCCCCACGAGTTGTCCCAGGAATGTCCACCAACGATCTTGTACTCCCACGATCCGGCGGGCACGGTGGCGGTGAATTCGTATATGCCCTCCGAGGTCTCGGTGAGTTCGGTAGCGGTACACTTCTCATCCCAGTCAGCGCAGGTGGAAATCTCACTTTGCAGATCTCCAGCCAAAGAATACGGCCCATCCGCAGCCGCCGCCGGCAGTCCGGGGAGCGCGACCAGGCCGCCGGCGGCCAGTGCGCCGGCTCCAAGCAGTGCAGTTATACGTCGGGTGTGCATTGTTCCCTCCAGGTCGTGGACGCGGCACGGCTACGTGCAGCGGTAGGCCCTTATATGGCCACGATGCTAAAAGGACATCCGTCTCTCTGCAACAGATTTCCTCAATTCTGCAAAAAATGACACACATCACGCTGCTCGCCAGAGGAGTAAAACCCGTGGACTCACGCTTATTCGGCCAAGAACCCGCCTGTGACGCAAGTCGGAATTCTGCAAAAAACGATCTGCGGCAGGGTGGACGGGCGGGGCGGATACGGGGCGCGCACAGGGTGGACGGGCGGAGCGGATACGGGGGCGCGCACAGGGTAGACGGAAGGGGCGTACAAAGGCGGATGGAAGACCGCACACCGGATCCATACAAGACCGCACACCGGTTGCATACAAGACCGCACCGAATGCATACAAGACCGCACACCGCACGCGTATTAGGCCTTGACTCCCACCACGGCTATGCCATAAGAGGGCACAATAGAAGAGTGAGCTCGAATGCAGATAATCGCCAGAGAATCGCCGTCTTAACGTCGGGCGGTGACGCACCGGGTATGAATGCGGTGGTGCGCGCCGTGGTGCGCACCACGATCCACGCAGGCGCGATTCCCTACGCGGTGTACGAAGGCTGGAAGGGCGCCGTCGAAGGCGGTGATCTTATCCGCGAGGTCGGTTGGTCCGATGTATCCAACATACTCAACCAGGGCGGAACTCGCATTGGCACCGCCCGTAGCGAAGCATTTCGCACTCGCGAGGGGATGCGTGCCGCCGTGCGCAATCTCGCCGCGCTTGGTATTGACCGCGTCGTCGCCATCGGAGGAGATGGAACGCTCACCGGAGCTGCCGAACTACGTTCTCTCTGGCCGGAACTACTGGCCGAACTCGTGGAACGCGGCGAGATCACCCCCGAGGTGGCAGCGGCGCATCCACTCCTGCATTTAGTCGGCGTCGTCGGTTCCATCGATAACGACCTGGTCGGATCCGATATGACCGTGGGAACGGATTCCGCATTGCACCGCATCGTTGACGCGATCGACGCTATTTCCTCCACCGCCGCCTCGCATCAACGGACCTTCATCATCGAGGTGATGGGAAGGCGCTGCGGTTACCTGGCCCTGATGAGTGCGATTGCCGGCGGGTGTGATTACGTGTTCATCCCCGAACTGCCTCCCGCACAGGGGTGGCAGGAGCAACTATGCGAGAAGCTGCGCACCGGGCGCGCAGCGGGGCGCCGCGATTCCATCATCGTGGTGGCCGAAGGCGCCCAGGACCGCACCGGTGAGCCGATCACTGCCGCACAGGTGCGCGATGTGCTGGCGGAAGGCCTGGGCGAAGATGCGCGCATCACCGCGCTCGGCCATGTGCAGCGCGGCGGCACTCCCTCGGCCTATGATCGCTGGATGCCGACCTTGCTCGGCTACACCGCCTCCCTAGAAGCGGTCCGCGCCGACGACGACGCCGAGCCGTGCATCATTGCCACAAACCGTAATCGCATCACACGTCTGCCCCTGCACCGCGCCGTCGCCAATACTCGCGCGGTGAAGGGGTACCTGCAGGACGGCGATTATGAGGCGGCCGTTGACTCACGCGGCGCGAGCTACCGGCAAATGATCGATGTCTTTGAAACGATGTCTTCCCCGGTACCGACCCGCCATGGAGCGGGAAACAGTGCTCGCGTTGCCATCATGCACGCCGGAGGCCTCGCTCCCGGAATGAATGCTGCGGCGCGGGCCGCAGTGCGGCTGGGCGTTGATCGCGGTTTCACTATGCTTGGCGTGAATGGCGGCTTCCCCGGGCTTATCGAGGGCGACGTTCGTGAACTGACATGGGGCGATGTGGATGCCTGGGTGGGCGCGGGTGGTGCCGCACTGGGGACGCGGCGCACCGGACCCGCCGTGGAGCAGTACTACGCGCTCGGCCGCGCCATTGAGGAACATCGTATCGATGCCATCCTCATGATCGGAGGCTTCGCCGGCTACGAGTCCATCTGGCGCCTACTACGCGAACGCGATCGCTTCCCGGCCTTCAACATTCCCTTCGTATGTGTTCCGGCTTCCATTGACAACAACCTGCCGGGCTCGGAGCTGTCGATTGGTGCCGATACGGCGCTGAACAACAACACAGAAGTACTCGACCGCATCAAGCAGTCCGCCAGCGCCTCCCGCCGCTGCTTCGTCGCCGAAACAATGGGGCGCAAATGTGGGTTCCTGGCGCTTATGAGTGGCATTTCCTCCGGGGCGGAGCAGGTGTATCTTTCCGAACATGGCATCACTCTGGCGCAGCTTTCGGCGGATACGGAGCGGATGGTCGAGAGCTTCAAGGCAGGCCGCGAACTGTACCTGGTGGTCCGGTGCGAACAGGCCTCGGAGTATTACACTACCGATCTACTCACTCGCGTCTTCCAGGAGGAGGGTCATGGCCTCTTCGATGTGCGGCCGGCTATTCTCGGCCACATGCAACAGGGCGGCAATCCGTCACCCTTCGACCGGACGCTTGCCGTACGCCTGACCACCTACGCCATTGACGAGTTGGAGCGCCAGTTGCGCTCGGGGCGTCATCGCGGGGCTTATGTGGGTATGGCCGACGGGACCGTGCAGACCTATCCGCTCTCGCATATGGATGAGCAGATTGATATGGCCACTCGCCTCCCCTACGACCCGTGGTGGCTGAACCTCTATTCGGTTCTTTACACGGTGGCGGACAAGAACTACACCGAACCGTTGCAACCGCTGGATATCTTCGAAGGCTAGAAAGCTTCTCGGTGGGGTCCGGGCCAGGCGGGTGTTAAGCCCGGACCCCACCGGCGGCCCTTCGGGCATCCGAACGCTCCGGGTGTCCGAGCACGCCGGTATCGGGGCACTCCGGGTATCGGAACAGTTCAGGCATCCGAACGCTCCGGGTGTCCGAGCACGCCGGTATCGGGGCACTCCGGGTATCGGAACAGTTCAGGCTTTGCTGACCTCGTCCAAGTAGGCCTGCGGATCAAAGGCCCGATGCCCGTCGAAGCCCTTCACGTTTTCGTTGGCTTCGCCGATGCGCGGCCCGGCCAGCCGTTCCATCACCAGAGCGATTGCTCCATCGCCGGTTACATTGGTGGCGGTTCCGAAGGAGTCGAGTGCCACGTAGGTGGCGATCATCAGGCCTACATTGGCGTCATTGAATCCCAGCATGGACGCGAGGATTCCGGTGGCAGCCATAATGGCTCCGCCGGGAACACCCGGGGCGGCAATCATCGTCACACCGAGCATGAAGATGAATCCGACCATCTGCCCCGTGCTGACCGGCAGGTGGTTGACAGTGATTATCGCCAAGGCGAAAGCGGTGATCTTCGACGTCGAACCGGCCAGATGGATGGTGGCACACAGCGGCACGGTGAAATTCGCAACCGGCTGCGACACTCCGTTCTTCCGGACTTGGCGCAGGGTCACCGGAATCGTTGCCGCCGACGACGACGTTCCCAAGGCCGTGAAATACGCCGGCAACATGGTGGCAAGAGCCTTCAAGGGGTTCTTCTTCGCGATGCCCCCTGCCAAGCAGAACTGGGTCAGCAGGATGACAACCTCAAGCAACAGAACCAGCACCACCACGCGCAGCAGAACGCGGATAATCGGGGCGACGGCGTCGGCCTCCGTCAGATTGAGAAAGATACCGAAGATATGCAATGGCAGCAGCGGCACGATCACCTTGGAGATCAGGCCGGTGACGATCACGCGGAACTCAAGGAACCCTTTGCGTAGCACTCCGCGCGGCGCCAATGACAGCCCGATACCGAGAACGAAGGAAATGACCAGTGCGGTCATCACACCGAAGGCCGGTGGAATCTCGATGGTGAAATATCCGGCGTAGGCGGTATCGGAGGGGTCGCTGACCGCAGCGAGTCCTCCGGTGGAGAGCAGCTTC
This sequence comes from Actinomycetaceae bacterium, assembly GCA_015062745.1. GTDB lineage: Bacteria > Actinomycetota > Actinomycetes > Actinomycetales > Actinomycetaceae > Asp313. The sequence goes on from SUUB01000008.1 coordinate 33,400, forward strand.
GGGTACACGATGGCACACACCGCGTATGTCAGGAAGCCTGCGAAGAGTGTGGAGCTATAGGCGATCGCGGCGGTGACCGTCAACCACTTCCCCGCTCCCTTACCGAGGTCGGCGATAGCCGGTACCACCAATCCCACGATGATCAGCGGAATAGAGAAATTGAGGAACTGCGCGAAGATATCGTTGAAGGTGAAGAATACTCGTGCCAATGGCAGGGGCATGAATAGTCCGAAGACGATTCCCAGGACAATTGCTCCTAGAACCCAGGGGAGAATACCGGCGCGTTTGAGCGCATTCATGTGTATCCTTTCCGCTCTGCCGCGCGAGCAATAACGCGGCGAGCAAACTGTAGGCGGCGAAACCTAGGCGTCAGCTACCGATGCGGGCGCGTAGGTTCTTGTCGAGCACGTCCATGAACTCTTCGGTGGTGAGCCATTCCTGCTCGGCGCCGATAAGCAGCGCGAGATCCTTGGTCATCTTGCCGCTTTCGACGGTTTGTACAATAACGTCTTCCAGAGTGGTGGCGAAGCCGGTGACTTCCGGTGTGCCGTCAAGAACACCGCGGTGCTTCAGTCCGCCCGTCCACGCATAAATCGAGGCGATCGGGTTGGTGGAAGTCGGCTTCCCCTGTTGGTGCAGGCGGTAGTGGCGGGTCACCGTGCCGTGTGCGGCTTCCGCTTCCACCGTCTGACCGTCCGGGGTCATAAGAACGGATGTCATCAGCCCGAGTGAGCCGAATCCCTGCGCAACGATATCGGATTCGACGTCGCCGTCGTAGTTCTTACATGCCCACAGGTAGCCGCCTTCCCATTTCAGGGCGGAGGCGACCATATCGTCGATGAGTCGATGCTCGTAGGTCAGCCCGGCGGCGTCGAAACGTTCCTTGTACTCGGTGGCGAACACATCGGCGAAGATATCCTTGAAGGCGCCGTCGTACGCCTTGAGGATCGTGTTCTTCGTGGAGAGGTAGACGGGATAGTTGCGTTGCAGGGCGTAGTTGAAGGATGCGCGGGCGAAGTCGCGGATGGACTCGTTGAAGTTGTACATGCCCATTGCGATTCCGCCGCCCTCCGGCATACGGCACACGTCCATCTCGATGGGCTCGCCGCCGTCGTCGGGAACGTAGGAAATCGTCACGGTACCGGCACCGGGAGCCTTGAAGTCGGCAGCCTTGTACTGGTCGGCATGCGCGTGGCGGCCGATGACAATCGGCTTCTTCCAGTGCGGCACCAGGCGTGGCACGTTCGACATGATAATGGGCTCGCGGAACACGACTCCGCCGAGGATGTTGCGGATCGTGCCATTCGGGCTCTTCCACATCTCCTTCAGTCCGAACTCTTCCACCCGTGCCTCGTCCGGGGTGATGGTGGCGCATTTGACGCCCACGTGATGCTCGGCGATGGCATGGGCGGCGTCGACGGTCACTTGGTCATCGGTGGCGTCGCGGTTCTGAATGGAAAGATCGTACCGGCGCAGATCGACATCGAGGTAGGGAAGGATAAGCCGCTCCCGGATATCCTGCCAGATAACTCGCGTCATCTCGTCGCCTTCAAGTTCGACGACGGGGCCTGCAACCTTGATCTTTGCCATTGCGTTCTTTCCCTTCTGAATAGTTCTCGCCAACGAGAAGACTACTTGATTCCCGGAATCGCCGCCTTTTCGTCTTCCCTTCGGTCATGGCCTTTGGCCGTGCCCTCCGCGGGGAAGAACCTCCTCGGCAGCGGCAACTGTATCTGCGCGCCGCTTACGCCTCCTCGGACGCCTCGTCCGGTTCCCGCCGGGTGATGCTTACCCGCGCAATGCGCCGCCCCTCCATACGTGTCACGGTTAGTTGTAGGTCATCCCATGTCACCCGGTCCCCTACCTCAGGCATATGCCCGAGCTGGGCGACGATGAACCCGGCGAGGGTATCGAACGGACCGTCAGGCAGCTCACGCCCGAGAGCTTTTGATACCTCCGCCCTGCCCGCCAGTCCGTCAATGAGTTCCGTGTCGCCGCGCCGGACGACGACGGGCGCCTCATTGTCATACTCGTCGTTGATCTCACCGACGAATTCCTCCACCACGTCTTCCAGGGTGATAATCCCGTCGGTGCCGCCGTATTCATCAACCACCACGGCAAGATGGGCATGTTTCGCGCGCATTTCCGTTAGGGCATCGAGCACCGGCTTGCCGGTGGGAAAGAAGAGAATCTCGCGGACCAGATCGCCGACCGTTTGCACATGGTCGGCGGGGTGGATGAGATCTCGGATATGGATAAAGCCGAGCACATCGTCGTCGGACGTTCCCTGCCGCACGGGATAGCGAGAATGCTCCAGGCTTGAAACCTCAAGCTGCGCCTGCTCAATCGGCATATCGGAGGAGAAGAAGTCCACCTCGGTGCGTGGCGTCATGATCTCCTCCACCGTGCGGTCGCCTACGGAGAGCATGTCAACAACCATTTCACGTTCTTCCTCGCCAATGGTCTCCTGGCTGGCGACGAAGGCGCGCAGTTCGCGAACTCCCATTGCCTCCTTCTGGGTCTTCGGATTGCGTCCGAGCAACCGCAGCACAACATTGGTGGAAGCACCAAGGAACCAAATAACCGGCCGCAACAACGCGGTGATCGCCGCGAGCGGCCGGGCGGCGACGAGCGCAATGGATTCCGCCGATTGGAGGGCGATTCGCTTCGGGGTCAACTCTCCGAAGACGATGGAGAGGTAGGCAATCGCAATCGTGATGAGAACGAAGGAGAGCGTTGAGGCCGCCGAGCTGCTCATCCCAGCGTTTTGAAACAGCGGTGCAACTTCCGGCGCGATCTGTGAGGCGCCGAAGGAAGCGGAGAAGAAGCCGGCCACGGTGACACCCACCTGCACCGCGGAGAGGAAACGGTTCGAGTCCGCCGTGAGCCGCTGAATGGTGGCACCTGCGGCTCCTTTCTTCGCCATCTCGTCGATTTGGGTTTGGCGAAGCGAGACCAGTGCCATTTCCGAGGCGGAGAACAGCCCGCCGATCAGTGTGAAGAGCAGGACGAATAAGACATTCTTCAGGAGTGGGTCCACGTGCCTATTGTCCCCGCCAAACCCCTTGCGCCCAAATACGCTCCGTTTGTTCCCGCCATACCCTTTCACTCACATGCGCTCCGTGCAAAAGGTGCGACAGAGTTAGAACACCTGCGGCGTATTAGCCCACTGAGAAAGAAAAAGCAGCATTCCGGCGGTGAGCATGTAAATGGTGACATCGAAAACGCGGCCGCGTACATGTGGAAGTACCCCGCCCGGCAGGGTGGCACGCAGCACGGCAAAGACGACGAAGCTGGCTGCCATGGCAGTGACGGCAAAACGCGTTGTCCACACGAAGGCAGCCACGCAGATCCCAATGGTCCACACCACCAGAACAATGTAAACCAGGGGGGAAACCCGCTCGCCTCTCATGGTCTTTACTTTAGCGCCTGTGCCGTATGACCGCGTGTATGGGGGTGTCGGCAGTGCGAAGACGCAACGGTGCCCTTCATCGGTGTATGGCCGCGCGTGCCAGGGTGTTGGACCCAGAAACATGAGCGCACGCTCGGACTCCCTGACATGGCCGATCGTGCAAGGGTGTTGGACGAGGTTCAGCCGTGCGGCATCGTGCGGCATCCCCGACAGCTGCTTCTTTCTCCGGGTTTTCCGCAATCCTCCGCGAAAAACCCGGAACTTGGGCGATAACCCGAAGAAGTCAGGGACACAGAGGCGTGGTGAGGAAAGAACCCACTCAACCCGCAGGCCCAACCCGCACCCACTCAACCCCCACTTCCAACCGGCCGGACTGCGGCGCCCGGGCATTTCAGTGCAAGAAGTGCCGACACCCGGTCAGATACATCGTCACACCCGCCTCCTGCGCTGCGGCAATGACTTCCTCATCGCGAATGGATCCACCCGGCTGCACGACGGCGCGCACCCCGGCAGCGGCAAGGATCTCCAAACCATCCGCGAAGGGGAAGAAGGCATCCGATGCCGCAACCGATCCACGCGCCCTCTCGGGCGCCACGGGAGTTCCCTCCCCTTCGCTTTGCTCGCCACCGAGCGTGTTGGCGCGCTCAACCGCGAGCCGGCACGAATCGACCCGGTTGACTTGGCCCATTCCCACGCCCACCGTGGCCCCGTCGCGTGCCAATAGGATGGCATTCGACTTCACCGCCCGGATGGTGCGCCAAGCGAACTCCAGGTCGCGCAGCGTCGCCTCATCGGCGGCCTGCCCGGCCACGAGGGTCCAGTTGCGCGGGTCGTCGCCGGGCCCATCAAGAGCATCGCGTTCTTGCACCAGCAGTCCGCCAGAGATCGGCTTGAGGTCGAATCTTTCGCGTGCCGGCCCATCCACCCGCAAGATGCGCAGGTTCTTCTTGCTACGCAGCAGTTCCAACGCCTCCGGGGTGTAGCCCGGAGCGGCGATGACTTCCGTGAAGATCGGTTTGACCTGCTGCGCCATCTCCACTGTCACTTCTCGGTTGGCGGCAATCACACCGCCGTACGCGGAGACCGGATCGCAGGCATGGGCCTTGCGATGTGCCTCAGCGATATCGCCACCGATTGCCACTCCACAGGGGTTGGTGTGTTTGATGACGGCAACGCATGGTTCCGTATGATCGTAGGCGGCGCGCAGTGCGGCGTCGGCATCCTGGTAGTTGTTGTAGCTCATTGCTTTTCCGCCGAGTTGCGTGGCAGCGGCCAATCCGGTGGCGCCGCTCTCCGCCACATACCAGCCGGCTCTCTGATGCGGGTTCTCGCCGTATCGCAGCGGTAGAGCTTCGTGCCAGGCTCCGCCAACGAAAGCGGGGTGGTCTTCCCCGAGCAGCGTCTCGCTCATCCAGGTGGCGACGGCGGCGTCGTACGCGGCAGTGTGGGCGAAGGCCTCAGCAGCGAGCCGGCGGCGTTCGTCTCCGGTGAAGCCTCCGGCTTGCGCCGCCGCTATCACCTCGGGATAACGCACCGGCTTAACGACGACGGCGGCGCTGGCGTGATTCTTCGCTGCCGCTCGCACCATCGCTGGGCCACCGATGTCGATCTTCTCGATACACTCATCGACGCCCGCTCCCCCGGCAACGGTCTCCTGGAAGGGATACAGGTTGACCACGACCAGGTCGAAGGGCTCTATTCCCAGTTCCTCCATCTGCTTGCGATGCGCCGTGAGGCGACGATCGGCGAGAATCCCGCCGTGGATACGCGGATGCAGTGTTTTAACGCGGCCGTCAAAACATTCGGGGAATTCCGTAATCGCTTCCACCGGTATCACCGGCACACCTGCGGCGGAGATCACGGCGGCGGTTGATCCGGTGGAGACGATCTCGCAGCCGGCCTCGTGCAGCGCGGCCGCCAGCTCGGCAACACCGGTCTTCTCGTATACGGATATGAGTGCTCGTGTGAAGGGGATACGCATTCCTGCCTCTTTCAAATGTTGGAATGCCCAGGCGCGCGGCGATGCTGCGGTCGCTCCCCGGTGGTGCCCCACCTTCAACGCCAGTTGCGACCGG
>SUUB01000008.1:38986-41622 GCA_015062745.1 Actinomycetaceae bacterium
GTTGGAATGCCCAGGCGCGCGGCGATGCTGCGGTCGCTCCCCGGTGGTGCCCCACCTTCAACGCCAGTTGCGACCGGTGCCAGTGTATCGTGCCGCCGGACCTGACGCCTCGGCGGTCATGGCCTGAGACCACGCCGGCCCGGATGTGCCGCGCAGAACTGGGACATCCAGCCCGGCTGTACCGTTCAGAACGGGGCATCCAGCCCGGCTTCGCCGTGCAGAACGAGGTGATCCGGCGAGGCTTCGCCGGTCACGGCCGGGAGCACATTGGTTCAGGTCAGGACGCCGGCGTGCCTTCCGTCGATCCACCAACCGTTGCGAGCCATCGCTCCCACGGTGTCCACCAGTTGCGTCCGCTCCACACCCTTGATCCGCTCCAGCAGCGAGTCCGCACTGTCGTCGTCCTGCACCGGGCAGGCCACCTGCGCCAGAATCGGGCCGGTATCCACACCCGGATCGACGACGAATAAGGTGGCACCCGTGATCTTCACTCCATACTCCAGCGCATCGGCGGGGCCGTGCACACCCGGGAACGACGGCAGGAGCGCATTGTGGGTGTTGATAACACGCCCGGGGAATGCCGCCAGGAAGTCGGGACTGAGAAGTTTGAGGAATCCAGCCAGTACGACGATGTCAGGCGTGTGTGCCGCGACGTCGTCCCGCAAAGCGGTGTTCCACTCGTCTCGCGTGGCGTACTCGGCAAGCCTGTGCACAAAAGTCGGTATTCCGGCCTCCTGTGCGATCTCTAGACCACGGATATTTCGCCGGTCCGCGCCGACGGCGACGACGTGGGCTCCGTAGCTGCCGTTTTCACACGCACGTAGCAGTGCTTCCAGATTGGATCCTGTTCCCGACACCAGGACAACGATTCGGGCGGGGGCTGTAGGGCGGATTTCGGTCCTCACGCTACGAGCCTACCGCGCTCGGCCTGCGGCACGCGCGGATGCCCAATCACCAGATACGCTATCGGCACAGACTCCGTTTAGCTCGGCGAGACCGCTCGCAGCGAGGATACTTCACGCTGCGCCTCCGGGCTACCGCCATGCGGTGGTACGCCATCCTGTGCTCCTGGAGTCCCGTCATGCGGCGCCTCGTCGGGCGTACCCGGCTTGCCCTGCGCACCGATCTCGCCGGAAGTAGCCGCCTCGTCACCATTCCCGTCCTCATCACGACGAGCGTCCGGTAGGTCCTGCTCTCCCGACTCCGCCCGAGCACGCTCTTCCTCTGCTTGCCGCTCTTCCTTCCGCTGTGCTGCGGCCTGTGCCCGCCTCGCCCGAAAGTCGGAAAGCTGTTGGCGGAGCTGCGCATTGCGTGCCGCCAGGCCGAGTAGCAACCCTCCGCCGGCTTCCAGCGCAACGATTGCGCCGAACAACGGCGGGGTCACACCCGTCTCCTGCATGCGCTGCGGCCCGATACTTCCGCTGGCAAGTACGCCGGCAAGGGCAACAGTGCACAAGATGATCGCCACGGCCACCCCGCCGTCGGTAGCCAGATCGCGCCACCTCGCGCAGCTTCCGGCGCGCCACAGGCCTATCCCGAGGCCGATCAGTATCAGGCATGGGATCAGCCACGGCAGCCGAACATCCAGGGTCGGTAATGCACCGAGCAGCGGAATTGCGGGCAGCGGCTCCGATACGCTGCCGAGGCTGGAAAAGCTCGCCCCGCTGCCAACGGCGAAGCCTACGCCGGAGGCATAGGCGAGTGACCAGATAGAGATCGTGGGAAGGTAGAACAGTTGCGCCAGGGTGAGGAACACCACCCCTACCGGGCTGAGCACATAGTATCCGTAGATCTCCGCAATACGTGAGGATCCTGCGACGAGTGCCACCACGGTGAGAATCAGTGACGCTGCCGCGAGTAATGCCAGAACCGGCCACGCCAGCCGCCAAGCCCGGCGCACCAGCTCCCACCCCCAGCCGGGGGGAGGAGATTGCCGCCACCAAGTCACCAGAGCTGCCGCGCCGGTGATCACGGCGGCTCCGAGTGCACCGATCCATAGATAGGAATCACGCGCTGTGGCGCCGAGCACCGCCGCAACAATCGCTCCACTCGCCGCGCAAGCTGCGGATTCTCCCCAACCGAAAACACCGGCGGACCGAGCGAAACGGAAACACAGCCACACGATGAGAAGTGTTAATCCGAGCGGGAACAGGCTGATATGCGTACCGGCCACGTGCATCGGCGCGCCCAGGCTCATAAGCCAGAGCGACGATCCCAGGCGGGCTGCGTCCTGCCATTGCGCCTCACCCAGAAGCGGCGAGGAGGCGGAGACCGTGTACACGAGAATCGCCAGAGCAACAACGCCCACCCAACTGAGCACAAGCGGCTGCAGGGCCGCGAGGACTGCGGCGAGATAATGCTGGCGTGTTTCGGTACTCATCGTCACCATCGTTCCCTCTTCGGGGATCTATCGCACGCTAGACACGCGGTGTGTCGCTCACCGTGCTGCCCGCGATCGGCCCGAGTGTGATCGTCTTCCGTTCACGGGCGGAGTATTGGGCGCGGTCGGCGCGCTCAGCACAACCACAGAATCGTCTTCCGTTCACACCCGGAGTATTTGCCACCCATCACCGACCCCTGAACGCTGTGCACTCGTCCCCGTTCACGCGCGGAGTATTGCACACCATCACCACTTA
>SUUB01000008.1:41722-64337 GCA_015062745.1 Actinomycetaceae bacterium
GCCACCCATCACCGACCCCTGAACGCTGTGCACTCGTCCCCGTTCACGCGCGGAGTATTGCACACCATCACCACTTATCCGACGAGCCCACTTTCATATGCTGCAATCACCAGTTGGGCCCGGTCACGCGCCCCCAGGCGTTCAAGCAGGGCGCTCATATGCGTTTTCATGGTGGCATGGCTGATGTGCAGGGTTTCCTCAATCTCCTGGTTCGAGAGGCCGCGTGCCACAAGCCGCAGCACTTCGGTCTGCCGCGGAGTCAGTACATCGAGCTGCCCTGTACCACGACGCTGCGGTACGAATCGTTCGATCAGCAGGCGCAGCGCGGGCGGGGAAAGAAGGCGCTGCCCGTCGTGGACGGTACGCACGGCCTGCACAATCGCCGCCGGCGTGGTGTCCTTGAGAAGAAACCCGGCCGCCCCGGCCCGCAAGGCCTGAAAAACGTAGTCTTCCAACTCGAACATGGTCAAGATAATGACCCGGGTCTCACGCAGGTCCGGATTCTGCGAGATGGCAGCGGTGGCGGCTATGCCGTCCAGACGTGGCATGCGGATATCCATCAGCACCACATCCGGCGCGCTTCGGGTAACAAGGCCTACTGCTTCCACGCCATCGGACGCCTCTGCCACCACTCGAATATGCGGGTCGGCGTTCAGCAGGGTCACAAGCGATGTGCGCAAGAGTTCCTGGTCTTCTGCGATCACCACTGTTATTTCCACCGGCGCAGTGCGTTGCGGTAGAGCTCCGCCATCACTGCTTCTCACCACGTCAGCGTTTTCGCTTGTCACCACGTTGCCACTTTCTGTTCCCGTCACGATCCGGAACTACATTGGTCACGGCATCTCGATCCCGAGCGGATCCGGAATACGCGCCCATACGGTGAATCCGCCCTGTTCCTGCATGGCACGGAGTTCGCCGCCCAGCGCCTCCACCCGTTCCGCCAAACCTCGAAGCCCGTGGCCATCGGATGTCGGGCCTTCTAATAGCGGCGCGCGCCGGGAAGCGGCGCCTGCCTCAGGAGGCTCGGCGTCCCGTTCGCCAGTGAGTTCCCGCCCGGGTTGCCGCCCGAGTCCGCGCCCGGGTTCCCGCCCCTGCCAGGCAGTACCCTGCCGGTGCCCGCCGTCGTCGTGCACGACGACGGTAATGGTCCCGTCCTCCTGCCGCAGCTGCACATCGACCGACGCCGGCCCGACGTGCCGCGCGACATTGCCGAGGGCTTCCTGCACTATCCGGTACACGGCCACGGAGACGCCTTCCGAGTGCGCCTGAACATCCTCACCGCTGAGTGTTACCCGTAACCCCGCCTGGCGGGCTCCGAAGACGAGTTCGCTGACTCGTTCAATACTGGGAAGCGGCGCCAGCGGCGCCTCATCCCCACGCAATACATGCACCATACGCCGCATCTCCAACGTTGTTGCCCGGCTAGCGGCCTCCACGTCGGCCAGCGCGGCGGCGAGCGCGGCGGGGTTATCGGCGTTCACCTCGCGCGCCACAGCAACCCGCATGGTAATGAGTCCGAGCCCGTGCGAGACGATGTCATGCAGGTCGCGCGCAATGGCAAGACGTTCATCCGCCAACGCACGCTCCAGTTCTTGACGCCGTAATCGCGCGGCATACCGGGCTTCTTCTCTGCGCAGAAGAAGCCACGCTCCGATGGCCGCCGCTATCACGGACACGGCGATCACGACGGCACGGAGCGGGTGACCGCCGTTTGTTGTGGAGTCCGCTCCGGTGGACAAGAGCATGAGGAGCGTCAACACAATAACGGCACCGAGCATGCTGCGCGAAGAAGGACGACGACGGGCCATATATGCACCCTACCCGCCTCGGCATGGCGCGTGAATCAGCCCCAGGGCTGATTCGTCCGGGTTGAGGACCCGTTCGAATTTCAGACCGGTGGCCGATGTCGAGCGAGTCGGCCCACGGCGAAGATGGCCGCATGAGTAATACAGAAAGTCCAAGCGGCAGCGCGGATGCGCGCCCGGACAAGACAGACCCGCACCCGGATACGGCAGGCCCGCGCCCGGACAAGACAGACCCGCACCCGGATACGGCAGGCCCGCGCCCGGACAAGACAGACCCGCGCCCGGATACGTCGGACGCGGCAGAAACACGCGCGGATGAGCAAAGCGCCGCCACAATCGCAATCAGCCACCTCAGCAAATCGTTCGGGCGCCACGCCGTGCTGCGTGACATCAGTTTCCGTGCCCTGCCCGGGCGGGTGACTGGCTTCGTCGGTCCGAATGGCGCTGGCAAGTCAACCACGCTGCGCATCTTGCTCGGCCTCGACCGCGCCGATACGGGCCGGGCGACTATTCTGGGTAGGCCGTACCGCCGCCTCCCGGCGCCATCGCGAAGCGTGGGAGCAATGCTCGATGGCAGCGGGGCGAACCCGTCACGAACGGCGCGTGCTCATCTGGCCTGGCAGGCGGCCGCGGCCGGCATCCCCCGTTCCCGTATCGCCGAATGCCTGGAGGAAACCGGACTCGCCGAGGCTGCCGGGCGGCGCACCCGCGAGTTCTCGCTCGGCATGGGCCAGCGCCTGGGGATCGCCTCGGCGCTGCTGGGGGATCCGAATATTCTTATCCTTGATGAGCCCGTCAACGGCCTTGACCCGGAAGGCATCCGCTGGATACGGAACCTGTTGCGGAAGCGGGCGGACGCCGGCGGCACCGTGTTGCTATCCAGTCACCTCATGGGAGAGCTTGCCGAGATCGCCGACGACGTCGTCGTGATCTCTGCCGGACGGATCGCCGCTGCGGGCCCTCTTACCGAGGTCACGGCAGGGTACCGCAATCTTGAAGACGCGTTCTTCACTCTCACGGGTGGTGCGCAATGACGATTGTACGAACACTTCATGCCGAAGCCCGCAAGTTTCTGACTCTTCCTGCTGCCTGGGTGGCAACGGCGGTGACCGTTGCCGTGCCCGTGCTACTCACGTGGATGAATACTCGTACGGTTCGCCATGCCCTGGAGACGGGAAACGTTGACAATATGGTGTCTACCTCGACGGCCGATCTGGGCCTGACCGAACTCTTCATCGCCGCGATCGGCCCGATTATTGCTGGTGTGGTCATCATGTCCAGTGAATACACGCGGACCGCACAGACGCTCGGGCACACCCGTCAGATCTCCACCACCATGGTGACCGTTCCGCGCCGATCAACCCTGCTGGGATGCAAACTCGCCATCATCCTCGGCTGGCTCGCCGTAGTGTCAGCGGCCGTAATCCCCGGGGTGCTCGCACTGTCGCGCCACCTGCTTGGCCCCTACACCACCGCGGTGGATGCCATGCCCACCCGCACACTCGGGATCGTTGCCTATTGGGCACTAATGGCGTTGATTGCTTTCGCACTCACGGTGGCATTGCGCAGCGGCGTCATCCCGCTTGCATTGTTGCTGACCAACAGTTCTCTTGTCTCTTTCAGCCTGTTACTGGCAAACGTGACCGACGCGGTCCGCTTTCTCCCGGATCTTCTGGCACGATCGATTGTGTTCTCCGGTGATCAGTTCCGCGACCTGGATAACGGCCTGCCCATTGCGGATCTCGAACCTCTCGACCCGGCCACTGCCTGGGCCTCCCTCGGCGTGTGGGCGCTTGTTGCCCTTATCGCAGCCATGATCTGCTTCGAGAGGAGGGACGCGTGAGCCCTCGGCACGGCCAGGCTGCCACGCCCGGCGCACGTACGCTGGCCAAATCGTGGCACCACTCCTTGCGGGCGGAGGCAATGAAACTCTACAGTCTGCCGCCAGTGCGGCTGGCGGCCTTCGCCACGGTTGCGCTCGAGGGGGTGGTGGCCAAGGCTCTGGCTGGTGGCGATTCTTCCATGCCCCACTCACAGTTGCTGCGTTCGGCAACCGCTTACGCGCTGATCGGCATGATCGTTCTCGCTGTGCTCGCCGGCGCGAGCGAGTTCTCCGCGCATCAGGTTGAGCGCAGCCTGCTTGCCGTTCCATCCCGCAGCCGCCTCCTCGCCACGAAAATCGCCGTGCTGGGCGGATCCTTCTTTGCCGTCGCCTTCCTTGCCGGCTGTGTCGGCGTCCTTGTTGTTTCTTCCGGTGGAACCGGGCTGTGGCGTACCGGCCTGGCTTGTGCCCTGTTTCTGACGACGATGGCCCTCTTCTGCGCGGGTGTCGCGTTCTTGTTGCGCAACGTCGTCGCCGCGCTGGCGGCCTGCGTCGTGGGGCTGCTGGTGTTGCCACTCGTGGCGCGGTCCCTGCCGGGAAGCGAGTGGCTGCCGAGTGAACTCGGGCAGCACCTCGTTGATCTCGCCTTGCATACGAGTCACACCGGTCCACATCCGCTCGCTGCGGCTGCGGCACTCGTTGCGTGGTTGATAACGGCGTGGGCGCTGGCAATCGCTCGCCTCATGCACGGGGTGCTTCGCTAGCGGCCGCTGTGGCCGCGAGCGGGTATTCATGATACAACCGCAGTTCGTGCCGTCGCCGCGGCCTGCACGGCCATGCACCTTACGAGAAGCCGTGGCGTGACATTACGGTCCGTCGCCCACATCCTCCGGGCCATGCATCGCAGTGTTAGCGACGTCGAGGCAGAAGTGAGCGAGCCATACATGCCGCCTCGCTCGGACTCTGCCCAACATGGGCACCGGCGGCCTCGAGGGCCCGCTTCTTCGTGGCGGCGGTACCGAAATCACCCGACACGATGGCCCCGGCATGCCCCATGGTCTTGCCTTTGGGAGCGGTCACACCGGCAATATAGGCGACGACCGGCTTGGTCACGTGTTCCGTGATGAACGCGGCCGCTCGTTCCTCGGCGTCACCGCCGATCTCGCCAATCAGGACGATGAGATCGGTGGAGGGGTCATCCTCGAACGCCGCGAGCGCGTCGATGAATGTTGTGCCTATCACCGGATCTCCGCCTATGCCGATACAGGTAGAGAACCCGAAGTCGGAGAGTTCATACATCATCTGGTAGGTCAGCGTTCCTGATTTGGATACAAGGCCGATGGGACCAGCCCCGGTAATATCAGCCGGGATGATCCCTGCATTCGAGGTACCGGGGGTGATGATACCCGGGCAGTTGGGACCAATCACCTTCGTGCCATGCGCACGGGCATATCCGATGAATTCAACGCTGTCCGCTACCGGAACCCCCTCGGTGATAACGATGACCAACCGAACACCAGCATCGACAGCTTCAAATACAGCCTCCTTCACTGCCGCCGCCGGAACGAAGAGCACCGAAACATCAGCACTCGTGGCCGCGCAGGCCTCAGGCACACTCCCATACACCGGAACGCACATCGTTCCCACGCAAAGGTGAGGCGGGGCACCGTCGCACGGTTGCACCTCGAATTCAACGGTGGTTCCCGCTTTGCGCGGATTGACTCCACCGACCACGCGTGTACCGGAGTTCAGCATGCGTCGGGTGTGCTTCATCCCTTGGGAACCGGTCATCCCTTGCACAAGAACTCGGGAATTTGCATTCAAAAACACAGACATCATACGCTCCATCATTCTTGTTGCGTCCCAGCAGCAGATGTTGTCCCGCTTCCAGAACTCCGTGCGATCAGATCCCGAACAGCGGAGCCGTTGTAGGCAGTGCCGCCAGATCCAGCCATCCTGGCCAGTTCCGATCTGGCAAGGGTGACCGCCTGTTTGGCCGCGTCATCCATCGCGTCGACGAAGATAATGTTTGCCCGCCCGGCCTCCTTCAGGATTCGGCGTCCGGCGGTAAATGCGTTACCTGCCAGACGAACAACAATCGGCTTCGATGCAACTGCACCAAGTGCATCCACTGCGGACAAGACTCCCGCTGCCACCTCGTCGCACGCTGTTATACCACCGAAGACATTGACAAGAATCGACCGCACCGAGGGGTCTGCCAGGACGATCTCGAGTCCATCATGCATCACTGAGGCGGATGCTCCGCCACCGATATCAAGAAAGTTTGCCGGCGCCAGGCCGTACGGAGCTCCCGCATACGCTACGGAATCCAGTGTCGCCATGACCAGTCCGGCGCCATTGCCGATGACGCCGATATGTCCCTCGAGTTTGACATAATGCAATCCTCGTTCCGCTGCCCGTACTTCCAGTGGATCCGCCGGTCCATTTTCAGCGAAGCCCTCCCACTCGGGGTGCCGATAACGTGCATTATCGTCCAGCGTGATTTTGGCATCGAGTGCCACGACGCTGCCATCTGTGAGCGTTGCCAAAGGGTTGACCTCCACCAAGGTCGCGTCCTCGTCGCGGCAGGTCTCCCATAAAGCCATCAGAACGGGGACTATTGCCGCTGCTTCTGCGGGAGGTAGACCTGCGAGAGTAACGATCTCCTGTGCCTTCGCCTCGTCGATCCCTACGAGCGGACTGATTCCAACGCGTACAAAGGAATCAGGGTGCTCGTGGGCGGCCTGTTCAACATCGACCCCGCCCGCAGCACAAAAGAGTGCGACGTAACCGCGCGTGGCGCGGTCGAGCACAACCGCGGAGTAGTACTCGGCGGCTACATGTTCCCCCTGCGCAACAAGCACGCGTGACACCACATGAGTGTTGATTCTTGTACCGAGCATTGCGGAAGCTGCCGAGCCGGCTTCCTCGGCGCCATTCACTACTTTGACCCCACCGGCTTTCCCCCGTCCGCCCGTCTTTACCTGCGCTTTGACCGCCACCCGAGAACCGAGTAGTCGGGCGGCGTGGGCCGCCTGCTCAGGGGTGTCGGCCAGAACGGCAGGAGGCATCGGAATGCCGTGCCTTTCAAAGAGCGTTCGCGCCTGGTATTCGTGTAGATCCACTCCGCGTCCTTTCACCCAAAACCTAGAGTCAGATTACCGGCTAAGCACTCGCGAGAGAAGTAGGTTCACTAGACGCAGAACCCGTGGCTCCGCCCTGAATTCTCACAGGCACACAAGGTATGGGTACGCAGAATCGATCCGCTCCCACTCATACTGAGTATTCACCCAGACCGACCATTCGGCTCAGGGCACATTGAACTCAGGCACATTCAGCCTGTCAGATCCTCCCCACTCCGGGTAACTGGTGACGGAAGGACGAAGTACCGGATCGGCCGGTCAGGTCTTCTCCCACCGGGCAGTTCTTCCCCAGATCGTCCTTCCCAACGCGTCAAACCTTCTCCAACGGCGCGAAACGTAGCATGAGCCGCTTCGTTGCACCGGACCGGAAGTTAACTTTCGCCACGGTCGACTTCCCCGCCCCTTCGAATGACACGATCCGCCCTACCCCGAAGCTCTTATGCCGCACGGTATCGCCAACCGCGAGGCCATGCGTGTTCGCGCCGGCGCTCTCCGCCGCGGCCTGGGCGGAGCCAGATTCCTTCGTGACCGCACCTTCCGCCGATGCCGCAGAACGCGTTGAACCACTACTGTCCGAGCGCAGGCCAAGCTTCCCTGGCACGAACCCCTTCCCGGCGCCGAACACCGGACCGTCGTCGTCGAAACGCGACTCATAACTGGCGCCACGGCGGCCCCGCGGCCCGTAGTTCTCACCCCAGGAGCCCGCACCTCGCCACGACGACCGCAGGACGTCCTGACTCGACTGCTCGCGGCGCCACTCCACCAACTCCGCCGGAATCTCCTCCAGGAAGCGCGAGGGTGGGAACTCCTGCGGAGCACCCCACGCGGCCCGGGTCGCCGCTCGGGTCAGATAGAGGCGTTGCCGGGCCCGGGTGAGTGCCACATAGGCCAGGCGCCGCTCCTCGGCAAGTTCTGCGGGATCATCCATGGAGCGCATATGCGGGAATGTGCCGTCCTCCAGCCCAGTGACGAACACGACCGGGAACTCCAACCCTTTCGCCGTATGGACGGTCATCAGCGTGGTTTCACCCTCGCCGTACTCCCCATCCGCCAGCTGGTCCGAGTCGGATACCAAGGAAATCTGGTCAAGCCAGTCTGCCAGCGTTCCCTCCGGGTCGGCGGTCCGAAACTCGGCGGCGACCGAATGCAACTCCGCTAGGTTTTCCAAGCGAGATTCATCCTGCGGATCGTCGGAGGCGCGCAGCATCTCCAGGTAGCCGGCCTCGTCAAGTACCTCGTCGAGCACGTCGGCGGGCGCATCCCCCGCCTCGGCCATCGCGCGCCCCTTTTCCAGAATCGCAACGAAATCACCGATCGATGAGCGCGCACGAGCCGTCAGGCCGGACACCTCGCCCCGCTCCCCCGGGTGTGCAACATCTTCCAAGGCCGCACCGAATGAAATACCGAAACGCGCCGCGTGCGAAGCGACTGCCTCCTCGGCCCGATCTCCGAGCCCTCGTTTGGGCATATTGAGAACCCGCCGGATTGACACCGTGTCATCAGGATTGACGACGGCATGCAGGTAGGCCAACGCGTCCTTGATTTCGCGCCGCTCGTAAAAGCGCGTTCCGCCAATCACGCGGTAGGGAATGCCGGAGCGGACGAACATGTCTTCCACGGCACGAGCCTGGGCATTGGTTCGGTAGAACACCGCAATGTCGCCGTAGTGGTACCCGGCGGTGTCGCGGAGGCGATCAATCTCCTCGACGACGAAAATCGCCTCGTCCGCCTCCGAGTCGGCCACATAGCCGACCAGCTTCTCGCCGTCGCCCTGATCGGTCCACAGATTCTTGGCACGCCGGTGCTGATTGTGCGAGATCACCGCATTGGCGGCCGAGAGAATCGACTGTGTGGAGCGATAGTTCTGTTCCAGAAGAATCGTTGTTGCGCGAGGAAAATCGTCCTCGAAATCCTCGATATTGCGAATTGTGGCACCGCGGAAGGCGTAGATCGACTGGTCGGCGTCGCCCACCACGGTCAGTTCGCCGTGTACGGAGTCTTCCTCGGTTCCGGTCAGGGTGCGGATCAGGACGTACTGGGCGTGGTTGGTGTCCTGATACTCGTCCACGAGGATATGCCGGAAACGACGCCGGTAGTGCTCGGCCAGTTCCGGGTGGGTCTGGAGGAGTTCCACTGTGGACATGATGAGGTCGTCGAAGTCCATGGCGTTGGCCTGCCGGAGGCGTTGCTGGTACGCAGCGTATGCCTGTGCGAGCACATTGCCCGCCTGGTCGACGGCGCGGTCCGCCGCCTGCTGCGGGGTGATGAGTTCGTTCTTCAGATCCGAGACCTGCCGTGCCAGCTTCTTGGGAGGGAAGGCACGGTGATCGATCCCCTCTTCCCGGCACACCATGTTCATGAGTCGCTGCGAATCGGTGGCGTCGTAAATGGTGAAGCCGGAGCGCATGCCGAGCGCGGTGTGCTCGGCGCGAAGAATCCGCACACAGGCGGAGTGGAAGGTCGAAATCCACATCGCGCGGGAGAGGCCGCCGAGCATGGTCTCCAAGCGCTCCCGCATCTCCTTGGCGGCCTTGTTCGTGAAGGTAATGGCGAGAACCTGACCGGGCAACGCGCGGCCGGATGCGATGAGGTAGGCGATGCGTGAGGTGAGAACGCGTGTTTTTCCCGACCCGGCTCCGGCGACGACGAGCAGCGGGCCGCCCGTATGTTCAACGGCCTCTCGTTGGCGCGGGTTCAAGCCGGAAAGGATCCCCGCGATACGCGCCTTCGCCGCCGGTGAGGCGGCGACATCCGCCGCGGAGGTCACAGTGTCCGTGCCCACGGCCACAGCCGCACCATCAGGAGCAGCGCCCCGTGCCATGTTGCTTCCGGCACCGGGGGTGGCGTAATCATCGCTATCAGGCCCGGCCTGATAACGGGCGATGCGCGCACGAAGGCGCTCCATCGAGTCCAAGTAGGCATCACGCGATGCAGAATTAGTCGAGCTCATACTGGGACAAGCCTACGCCACCCGCGCCTCTCATCCCCTCTCCCACACCAGCCCCTCTTGCCATTGCTTCCATTTCTTTCCTCTTCGCGCCCGCCGCGTTCGCGTGTCCTCTCTGCACATCGTCATCTCTCGTCCTGTCCGCACCATCGATCCGCTGGTAAAGGTGCCGCGGTGAGCCATCCGGCAAAAGCAATCTCTCTGCGCCGAACAGGCTCCTAACCTGCAAAAACACCCACATTGCAAGCGTGTTTTACACTGCGGCCTCGCGAGACGCATATCATAGGAACGAACCGCATTTGCGATTCCTTTGGAACACTGGATTAGGGAGGCATCTATGTGCACAGGAATCAGGTTTACGGACGGGGAGGGCCACATGTACTTCGGCCGGAACCTCGACTGGAGTTGCGGCTACGGCGAGCAGGTTCTCGTCACACCGCGCGGATATGTTCCGGCTTCGCCCTTTGCGGCCATTCCCGCCATTCAGTACGGGATCATCGGCATGGGCATTGTGCAAGAGGGAGTTCCGCTCTACTTCGACTGTGCCAATGAGGCGGGCCTGGCCGTGGCGGGCCTCAACTTCCCCGGCTACGCCGCCTACGAGTCCGTCCCGGTGGAGGGAAGGGTCAACGTCGCGGCCTACGAGTTCCCGCTGTGGGTAACCGCATGCTTCACCTCGGTTGACGAGGTTGAGGAGGCGCTGCATAACGTTGCCATCGTGGATCGCCCGATCAACGAGCGCTACCCGTCGTCGCTGCTTCACTGGATCATCGGTGATGGCACACGCTCTATTGTGGTGGAGTACACCGCTGCCGGTATGGAGGTGTTCCACGACGACGCCGACGTGCTCACGAACCAGCCCGGCTTCGCCTGGCACGCAGAGAATCTACGCAACTACCTCAACCTGACGCCCGACGTCCCGGCCCCGGCACACTGGTCCACCGCCGAGCTTACGGCCTACGGTTCCGGTGGCGGCATGCGCGGCCTCCCGGGTGACTACTACTCTCCGTCACGGTTTGCACGGGTGGCGTACCTCAATGCGCATTACCCCGCGAAAAACACCGAGGAAGAGAACGTGAGCAGACTGTTCCATACTCTGACCGGTGTCGCGATGATTGATGGGGCAGCGCGCATGGGTAATGGCGATTTCGAGAAGACGGTGTACACGGGTGGTTACTCCGCCCGCACGAAGACCTACTACTGGTCGACCTATGAAGACCCGGCGATCCGCTCGGTCTGCCTCTCCGATTTCGACCTGGACGCAACAGAGGTCATCGCGGCGTAGCAGGTGCAGTCACCTCCTCGGTGAAGGCACCCACAACTGAACAGAATAGTCACTCTGTGGCAATAAATCGGCGCGGTCGGAGCGAAAGTACCCGGCCGCGCCGTCCATACTGTGGCGAAAGATGCGCCGCCGATGTCGCCACCATAATGTGCAAAGGGTCCACCGTGGACGGCATCCCGTACCCGGGCGATGCCTTCTCGTCAGGGAGGTACCTCATGCGAAAACTGCTGACCAGCTTGCCATTTATCCTTCTCGTGGCGGTGATCGTCGGCATCTTGGTCGGCCTCGTCGCCAACCAGCCGGTGATGAACGTCGTCGTGACCATTCAGTACGTTCTCAACCAGCTCATCATGTTCTGCGTGCCGCTCATTATCATCGGCTTCATTGCTCCATCGATCACGAAACTCGGCTCCAATGTGTCGCGCATTCTGAGCATGGGAGTTCTTATCGCCTACCTTTCCTCAATCGGTGCCGCATTCTTCTCGACGGTGGCGGGCTACCTCATCGTGCCGCGATTATCCATCGCGTCATCGGCCGACGACCTGCGTGAACTGCCCGAGGTCGTCTTTCAGCTCGACATCCCCCAGGTCATGAGCGTGATGAGTGCGCTTGTTCTCGCCATTCTCGTCGGGCTCTCAGCGGTATGGACGAAGGCGAAAACCGTCACCCGTTTGCTGGACGAATTCCAGCGCATGGTGCTCGTTATCGTCACAAGAATCGTCATCCCCATCCTGCCCGTCTACATTGCGGCCACATTCTGTTCACTGTCGTATGAAGGCAGCATCACCCGGCAGTTGCCCGTGTTCCTCATCGTCGTGCTGATCGTGATCGTGGGCCACTACATCTGGCTTGCACTGCTCTACGGCATTGCGGGCGCCTATTCGGGGAAGAATCCGCTGGATGTGCTCCGGCATTGGGGACCGGCTTACCTCACTGCCATCGGCACGATGTCCTCCAGCGCCACCCTCGCCGTGTCGCTACAGTGCGCGCAAAAGGCCAAGCCGCTGCGCCGGGATATGGCAAGTTTCGGAATCCCACTGTTTGCGAACATTCATCTGTGCGGCTCCGTACTAACCGAGGTCTTCTTCGTGATGACGATCTCGCAGATGCTCTACGGCACGCTACCCAGCGTGCCCACCATGATCCTGTTCTGCCTGCTGCTGGGAGTCTTCGCGGTAGGGGCACCAGGCGTGCCCGGCGGCACCGTTATGGCATCTCTCGGCCTGATCACCGGAATTATCGGCTTCGGAGAAACAGGCACCTCGCTCATTTTGACTATCTTCGCCCTGCAGGACAGCTTCGGCACGGCCTGCAATATCACCGGCGACGGCGCTCTCACGCTGTTCATGACCGGATATGTGGAGCGGAAGAAGATACCGGAGATGACCGAGTCCGTCGATATCTTCGGCGATTAGGCGCTCGACGCCACCGCAGAAGGAAAAGACGATTAGCACACAGTCGGTGACCGTTCTCGATCTACGCATCTTCTGGCGGGCAACTACCGGCACCTTCTGTTTGAAATGAGCTCTTCTTCGGGAATATCAGACGCTCGTGTGGCACACCGCTACACGCTGCGAAATCCGGATAAGCTTCCTCTGCGAACAACGACCGGTGGCGCGCGAAAAGGGCCGGTGCTTCTAACACTACGAACACCGGCCCCGCTTCTTACTTCTGCCCTATGACCAGAAGTAAGACAGCACGCCCAGTCCGAAGATGTCGCCCAATGAGTGGGCGAGGAAGAATGGGAGCAGATTCTTGTCCTTCGAATAGCGATACGCCAGGAACATAAAGCTCCCGAACACCAGACCAATCCCCAACGCGGAGATCGACCCTTGATAGGTGTGAAAGCTCACGCGTACAAGAAGCGAGAATGGGAGCGCCCATTTCAAATGGCGAGGGGCAACCGCGAGGCAAATCCCTAAAAAGTACAGCTCCTCATACATGCCATTGAAAAGCCCGTAGATGACCTTCGAAACCGTCTCGTTGCCAAAGAATCCTTCAATCGGACCGGGGAAAGGCAAACGTTCTGCCACAGGTGATGTGAGCATGAAGTAGAGATCAAGTAGTAGCGCGCCGCCCAGGAAGATAAGTGCCGCAAAGATCGGGCTTTTCCAAGTGAGGCGAACACTCCAAGTACGGAAATCGAAACGTCGCAGCCACAAATACAACATGGCGATGAGGAAAAGTCCTACCTGCATCGCCAAGGCGCCGTAGTTGCTCGCCACCGAGAACACGATTTCACCTTCTTCAGTGACCACAGCTGCCTCGGACGCACTGGAGTCTTCATACACAGGCACCTCGCCAAAATAGCTCAGGTAGACCATCGTTGATTCGATGATGCTTCGCCCCCAGAGGATTACCGTGAGGGTAAGGACATCAAACCATCGCAGCGTGCAAATCTTCCCACGCTTCCGCCAACGCTGTATCATTCCAGGAATCTCCTCCGCCTCGCGCACACTCTTCACTCCTCAGTTGCATACTGAGGAACTAACACGGCGTAGAGTATCAGAGTTATCGGCGTGTATCACCCTGCCGTCAACGACGTGCCTTGATGTAAGCTCCCACGAGCGAGCAAAACTTCGCCATCGCAGTGTTTTCACACAGGTCCACGGACGCCAAAGTTTCTCTCTGGACGAAAGCCAGCCTGTACCGCTGACCTCAGATACAGCAAATTAAGGCGGAGCTACAGAGGAGTTAGCCCTTCGCCGGATCCTGGAGCCACTTCACATCGCAAGATAGGCGGGTGTGCGTCAATCCACGACGAGGATTAGAGGATGGCAGGCGCCACGAAGAACAGAACCGGCCAGACGAGCCTGCGCAGCATCAACGGGGAGTCACTTGCTGCCACAGGCTTCCTAACGTTCTGGACAACGGGCTTGGGGATCATAAGCCCGCATTCTTCACCTTGGCTGCAATTGAGGATCCGGAGGAATGCGCCGCGAACCAGATGCCCTTGTGCCACTTGCCCGCTCTGGCAAGAGAAGACAGCGTCGACACGGACTGCTTGATTGAACTACCGCCCGAGGTGCAGAACGGCACGACGGTCTTGCCCGCAAAGTCAACGCTTTCCACGAAGGTACGCAGCGGCGCAGCGGCGTCGCCCCACCAGATCGGGTAGCCGAGATAGACGATATCGCAGTCACTCACGTCCGGAATATCCGCCGCGAGCTCGGGCCTGGCCTGCGGGTCGAAAGACTCGCGATTGGCACGGCAATCGTCCACCGTGTAGTTCAAGTCCGCGTCTGAGTAGTGCTCGGCAGGTTCGATTTCTTCCGCTTCGACGCCGAGTTCACCGGCGAGTCGCTGCGCGATCTCGCGCGTGTGCCCCTTGCCGGAGAAGAAAACGACCGCTGTTTTCGCGGTGGAGTTTTGGTTGGTCATGCCTTCCTTTTCCTTTCCAAAGTGCGGCGAGCCAGCGCGGCGGACCGCCAAACGGGCGATGGTCCCGGGGCTGCAGCCTCCCGGGCGGTCAAATCCCGCTGACGGTGAATACCCTCGATGTGGGCGCTTGGGCGGCAATCGCCTCGCCGGGTCACCCATGTCACCGGGTCAAGCTTGTCGCCAGACCGACAACGCCTCGGGCGAACAATGCCTTTCGCAGCTGACCACCTCGCCGACAGGATTAACCGCCGCTCGGCGTTCATCGGCTTTTTTCGGTCAATCGCCTCGCTGATCGTCAATGCCCTCCAGGCCGTCGGGCCGCCTCGGGCTATCAACAGCCTCGCAAGCCGCCAACAGGTGTTATTCTAGGGCAAGTTCGCTTTCGACGCCAAGGGTTCTCCACTCGCCACAAACGACATCGAGGCACCACGCGGCTCCAGGCTGTCGACCACCGTTTCCTCCTCCACGCTCACCCAAAGGCGCCGGCGCGGTCCCGAGCATCCCGCAGCACGTTGATCACAAGGGCTGGGTTCGTACAACCAGTTTCGGGTTGGTGATGCCCCCACGACCGTGCCTCGGTGATGGCTAACGAAAGGTCTCCGGGGCTACTACGCCAAAACGTTGTCTTCGCGCCCGAAGCGATACTGCGGTTCGGAAAGGTCACAGGGGCGGTCATGTCCAGATCCCCTCCTCGCCCGCAACGGTACCGCGGTTCGGAAAGGCCACAGGGGCACGCGTGTCCAAATCCCGTCCAAACGAGAACCGCCCGGTCGAGCCCAGCCGCCAAATCCGCAGAATTCCGCCATTCTTTAAATTGAGAAATTCCACTTTTCCGTCGTTTGGACGGGATTTCGACAACCGTAGGAGCATAACTTCCTCAGCGAACAGAAGGCTGACCTCACCTATGCGGGTAACGCGCATTGAAAGTCAAGCATCATGTGTTCGTTCACAGGCTGACCTCACCTACGCGGGTAACGCGGCAGCCTCCAGTGCCTCCGGGGCAAATCCATCAGGCTGACCGCACCTACGCGGGTAACGCACCGAAAACCGACGCCGTGCCCTTGGTGAGATGACTCCGCCCACGCGGACTGAACATCGGCGGGATGTCAGGCGGGCGCTCCTAGCGGAAGGCTGCCTCCGCACACACATCCAGAAGGCACCTCGGCGGTATAGGTCTAACCAGTCGCAAGCCGGCACTTTCACCTCACCGGCCCGAGCGTGTGGCTGCAGCCTCTCGCCGGTATAGCCCCTCACGGGTTAGACTTCTCAAAACAAAGCCGATATACACTCACCGAGAGGTTTCCCCATGCGTCTATTCCGGCGAAATACACCCCGAATCACCGAGCACACCACTCCGCCTCTGCCCGCAACTGGCTCTCCCGCCATTCCTTCCACAACATCCGGCACCAACCCCGTTCCATCACCCAAGACCGTGCCAGCATCCGGAATCGACCCAGATGCGGACGTCACGCTGGCCGATATCACTCACGTTCGGGTCGGGAACTTGCAGGTGGGTGACACCCTTCTTTCCTACGGGAATCCGGAGGGCCACAGCAGCAATCTTTCCGACGGAAACCCAGAGGGCACCAACACCAGCTTCCCATGGAAAATGTTCAACTTCAACGCCACAATCACCCGCATCTCCCGCACGCAGCAAGAAGCTCTTCACTTCTTCTTCGACGACGGCCGCCACCTCACTACCTCGGCCCACCATCGCTTCGTCAGCGGCGATAAGTGGGTTGCCGCACGCGACTTGACCGTGGGTAGCGAGGTGCCCGTTGCCATATTCGCCGCGGGGCCGGAGGGAAACGCCGTCGCGTGGGGTGGAACCTGCACGGTCACCGCAATCGAGCCGCTCGGCGTGCTCGACCTAGTTGACATTGAAACGTCTACCGGCACCTTCTTCGCGATTGGTTTGGCCGTGGGCTGCTAGTTCGGTCTGGCACCGGGACTCCTAAGGGGCATGGCCGCGCTCTCACCTACCGTGCGATTGCCTGCTGCAGCTCTTTGACGCTGATCGGCAAGGAGTGGCCGGATAAGAGCATCGTGCGATCGGGAAGTGTCAACAACTTGCCGGCGAGGCTCTTAGCCAGTTTCTGCTCATCGCCCGTGGGAAATATGGTCAAACCGGGTCCTCCCTCGTAGACCGTGTCACCGACAATCGCCGCCCCGGCATCCTCGCAGTAGTAGGTCACCGAATCGTCAGTGTGGCCGGGGGTGTGTAACACGGTGACGGGCTGAGAAAACGGAAGCTCCTGCCCCTCCGCCAAGAACTCGACGTCGTCGAGCATACGCGGCCGACCGTGGCGAGCAGACAAGTTCAGAACCGGGTCACCCAGATATGCCGCGCTCGCACTGTGCGCCAGAATCGGCACCCGAAATCTCTCACGCATCGGAGCCGCCGCACTGAAATGGTCGAAATGCCCGTGCGTGAGCACGACGGCGTCGACCGTCCAGTCGTGTGCCGTGACCGTTTCCGCGATTCGTTCCGCTTGCGCACCCGGGTCCACGATTAAGGCATGGCGGGTGGACTCGTCCACGACGAAGTAGACCAGAGTCCGAAAAACCTCCGTGACCGCGAGCGAGTAGATGGCCGTTGCCATCAGATCGCACACTGGTCCGGGCCACAAGCCATACCATGCGGATCGTTCTCGGCATTCTTCGCGGCTATTGCCATTGCCTCCTGCAACACCGCCACCATCTGACTGGTTGGCCGGCAGCCCTCGATCGCGTACGTACCGTCGACGACGAAGAACGGAACCGCGTGCACACCCAGGGCAGCGGCTTGGTCCTCGTCGGAGCGGACCTCACGCGTGAATTCATCCGAGTCAAGCACGCGATCAACATCCTGTGCCGGTAGTCCGGCCTCCGCTGCAAGCTCGCGCAAGGTGGCGTGGTCCGCCAAGACACGGTTGTCCACGAAATAGGCACGGAAGAGGATCTCCTCCAGAGCGGTGTTGCCGAGGCTGTGGGCCAGTTTCGTCAAGCGGTGGGCGTCCAGCATATTCGTGTTCAGCGTCGTCGCGTATTTGAAGTCGATACCTTCCGCACGGCCGAGGGCCGATATGCCGTCAACACGCTGCTCGGCCTGTTCCATGCTGAGCCCGTATTTGCGCGCGAACCTGGCCAGCGTCGTCGTCGTGACTTTCTGTGGGGCGTCCGGGGACAACTCGAAGGACTTCATCTCCAGTTCCACAGATTCCTGTGGTGCGACCCTTTCCAGGGCCTTCTTCAGGCGCGTTTTCGCGATGTAGCAGTATGGGCAGGCGTAGTCGGACCAGTAGGTGATCTTCATGTGTATCTCCTTGCGGGATTGATGCTGTGCTCGATCGTACGCACACCCTCTGCAATTCGGTAGTACTATCTTTCTTTGGAGTACTAGCCACGGGCGCGCTGCGGTACCAGCGGCGCTCTTCCCCGCCGGCCGATCCGGCGTGACGGGCGGGGCTGAGAACCGGCGAGTCACCTGCGAGGCGCGTCGTCCCTGAACCAGTACCAACCGGATCGGAATCGTGGACTACACACATGATGGAGAGAAACACACGCGGTGGAGGCAACCGCACGTGCTGATGCAAGCCGCGCACGCAACGAAGAGAAATGCCCGTGATCAAGGGAAACGCGCGCGATCAAGGAAAGCACTCGCGACGAAAGGAACCATGCGTGATGAAACCAGCCACTACCTCCGCAACACCCGAAAACACTTGGTGCCCGGCAATCGTCGCACTGCAACGGGTGATTGGCGGTAAATGGAAGATCGAGATCCTCTTCTACATCTGCCTGGAAGGTGTCCACCGCTTTGGTCAACTCAAACGGCGCCTGGGCGACATTTCAGAGTCCACCCTGTCCAAGCAATTGCGCGAATTGGTAGCCGACGGTTTCCTGGAACGTGTGGACTTTGGCGAGGTTCCGCCACGGGTGGAGTATCGCCTCACGGAGCGAGCCGAAGGGTTCACCCCAATCCTCCAAGCGATGTGGGATTGGAGTGAACGCTCGTTCGACTTCTCCGCCTCCGAACGAGAGCAAATGCGTGCCTACCGTGAGAGGCTGGACACCCGCAGATAGCGCGGGTGCGCGGTTTCCATGGACGGCACGGGGCGTCCAATTGAGGCGAAACTGAGGCGAGTTGCCTTATGCCGGAATCGTTCTGGCGCTAGTCCAACGGCTTCACACCATTCCGACGCTACTCCAACCGCTTGACGAACACAGCATCTTCATTCCTCGCTTTACATCCGAGGGCTGGAGCGTAACCGCGCTTGAGGTAGAAGTCCGGAACGGTATCCGTCGTCAGAATACTGGTGTGGATGCCCTGCTCAACGAAGTGCGCTTCCGCCAAGTCCAGCAGAGCCGCACCGTGCCCGCTGGTTCGGAAATCCTTGGCGACCCAAAACTCCCGTATGAAGCCGCAGGTCTCCCTGAAGAACCAACTTGTGAACTCAATGGGCTGGAATTCAATGAACCCGATTGCCCGCCCATCGCCGGCGCTTCTTATGAACGCGGCATTCGAGCCTTCGCAATTCATCTGCCGGAAGAAGCCGTGCCAATCGGGCACGTCGATACCCAATTCAGCGAAGTAGCGCTGAAAGGCTTCAGCGAAGAGCGGCAGAGTGAAGTCGGTGATCAGTTCATCGGTGACGTGATGAGCTGCGCTTTTCCCACCATCAGACAATGTCATGTTGATTTAATCCTCCGTAGTTGGATGGAGGGTCAAATCGCGTGGACCCTCCTGACACGATTCGTCTTCATGCCAATCACCCCTTTGTTCGCTCGGGTCATATGCCGTACGTTTGTTGTACCGGAAGTCGGATGCCGCGCGCAATCCGACGCCGCACGCGGCCAGTCACCGCGCAATCACTCACCGGGTCCGCTGCGCCCAGATCCCCTTGTCGCGTGCAAGCAAGTAGAAGAAACTGACCGCAGACGCCAGCGCCGGGCCTGCCAGGAAGGCTGTGATGCCGCCTGCCACGCCAAGGAATGTAAGCGCCGCACCGATAACAACGACGAGCACGATCGTGGCATAGTCCCGCACGGCGAAGCTGACATCGTCACGGTGATAGGCGGACAGCAGCAGGAGGCAGAGGAAGAACACGGCCAAGGAAACCGCCGCAATAGTGCAGACGGCCACGGTTGGCCGTGGATCTTCGACCAGCAGATTCAGGCTGACAGTAAACAGGTTGACGGCGATAACAATGAAGAAGTGGCAGTAGATCATGCGCAAGCCGCGTTGCGCCTGGTGATGATTGACCAGGTTATGCATCTGAACCACATAGCAGCCGAAGAGGCCGATGATGCACCCGAAGGTCATCAGTGATGCGGCGCTGAAACCTGCCGCCTCGCACACTTCGGCAACGGTCACAATCGCCTCTCCGAATGTAATGATGGTGATGAGTTCAAAACGCTCGGCGAGGTGTGGGAAGCTGATCAGCGACACGTCCAAAGTCGTGCCCCTATCTACGATGGCCGGCCCGAAAATGCCCCACAGAATTGCTGCCGTGTCAAGAACGAGCGCCAGGTGTGGATCGATGGCGCCTTGAGTGCACGCCACCGCTAGGTAAATGGCGCATACCGGCAGGAGGGTTTTCAGTGAGAATGCCGCCATACCGTGCGCTGAGGCACCTTCGCGCAGGCGTAGACCGTAGAGCACGGCCACAGTGCCGAGTATGGCAAACATGGATGTGTTGAAAGCCGGGAACATCTCTGCCCAGTCGGTCGATATCGTGTTTGACATGAAGACGGCTGCGCACATGTTCACTACGATGGCCGCGTTCTCGTACCACCGTTTGCGTTGGAAGCGATTGATGTAGTTCGTCATGTACATCCAGGCTTGCAGTACAGCGAAGGATGCGATGAAGTACCGCACGAAGGTGAACGGCACAAGCTCGGCGTCGTGGAAAATGGAGGTCATCTTGGCGACGGCGTACACGTACACGAGGTCGTAGAACAACTCAATCAAGCTCACCGCCTGTTCCCGCACCGTGATCCCGGCGCCACTGCGATTCCCAGCCATAAGCCCGCCTCTTCTCGTATTACAGTGAAGACATCATGAAGAAGATACTCGTTGTATCCGGCCATCCGGATGTTGACCACGACTCCGTGGCAAATAAGACAATCCTCGAAGAACTGGCACTCCTTCTGCCCGATGCGCAGATAGACCGGCTGGACCTGCTCTACCCCGACTATCAGATCGACGTAGCTGCCGAGCAGGCGAAGCTTGTGGCTGCCGACATCATCATCCTGCAGTACCCGGTGTGGTGGTACCACTTCCCCTCACTGCTGCAAAAGTGGGTGGAGGATGTTTTCGTCCACGGTTTCTCGCATGGCTCGCACGGCAAGGCTCTGGAGGGCAAACAACTCATCGCGTCACTCACCACCGGCGCCGCCGCTGAGGCTTATTCCGCCGAGGGTATGGGGTTCACCATCGAAACCTTCTTAGCACCGGTTGTGGCGACGTGCCGCCTCACCCGTATGGACTTCGCCGGTTATGTCCACACTGGAGGCGTCTCCTATCTCAGCCGGTCCGACGGCGAGGCACAAGCCGATTTCGTCTCCCGTGCCCGCGAACACGCTGCGCGGGTACACGCGCTAGTCGGCCAACTGCAGGAGTGAGGACACGGCACGCAGATCACATCACTAGCTGCGGATCACGGTGTGATTCACCGTCAGTGATGTGATCGCCTTCTCCAGGTCATCGTCTTTGATGAGAATGTAGTCGGTGTCGAAGGTTGAAACCGCGAATATGCTGACACCGGCGCGCGCAAGCGTCGTCGATAATTCCGCTAGAACTCCGATCAAAAAGAACTCAAGTGTTCCCTCGACTCGCAGGGCACGCCAGCCGTCCTCGCGCGCTAGCGTTCCGGGCGGGGCCGATTCGGTGGTGCATACCAATGACAGTTCGTCATCAGTCTTGCCGATGAAGCAGAATTCGTCATCGAGCACTCCGGGCGGCAAGTCGTTGACCTTGCACACGGAGAATCGTGTATCAAGAACACGCAGTTTCATGTCTCGCTCCTTCGCGGTTGGGTCTGTTCGAGGGCAGTCCCGGTCGCGTTCGTTCGAGGGCCTTCCGAGTTGGGTTTGTTGGATGGCCTTCCTAACCGGAAGACCGCCCCAGCTCCACGGTAAGAGTATCGCCCCAATTCCACCGCCAGCCTATCGTCATCGGACCGGGCCGTTACAAGTCGCGTCGCAAGAACTTGCCGCATCCACACCATCAGAAATGCGCCGCCGCCACGCGGACAGAACGCATCCACACGAAGCCGACGGCGCCTGGCCGAGCGGGCCGCAGGCAGGCGAGAACAAGTTGCCTGACTAGGGCGCGCAGTATCCGGGCGTTGAGCGAGCTGCAGGCAGGCGGAAACAAGGCTGACCGTCGGCGTCGTCCGGCAGTGCCGGCGAGCGGGCCGCACGCAGGCGAGAACACCTAGCGGCGAGATGTGCGGCGGTGATGGCGGCTGGAGCCCCCGTATGCAGGTGAGAACGCGGGTGCATAAGATAGTGCATATGGTGACGAACAAAGAGGTCGTGCTCCTGTGCGGAGCCGGTCAGATCGGCATGGCGATTGCCCGCCGCGTGGGTTTTGGGAAGGCGATTCTCGTGGCGGATAAGTCTCCGGACAATGCCGAGGCGATCGCCGCGACCATGCGCAACGCCGGCTTCGACGTCGAACCGCACGAAATGGACCTTTCAGACCGCGCCTCCATCGTCAATGCCATCTCGCGCGCGCGGGAACTCGGACCGATAACCACGCTGATCAACGCCGCAGGCGTCTCCCCTAGCCAGGCGCCAATCGAGACCATCTTGCAGGTAGACCTGTACGGTACCGCTGTACTGCTGGAAGAAGTCGGCAGGGTTATCGCGCCGGGCGGCGTGGGGGTAACAATTTCCAGCCAATCGGGCAAGCGTATGCCGCAGTTGACCCCCGAGGAGGATCGCCAATTGGCGACGACGCGTACGGAGGATCTACTCTCACTGCCACTGCTACAGCCGGAGAACGTCCGCGATACCCTGCACGCCTACCAGCTGGCGAAGCGCTGCAACGAGAAACGCGTGATGTTTGAGGCGGTGCGCTGGGGCGAGCGCGGTGCGCGTGTCAATTCCATCTCCCCCGGAATCATCGTGACTCCGCTGGCGCTTGACGAGTTCAACGGCCCGCGCGGTGACTTCTACAAGAACATGTTCGCCAAGTGCCCTGCGCAGCGGCCCGGAACTGCCGATGAGGTTGGCGCGCTCGCCGAG
>SUUB01000009.1:0-2558 GCA_015062745.1 Actinomycetaceae bacterium
TGGCGAATCACTTTCAATGCGCCACACGGCGAGGACAGCCTGCCAGCAGGACTAACCGAAACGTTCCTGGACTCGATCACCTGGGCCACACCCACGGGTGCTACACCGAGTGCATCTAGGTGACGGTACCCGCCTGTTTATTGGGATTATTGGGAGGCTGGGTTCTGTGGCAGGGAGTGGAACTGGCGCGCCGAGTGGCACGAGAAGACAGTGGTCCGCCACGCTGCGCGGTAACGAAGTGCGCTCTCGCGGTGTTGCCCGCACTTGAATCAAGCGGCGTCACCCGCACTTGAATCCCCCGTAGGTCGCAGGCATTAGCTCTACCGCTCACCGCAATCTCACAGCGCCAAAAACTCGGCAAAGCTCAGCGGCCTCCGCCCGGTAATATCCTCCACCGCAGTGCTGACGCCATCGAGTTCACCAGCCTTGATCGCGGTGTAGGTGGAGACCCAGGCGTCGTACTCCCACTGCTCGGCCGGCCAGCGCAGGCGCGACTGGTAGGCTTCCTCGACGGTCTCATCGTGGAAGCGAATCTCGTGGCCCGTATGGTCGGATAACGCCTGTGCAACCTCGGTCAGTGTAAACGACTCCGGTCCGGTCAGATCGTACGTGCGTCCAGCATGCTCACCGGGGTTTCGCAGCACTGCCGCGGCCGTGCGTGCCACATCAATCCGTGCAACACCCGCCGCGCGTCCATCACCGGCCGGACCGCGGATAACGCCGTCGTCGCCCGCCAGCTCCGCAAAAAAGTCCAGATAAAAGTTGTCGCGCAGGAAGGTGTAGGCAAGCCCCGATTCCTTGACGTGCTCTTCGGTGGCGTAATGATCGCGTGCCAAGGTAAAGGTTGCCTCCGGCGCGGCGCCGAAGAATGACGTGTACACAATGTGCTCGACGCCGCAGGCCGCAGCGGCGTCAATCAAGCCGAAATGCTGCTGCAGTCGATCCGGTGATTCCGCCCCCGAGACCATGAAGAGTGTCTTAACGCCCGCCAATGACTCGCGGGTGGCGGCGTCGTCGGCGTAGAAGCTGCGAACGGCCACCGCCCCGGGCAGCTGTGGCGCTCGCTCGGGGGAGCGTGCGAGCAAGCGAAGGGCAAAGCCCTCGTCGGCGAGGAAACGGGCGGTGTTGCTACCGATAAAACCGGTGGACCCGGTGATCGCAAGGGTGGGTGCTTGAGAAGTCATGCTAGTCCTACTCCTATTGTTGTGGCCGCCCTCTTTTCAGCGGCAGTATTCTCACTACTCCGGTGGCGGTTCCCGTTGACGTACCTATTGCCGGTCCAGCCTATTGCCGGTCCAGCGAAGTGGACCGCAGTTGCAGTCCGACTCACCGGCAACCGGTGGTTCACCGGATGGCCTCGCGGCCTTCGTCGTCGTCGCCAATAACGCGGATCACCCGGGCAGGATTCCCGACGGCGACAACTCCTGCCGGTAGGTCACGCGTGACCACGGCACCGGCACCTACCACGCTATTCTCCCCGATGGTCACACCCGGGCACACAATCACTCCGCCGCCCAACCACACGTTGTTGTCAATGGTGATGGGGCGAGCCGCTTCAATTCGAGCCCGGCGTGGCGCCGGCGCGATCGGGTGGATAGGGGTCAGGAGCTGTACGTTGGGGCCGATCTGGCAGTCTTCACCGATTGTGATGGCGACGCAGTCCAGTGCCGTCAGATTGTAATTGATGAATGTTCGCGCGCCTACCGTGATATTCGAGCCGTAGTCGACGAACAGCGGAGGGCGGATCTCTACCTCCTCGCCCATGTGGCCGAGAAGGTCGTTCAGGTATTGGCGCGCCTCGGGCTCGTCGGCGACGAATGCGCGGTAGTAGGCGTCCGCCAATTGAGCGGCGCGTTTCGCCAGGCGGGCATTGTCGGGGTCATTGGCGATGTACCAGTCGCCTGCGAGCATCCGCTCGCGATGACTGCGCGGATCGCTCGGAATGTAGTTGGTGAAGGTGTTAACGGCCATGCTGGTAGCGTACCTGGTCGTGGCGGTGGTAGGGGTGGGTCAGGGTGGCGGTCTTGCTGGCCGCAGCTGGGGTTGCTTCTAGTGGCAGGGGCAATGCGCGCCGTGCGGCAGGCATCGGCTAAACCAACCCGAGCTGTTCAAAACCGTAGGCCAATCCATCGTCATCAATACCGGGCACGATCATGTCGGCCGCATCTTTTACGTTTTCGGTGCTATTGCCCATTGCAACGGCGGTGTCTACAGCGTTGAACACGGCGAGGTCATTCGGGGAATCGCCAAACATAATCGCATCGCGCGCCTTCACGCCAAGATACGCTGCGGCCTCCTCCAAGCCGGTGGCCTTCGTAATACCGTTGATGAGGATTTCCCCGGCCAGGCCCGATTCGCCTTCTACCGAGCCGGTTAGCGCAATGTATCGGCCGTCATATGGTGCGACGGTTTCGTCTGGATGGAGGGGATTGCCATCCGGGATGAGGAAGGTTCCCTTTGATGCGCTTTGCGGTGGGTCGCTGCGCAAGAAGGGGGAAATGCGGGCGGCGTAAGCGCTCCAATCGGAATCCGAATCGGCTCCTGCAGGCTGGGCGGAA
>SUUB01000009.1:2658-19592 GCA_015062745.1 Actinomycetaceae bacterium
TGCCGGGTTGGGTGCGGGCGGAGGGATCATACGAGTCCTCGCCCGGGTAGTGCGGCGCATTGCCCAGTTCCTCCACGTCTATCTCTGCCAGATAGGAGCTTGTGCTGCGCTTCTCCGAGAAAGTGGCCAGGAAGTCGGTGCTGGGGTAAAAGTCTGTAGGGGTCTGCCACAACCACTGCACGCCGAGTGAATCGAATCGCCTACTCATATCTTGGACGTCGACCGTCGGCATGCGATGGTCAGCGACGACGACGCTCCCCACCCGCACCCAGGCTCCGCTTCCTCCGATCATGCCGCTGAATCCGAGGTCCCAGATCCACGGATAGATTTCCGGCAGAGATCTCCCGGTGCATAGCAGTAGTATGTGCCCGGCGGCCGTTGCCGCATGGAGAACCCGGCGGGCCGAATCAGGAACCTGCTGCCGCGAATTAATCAGAGTGCCGTCAACGTCGACGAGGATCAAGCGCTTGCTCACGGGTTCAGAATACCCGGTGCTGCGCATGACGTGAAACAGGGCGTGAGCGCTAGAGTCCCGACGTTGCGGCACCGACCTCTACCGCCGACGTCGCCCTCT
Source organism: Actinomycetaceae bacterium (assembly GCA_015062745.1). Taxonomy (GTDB): domain Bacteria; phylum Actinomycetota; class Actinomycetes; order Actinomycetales; family Actinomycetaceae; genus Asp313. Next base: position 3,233 of record SUUB01000009.1, read on the forward strand.
GCCACTAGGCATCCGCCGTCACGCACTACCACTATGTGCTTCTCTACCGCCAGCGTGCTCCGGATCGCGAGGCAAACACGCTCATCTAGGCCGATACACTCAAAACGACTGCGGCGGGCTGGCCGCACTGTTAGCATGGGCGGAACGCAATGGGCGTGAACCCGCCGTCGGCACCGATGACGGCGGCCGAGAACGCCAACTACGAGCAGAACAACCAGGGATAAACCGAGGAGTAGCAGCAATGACAGTAGCGGGTGCACCGGGTAATCGCACGGTGGTGTTCTTACATGGTATGGGGGAGGGGCCAGAGGCATGGGATGCGCAAGTGGCAGCGCTGCCGGAAGGCGTGACCGGGCTGGCACTTCCCATTTTCGGTACGCGCGACGCCGATATGCTCGATTTTACGGTGTCTGGTGCGGTGCGAGCGCTCGCGGCGGATCTTGAGCAACGCGGACTCGATACGGTGGATCTCTGTGGGCTATCACTCGGCGCCATGGTTGCCACCCAATTCGCGATTGATTACCCGGATCGAGTGCGGTCTCTGATCCTTTCCGGTAGTCAAGTACGGCCTAGTCCGGTGCTGATGAAGTTACAGAACGTACTGATCCGCGTCGCCGGTGGCCAGATCGCTCCCGAGGGAATGAGTAAAGCACGCTTGCGGCAGATTGTGCATGAACTGGCACGGATAGACACCCGTGAGGCTGTCACCGGCATTACTGCTCCGACCCTGATCATGTGTGGAACACGTGATCGGGCGAACCTGCCTGCCTCGCGCCTTCTCGCGGAGTTGATCCCGGGTGCGCAACTGCAGATCGTGCCGGGGGCTGTGCATGTGTGGAACGCGCAGAAACCCGAGGAGTTTTCCCGCCGTGTGAATGGCTTCTTGGCAGAGGTGCCTGCCTAGCCCGGTTGCGATCCTCACCCGTGGTCCTGATCGTCCAGCTGCTCGAAGATATGCGGCAGCAGGGGGCACATCACCCCGAGCGCGTCCTTCACCCCGCCGCGCGAGCCGGGTGAGTTGACGATCAGTGCCCCGCTCCTTCCGCGCTCGGTGATTCCTACGATTCCCCGCGATAGCGAGGACAACGGCGTCTTGGCCAGGCCGACGTCGCGAATCTGCTGCGTCAGTCCGTCCATGCGTACGCTGATGAACTCCGTGCTGACCTCCGGGGTGATATCGCCCGGCCCAATCCCCGTGCCGCCCACGGTGACGATGACGCGTGCGCCAGACGTTAGCGTATCGCGCAACGCGTCTCGCAGTTCATCGGGGTCTTCCGACACGTGTCGAGGTGCTCCGGCGTGCACGCGATTCTGCTCCAATAGGCCGACGGCGAGGGGGCCGGCCACATCCTCGCGCGTCCCGGTGGCGATCTCCGTGGACACGACGACGACCGCGCCCGGCAGGTCGCGGTCCATGGCGCGCGCCTGACGATGCTCCGCCTTGCCGCTGTGCCCTCCGGCACGGTCGCGACCGTGCCGATCCTCGTCCGGGGAAGCCTCCCTCTTACTTCCGGTACTCGCTGCCGCTTCCCGGCCGGCGTCATGGTTGCCTCTCATCATGCCTCCTGGCAGTATCGCGAATTTACTAACAAAAGTCTTACGTAAATCGGGCGACATGGCCACTCGAAGTGGTCACGTGCGGTGTTTTCTCCCCGTAATCTGAGAGTAACAAAAGCAAGGGTGGTGGCGTGAAAAATCGCTCTGGTTGGTGCTGAGCAGACGGTCAGGGTGGTTTGAGCGGGGCATTCGGCGGGTCTGGACGACTGTCGTGAAGGGGCAACCGTTTCTTCCGGGCACGGTCGATTCCAGATGGACGAGTCGTTGGCCCGGCCACGCGGAGCCGTTCCGTCCCGGGGTGGAGCGATTGCCAGTGGGTGACCACCCTGCCTATGCGGCTGGGTACCCAGCTGGAACTAATCGAATACTTGCTGTACTGCGGCATGAAGATGCGAGTAGTGCGGCGTCGCTTCGTCAACTGAGGAGACCACGTGAGTAAGCACAGTGCTGCGCAGTCTAGTGAGGAGCCAGCCGGCCTGCGCACCGAAGGGCATTTGCTGGTGGGCTGGGATCCGGAGAACCCGGACCGGTGGAGTTCGAAGACGGCATGGACCACCCTTGTCATCTCCACCTTCTCCCTGGTGATTGGTTTTTGCGTCTGGTTCCTCGTCTCGGCGCTGGCCTCAAAACTGAACGACATCGGCTTCAACCTCACCAGCGGACAGCTCTACTGGCTTGCCGCCATGCCCGGGCTATCCGGTGGCCTTCTCCGGCTGGTCTTCATGTTCCTCCCGCCGATGATTGGCACCCGGCGCCTCATCGGCTACTCGTCACTGCTCTACATCATCCCCATGCTCGGATGGTTCTTCGCCGTGCAGAACACCTCGACTTCCTTCGGTGTACTTATGCTGCTCGCCTTCCTGTGCGGTGTCGGCGGAGGCACCTTCTCGGGATACATGCCCTCCACCGGCTACTTCTTCCCGAAGCGGCTCTCCGGAACAGCTCTCAACCTCCAGGCCGGCATCGGTAATCTCGGCATGTCCATCATCCAGATCGCCGGACCGTGGCTGATGGGCTTCGGACTCTTCGGCATTACCTTCATCGCTCCGGAGAACTCCGGCGGAGAATCTCTCTGGGTACACAATGCGGCAATCTTCTTCGTTCCCTGGGCAGTGGTGGCAGCGGTCCTCGCCTTCACGCTACTCAAAGATGTGCCGATCAAGGCGAACTTCCGCCAGCAGATCGATATCTTCGGAAACCCGAACACCTGGTTTATGACGCTGCTGTACATCATGACCTTCGGCATCTTCTCCGGCTTCTCCGCCCAGTTCGCCCTGCTCATCAACAACAACTACGGCTCCGCCTCCCAACTCGCGGAGGCTGGATTCACCAATCTGCCGCAGGGCGTCACCTATGCCTTCCTCGGTCCGTTGATCGGTTCCATCGTCCGCGTACTATGGGGCCCACTCTGCGACCGCTTCGGAGGCGCCATCTGGACCTTCGTCTCCGGCGTCGGAATGGCAGCGACACTGGCCACCTGCGCCTTCTTCCTTGATCCCTCCTCTCCGGACGACTTCACCGGATTCCTGTGGGGGATGCTCGTCATGTTCTTCTTTGCGGGCATCGGTAATGCCGGCACCTTCAAGCAGATGCCAATGATCATGCCGAAGCGCCAAGCCGGTGGTGCGATCGGCTTCACGGCAGCCATCGCGGCCTTCGGTCCATTCCTGGTAGGTGTGGCACTGTCCGCCATGAGCGCCCGCACCTGGTTCATTATCTGCGCCGTGTACTGCGTGGCCTGCGCCTCGCTGTGCTGGGTGCAGTACGCCCGCCGTAACGCCCCCTTCCCGGGATAAGCACCTATTCATCACACCAGCGAAAGGAGTTCCACATGGCAGCCACAGGCAAGGCCGCCGGGCCGAAGGACTCATCACTGTTCTCTTTCGGTGCGCATCTGCGCCGCGGCGAGGCATCCGCCGATGCCCGGCAGATCTTCCTGACGGGTGGGCGGGAAGCCGATGTGTTCTACCGGCAGCGCTTCAGCCATGACAAAGTCGTTCATTCCACGCACGGTGTGAATTGCACTGGGTCATGTTCGTGGAAGGTATACGTCAAGGACGGCATGATCACCTGGGAATCCCAGGTGACTGACTATCCGACCACCGGCCCCGACATGCCGGAGTATGAGCCGCGCGGATGCCCGCGCGGTGCGGCCTTCTCCTGGTACGAGTACTCGCCCACCCGTATTCGTCACCCGTACGTGCGTGGCGTACTCCTTGACGCCTATCGTGCGGCGAAGGCCTCGTGTGGTGGCGATCCTGTGGAAGCATGGCACGCGGTCATCTCCGATCCGCAGGTCTGCCGCACATATAAGAGTGCGCGTGGCAAAGGCGGCATGGTGCGCACCAGTTGGCAGGAGGCCACCGAAATCGTTGCGGCGGCGACGACGTCGACTATCAAGGACTACGGCCCGGACCGACTGGCAGGTTTCACGGTTATCCCCGCCATGTCGCAAGTCTCCTACGGCGCCGGGGCGCGCTTCCTCGAACTGCTCGGCGGAACCATGCTCTCCTTCTACGACTGGTATGCGGATCTGCCCCCGGCCTCGCCACAGGTATTCGGTGACCAAACGGATGTTCCGGAGGCCGGCGATTGGTTCAATTCGGACTACCTCATCATGTGGGGATCAAACGTACCGCTGACGCGCACCCCCGATGCTCACTTCATGGCGGAGGCCCGCTACCACGGGCAAAAAGTCGTGGTCTGCTCGCCGGATTTCGCCGACAACACGAAGTTCGCCGACGAATGGCTGCGGGTAGCCCCCGGAACCGATGCGGCCCTCGCACTGGCGATGGGGCATGTGATCCTCTCCGAGTTCCACGTTGGCCGCAAAGAGTCCTTCTTCCTCGACTACATGAAGAAGAACACGGATTCCCCCTTCCTCGTTACTTTGGTGCGGGAGGAGGACGGCACATACACTCCGGGCAAGTTCCTCACCGCCGCCGATATGGATGGTGCGCTGGCGCAGACCCCGCACGCCGATTTCCGGCTCCTCGTGCTGGACGAGGACGGCACCGTGAAGGACCCGGGAGGCACCATCGCCGACCGCTATGGCGATGAGGGCGCGGGCAAGTGGAATCTGCACATGGAGGGCGTTAACCCGGTGATGTCGCTGTACTCGGCGGACTGCCGGAGCGTGGAGATCTCCTTGCCCCGCTTCGATCTTCCCGGGCAGCCGGGTGAGGGACCGATCGGCACCGGCGTCATGCGTCGTGGAGTCCCCGTACGCGAGGTGGCGGGCCGGCTCGTCACCACCGTGTACGACCTACTTCTGGCCCAATACGCGGTGGCCCGCCCGGGCCTGCCGGGCCAGTGGCCCACCGGCTACGACGACGCCTCGGCACCGGGCACGCCGGCCTGGCAGGAGGAGCTCACCGGCGTACCGGCGGTTGCCGCCGAGCGGGTGGGCCGCGAATTCGCTCAGAATGCACTGGATTCCGGTGGCCGTTCGCAGGTCATTATGGGAGCGGGTATTAATCACTACTTCCACGCCGACGTGATTTACCGGGCAATTCTGGCGCTGACATCCATGTGTGCCACCCAAGGAGTCAATGGCGGCGGCTGGGCACACTACGTGGGGCAGGAGAAGGTGCGCCCGATTACCGGGTGGACGCAGTACTCCTTTGCGCTGGACTGGGCGCGGCCCGCGCGGCAGATGATCACCACCGGCTTCTGGTACATCCTCACGGACCAGTGGCGCTACGACGGCGCTTCCGCCAAGCGCCTTTCTTCCCCGCTCTCCAAGGGTTCGCTGGACGGCATGAGCCTGGCCGATACTCTGGTGGAGTCCATCCAACGCGGCTGGATGCCCGGATTTCCACAGTTCGATCGTTCCTCGCTGCAATTGGGTGACGATGCGAAGGTGGCCGGTGTTGCTCCCGGTGAGTATATTGCACAGGAACTGGCCGCAGGACGGCTGCATTTCGCCGTTGAGGATCCCGATGCCAACGAGAACCAGACCAAGGTGCTGTTCAATTGGCGCACCAACTTGCTCGGTTCCTCGGCCAAGGGTACGGAGTTCTTCTTGCGGCATATGCTGGGTGCCGACAACGACGTGCAGGCCTCCGAGCTGCCGCCGGAGCGCCGCCCAAGCAAAATGGTGTGGCGGGAGGAAGGAACGCGCGGCAAGCTCGACCTCATGGTGACGGCCGACTTCCGTAACACCTCGACGACGCTACATTCCGACGTCGTCCTCCCCGCTGCCACCTGGTATGAGAAGCACGACCTCTCCTCTACCGACATGCACCCGTACGTGCACACCTTCAACCCGGCGATTCAGCCGCCGTGGGATGCACGCACGGATTTCGAACTCTTTCAGGAATTGGCGGATCTGGTCTCACAGCTGGGTGCCAAGCATTTGGGCGTGCGCACCGATATCGTGGCCAGCCCGCTCACGCACGACACGCCGGATGAGCTCAACACCGCGCACGGCGTCGTCGGGCTGCGGGAAGAAGTCGGCTGGGTTCCCGGCGTTACGATGCCGAAGATCATCCCGGTGGAGCGCGACTACTCCAAGATCGCCGAGAAGTTCAATACCATCGGCCCGCTGCCGGAAAAGGCGGGCATGATCACCAAGGGTGTTGCCTTCAAACCGGAGAAACAGATCGAACAGCTCAAGGCTCGTTTCGGCACCGCGCCCACCAGCGCGGGGGAGCGGCCGCTTGTCGACACCGCGAAGAAGGCAGTGGAAATGATTCTCACACTGTCGGGCACCACCAATGGCGCCATCGCCGTGCAGGGATGGAAGCAATTGGAGAAGCGGGTAGGAACCGAGTTGGCCGATCTTGCCGCCGGGGATGAGGAGAAACTCATCCGCTACGAGGATATTGAGCGCCGCCCGGTGGGGGTTATTACCTCTCCGGAGTGGTCTGGATCGGAGCATGGCGGGCGCCGGTACACGGCCTTCGCCGTGAACAAGGAACGCTCCAAGCCGTGGCACACACTCTCCGGGCGAATGCACTACTTCCTCGACCACGACTGGATGCGCGACTCGGGTGAGCAGTTGCCCACCTACCGTCCGCCACTGGACCTGCTCCACCTGTACGGTGAAGCAGCTCCCGGCACAGTGCTGGAGGACGGCCGTGGGCAGGTGGAAGTGGCGGTGCGCTACCTGACGGTGCACAACAAGTGGGCAATCCACTCGCAGTACTACGACAACCTGCACATGCTGACCCTGGGCCGAGGCGGCCAGACGGTATGGATGAGTCCGCAGGATGCGCAGAAGGTGGGTGTGCGCGATAACGAGTGGATCGAGGTGCATAACCGCAACGGCGTTGTGACGGCCCGCGCCGTTGTTTCACACCGCATCCCGGAAGGCACCGCATTGATGCACCACGCGCAGGAACGCACCATGAACACTCCGCTGAACGAATCCACCGGTAAACGCGGCGGTATCCACAATTCGCTCACGCGCATTCTGATCAAACCGACCCACGTGCTAGGCGGCTACGGCCACTTCACCTACGCATTCAATTACATCGGACCGACGGGCAATCAGCGCGACGAAGTTGCGCTGATCCGCCGTCGCAGCCAGGAGGTGCAGTTCTGATGAAAGTCATGGCGCAAGTCGCAATGGTTATGAACCTCGATAAGTGCATCGGCTGCCACACCTGCTCGGTCACCTGCAAGCAGGCGTGGACCAACCGTGAGGGAACCGAGTACATGTGGTTCAACAACGTGGAGACCCGGCCGGGCGTCGGCTACCCGAAACGTTGGGAGGACCAGGAGCATTATCGGGGTGGCTGGCGGCGTACCGAGGGCGGAAAGCTGGTCCCGCGCCAGGGCGGGCGGCTGCATCGGCTCTCCCAGATCTTCGCCAACCCTCGTATGCCGCAGCTCGATGACTACTACGAGCCGTGGACCTACGAGTACGACAAGCTGCTCTCCGCGCCGAAAGATGCGAAGGCGGTACCGGTTGCACGGGCCAAATCGCAGATCTCGGGCAAATACATGGACACGCCGCAGTGGGGGCCGAACTGGGATGACAACCTCGGTGGCTCGTTGGAGACCATGCAGGACGACCCGGTGATCGCCGCATCGGGTGCGACCATCAAGGCGGAGATCGAAAAGGCCTTCATGTTCTATCTGCCGCGTATCTGCGAGCATTGTCTCAACCCCACCTGCGTGGCCTCCTGCCCCTCCGGTGCGATGTACAAGCGCACCGAGGACGGCATCGTGTTGGTGGACGAAGACAAGTGCCGGGCGTGGCGCATGTGCGTATCCGGTTGCCCGTACAAGAAGGTGTACTTCAATCACCGCACCGGTAAGGCGGAGAAATGCCACCTGTGCTACCCGCGTATCGAGCTTGGTGAGCCGACCGTGTGCTCGGAGACGTGCGTGGGCCGCATCCGCTACCTGGGCGTCTTGCTGTACGACGCCGACCGGGTGGGGGAGGCCGCAGCTACGGAGGATGAGAAGGAACTCTACGAGGCGCAGCGGTCAATCCTGCTCGATCCGCATGATCCGGCGGTTATCGCAGGTGCCCTGCAAAACGGTGTGCCTCATTCATATATTGAGTCGGCGCAGCAATCGCCGGTGTACGCGCTGATCCACGACTACCAGGTGGCCCTGCCGCTACATCCTGAGTACCGCACGCTGCCCATGGTGTGGTATGTGCCGCCGCTCTCACCGATCGTGGACGAAGTGACGGCTTCGGGCGCCGACGGCGAGGACGCCAAGGTGTTGCTGACGGCGATTTCACGCATGCGCATCCCGCTGGAGTATCTGGCCGGAATGTTCACCGCGGGCGACACCGTGCCCGTGGAACGTGTGCTACGCCGACTGGCATGCATGCGCTCCTACATGCGCGATATTCACCTGGGAGGCGAGGGGAACGAGGAAATTCCGGCTGCCGTCGGCATGACGGGCGAGCAGGTGGAACGCATGTATCGGCTGCTGGCAATTGCCAAGTACGACGATCGCTACGTCATCCCGACTACCCATCCCGAAACCGAGCGCTCAGCGGATGCCTTCCAGTGTCCGCTGGATAGCACGGGCGGGCCGGGCATGGGCGGCAGGCCGTTCTCCGGGCGCAAGGTATTTGTGGATCTTCTGCCGAGTAGGCCGCAATGAGCATCAACATGGGGCCACGTCGTATGACGCAGGCAGGCTTTTCCGCCGCTGACCGGGAACATGGTGTGCCGGAGCGGGGCATACGGCGCGGCGCACCTGCAGACGTGGTACCGGTGGGGGTGAGTGACGCCGAGCGGGCCACCACCTTCATGGCGGCATCGCTTCTGCTGGACTATCCGGGGGCTGATTTCCTTGCGCGACTTGACGCGGTGGACGACGTCGTCGCCTCCCTCCCGGAGCAGCTCGCCGTGCTTTTCACTGACTTCACCGGGTGGGCACGCGCGCACGGCCTACGTGCGGTCGAAGAAACGTATGTTGCGACCTTCGATGAGCAACGGCGATGCGCGCTAGAGTTGTCATACTACGCGGTCGGAGACACGCGGCAACGTGGGCAAGCTCTGCTGGCCTTTCGTGAGCTCTATCGGGCAGCCGGATTTGAACAGGAAGGTGACGAGCTTCCCGATTACCTACCTGCGATCCTCGAGCTGGTTGCTCGTTCGATTGACGACCCGGTCACCTCCGGTGTACTACCGGCGCATCGGGAGGGCCTGGAGGTCTTGCGCACCGCGCTCTATCAGCGTGAATCCCCCTGGTGTGGCATCGTTACAGCGGTGTGTGCCGTATTGCCGGAAATTACGGACGACGTCGTCGAGCGATACCAGAAACTCATCCGGCAAGGCCCGCCGGCGGAACTCGTCGGCATTCATAATCTTCCTTTCCCGACTCTTCAGGAGGCTCGGCCATGAACGCCCTCGATCTCTTCCTGTGGGCCATTTTCCCGTATATATGCGCGGTTCTTTTCGTTGCAGGACTCGTATGGCGGTGGCGGACGGATCAGTTCGGTTGGACCGCACGTTCCTCGCAGTTACATGAATCAAAGCTGTTGCGGCTTGGCTCTCCGTTGTTCCACTTCGGCATTATCTTCGTGCTGCTCGGCCATCTCATGGGCCTGATCATCCCGAAGTCCTGGACGAACGCGTTGGGGATTTCGGAGCATTCCTATCATCTGGTGGCGACGATCGGGGGAACGCTGGCCGGATTGATGACGATTACCGGCATCGTGCTACTGATCATTCGACGGATTCGCTACCCGGGAGTCCGCCATGCGACGACGCACAACGACAAGATCATGTACGTGCTGCTGTGCCTGCCGATTGCCCTGGGAGCCTTTGCGACGGCGCAGAACCAGATCTTCGGTGTGCCGGGCGGTTACGACTACCGTGAAACGATTTCGGTGTGGCTGCGTTCGCTGTTCGTATTCCAACCGAAAGTGGAGCTGATGGCGAGCGTTCCGCTGAGCTTCAAACTGCATATTATTGCGGGCCTCCTGCTTGTCGCCATGGTGCCCTTCACCCGGCTGGTTCATTCGGTGACACCGCCGGTGGGCTACGTGACCCGGCCGTACGTGGTGTATCGCTCGCGGGAGGCTGATGTGACAACGAGCGCGACGGCGAAGGGTTGGAAGCCGCTGGATGGTGTTCAGCCGCGCGATCAAGGCCGCCATGACGCCCATGCGCAGGGCGCCTGACGCGGTCGGACCGGGCTCTGTCGCTCTGGCGTCGGTTGACTCTGTATGATGCCGGCGCCCAGTGGGTGCCAGGCTGCCGCGCCTCCCCGTCGTTACCGCCGCGAAATGGCGGTCGCGCGCCGGGCGTGACTACGGTCGCGGTGACATGGCTCATTCCATGACAACCATACGTGCGACGATGGTCCGCGCTACGCCGTCGGGCTCTCGCGGTATGATGACTGAAAATGCACTTCGGTAACAGCGGGTAGCACGGCATCCGCAGGTCTCGGCGGATCGGGGTGTGGCACGCCTGGCGGTGTTATCGACGGGAGGAGAGACCATGGCGACCGGTTCTACGCAGTTGCGTCGCAGCGCTGCCATTGATTCTTTTTCGCGGCTCGCCTCGAATCTAGCGGACTTGAGTGCCGGTCAGAGTTCCATGCTGCTTGTGCTCACGGAGTTCGGGCGGCCGGCCACCATCAGTGACTTAATCGAACGGACCGGATTACACGCGAACTCGATCCGAGAAACTCTGACCGTATTGGTGGATGCGGGCCTGGTGCAGCGGTCAGCTGTTCCCAGTGTGACTCGCGGACGCCCGGCCTGGCAGTATGAGCCGGCAGTGCCGCCGTCCATCAGTGCACTGATGGACGACTTCCTCGCTTTCGCGATGGCCATATGCCGCTACCTACACGCCAACGCTGCCGACGAATGGAATGACGCCTGGCAGATTGGCACGGCGTGGGGCGACGAGATTATTGCATACGGAATCGCGGGTGTTGCGCCATCGCAGGAGGATGTACCTGCCGAAATGCAGCCCTCGGTCTCCACGGCGGTGCCGCAGAAGCAGCGGCGAGTTGAAGGGCACTCGCCTACGGAGCCTTCCTCCCTCGAGAGTAACGAGCTCTCCGGCCCCACGGCACGGCTCCGGATTCTGTTATCGGTCCTTGGCTTCGCCGCCCGCGGTGGGCCGGATGTTGGCACCATCCAGTTGACCGTATGCCCATTCTCCCGTGCCGGCAGGGCGCCCGATCCGTTGATCTGCCGTATGCACGCAGCCATGTTGTCGCGGCTCACCGCTGCTCTGGCGGGCGAGCAGTATCAAGCGCGCATCGCGGTGAATTATCCGGTTGCACCCTGTCAGGTTTCTCTGCTGAAGCGGGAGGGTGCCTCTGTGTGATGGCCCTGCGGTAAGTGGTGCCACTCGCCGTCGGCACGGCACGCAGCTAGGACTATACGTCGCGTAAATCCGCATTTGCGCAATTATTCCAGGTGTTTTCGCGCAAATCGGTATAGTTGAGGCATGGCTGATTATCGGATTGCTGAGGTTTCCCGTCTGCTTGGGGTTTCCGATGACACCGTGCGGCGGTGGATTGAGGAAGGGCGCATCGCAACGGTCCCCGGTAGTTCTCCGCGGCGAGTGGAGGGTGAGTCCTTGGCGGAGTATCTGCGCGAATCGCATCCGCATGAACCTGAGACGCGTGTGTCCACACGGAACCTGTTAGAAGGCCTCGTCGTTGAGGTGATCTCCGATCGGGTGATGAGCCAGGTCGTCATGCAGTGCGGCCCGTATCGGGTGGTCAGCCTTATCTCCACGGAAGCGGTTCGCGAGCTCGGACTCGAGCCCGGAGTCATCGCCGCCGCGCAGATCAAGGCCACCAACGTCTCGATCGTTTCTCGTCGGTCCGCGGGATAGCGCGAAGACGTCGCTACGGCTAGGAGCGTGACAGCGAGCCATAGGGCCAAGTGAAGAACGTGCAAGGGCGAGGCGGAGCGGCTCCGAGTGAGCCCAAGCAAGCGGTTGTGACGGTCCCGGACGGCGGTCACAAATCAGTCGTATATAAGAGGAGCAATAATGTCAGCACTACACGGTAGTTCGGCACGACGCCGCACTGTCGCCATCCTCGCGGTCTGCGCTCTGCTCGGCGCGTGCGCGGGAAACAACTCGAATGCTGAAAACACAGCGGCTGTACGCATACCGAACGGTGCCAACAGCACTGGCGCCCGGGAACTCTCTGGCGACATCACCGTGTTCGCCGCAGCCTCGCTTACAGATGTGCTGCCGGAGCTGGAAGAAGCGTTTCACACCGAGTATCCCGATATTGCGCTTACGTACAACTTCGGCGGCTCGTCGGGCCTCGTCGACCAGTTAGAAGGGGGAGCGCGCGCGGACCTCCTCCTGACCGCGAACGCCACCACCATGGAGAATGCCGACGACGCCGACCTGGTTGACGATTCCTACTCCTTCACATCGAACACGCTGGTTATCGTTGTGCCCGCAGGGAATCCAGCCGGTGTTACCGGTTTCGCCGATGGGTCGCTGGACAACACCAAGTTGGTGATCTGTGCGCCGGAGGTCCCCTGCGGCGAGGCGAGCCAGAAGCTGGCGGAGATCAATGGGGTGGATCTTCAGCCTGTCTCCGAGGAGCAGGCGGTCACCGACGTGCTCGGCAAGGTAACCAGTGGTGAAGCAGACGCCGGACTCGTTTACACCACCGATGCGCAAGGGGCCGGCGATCAGGTTGAGATGATCGAGATTGAGAATTCTGACCAAGTTGTGAACGACTACCGTATCGCCGTCCTACGGGAAGCGGCAAACCCGCAGGCCGCACAGGCATTCACGGACTTCGTTCTGTCAGACCGCGGGCAGGAGATCCTGCATGCGCATGGTTTCCAAGATCCGGTGGAGTAAGGGCGAGTGCCTGAGAAGCATGCAGCGATGAGTCCGCGACGTCGCCCCCGCCGGCCGATACCCCGCCGACGGATCGGTTACGCGCCCTGGCTCCTCGTTCCCGGTTCGCTGGCTGCCCTGTTCCTCCTCGTTCCGCTTGTGGCCGTCGCAGCCCGCACTCCGTGGGCGGATTTCTGGCCACTGATCAGCTCGGAGGGAAGTAGAGTCGCGCTGTGGCTCTCGGTGAAGACCTGCCTGGTATCGACGCTGTGCTGCGTGGTGCTGGGTGTTCCATTGGCAATGGTGTTGGCGAAACTCCCGGATAGCTGGTGGGCGCGAGCGGTGCGCACCGTTGTCACCTTGCCGATGATGCTGCCGCCCGTGGTAGCGGGCCTCGCGCTGCTGCTGACTTGGGGGAGGCGTGGACTTATCGGTCAGCACCTGACGCTTCTGGGAATCGAGATAGGCTTTACAACCCTTGCCGTTATCATGGCGCAAACCTTCGTGGCCATGCCATTTCTGGTCAGTTCACTTGAGGGTGCCATCCGTGCCGGTGGCGAGCACTATGAAGAGGCCGCGCGTGCGCTTGGGGCATCCCGCACGCGGACGTTCTTCCAGGTGACGATGCCGGTGTTGCTGCCCGCTTTCATCTCGGCGACGGCGATCTGCTTCTCGCGGGCGCTGGGGGAATTCGGCGCTACGATCACCTTTGCCGGTTCATTACAAGGTGTGACCCAGACGATGCCCCTGGCGATTTACCTGCAGCGGCAGGTGAATACGGAGCAGGCACTTGCGCTGGCGGTTATGTTGATCTTGTTGGCGATTGTCGCAATCTTCGGAGCCAATATGGTGGCAGCACGCTTGCCCGGTATGGGTGGCGTCACCGTGGGAAGCGGGCGGGAGCACCGGGCGCGGGCCGCGAGTAGGAAACTGGAGTCCGGTGCGGGAGCAGCCGACGCGGATACGGGAGGGGCCGACGCAGGCGAGGGGAGTGCTGGTCGCATCGGGGGTGCGAGAGGTACTGGCCCGGGAACAGCAGGTGCAGATGCGGGAGGCGCCCACCCGGATACGGGCAGTGCCCACCCCGAAATGGAAGGCGCCAGTGCGCACCAAGGCGCCTCCCCGCGCATCACAATCCGGGCGGCCGTGACCGTGCGCGGAGCGCAATACGATATCGAGATTCCCGGTGGCGATCTCACGGCGATTATGGGGCCGAACGGCGCCGGGAAATCCACCATGCTTGAGTTGGTTGCGGGTTCTCTGCAACCCGACACGGGCGGAGTCACCTTCGATCCCGCCGACGTAACGGTAACGATCCTGCAGCAAAAACCACTTCTCTTTCCGCATATGAGCGTGCAGACCAATGTGGAGTTTGGCCTGCGCTGCCGCGGCGTGGGAAAGCCTGAGGCGCGGCGCCGCGCGACAAGCGAACTCGCGCAGGTCCGCTGTGAAGCATTAGTGGAGAGAAGGCCCCACCAGCTATCGGGCGGCCAAGCACAGCGCGTCGCCATTGCTCGCGCCATGGCGATTGATCCCGACGTGGTGCTGCTCGACGAGCCCATGGCCGGGCTGGACGAGGAGAGTGCCTGCCAAGTGCGCGCCCAGCTGCGAGAGCGGTTGGCCGGATCCGGAGTGACGGCATTGCTTGTCACCCATGACCCCGTGGACGCCGAAGAGCTTGCCGCTCGAACCATCCTGATCCGACACGGTCGAGTGGAACGTGTGGCAGCGCGGTAGTGCACTCTCACCGCAGTCATGAGCCGTTGCGCATGACTCCTGCAGCTTCGTCACCAGGTGACGCAGGCTAACGACCGCCTCCGGGGTGCATTCGCCGTTGAGGCGAGGCGCCACTTATTGTTCGAGGCCGGGCCGCGTCTTTTGTTCGGGACAGGTCGGCATCGTTTGCTTGAGACCGGGCGTCATCGTCCGGTTGCTGAACAGATTCGCGGTACTCGAACGCCCCTTGCATACGCTGATGGCACACCGGTTGGGTGTCACACCGCGCCGCCTCCCGCTGCGGGTGTTCGCCACACTAGCAAGACAAGAAAGGAATGACATGAACCGGATTCTGACCACACATGTGGGATCTCTGCCGCGCCCGGCGGAACTACTTGAGGCCAATGCCCGCATGTCGGCTGGCGACATCAGCGCGGACGAGTTCACCGCCATTCTTGACGACGCCGTCGCGACCGTGATCAAGCAGCAGCGCGAGATCGGCATTGATATTGTCAACGACGGCGAATACGGCCATATCATGACGGAAACCGTCGACTACGGCGCGTGGTGGTTCTACTCCTTCACACGCTTCGGCGGCTTGACCATGAGCGAGGACGTGCGGTTTGAGTTCGCTCCGGCGGCGTCGGAGTCGAAGGTGCAACTGCAACCGTTCTCGGAACGCCGTGACTGGACGCGCTTCCGCGACGCTTACAGCGACCCCGCCTCGGGTATCCATACGGCTAACAGTAAGGCGACTGCCTTCCCGATTATCACTGCGCCGATTACCTATATCGGCCAGGAGGCGGTACAGCGCGATATTGAACTGACACTCAAGGCTCTTAAGGCAAACGGACTGAGCGCCGCTGACGGCTTCGTCGCCGCACTATCCCCGGGGTCGGCTTCCCGTATCGGAAATGACTACTACAAGAATGACGTCGAAGTGGTCAACGCCTGTGCGGACGCCCTGCACGAGGAGTACAAGGCGATCACCGATGCCGGCCTGACGGTACAGATTGATGATCCGTCCATTGCCGAGGCCTGGGATCAGGTCAACCCGGAGCCGGCGTTAGAGGATTACCGCGACTTCATCCAAGTCCGCATTGATGCGCTTAACCGGGCGTTGGAGGGGATTCCGGAGGAGCAGGTGCGGTTCCACGTGTGCTGGGGATCCTGGCACGGTCCGCATACCACCGATATTCCCTTTGCGGATATTGTGGACAAGGTGTTGCAGGTTAAGGCGCACGGTTACACCTTCGAGGCTGCCAACGCCCGGCACGCCCACGAATGGAAGCTGTGGAAGGATGTGCAGCTGCCCGCGGGGAAGGTCATTATTCCGGGTGTGGTCTCCCATTCCACCAATGTTGTGGAGCATCCCGAGCTGGTGGCGGAGCGCATCGAGAACTTCGCCAAGTTGGTTGGCCCGGAGAATGTTATCGCCTCCACCGACTGCGGACTGGGCGGGCGTGTTTACCCGTCCATTGCGTGGGCGAAGCTGGAAGCGCTTGCCGCTGGAGCTCGTATAGCCAGCGAACGGCTTTTCGGTTAAGAGCACGATAAAGCCATGTGGGCATGAGGTCACGTTGGTTGGTTTCGTTGCCCACGAGGCCCGGCCCGCAGCGCGCGATGCGCGAAACAACTGCGGGCCGGGCTTCTTTCGGACCTTGCGTGAGTTCAGGGGTTAGTCGGCCCGCAGTCGGCGTGCCTGTTCGGCGGTTTGTACTTGCCCCGCATGTCAGGGGTTAGTGCCTCACATCGCGATCGGGAGGTGAAGGCTTCTCACCCCAACGTAATACCCAGTCGTGCCCGTAAACGAAGACGATCGCGAAGGGCAGTTGGAG
>SUUB01000009.1:19692-20856 GCA_015062745.1 Actinomycetaceae bacterium
CCGCGCCCGGCATCGACCGTCATGCTGTTGCGTCCCGCGTCCGGTTCCCATCCTTTCGAGGTGTACATGGTGCGTCGCGCTTCGACCATGGCGCACACTCCCGGCGTATCCGCTTTTCCGGGTGGTTCCGTGCGCCCGGACGACGACGATCTCGACATTCCGATTCTGGGACCGTCCGCCGACGTGTGGGCATGGCGCCTGAATGAGGAAGAGGAGATGGCCCACAGAATGCTACTTGCCGCAGCGCGCGAGGTATTCGAGGAATCCGGCGTGCTGCTGGCACGCGGCAATTACGTGTCCCTTGAGTGCGAGGAATGGGAGGACGAGCGGCGGGAAGTGGAAGCCCATCGCTTGGACTTCGGCGATATGCTTCGGGAGCACTCGCTGGCACTTGACTTCCGCTCCGTCGCGTTCCGTGGAATGTGGACGACCCCCGACTACTCCCCGCGTCGCTACGCGGTAGCCTTCTTCACAGCGCTGTTGCCGGAGGGGCAGAATCCGGTGCTTGCATCGTCGGAGGCCACGCGTGCGGCATGGGATACTCCGGCTGGCCACCTCGCGCGAGCAGAGCGTGGCGAGATCACACTGGTTGCCCCCACTCGGGTCAATCTTGAGGAGCTTGCGGCGGCTTCGAGCTTGGATGAGGCCTTGGAATCGGTGACGAGGCATGTGAAATTCGTCCCGACACAGCGTGCGTCAGGGGAATTCGTCCTTCGGTGGGAGACATGATCTCGGAGCTGGGAGCTTCCGAAGAGGTGCAACGCATCGCACCCTGTGCGGTGCGTGTGCTCGCGAGCAATCCGTCGCCCATGACCCTGAATGGAACGAACACCTATGTGTTAGCTGCCGAGGGCCAGGGCGTCGTCGTCGATCCCGGACCGGCACAGCGCGCGCATCTGGACGCCATTATCGCCGGAGCCGACCTGCTTAATGTTTCGATCGCCACGATCGTCACCACGCACTCCCACCCTGATCACACCGCTGCCGTCCCGGCATTGGCGGCACGTACCGGCGCCGAGGTCGTCACCGCGGCGGAGCTTGCGGGGCTTGGGGGAGCGTTCCGCCGCGCTGCGGGCCTCCAACCGGCGAGTTCCACCGAGACGATAACTGGCACCTCACCGAGCCTCAGCACCCCATACCAGACTGCCTGCTGCCCGTCCGCCG
>SUUB01000009.1:20956-23536 GCA_015062745.1 Actinomycetaceae bacterium
ACTGTGATCGCGCATCCCGATGGGCATCTCGCCGACTATCTCGCCTCGTTGGACAGGATTGAGGAGTTGTTTTCCGCAGGCCGTGCGAGGCGGCTCCTGCCCGGGCATGGTCCGGAGGTGGCCGATCCTCTTCAGTGGCTTCGTTACTACCGGGACCATCGACACGAGCGGCTAGCGGAAGTGCGAGCCGCAGTGGAGAGGTATGGTCCGAGCGTCGAACTGGTCACTGCGGCTGTCTATCCGGATACCACTGGTCAGATTCGTACAGCTGCCCGCATGATCGTGCGGGCGCAATTGGAGTACTTGCTGAAGGAACCTGAGTGACACGCTGACTCTCATGTTTCGCTGCCGTGAGCATGAAAGGCCTTTGGCGCTTGCATATAAGAACTGAGCCGAAGTCTGCGATCAGACTTCGGCTCCGTCCTCTGCGGTAGTATCACCTACCGCCACACAGGTCAGTTCACGGTTGATTCACCGAGGGTGACTTCGACTTCCCGTGTGGTGCCATCAACACCGGTTACGGTCAGCGTGACTTTGTCACCCACGGAGTGCCGCTTGATGGCCTCGGAGAGTTCAGGGGCAGAAAGCTCCTGACCATTCAAGGCGGTGATTGTCTCGCCCGCTTGCAGGCCTGCCGCTTCGGCGCCGGAACCCTCGAAAACTTCGCGGATGATTGCACCGCTGGTATTCGACTGGCTCGGATCGGCCTGCTGACCTGACGACTGGGGATCCGCGTTGCCCGAGGCAATTGATACCCCGAGTGCGGCGTTCCTTCCGATCACAACGGTGTCGCTTCGCTGACCGTTTTTGATCTGATCAGCGATTTTCATCGCTTCGGCGATCGGAATGGCATAGCCAGATATTTGAGTCGAGGTCACTCCCATCGAGGCGGCGGTGGTGACGCCGACGACTTCGCCGTCCGCGTTCATCAACGGTCCGCCCGAGTACCCGGACACGACGTCGGCGTCGGTTTTGATCAGACCGGATAGCTCTTCGGAGCCTGAGGAGGAACCTTCGCTCTGTGCGACGATCTGCTGATTGAGCGCAGTGACGTTACCCTTGACCTCGGAGAGGTAGCCTTGTCCCATGCCGTTTCCGATGGCGGAGACCTCGTCACCCTCACTGACGCCGTCGGTGTTGATTTTCACCGTCTCTAGATCCGCAGCGTTCTTCAACCGGAGCAGCGCGATGTCTCGGCTGGCATCGTGGCCAACGACGGTTGCCTCGTACGTCTTTCCGGTATCGCCGACCGTGACGTTGACGGTGGTCGATCCCTCTACAACGTGGTAGTTCGTCAGAACGAGCCCGGAGGAGTCAATAACCATTCCGGTGCCTGCCCCTTGGCCGTTCAGAAGCGTGGTGTTGATCAACACCACTCCTGGTGCGGACTCCACTCGGGTCCCGGTGTTCGCGGCATCGGAGTATTCTTGGCCATTTGGCAGGATCGGTATGACCTCACTATAACCGCCCTGCGCATCGTCGGTTCCGGGGACGGTGATATCCGGGGCGATACTCTGTGCGGGAGTGTCCGAGGCCGTGTTGTCGCCCTGGATCAGGGAGCCGATCCCGGTTCCGAGCACACCTCCCAGCACGAGGGCTAGGACTGCCGTCAGCGCGAGGACGGCAGTGGAAAAACGACGGCGTGATGGAGATTGAACGGGTATGTACGGAGCGCCTCCGGGGCCGTATGTATAGCTGGGTGCGCCGTAAATGTTCGCGCCGTAGCCTGCGGGAGCGTAACCTGCCGGGCCTGTGCCTCCCGGCAGTGGCTGGCCACCCGGAAGCGGGTCGCTTCCGGGCATTGAGCCCGCAGTACCGAGGGCCTGTTCCGCGCCGGACACTGGCAGGGCTTGTGTTACCGAAGCTTGTGTTACGGAACCGGGAGCGCTCATGGGTTGCGATGCAACGGCATGGGCCGTACCGTCATTGGCCGCGTTGGCAGCTTGTGCGGCACCGGCGTTCTGCGAAACGTTTGGCTCCGCCGAAACGGGCGATGTATGTGCAGCGGCGGTGGCATGCGGTGTATCAGAGGTGTTCTGTGGCGCAGAGGTGCCAGCCCCCTGCTGAGAATCTGCATTGCCTGCCGATGAACCCGCCGCAGATTCCGGCGTAGCACCCTGGTTGGGGTTCCACGAGGCCTCATCCATCTGTTGCTCCTTCTTCTGGTAGCCCGTGTCGCTTGTAACGCACGGAGTAGCCTATTCATTTCTTAGCTGGTAACCATGTAACACCCAAATCTGCAAGGTTTCCCTGTAGAAACCTGGGAATAGACTGCGTGACTGTGTGTTCCTGACGTTCGCGTTGCCGGTTGGGGTCTGTTGTGCGGATCGCGATGAGTGCTGTTGTGCGGAGCGCGGTGCATCTGTGTTGTCGCGAATTCGGATCGCGGTGGATGATACTTGGTGCCACGTCGAACCCCGTTGTCCTAACGTGGCACATTTCGCACGCTACGCTACCTGGGTGAGCAGTGCAATACTCGAAAAGTCCCATAAATGCTGGGCATGTGACAGTTAAGTGCAGTGACCTGCGGCTTTGTTGGAGCGCCTCATAAGGTTGGACTGATTCAAGATCGGCTCGGAG
>SUUB01000009.1:23636-26475 GCA_015062745.1 Actinomycetaceae bacterium
ACAGTTCCCTCGGCCAGGAATAAACGTTGCGCGATTTCCGCCACGCGTGACCCATCCGCAGCGAGTGCTAGCACATCCGCTTCGCGTGCACTCAGAGGGCTGTCTCCAACTGCGATTGTCTCCGCCGCCAACTCGGGGTCGACGGCGCGCCGTCCCACGGCGACCTGCCGGATGCCACCAACCAAAGCCGTGCGGCTTGCCGTCTTCGGAAGCAGACCGCGAACATCGGCGGCCAGCGCACGTTTGAGATAGCCGGGGCGAGCGTGGCTGGTCACAATTATCGTGCGCACGGTTGGATACTCGCGCATCAGCGCCGTGCAGGTCTCGATGCCGTCCATGCCGGGCAATTGGAGATCCACGATGGCGACATCCGGCTCGAGGACGCGCACATTGGCAAGTGCCTCCTCGCCGCTGGAGAACTCTCCGCACACCTCGAAATCTTCTTCAAGCGACAGAAGAGCAGCAAGCGCCGACCGAATAAGCGTTTCGTCGTCAACGAGGAGCAGACGGATCATGAGGTGCCCTTCAGGTCGAGTTGGAGTACGAAAGAATTGCCTTGACAATAATGCACTAGGCTGCCGCCCGCCGCCCGTGCCCGCTCTGCTAGTCCAATCAGGCCGTGGCCGCCGTCGATCGACTGCATTGCCTCCGGCGTGCCTTCTTCAAGAACACCATCATTCGTGACAATCAAACAGCGGTGATCAACGGCGATGTCGACACGTGTCGGCGCGGCATGCCGCAGAATGTTCGTGGTCGCCTCCTGGATGGCGGCGGTGAACAGCTCGGCGTCGTCGTCACCGTAAGTGCCTCGCACACTGATAGAGACCTCCGCGCCGACCGAGCGTAGCAGTCCGGCCGCGCCGTCCAGCTCGCGTTGGACGTCCACTTGCCGGTAACCGGCTACCAGGGAATGAACGTCGCGGCGCGCCTCATCGGCCAACTCCTGGATGCGGCGAGTCTGGGCGATCGTGCGTTCGTCACCGCGTGTCGCCAATTCGGAGGCGGTTTCCGCAGTCAGCGAGATAACCGCAAGCCAGCGGCCGACGACGTCGTGCAAATCGCGCGAGAAGCGAAGCCGTTCGTCGACGACGGCGAGTTCGGCACGAATCTGCTGCGCCTCCTCCAGTTCATCAACGATCGCCAAGTACCACATGGAGCTGTGCGTCGTCGTGAACATCAATACGACGTAGAACGCCATCGCCTGAGAGGCCAGCAGAATAACGGGTATCGATGTGAGTAGCGCGAAGCCAGCCCCGACGTACCAACGTCCGATCGTAGTGAGCGGCCCGGCCGCCGGTACCACAAGTGCGGCCACAGCGAAGCGTCCCACTCCCGCCAGAATGCCCTGGGCGAATGCAAGCAGCACGATGACGCCGAGAAGAAGCCAAGGAAGACCGCACAACACGACGACGGATCTCCGAGCTAGTGGGCGATACGTCAGCAGTAGATACATGGCAAGACCGGCCACCATGCCCATCACCATTGCGCCGACCGACCAGAACCACGGCCGCTGAATGAGCAGAATCTCTTCAAGGGCGGTGGTCGCAGCGAAGGCGGGCATGAGGCCGTTGAAGATAATGAGTGGCCAGGTGACGCTCGTCGTCATGAGACGTCCAGAGCGCGTGACATTGTGGTGTTTCTCCGCACCAAGCCAGCGCGAAAGGCGCGACGGCGACCCCAAGGCGGGGGTGTTTTCCATGGTCGCTATCTTACGCATAGATGTCCTGCTTGCCTTGTGGGGAGGGGCCTTGTGGGGAGGGCGTCATGGCGGGGCCTTGTGGGGAGGGCGTCATGGCGGATGAAGCCAACCAAGAATGGATGCGGCGACGTCTGTTTACCTCGCGGGAGGAGGCCATGCGCCGGGTCGCGCGCTGCCTTACGCACGGGGATCCCAGCGGAAGGCGGCGCGGACAATAACCGCGATCACTACGCACCAGACGGCGAGGGAAGCGAAAGCAGGCAATGAGTCAAGCAGGGCCCCCAGGCGGGAGAGCGAGGCCTCGTTATTGTCGATTCCGAGCCACCCATACTGGGAAATAACCGTAACCGCATTGGTGGGAACGAGAAGAAGGGCTTGCTCCGCCCAGGTCGGCATGCTGCTCAAAGGCAGCAGTCCGTTCGTCGCGAGGAATCCGACGACGAAGAAGGGAAGATACGTAACACCGGCGGATTCGGTTGTGCGGGTGACAATAGCTGTTAGTGCGCCGATTCCGGCGATCACAACTGTGCCCAGCACAATGCCAACGATAGCGAGTTCTGGATACTTCGGTAGGGGCAGCTCGAACAGGAACGAGGACAACGCCAAGCCGACTCCGAGCGCGGCTAACGAAAGAAGGACGGCTGGCGAAGCGGCCGAGATGAGAATCGTCGCGTCTGAGCATTCACCTGTACGCAGACGCTTCAAAACCATGTCTTGACGACGTGAGACGTAGGTGGACAAGACATTGAAATACGTCGCGGTTAACAGGGTCGTGCTTATGAGAAGTGACAACAGCATGGTGGCAGCCGTTAAAGGCGGCATATTCGAAGATTCCGCCAGCGAGTTCGCCCAGAGGGGGATCAGAAGTGGAGACATGATGGCGGTGGCCATCAACATGCGGTTTCGCCGCAGTAGTGCCCATTCACTTCCGAGCAATGCGCGAGCCTTGCGGAATTGTGAGTGTGATGCTGTCCTGCCGGGCGCGGCGGGAGACCCGTCGGGCATTGCTTGCGTGGCAGGAGTGGAGCGTACTTTGAATTGGAGCTTTTCGTAAGGCATATGTGTTTCTTTCCTAATTGGCGACGCACCAGTGGGTGCGCTGGGCATACCGGTGTTGGTGGCGATGGTGTTGGCCATGCC
>SUUB01000009.1:26575-27809 GCA_015062745.1 Actinomycetaceae bacterium
GCGACGGCGCCGATCATGCAAGCGGCAGAGCGCGCGTTGTAGGCCTAACTGTTGGCGATGCCGAGGAAAACGGACTCGAGAGTCGCCTCTCGCGCGGAGAGACCACTGAGCGTGACGTTCTCTGCGTCCGCCCAGCGGAGCAGCACTGCAAGGTGTTCCTGAAGGCGCGTGGTCTCAATGGTGGTGCGTGGTCCGACGGTTTCTGCCAGGGAGGCAAGAGGGTCGGGCAATCGCCGGTTCAGCGTGCGGAAGGTGATTACTGCCGGATGATCGGCGACGATCTCCTCGATTGTTCCTGAACGGGCGATTTCGCCCTGATGCATGATGGCCAGCCGGTCGGCCAGCTCCTCCGCCTCCTCCAAATAGTGCGTCGTCAGCACGATGGTCGTGCCGTTCGCGTTCTGTGCGCGGAGCAGTTCCCAGGCGGTGGCCCGTGACTCGGGATCGAGACCGGTTGTCGGTTCGTCGAGGAAGAGCACGGACGGTGAGGCGTTAGCCAACGCGCAGGCCAGGTCGAGGCGGCGTCGTTCACCGCCGGAGAGCGCGGATACTCGGACCTCGGCTCGATCGGTCAGGTTGAGTTCCCCGAGCAGCTTGACGGGGTCGCGTGGCTCGCTCAGGGTGCCGCACCACATGGTGAGGGTTTCTCGCACGGTGAGATCCCGGGAAAAGCCACCTTCTTGCAGCATAGTGCCAATATGCGGCCGGAGTTGCCTGCGGTTGGCGACAGGATCCTGCCCCAGCACCCGCACGCTTCCACCGTTGGGCCGGGCAAGGCCTTCCAGCATGTCCATCGTTGACGTCTTTCCGGCGCCATTGGTGCCTAGCAGAGAAAAGACCTCGCCCTTCGGAACGTCGAGGTTGATTCCTTTGACTGCGGTGAACACCTTATTCTTCGTGCCATACGTCCGCGTCAGATTGCGAGCGGTGATTGCGTCTCCGGCTGCTGGGCCTGGACCTACGGATACAGCGTACGAGGCCGCGGCGTGTGGTTGTGCGACTGCAGGGTTTGGGGTTGTCGGGTGTGCATCTGTGGGCGCATCCTCGGCGCCCCCTGGCATGGCATTTCGTTCACTCGTAGCTTTCATACTTCTATGTTTCCCGCTGGGAATCCGCTGTGGTAGAGCCGGATGTAATGAACTGGAGCAACACTTTCCACGGCAGCCGTATGACAAATGTCAGATCGGTGGAAGCGAAATAGTCAGAGCGGTGTGCGATGCACTTCTAGGATGAG
>SUUB01000009.1:27909-46359 GCA_015062745.1 Actinomycetaceae bacterium
CGCCCACGCACAGGAGAATGTGGATGAACGCGGGCGGCGAGCGCTCCGGCAACTCATTGGGACACCGGAGCCGGATACTGCGGAGAAATTGGCCGTCTACTCACCGCTGACTGGCAGCCGCATCGGGGCATTACCGGTGGCGACTCCGCAGGACATTGCAGAAACAGCACGTCGCGCGAGAGTGGCGCAGCAGGCATGGGCGGCGACCCCGATCAGTCAGCGTGTGCGAGTGCTGTGCTCGTATCAAACCCTGGTATGGCGTGAGCAGGACGCCCTGCTCGACCTCATTCAGTGGGAAAGCGGGAAGGCCCGCGCCGACGCGTTCGAAGAGCTCGCTGATACGGCGATGACGGCTCGCTATTACGCGAACACTGCGGCTCGGCATCTGGCTGACAGGCGGCGCCGAGGCGCAATTCCGCTGCTCACTGACACCCAGATCCACCGCCACCCGAAGGGATTAGTAGCGGTTATTGCGCCATGGAACTATCCGCTTACCCTGGCGGTTTCCGATGCGCTTCCGGCCCTTGCGGCGGGCAACGCCGTCGTCGTCAAACCGGCCAGTCTCACGCCGTACACCGCCCTGGCCGCACGGCATCTGTTGATACGTTCCGGCCTTGACCCCGATCTGTTCCAGGTGGTTATCGGATCGGGCTCCACGGTGGGGGCGGCGCTGGTCGACGAGGCCGACTACCTCATGTTCACCGGGTCGTCTCAGGTGGGAGCGAAAGTCGCCGCCCAGGCTGCGGGCGCGCTGATCGGAGCGTCGGCGGAGCTGGGCGGAAAGAATGCGCTTATTGTGCGCGGCGACGCTGATATCGCACGCGCTGTGCGCGGTGCGATCAAGGCGTGCTTCTCCAATGCGGGGCAGCTGTGCATCTCCATTGAACGAATATACGTTCACCACGCCGTGTGGGATCGCTTCGTCCCCGCCTTCGCGGAGGCTGTTAATGAACTGCGGGTTGGTACCGGACTTGATTGGGATTCTGACCTCGGCGTGCTGATTGACAGTCGGCAACTTGAGAAAGTACGGGCGCATGTAGACGAGGCATTGGCTAAAGGAGCGGTTGCGCTCGCGGGTGGCACGCCGCTGCCCGCCATTGGGCCGACCGCTTTTGCACCCACGGTTCTCACCGGGGTCACGGAGGAGATGAGGGTCTACCGTGAGGAGACCTTTGGGCCCGTCGTCGCCGTCTACCCATTTGCCGACGACGCCGAGGCGGTCCGCCTGGCCAACAACACGCAGTATGGCCTCAATGCCTCGATTTGGACCCGGGATGTTCGATATGGGCGGGCGATGGCAAGGCAGATTCAGGCGGGAACGGTCAATATCAACGACGGGTACACCGCTGCATGGGCGTCGTTGGCTGCACCTATGGGTGGGATGAAGAGCTCCGGCCTGGGCAGACGGCATGGCGCGGAGGGCATTCTGAAATACACGGAGTCACAGACAATCGCGGCACAGCGCGCGATGGGAATTCAGGCGCCGGGCAGCGTAGGGACGGAGAAGTGGGCGCGTGCGATGCGCCTCTTCCTTCGTGCTGCTGCGCGTATCCCCGGGTACGACAGGTGACGCGCCCGGTTTCGTCCTGGCTCCGCCTACGGCCTACCGGCAGGCGGTGTTTCTGGGGGTTGGCAGGGTGGTGCTCCTGGGGCCGATAGGGTGGCGTTCCGGGTGCCGATAGGGTCGCCTTTCCGCCTACCGGCAGGGTGGTTTGTAAGAAGTGTAGGGTTTTTCGAGAAGTGTCGTGAATTTGCCTCTACTTCTTCATATTCCCTACATTTCTTGGCTGTTTTCTTGGCTGTCGTGTGGCTGGAGTCGGATAGCGATCGGGGTGACAGGGCACTGGCGCCGAGCCCGGCCGTACCGGGGCGCTGCATGCTGTAAGAAGTGTAGGGTTTTTCGAGAAGTGTCGTGAATTTGCCTCTACTTCTTGATGAGCCCGACACTTCTTCGCTCTTGTTCCTGGTGTGTTAGTTGTGTGGTGTGGGTGGTGTTGGGGTGGAGCGCCGTGCGCTAGGACTGCGCGTGTCCAAATCCCGTCCAAACGGCCGATAAGTCGATTCGATCGATATACGAACCGGCGGAGCTCCGCGGATTTCTCGGTACGACGAGGTCGGGTTCCTCTCGTTTGGACGGGATTTGGACAGTGAACACCCTTGCAGAGGACAATGAACGCCCACGCGTTGGATAGCGAACGCCCGTGCAAGGGGCAGTGATCGCCCATGCAGGGACTGACACCGTCGCGGGCGGGTAGGACCTTCGTTTCGTGCCCCGCCTACTGCCTACTGGCTACCGGCAGGGCAGTCCTTCTCGCCGCAGGCAGGGCGGCCTTTCCGCCTACCTGCAGGGTGGCCTTTCCGCCTACCGGCAGGGTGGTTTGTAAGAAGTGTAGGGTTTTTCGAGAAGTGTCGTGAATTTGCCTCTACTTCTTCATATTCCCTACATTTCTTGGCTGTTTTCTTGGCTGTCGTGTGGCTGGAGTCGGATAGCGATCGGGACGACAGGGCACTGGCGCCGAGCCCGGCAGCCGTGTGCGCCACATTCCTGGCGCACATCCACCCGGCTCGGCGCTTCACCTTGGTGGCAACACTCTTCCCGGAGCAACGCCTTGGTACTGCAGCCTTCTTGGCGCTACACCCAGCTCGGCAGCCACATGTGGATATGCCAGAAGGTGTATGGCACGGTTTGCCCGGTCCAGATAGGCCACCAGAACGCCGCGAAAACGGTGATCACGCCGAGCACGACGCCGAAGGCCACTTTGGCTGACCTGGTGGCCCGCCGTGGCAACCACCAGTCGCGCGGCTTCTCCGGCGGTGGGGGCGGCACGTCTGCGTCCAGTTGCACCATGAACTGCTGCGCCGGAGTCAGACCTGGCGCTCCAGGTGTAGGGCTCGGTGAATAGGGACCGAACGGAGCTGGGCCCGGCACGGGGTCCACGGCACCCGCGCCGAAATCTGGCTGGGTGCTGCGCGCATGGTCCAACGGCGTGGCTGCGCCGGTCTTGGTATCGGTGCCGCTGGGGACGCCGCCCGGTCCTTCTCCGACGCCGAGGTATGCGTCGCTAGGAAGGGCGCTGTCCGTAGCACTGCTGGCATCTTCCTGCTCGACGGAGTAGGTGTTACCGTCCGTGGCAGAGCTCCGCGCAAGGCCATAGGCTGCGCTTGCAAAGGGGGTCGACGCCGCCGCTGCACTCGACGTCTCTCTTCCCGAAGCCGCTGCACCCGACGTCTCTCTCCCCGACGCCGTTGCACCCGAGTCTTCGGCCCCCGAGCCTTCCGCCCCTGACGCCGCTGCACCCGAGCCTTCCGCCCCCGAAGCCTCTGCGCCCGTTGTATCGGAGTCCGTTGCGCCATCTACGGCGCCGGCGGTCGCATCAACAGCGCGGTCGGCCGTATCAACGGTGCCGGCGGATGCATCAACGGTGCCGGCGGATGCCCGAGTGTCTCCAGTGCCGTTGGCGCCTCGGGCCTCGGATCCATCTTCCCCGCCTTCCTCGGCGTCGTCGTCGGCATCATCGCCGACAGGCGCTCTCGGCAAACCGACCGCCGGGGAGTGAGCCGGAACCAACGCCCCCACTAAATATGCCAGCCCAAAGGCCAGGGCAAGTACCACGTATGGCAGCACCGCGACGGCGTAGAACTGATAAATCGTTCGGTTCACGTAAGTCAGCCACGGGGCCCAGGTAGCCAGATAACCCGCGAGAATTGCACCCGCCCGCCAATCGCGCCTCCGAATCAGCACCCAGATGACAACGAGCAGACCAATAAGAGCCAGCCACCACACTGCGGGGTTGCCCACCGAGGTAATTGCCTGCACGCAGCCACCGGAGGAATCGCACGAGGTCAGCTCCGAGTCTGTGCCCTCCCAGTAGAAGGAGACCGGGCGGCCCTGGAAGAGCCAGCGCCACGCCTGCGACTGATAGGTATGTGCTGAATCCAGCCCGTGGTGGAAGTCCCACATTCGCTGGTGGTAGTGAATGAAATTGTTGATGATGTCGGGCGCCCAAGAGAGCGCTTTCGATTCTGTTGCCGAGTTGAGCTCGTTGGCCACCCAGTCGCGATCGAAAGAGTTGGGATTGAGGAACCAGGAGGTCCACGCCCCGAGGTAAGCAAGAAGCGCGATTGGAACAAGCGCGAAAAAGGCGGGGAAACCCTCGCGGAAAACACCGGCGCCGGACCAGAGTCGTGTACCGACCGCTCGCCGAGCGGTGATACCCCAGACGAGCACAAGAAGTCCGAAAACTGCGACGGCGTAGATACCTGACCATTTCACGCCGCAGGACAGGCCCAGCAGGACGCCCGCCAGCAAAAGCCACGGACGGAAGCGGGTGCTTGGACCCCAGGGGTCGTGCGGCTTTCCCGTAAGCGTGAAATCCCCATAGGCAACCCGGTGAGCGAGTTTTGCGCGCGAGGCATCGCGATCGCGCAGCACCGCCCAGAATCCGGCAAGTACGAGGAAGGCGAGGATATTGTCCAGGATCCCGGTGCGAGAAAGAACAATGCCCATGCCGTCGAGGGCCATTGCCAGCCCGGCGAAACCGGCGATCCAAGGTGAGCGGAACATGCGCAGCGCAATTCGGGTAATAAGCATAACGGCAAGCACGCCGAGCGCAGCGGTGGTGAACCGCCAGCCCGCTCCGTTATCGGTCCCGAAAAGCGCTTGACCGATGGCCATCAGCCATTTTCCAAAAGGAGGGTGAACCACGTACTCCGCGTTGGTGGCCGATAGCGCGGAGTAGTCGCCATTGACGAACATTTCGTTGACGATCGAGCCCTCGCCGGTCCAACTGCCTTCGAAGCCCTGTTTGTACAGCGAAAATGCTTCTTTAACGTAGTAGGTCTCATCGAACACCAGGGCGTGCGGATGATTCAGATTCCAGAAGCGGGTGACGAATGCGATGAGGCCGGTGAGCACGGTTGCTATCCATCCCTGGATACGCAGACGGCGCGGCACGACGACGCCCAGCGGAAGCAGCCCGAGGCGTCCACGCAACTCGTCCTCGTAGCGTCGAGCGCGCTCCGGAGTTAGGCGAGTGCGGGGACGAGTGCCTGGCATGGGTCCCCAAGGAGTGTGTAGCTTCCTGCCGGTGTGTTTGTCTCCTCTTCGGGCAGCGTCAGGTCTCGCCTCGGCCATGCCACTACGTGTAGGACCATCGCCGGCGAGGCTCCGATCGGGTGCGTTTTCGTCGATCGTCTTGTGCTCGGTCACAGGCGCGAGTCTACCGGCCTTAACTGGTGGACGCGAAAGAGCAGTGCGCTAGGCCTGCCGGGGCGGCGTGTTACGGGCTGGTCGCTTCCGCCGCCTCCCGCCGCCTTGCGCTATATAACCGACGGCGCTATGAAACCGTCTGACGCTATATAACCGACCGTGCTATGAAACCGCCTGCCGTTATATAACCGACGGCGCACAGATGATTCGCGCGTGTCGCTGCGCTGGCATGCGATAGTTGACCCATGACAGGAACCATCGTTTTAGCGGCAACACCGATTGGGAACGACGCCGACGCATCGCCGCGCCTGCGTGAAGAAATGGGCAGGGCCGACGTCGTCGCCGCGGAGGATACGCGACGCTTCCTCAATCTTGCCGACCGATTGGATATCACGGTTGGAGGCCGTGTTCTCTCGTACTACCAGCACAACGAGGCCGAACGGGGCCCTTACCTGGTGCAACTAGCCCGGGAGGGGCAGCGGGTACTGGTAGTCAGCGACGCCGGGATGCCAACTGTTTCCGACCCGGGTTATCGCCTGGTTACACGGGCGGCGGACAGCGGCATACCTGTCACCGTGGTTCCGGGCCCATCGGCGGTGCTGTGTGCCCTGGCCGTTTCCGGGTTGGCAACGGATCGCTTCTGTTTTGAAGGCTTCCTGCCACGTAAGGAGTCTGAGCTTCGGCGTCGACTTGGCGAACTGGCCGGGGAAGAGCGTACGATGGTGTTCTTCGAATCCCCGCGCCGACTTCCTGCGACCTTGAACGCGATGGTGGAGGTTCTTGGTTCCTCGCGGTCCGCATGCGTGTGCCGCGAACTCACAAAAACTCATGAGGAGACCGCTCGCGGTGAGCTGGGGGAACTTGCCGCGCGTTTCGATCGCGATGTGCTCGGTGAGATAGCGATCGTGGTGGCGGGCGCACAGCCCGGTGCAGGTGACATAACGGCAGCGGTTGAGGAGGTTCTTGCCCTGGAGAAGGCGGGCCTGCGCCTGAAGGACGCTGCGGCGCATGTGGCAGCGCGCACCGGCATGCGTAAACGCGAGTTGTACGACGCCGCACTCTGCGCACCGACGCGAGGTGCCTAGAATCTCCACCATCGCCGGGGTCCTGCTCGACAGGAAGTAATCGCCAGGTTTGAGGGCATAGAACCTCCACCATCGCCGGGTCCTGCACTCGCTAGTGCAGAAGATGTGCACGCTTTCGTGCCTGCGAGTGAGCGTGGTCGGGATGTTGCCCGTCCGGGCGGTCTTGGTAGCGAGCAGCGTTGTTAGGAATATGCACGGGTGGATGTCCGATGGCATGCCTTGCGTAGTGCTTCGCACTCATATTTGATACGGCATATCGTCTTCTGGTGTGCAGCGGGTTACTACGGTAGAGTGGTGGTCAGTTGCAGTGCTGGCAGCACTCACCGGCTCACCGCTGGGAGGGCGCCCGGTCTTCGGGGTGGCTCGCCGTCGTGGTAGACGGACGATCGCAGCCCGTACGCGGCACTGAGATATGAATGGCAGACCATGAGGGAAAGTCATGTCAGAACTCTACGTAGATACGGCGAGTCTATCGACTGCTGCATCAACCGCTGATAACGCTAGCGATGATGTAGCGGGTGTGAAGATTACTAGCGGTATGACCGATGTTTCGACCGGGATGCCCGGGGCCTCGGCGCTCGAGTCGACGGCGTCGGTTGGGGAATCGGTGGACGCGATGGCGAAGAAACTGTCGGAAGTGTTGAGCGAGTACTCTGCGGCACTGACAGGCGCAATGGAGTCGTATACGGCCGCAGACAACAAAACGAGTATCGACTTCGCCGCGTTTGACAAGGTGGTGGAAGGCTGATGGTGACGTGGAGCGATATCCAATTGTGGAAGAGCACTGGCCTCGACCCAGCACTAGATGACCTGATCCGTGCGCGCGGCAGAGCGGTCTCGTCAGGAGAGTGGATCGTTGATATCGACGTGAAGTCGGGATGGTCAGGGGAGGGTGCCACGGCTGCGCAGTCGCGGCGGGATGACCTGGAGAACTCGTGCGAGCTTTTGCTGGCGCATATCGGTGATCTCATCAGCGCGACGGCCGCCGCGCAAGACGGTGTGGGCGAGGTTCAGTTGCTTGTCAATGAGGCCATCTCGCGAGCGGAGTTCCATGGGTTCCATATCGATTCTTCTGGGGTGGTTAGCGACCCACTCGCAGCAGATACTTCACCCACTTTTGAGGATGCGCTTGAGTATCTGCGCCATCCAGGCGTGGCTTTTGATTTGGAGGCCTTGGATCGCCAGGAGGCCATGTCCGATACGGAGATTGCGATTGGCAAGGCGCTCACAAAGGCACGTGAGGTCGATGAAGCTTACAAGGCTGCCTTAGACAGAGTGCTTCAGGGTAAGGTCAGCCAGATCGAAGACATGTCGGATACTCCGGGCCTAGCCGATTCCCCGCCTGTTGGCGCTTCGACGGAGGAAGTGGCCGCCTGGTGGGACGCTCTCACTGATAGGGAGCAGGCGAAGATGATTGACGAGTACTCGCGGGAACTCGGCAATCTGAACGGTGTTGATGCCTGGGCGCGGAATAAGGCTAATCGAAAGAACTTGGAAGAAGATATTGCACTGTATGGCCCAGAGGTGGCCGATTTGGGGCGCCAGGTGTACAACGGTCAGAAGCTGACACTGATTCCGGAGGAAGTGGCAAAATGCGATCGATACGCGGACATGGTGGCTATCAGGGACGCACTCGACCAAGATGGCGTAGAGACTCAATTGCTTGTTTATGAGCCTCCTCGAACAGGGCAACCCGGACGCGAAATGACCCATGCGGCAATCGCAGTGGGCGATGTTGATACTGCGGATCGTGTTACAACCTTTGTGCCGGGGATGACGACGACAGTGAGGGGCAATATAGAGGGGATCACGCACAACATGAAGATGTTGGCAAAGGATTCCGAGTCGCTGCTGTCCAATGGAGAAACAGTTGCAGCCATTGGCTGGATAGGATATGACGCTCCACCGGATCTTATCGCAGCAGCAAGTGCTGACCGGGCAGTGATTGGAGCAGATGACCTTACCCCGTTCCTAGAAGGAATCGCAGACTCACGTAATACTGACAGCACGGGAACATCTGGAGTGGAGCAGATCCCATTGGGTCATTCTTACGGGTCAACAACCCTATCCAAAGCGCTAGCACAGGTACGCCCCGGTGTAGCCACGAGCTACGGGGTTTTTGGTTCTCCGGGGACCGAACCCGGATGGGATATGAATACCGAGAGTGGGTATGCGCTCGGGAATGTTACGGATCCGGTTACGTATGTAGGGGAAGTACATCTTCATGGGGCACCAGGGCTTTTGGGAAGCAATCCGCTGACAGATCCGAACATCACTCAGTTGAGCGCAGGGGGCCCGGAATGGCCGTGGCACTCTCATTCGTCATACTGGGACAAAGGATCTACTTCCTATGAGAACATTAAGAGGATTGTTGCGGGGCAAGCAGGATGAGAAGCCACCACAGGAGGCACGGGCGTCCAAGAGCCATGGGTTCGAAAGGGCGCCGTTCAGGGCTGGTGCTGATAGTAGTGCCGTTGGTGCTGGTTCTGTTATTCACTGGTTGTGGTTCGGGTCAGCAAGGAGATGACATGTTTATTCAAGATAATGGGTCGAAGCCGTTTGCGGAGCGGGTTGATTTGGCGACGGCGCAGGAGCAGTTGCTGGGTGCCACGGCGCGGATGCGGGAGCGGATTGACGCGGAGTTCGGGCCGTTCGAGTGGGATCGGATTGATGGTCCGACGCGGTCGTCGTGCCGTGACGGTAATAATCGTGGCGGCACGGATATTAGCAGTCAGGGCACAATATACAATTCTGGTCTTTCTGATGCAGATTTTGAGGTGGCGATGCAGATTGTGCGGGAGGAAGCCGCTGCCTACGGTTTTACCTACGAGGTAGATGTCAGCCACGACGTTGCGTTCTCGGTGAATCTGTTTAACGAGGAAGATGGCGGGCATGTCTCCGTCATTATGAATCGCGAGAATCGCGGCTTCTCGATTAGTTATGTCACGGGTTGTCGTCCGTCGCCGAGGCCGTCGGTATCAAATTCGTCGAGTTGATCGGGAAGGCTCAGGATGTGATGGCAGGGCGGGTGTGGCGGGCCCGGATTCGTGTGGTGTCGACAGCCCGGGGCGTAGGTGGCTCAAGTGACTTGGCGCCGTGCCGATAACAAGCCCGTACTTGATAGTGCGGGGTCGGCATACGGACAACAGCGACCGGGAAACTCCTCATGAACTCGCTCACCAGGCTAGAGAAGGGTATTCTCGCCGCCTTCGGCGTGACCGAATCTGACTTCGAGGAATTCGTGACGGAGACCTAGCTCTTCCTCAACGTAGATGGCAAAAACCAACTGGAGTTGAGGCTAGAGCGAGGCTTGGCTAGAGCGAGGCGTGCTAAAGCTCGCGCGGATCGAAATCTATATCGGAGAAGTCGAAGTCCTCCTCGCTGACCTCATCGGAGAAGTCCGCGTCCTCGTCGATATCGAAATCGGCCTCTAGATCGACGTCAACATCCCCACCCGAGCGGCCTGTTCCACCAGGCCCGAACAATCCCGAGGTGATACGAGAGGCGAGGTCGGTGGGTGGATTCAGATTGGAGAAGTCCTCGTCGTCGAAATCATCATCGGCGGCATCGTCGTCAAACTCGTCCGCGTCATCGTCTCCGAAGAGATCGTCGTCAAACTCGTCCGCGCTATCGGCGTAGGCGCCGTCGAAGTCATCGCCGTAAAAGCTGCCGTCACTGCCGCTGTCCGACCCGTCACGCTCGGCGCCGTAGCCGTCGTCGCCGTAGCCGTCGTCGTCACCCGGGATGGCAACATCCTCGCCTTCCTCGTAGAAACCGAAGGCCTCGCTAGAAGGCAGCTGCTCAACGCCGGCTTCATCCATCTCTGCTCGTGCCTCTTCGCCCAGCTCTTCACTGGTGGGCACGGTCAGGTCGGAGAATACGCGCACCGGCCACCCCGCCTTGAGACCGTCAAGAGCCGTTTCTTTCACGCAATGCGATTCAGCGATGCCAACCACATCTATGGCGCGAATATCGGCATCGCGCAGAACGTCCTCTAAAGTGCGGCCGTCCGCATCGGTCCCCTCAAAACCCGAGTAGGCTGCCGCATACTCGCCCTTCTTCACCGACACGTCGATGGGCAGCGAGGCCACGGCCTCATGTAGCTCCGCCTCCGGGGTTCCGGCGACGCCGTGTGGCGGCCAGGTATCAACAAAGTCCGGTTCGTCGGAAAAATGCTTGCCGGGATTGATATGCCAATCCTGCGTTGTGACTATCAGGGCGTATTCATCGGCATTGTCGGTGACAAAGTCCGCGATCCGCTCCGCAGTGGCGTTTCCGCCGTCGACTGCTAAAGCACCGCCTTCACAGAAAGTGGGCTGAACGTCAACGATGATGAGTGCGCGGCTAGCCGATTCTTCATCCATGGGAACCTCCCGGAAGTCTGTACGTTGGTGGCAAGACTGGGCACATCCAGTCTAGCCGCAACGGCAATGCCGCGTCGCGTGAAGCTGCAACACGGCGGAACATCGTCCGAATATGAGCGACGCGCCCGGAAGACGTAGGCTTATAGGCATGTCGCATATTCTTTCCGCAGTTGCCTGGCCCTACGCCAACGGGCCCCGCCATATCGGTCATGTCGCAGGATTCGGTGTCCCCTCGGATGTGTTCTCCCGCTACATGCGAATGCGCGGAGAGGACGTTCTCATGGTGTCCGGTACCGATGAACACGGCACGCCCATCCTCGTCGCGGCTGAAGCCGAGGGGGTGACGCCGAAACAACTGGCGGACAAGAACAATCGCATTATCGCGGAAGACCTGGTTGCGCTCGGCCTCTCCTACGACCTCTTCACTCGCACCACCACGGTGAACCACGAGAAAGTGGTGCAGCAGATGTTCGAGGTCTGCCGCGACAACGGATACATGATCATTGAGGCGCAGAACGTCGCCATTGACCCGGAAACCGGAAACACGCTGCCCGATCGCTACATCGAAGGAACATGCCCGATTTGTGGCACGGATGGTGCGCGCGGTGACCAGTGCGATACCTGCGGCAATCAACTCGACCCGCAGGACCTCATCAATCCGATCTCGAAGGTGTCTGGAAAGGCGCCTGAGTTCAAGGTGAGTGACCACTATCTTCTTGACATTCCGGCGTTGGCGGACGCGCTCGCCTCGTGGCTGGATCAGGTGGAGGCCACGGGGGAGTGGCGGCCCAACGTCATCGCCTTCTCCAAGCATCTCCTTGAGGATGTGCGGCCGCGCGCGATGAGCCGCGACATCTCGTGGGGAATCCCCGTACCCGGATGGGAAGACCAGCCCAATAAGCGCCTGTACGTGTGGTTCGACGCCGTCATCGGTTACCTCAGCGCCTCAATCGAGTGGGCGCGGCGCCGCGAGGCCGCAGGCACGGGCAGTGCGGATGACTGGAGGGCCTGGTGGAATGACCCGGATGCTCTCACCTACTACTTCATGGGCAAGGACAATATCGTCTTCCACTCCCAGATCTGGCCCGCCGAACTCCTCGCCTACAACGGTAAGGGCAGCCGCGGCGGCCAGCCGGGCGCATTGGGCGAGCTCAACCTGCCTACACAGGTGGTCGCCTCCGAGTTCCTCACCATGGAAGGCAAGAAGTTCTCCTCTTCGAAGAACGTGGTGATTTACGTGCGTGATGTGCTGTCGCGCTATCAGCCCGACGCGCTGCGTTATTTCATCTCCATCGCCGGCCCCGAGGCTTCCGACGCCGACTTCACCTGGGCTGAGTTTGTACGCCGGAACAACTCCGAACTGGTGGCAGGTTGGGGAAACCTGGTCAACCGCACCGCGGCCATGATCGCAAAGAACTTCGGAGAGATCCCCACACCGTCGGTGCGCGACGACGTCGACGAGGAACTCCTGACCGCTATCAGTGGTGGTTTCGAGACCGTTGGCGACCATATCGCTCACCATCGCCAGCGCGCGGCGCTGGCGGAGATTATGCGACTGGTGGGCGAGGCGAATGCGTACGTGGCGAAGACGGAGCCGTTTAAGCTTAAGGCTCCCGAGCAGCGTGAACGCCTGGCGACGGTGCTGCATACGCTGGCACAGGCAGTCTCTGACTTGAACACCATGATGTGCGTGTTCCTACCGCATTCCTCTAATGCGGTGGATCGTGTGCTCGGTGGCAGTGGTGATATTGCGCCGTTGCCTCGCCTGGAAGAGGTCAGCGATCTGGATGGGGGAGACCCGTACCCGATTATTACCGGTGACTATGCTGACGTGCATCGTTGGGAGTCGGTGCCTGTTACGCCGGGCACACCAATTGCCAAGCCGAAGCCGGTGTTCCAGAAGTTGGACGAATCCGTGGTAGATGAGGAATTGGAACGCCTCGGATTGTCCGATTAAGCGGTTCGGCTTCTCTGATCAATTCGGAACGTCTGATGGGCCACAAGGCACCGGTGATAAGCCTGGACTGTTCGGTTGATTGGATGAGGCAGCTCAAGTCGGTAGGCCGGCGGACGATTGCGAGAACCCGTTCCGTCCTTTCGGCCGAACCGATCTGAGAGGAAAATGACAGGTGAGAGGAAAGCGACCGGGTTACCGCGATGTCCGACTGGCGTGGCGGGATCGTCCTATTCGATTAAGGCAGTGGCCATCAGCGGACTTGGCGGGAGGAAGAGCCATGGCGAAGAAGAAACGTCATCAATATCCGGATGTCCCCGAGCGTCTGCCGCATCCGGTGGTCGATAACCACACGCATCTGGCGGCGCGCCGCGAAATGGCACGACTGGAAGAGCTGGCGCGCGCTGGGGCGGCGGAAGCCGAGGAGGGGCGTGCGCGATCCGGCGGCGCATACGTCGCCAGCGCCGGGGTTGCGCGCATCGGCGCGGGGGACGCTAGCATCGGCGTCGACTCCGGGAGCGAGAACCCGGCCGCGGAGGCGCCGCCGTCGCGGCACTTGAACGTGCCGGAACATCTCGACCGGATGGAACGTGCCGGCGTGCGGCACGCCATTACCTGCGGCTGTGAGGTTCCCGAGTTGGAACCAACCGTTGCCGTGGCGTCCATGCATCCGCACCAGCTATCGGCGGCGATTGCCATCCATCCGAATGAGGCCGCGCTGCACTGCGGGATCACTGAAGAATCGCCGGATGGGTTGACTCATGGCCTGGACCCGTGGCATCGGGAGTACAGCCTTGCGGACGCCGTAGGGCTGGTTGAGGAACTGGCGCGGCGCCCCGGCGTCGTCGCCATTGGAGAAACGGGACTGGACTACTACCGAACCGGTGAGGCGGGAAAGGCGGCACAGGCCGAATCGTTCCGGCTGCATATCGAACTGGCCAAGCAGTTGGATTTACCGCTGCAGATTCATGACCGTGAAGCCCACGCTGATACCATCCGTATCCTTGAGGAATGTGGAGCGCCCGAGCGTACAGTGTTCCACTGTTTCTCCGGTGACGTGGAGATGGCACGTATATGTGCCGCCCATGGCTGGTATGGCAGCTTTGGCG
The DNA here is from genome assembly GCA_015062745.1 of Actinomycetaceae bacterium. Classification (GTDB taxonomy): domain Bacteria; phylum Actinomycetota; class Actinomycetes; order Actinomycetales; family Actinomycetaceae; genus Asp313. Next base: position 41,631 of record SUUB01000009.1, read on the forward strand.
GGTCCATGACCTACCCGGTCAACGAGTCGTTACGGGAGGCCTTTCTGGCATTTCCGCCGGAGTTGCTCCTAGCGGAGACGGATGCGCCCTATTTGACCCCGGTGCCGTGGCGGGGCCATCCCAATGCGGCGTACGCGGTGGCGTATACCGTACGGGTGCAGGCGGAATTGCGGGGGTCACCGCTTCAACGGTGGTGCGAGCAAATCGACACGAATACGCGCACGGTGTACGGGGTGTAGGTGGCAGAAGCGCCGTGTGGGTGTTGCCTAGGTGGTCGCGGGCTGAGCGGAATCGCGCCGCCGGTTGGCATGTGACCGCGCCCGAGGATGATGAATGCCTGACGGACCGGTGCGCGGTATCTGCTGCGCAGGCATTTACGCTTCGTTACGCTTCCTGCTGCACGAGGATATCCTCACGACGGCGGATGGCCGCCCGCGCGCGGAGCATCAACACCGTGCCAGCGGCAATCAGGCCGACAGCTCCCGCAAGAATGAAGCCGAAGCCGATTCCGCGCTCGAGTATAAAACCGTTGTACTCCACCCAGCGCATGTTTTCCGGCTCAAGATTGACGGCGACATTGCCAAGCGCAACACCTCCGGCGACCACTACAAAGCTCGACAAGCCGAGCAGAAGGCTGTTGGGTATTTTGCGTTCGAAGAACTGCAAAACGAGTGGGACGAGCGCAAGCGCTAAGAATACGAGCGTCGAAACGAACGGCCTTTCGCTCCCCTGAATCTGACTTGCCGTGGCCCAGGAGATCGGTGTACCCGCAGAGTCGGGTGTTCGTATCTGAAAGTAGGGAAGGAAGAGACCGATGAATGTCACGACGATCGGGATGCCACAGATCAGAACATGTACGATCCGCGCCATGGGGGTGAACAGGGCGGTGTGGGGCCGCTTTGCGGAGTCTGCGGCCAACTCGTCGGCGGGATCCGTGGTCATAGCTGAAGACTAACACCATATGCACACCGCATTGTGCCCGATAAATATCTGTTGTGTGAAGACGGTCGAAGTTGCCCTCCTGTTCCGCTGACCGGGTGTTGGCAGTAGTCAGCGGTAGACGGCGAACTGCTTTTGCGAGGTGTCTGATCGCGACTGTCCGCTTCGCACCTGAGAGCGACGCTCTTGTTCTGGGGCGATAGTGGCTGTTTGGTGCCAGTGGCTCAGTAGAGTAGATGCGCGAGCCGCGGTTAGCGCGTGCGTGGCAAGTACGTGGCAAAGTGTGTGCTATTCCTCGAAATCGCGGACGGACTGCGAGTTTTCGCTGTCAACCCGGTGAAAACCCGCACTCCGCGCTTTGTGGGCGTGATGGCGGTTGCGGTACGAAAGTGGAAACTGCTGGCCAAAAGGTCACGATTTGGTTACGATCGGTCTAGATTTGTTACAAATCGGGGGCGGTAGGCCGTTCTCGATGAGAACAACTATCAGGAGGCACTCGTTTGGGGCGTCATAGTGGGGCTGCAGAGGCAGACATCCAGCGGTTTGAGGCGCTGCTGGCACAAGAACCGGCCGAAGGGTCGCGTCGCGCGGCACGGCGGGCCGAACGTCTAGCGCAGCAACAGCAGGTAACCGAGAGCGTTGTCGACGACGCATCGTCGGTCACGACAGGTACGGATGCCACGCAAGAGGCAGCGACCGATGCGCAAGCGGCAGCATCGAATGACGAGTCGGCGTCGGCAGCGGACGCCGCAGTCATTGAGGAAGAAGCTGCCACAGCGGTTGATGAGTCGGCGGTCGAAGAGCCTGCGGTTGATCAGTCGGCGGCTGACAACGTCACGGAGAAGCTTGAAGATGAGGCGGATGGCCGCGACACTGCGGAAATCCCCGTTGTCACCGCTGCACCTCGTAAATTCCATCTTTTTGCGCGTTCGCGCGCGGCCGTAGTGGCGGTTGTTGCCGCTGCCGCCGGTGTGGGGGCCGTTGGTGCATCAGACGGCAGCTTGCCGGCGTCGGCCGATACCCTGCACTCCAACCGGGCGTCGATGGCTTCGTTGAGTGCGCCGTCGACGAGTACGGCAGCGGAAGTGACCTTCACCGTGCACGTGGACGGTGGCGATCAGGAAGTCACCACCAGCCAACCCACGCTCGGTGGGGCATTGGCCGAGGCGAATATCGCGGTTGATGCGGACGATCAGGTATCGCAGCCCTTGACCGATCCGGTCGAGGACGGGGCCGAGGTAACGATTAACCGAGTGGAGACAAAGACCATCTCCGAGGATGAGGTTGATAAGTACCAGTCTTCGGAGGTTGAGGATGCCACTCTCGCCTCTGGCAGCACCACGGTTGAGTCGGAAGGTGTTGACGGTGTCACGTCGAACACGTACGAAGTGACCTACATCGATGGTGAAGAAGTGAACCGGACGCTCATCCTCTCGGTGAAGAAGACCGAGCGGGTTGATGAGGTTGTCCGGGTCGGCTCCGCAGAGACCAGCACCGAGACTGCCGCCAGCAGCACGGACACGAGTACGAGCTCCGCATCCATCGCTCCGGCGGGTGAGGCGCAGCAGATCGCCTATAACATGATGAGTTCCTACGGCTGGGGCGATGGTGAATTCTCCTGCCTCGTCTCGCTGTGGAACAGGGAGTCCAACTGGAATGTGACGGCCAGCAACCCGTCGTCCGGCGCTTATGGCATTCCGCAGGCTCTGCCGGGTTCCAAGATGGCCTCGGCGGGTTCGGATTGGCAGACCAACGCCGCGACGCAGATCAAGTGGGGGCTCAGCTACATCTCTGGGCGTTATGGCACGCCGTGCTCGGCGTGGTCGCACTCGCAGAGCACCGGCTGGTACTAGATCGGTGCCCTGATCACTCACGATGACATCCTTGGATGCCGCCGGTCCGACATCGGGCGCGGCACACTTGCTCGGTCCTACCGACATTCGCGCATTGGCTCGGGAATTGGGCATACGGCCGACCAAGACGCTGGGCCAGAATTTCGTGCACGACGCCGGCACCGTTCGGCGTATTGCGCGTGATGCCGGCGTCGGACCGCACAATAGAGTTCTTGAGATCGGACCGGGCCTTGGATCGTTGACACTCGCACTGTTGGAAACGGGCGCTTATGTTTCCGCAGTGGAGATCGATCCGGTATTGGCAGGTGTTCTACCGGCAACGGTGGAGGCGCGAATGCCGCAGGCCGCCGGACGCTTCGCATTAGCGCAGCGCGACGCTCTCACCATCGACAGTGCCGCCGATCTCGCCGTTCCTCCGCTGGCGGGCGCCGCTCCGTACCGGCCGGAACATCTTGTTGCCAACCTTCCGTACAACGTGGCCGTTCCGGTGCTATTGACATTGTTGGAGGTGCTGCCGAGCCTGAAGACCGCGCTGGTCATGGTGCAATCCGAGGTCGCCGATCGTTTGGCGGCGGAACCGGGTTCGCGCACCTACGGGGCTCCTTCCGTGAAACTGGCGTGGTATGGACAGGCGCGGCGTGGTGCGAAGATCAGCCGCTCCGTCTTTTGGCCGGTCCCCAACGTCGACTCGGCGCTGGTGAGTTTCAGGCGTGACGCTTCGCCGCGAGATGTGGCACAACGCACATCCGACATTTCGCGCGAGGAGGTATTCGCCGTCGTCGATAGTGCATTCGCACAGAGACGAAAGACGCTGCGCGCCGCACTGGCCGAATGGGCAGGAAGTCCGAGCCGTGCCGAACAGATTCTCCGCCGCGCCGGCGTCGATCCCGGGGTGCGTGGTGAGCGTCTGAGTGTCAATGAGTTCATCGCCATAGCGACGGCGGCCCATTTGATCACAGAATCTGAGGGTGGGCTGGACTAGGCTTAGACGAGGGTCCCTACCACCGGGGATCCGCTCGACGGCCCGCGAAACGAGGAACGTAGATGGATCAGGCGATGCACCAGCTCTGGCTGCGGGCTGAGCGCCGGATCGATCTAGCCATTGCGGGCATGGCTGCCTGCGGGCTATGGGCGCTGCTGTTGCCGGCAATTGTGATACTCACCGGGGTGCACTGGACGTCCCAGTATTCCGTAGCGCTAATAGCTGGATTCCCAGTGGCGCTGGTGCTGTGCGGTCCGCTGCGCTCCGGGCTGCGTGTGGCGCGAGCAATCGAAGAGCGAGATCTCGATGAAGTGGAGCGTTGGCGCGAAACCCGTTTGCCCCCGGCTTCTCCGGATCTCCTCATGGCGCGCATGCGCCGCGTTCACTTCCCGTTACTGGGCGTCGTGGCGGGGTTCGCCGCAGTGATCGGCATGCTGGGCTATTACGGCATGACTCATCCGGACTATTCGGCCATGCGGATCTACGCGCTGGGTATCATGCTGACCGCGCTCGGGGTCGCCCTGTGCGCACTGATTCTTATGACGGTGGCGCGTTTGAGCTCGCGGGTGGTTTTGGCGCTGCTGACCACTGTGAGTTGGCTGGTTCCGGCGGGCATTGGAACCGGAGCCTGGGCGCTTATCGCCGGTCGGGTTCAAATTGCGGATTCCGCCGGCGGTACTAGTACGACAGCCATTGTGTACGTCATTTTCGGTGTGATTCTGTTCTTGATTGCAATTTCGCTCAGCGGGCTGTGGGCGGTGTGGCTCGGGCGCGCCTTACGTGGATTGGGGTTGGAACTGAATCTTGATGCGCGTACCGTTCCGGCCATTACCGATGAGAGTGTACTGGCCTTCAGCGAGCCCGAATTCGACGAGACCGATGTTCGTATCGTGCGTGAGGCCTTGGCGGTGTCGCTGCGTGATCGGGCTGCCGGAGTGCTCGTCGCACTGGCCAG
>SUUB01000009.1:46459-64017 GCA_015062745.1 Actinomycetaceae bacterium
GCTGTATTGTCGGCTCGCTCTCCCTTCCCGGTAGACTATCCGCCGTGCATACAGTTCTCGCATCTGCACCGGCAAAGGTGAATCTCGCACTGCGCGTCGGGCCGCCGCGTCTGGATGGTTTCCATCCCCTCGACACCGTTTTCGAGGCTCTTGACCTCTTCGACGACGTCCGCGCCACCGCGCTGCCCGATTCGGATTCAGTGGCGCAGGCCGGCTCGGGCAACAGGTCCGTCCGTTTACGTTACGAGGGCGACGACGGCGGTGCTCCCACCGGCGATACGAACCTGGCCGTTCGGGCGGCACAGCTGCTGCGCGAACGCTACGGCATTGCCGACGGCGTCGAACTGACCCTGACCAAGCGCATTCCGGTGGCGGCCGGGCTGGCGGGTGGGTCCGCCGACGCGGCTGCCACGCTGGTGGCATGCAACGAACTATGGGGCCTGGGGCTCGACGCGCCGACTCTGCGGGAACTGGGCGCCGAACTCGGATCTGATGTGCCCTTCTGCCTGTTGGGAGGCGTCGCCCATGCCACCGGCCGTGGTGAAGAACTGCGGGTGCTGCGCCCGGGCACCATGCACTCCTGGATTCTCCTGGTTTCGCCACATGGCCTGAGCACGCCGGATGTCTTCCGTGAATTCGACGTCATCATGGGATATCGGCCCGTGCCCGAGTCTCTGGTGCCGGAGACAGAGGAATTGCAGGGCACGGTTGGCACAGCCGATCTGCGGCGCATGGCGCCGCTTATGGTCAACGATCTGCAGGAGGCGGCCTTCTCGCTGTATCCGACTCTGCGGAGCATCATTGGGAAGACGAACTCCTACGGCGTGGCAGCGCTCGTCTCCGGGTCGGGCCCAACGGTTGCCGTTCTGGCAGAGGATGCAACGACCGCCGACGCGCTTGCGGGACGCCTCGCCCGGGATTTCCCCGAATTGACTGCACTTCGGGCGGACGGGCCCGCCGGCGGCGCGCATATCCGGGACGCCTCCTGATGGCTCATTTATTGGCCGCCGACCGGATTGGGATTACGCGCGGGCACCGGCCGATTCTCGCTGACGTCTCTGTGAGCCTTGCGGATGGTTCACGCGTCGGTGTCGTCGGTGCAAATGGCGGCGGTAAAACCACCCTGCTGCGGATGCTTGCCGGAACCCTCGCACCGGATACGGGAAGGGTGACGCGCACACATGATTCCCGGATCGCCTTTCTCCTGCAGGCCGACTCGTTTGCCGAAGGCTCCACGGTGTACGAGGTCATCCATTCCACGGCCGCCGTACACGAGTGGGCGAGTGACGCACATATCCGGCGCTTGCACGCCGGTTTACTGCCTGATATCGCGCTGGATAGCAAGGTTGACGAGCTTTCGGGTGGGCAGCGCCGCCGCGTCGCCCTGGCCGCAACGCTGTGCCAGGACGCTTCCATCGTCATGCTGGACGAGCCGACCAACCATCTCGACATTGACGGAATAACCTTCCTGGCGGGCTATCTCAACGAGCGTTTCGGAGGCGCACGTGTACGCGGTGCGTTGATTGTGGTCACTCACGACCGGTGGTTCCTCGACGCTGTGTGTACGCGGCTGTGGGATGTAGTGCCGGGTGTGGATGAGCGGGGCGGCACCGCACCCCAGCCCGGCCGTGTTGAAACGTACGAGGGTGGCTATGCCGCCTATATCCTGCAGCGGGCAGAGCGGGAGCGGCAGGCGGCGGTTGCGGCCGCGAAACGTAACAATATCCTGCGCAAGGAACTGGCATGGTTGCGTCGGGGAGCTCCCGCCCGTACATCGAAGCCTCGGTTCCGCATCGAAGCGGCGGAGGCACTGATCGCCGACGAGCCGGCTCCCCGCGACACCGTGGAACTCACGCGCATGGCAACTGCCCGCTTGGGCAAGGACGTTATTGATCTCGAGGATGTTTCTTTCGCCTACCCGGGCGGCGACGATGTGCTGCACAATGTCACCCTTCGGCTCGCGCCCGGGCAGCGCATCGGTATTCTCGGTCCAAACGGTGCGGGAAAGTCGTCGTTGCTCGGTCTGATCTCCGGGAAGCTTCGGGCAACCGCCGGTCGGGTGAAAACCGGGAAGACCGTGCGGCTGGCGGCACTGACGCAAGAGACGCGGGAATTGGATGAAGTCGCCGATTTGCGAGTGGTAGAGGCCGCAAGCGAGGTCGCGACGAGGGTTACGGTGGGAAAGAAGGAATTGACCGCGAGTCAGCTTGTGGAACGACTCGGATTTACGCGCCAACGCGCCTGGACCGCGGTGGCCGATCTTTCCGGTGGTGAACGACGACGGCTGCAGCTACTCCGCTTGCTGATGGCGGAGCCGAATGTGTTGTTGTTGGATGAACCGACCAACGACCTGGACACCGACACCTTGGCCGCGGTGGAAGACCTTCTCGACTCGTGGCCGGGAACACTGGTGGTCGTCTCGCATGACCGCTACCTGCTGGAGCGTCTTACCGACCAGCAATATGCGGTACTGGGCTCCGCGGTGCGGCATCTGCCCGGAGGCGTCGATGAGTACCTGCGCCTGCGGGAGAATGCGGCGGTAAAGGCAGTCGGTGCACACGCGGCACAGGAAGAGAGGTCTGCCGAGCAGAAGGCCACGCGGGCCGCGGAACATGATGGTGATAGTGCCACGCGGCTTTCCGGTGCACAGGAACACGCCCTGCGGAAGGAACTTCATGCCCTGGAGCGAAAAATGGAGAAGGCTACTCGCACGGTCGAGGCGATCCACGAGCGGATGGTTGCATATGACCCGAGCGATTTCGAGGGCTTGCGCGCTCTGGATGATGAACTGCGCGAGGTACAGGCCGCTAATGAGCAACTCGAACAGCGCTGGTTCGAGATCTCAGAACAGCTTGAATAACCGCTCAGACGTTGTCTGTGCCCGCTTCGCCTAGCAGGGTGCGGGCGGTTGCCACGTCGGTGACGAGGTGGGTGGCCAAACCGCCGGTCAGTGCACTGTGAAGCGCCGTGACCTTTGCAGGGCCGTGCGCGATGACGAGACGCGTCGGGATCTGGGTCATCTGTGGGAGGGTTAGCCCGACGACGCGCTTCTCCAAGGTGGAGGCCACGGCATGCCCCTCTGCGTCAAAAAAGCGCGCCGATGTATCGCCGACGGCACCCGCGCGTTCCAACTGTTGGCGTTCTGCTGCGGTAATGGCGTGAGCGAGCGCGCTTTCCGTCCAGTCAAGGCCACCGACACCCGTGATAAGAGTGTCCGCGCTTGCCGCCCGGCGAAGTGCTTCGGCCACTCCGGGGCTTTCGCGCAGACTGCGCGCGACTGCCGGTGTCTCGGCGAGCAGCGGTGCCAGCAGGTGATAGCAATGGCCACCGGTCAGCGACGCCAGATGGGCGGTGAGCTCTTCCGGGTTCAGCCCTTCGGCCGCTCCGGACCACCCGCCCGCCAGCGGAACGAATAGTGTATGCCCGCGGCCGAGTGGGCTTAGCTCCCGGATCGCGGCACCGAGAGTGCGGGAAAGACCGACGGCCACCGCCGATGCCCGGTCAAGAGCGAAATACAGGGCTTGTGCGCCCGTGCTTGCCATTTCGCCCGCAGTACGTTGTGGATCGTCGAATGTGGGGGCGAGAAGAACATGTTCCAAGCCGTATTGCGCCGCTAGGCGTGCCGCCAACTCGGCGAAGGGCGGGGCGTCGTCGCCGTGAATGCGGATTTCGACTATGCCGCGTTGACGTGCCTCTGCCAGAAGGCGCGTCACCCGTACGCGTGAGAGTCCAAATGCCTGCGCTATCTCACGCTGCGTCATATTCCGCTCGTAATAGAGGCGAGCGATTTCTACCAGGTGCCGGGACGATAACCCATCTGATAGTTGGATAGGTGTGCTCTGGTCGACGTCGCTCATAAGACAAGACTAGCGGCAACAACATGAACGCGTGCGAACTGTTGTGCAATCCTAGTGAACCGTTGTACGCTTGCTGTGTACTACCGTTCGAAGGAGATCGGCATGGAAGAAAAACAGAACCGATACGTCATCGGAGTAGATGGCGGGACGACGGCAGTCAAGGCCGTCGCTTTTGATATGACCGGGGGCGTCGCCGCCGTTCACTCGGAGCGCGTTCCGGTTGAGTACGGCGAACACGGTCAAGCCGAACAGGATATGGAGAGCATTTGGCAGGCCGTGGCCGAGTGTCTGCGCCAGATTGTTGCCGAGTTGGGAGATGAGGCGCAGATTTTGGCGGTGGGATTAACCGGGCAGGGCGATGGCCTGTGGCTGCTAGACGGCGACGGACGGCCCGTTCGCAAGGCGGCCATCTGGTTGGATGGCAGGGCCGCTGAGAGAGTGGAGGAATGGAACCGCAGCGGTAAGGCCCAGGCCGTTCTGGATACGACACAGACGACGACGTTTCCCGGGCTGGCACCGGTTCTGCTTGAGGAACTGCGCGAGGCCGAGCCGGACGCAATTGCCCGGGCGGCCACCCTGCTGTACTGCAAGGACTGGCTGCGCTACCGGCTCACCGGTGAACTCTCCACCGATTTCACCGAGGCCTCGCGGAATTTCCTCGATGTGCGTACCGCTTCGGGATACTCGGAGGAATTAGCAAGGGCACTCGGCATGGAGGAGGCTATCGGCTTGCTCCCACCCGTTCGGCCGGCCGATGGATTCGGTGGAAGAGTAAGCGCGAGCGCCGCGGCCGCCACCGGCCTACCCGCCGGTACTCCGGTAGGAGTAGGCATGATTGATGTGGCGGTTACGGGCAACGGTCTCGGTGCCATTAACAACGGTGACGGATGGCTGATCCTGGGAACCACTGGATTCGTGGGTGTGTTGCGTGCGGCTGCGGCGGCGCGCACCTCGGAGAACTCCATGGTGCTTGCCACCGGGCGCGGCACACAGGTTCTTGAGTTTTTCGCGCCCATGACGGGCACGCCGAACCTGGAGTGGATTCGCAGCACCTTGGGGTTGGAGGAGCTGACGTGGGCGGAGATCGAGAGCATGGCGCGCAGCGTGGCTCCGGGTAGTCAGGGCGTTATCTACCTGCCGTACGCCTCGCCCGGCGGTGAGAGGGCGCCCTTCCAGGACACGGCGGCGTCGGCGTCGTGGATGGGAATGTCAATCACCACCACTCCGGCGGAGATTCTTCGCAGCGTGTACGAGGGCGTAGCCTTCTCGCTGTTGGAATGCATTGATGTTCTGCAGGTGACGGGCGAACTGGTGGTCTCCGGGGGAGGTTTCCGCTCCGACCTCATGTGTGAGATTCTTGCTGACGCCTCGGGGCAGAGCGTGCTGCGTCAGGATGCGCCGGAAGCAGGAGCGCGGGGTGCCGCGGTGCTGGCGTTGGTGAGTGCGGGCGTGGCACCGGACGTGAAAACCGCAGCCGGGATGCTTGCCACCTCGCTGAGTCGCTTCGAACCCGATAGCACGCGCCGGCAGCGGTACCGTGCCGTCCATGACGTCTACCTGCAAGCTCGGCAGGCGATCCGGCCGGTGTGGCCACAGATGCGCGCGTTGCGCGCTGACGGCGCCGCGTCGGGCGATGATGCGACGGGGAACACCACGGCCACGGCGGGTGCAACAGAGGCGGAAACTGCGCCCGAAACTGGGGCGTCACCGGACGCCACCTCAGTAACGGAGACGTCCCTGCCAGCGGCCGATGCGGCACCAACCGGCAGGCAGTCGCCGTCCGATAAAGGTTTGGAAGGAGAATGATGATGAAGGATGCACTGGAGAAAGAGATAAGAGAGCGTGTGGCCGAGCTCGTCGATGTGGGCCGCGATATCGTTGCCAAAGGTTTAGCGTTGGCGAGCGGTGGAAATCTATCGGCCCGAGTAGGTGAGGATTCCTTCGTGGTCACGGGGAAGGGGACCTGGCTGGACAGGTTGCAGCCCGAGCACTTCACGCTGATGCGCATGGACGGCTCGGTTATCGAGGGGCCGATTCCCTCCAGCGAATGGAAGCTTCACGCACGAACTTACGAAGCGCGCGATGATGCGCGAGCGGTCGTACACATGCATCCGCAGTACGCTCTGCTCTTGACGGCGCTCGGCCACCGCATCCGCTTCATCACCCAAGACCACGCCTTTTATGTGGGGAGCTATGGGTACACCCCGTACTACGTCAACGGTTCCGACGAATTGGCGGATACTGCTGCCGAACAGGTCGCCGACGGGTCACACGACGTCGTCGTACTGGGCAATCACGGGATCAGCGCACTTGGTGACTCCGTCGAGTCGGCGTTTCGTAAGGCGTTGAACCTGGAAGAGGCCGCGACGATGACGTACCGTGCCCTGTTATTGGGTGACACGACGACGGTTTTTCCGCCGGATAAGTTGGCGGAGCTGAAACATCAATAAGAGCAGGGGAGGAACGAAAAATGAAAGTGCTGGTTGCCGGAGACCGTTTTATGACCGTGCCGGTAATGACCGCTGCGTTGCGGCACCATCTGCCCGACGTGGAGATCACCTCCATCGCGAACGACTTCCCGTACACGCCGCTGGCGTCCATCGGCGATGTCGACGAAGCCGTGGGAGACGAGGAGGAACTCATCGCCGCTCTTGCGGGGGTGGAGGTGTGTTTCACGCACACCTATCCCCTGACACGCCGAGTATTGGAGGCCTGCCCGCAGTTGCGGCTGGTGACGGTATGCCGCGGGGGGCCGGTTAACGTCAATTTGCCTGCCGCAGCGGATCACGGCGTCGTCGTTACCAACACTCCTGGGCGTAACGCGGCCGCGACGGCGGAGCACACCGTGGCGATGATTATGGCGGCGGTGCGGCAGATTCCGCAGCGGAATGCCGAAATGGCAGCGGGACAGTGGCGCGGTGACTATTACGATTATGAGAAGGTCCCGCTCCAGATTGAAGGTGCGGTTGTGGCACTCGTCGGATATGGTGCGGTGGGTTCACGGGTCGCGGCCGCGATGCGGGCGCTGGGTGCGCAGGTGCGAGTCTATGATCCGTTCATTGATTCGGGTGCACTCGCTGATGGCATCGAACGGGTCTCCACATTGGAAGCAGCTTTACGTGACGCGCATATCGTGACGCTGCATGCGCGCCTAACCGCAGAAAACCGGGGGATGCTCGGCGCCGAACAGCTGGCGCTGCTGAGCCCGGGAGCGGTAGTGGTGAACTGTGCACGTGGCGCCTTACTTGATGCAGAAGCGCTGTGTGACGCGTTGGAGTCGGGTTACCTGCACGGTGCGGCACTTGACGTCTTGCCGATGGAGCCGTTACCCGCTGACCACCGCTTGCTGCGGGCGCCGCACGTGGTTCTGACTCCGCATATTGCAGGTGCGAGTCGCGGCTCAGCCGAAGTGGCGGCTCGTATCGGGGCGGAAGACATCGCACGATTCGCGCGCGGGGAAGAACCTTTACACGCGGTGAGATGACAACCCGTGCTTGCCGCCAACCGGGAATGAAGAGCGGCGGCGATGAGTTGTTGCGGGGCGCAGAGATACACAGAGCGCAGATACACCGAGCGGCACGCAGTAGGCGTTGCTTGAACCTGAGGTGATGGCGTCGGCGATTGTTCCGCGTGGGTGGGATAGCCACCGTGGCGCGGCGTGAACTCGAGACGCATGGCGTCTGCGATTAAGCGGTGCCGCTACCACAAGCGAAAGAGGCGAGACCGGCTCTGAGCCGATTTCGCCTCTTCTGTTTGGAAGTCGTTGCTCTGCCAGCCCGTGGCCACGTGCCCCGGGCTGGCACGCTCGGCAAAGTTATCCCTGAGACCCCCTGAATAGCGAGGTGATCTTGACGCGCTCGCCCGTGCGCAGAATGGATCGCTCGTAGATCTTCCCGGCGAGTATGCTGAGCAGGGGGATACAGACAAGTGTCACCGCTGCTGCTAGTAGCTGCTCCCAGAGAGCCACGGAGTCAAGAGCGGTTCGCATGGGCATCATGTAGGGGGAGAGGAAGGGGACATACGAAAGTATGCGGGTGATGCTTGCGTCGGGTAGCAGCGGAACCAGGTACAGCGCCGCATAGAACGGGATCATTTGGAAGAAGACGACCGGGGTTTGAACTGCCCCCAGGTCCTCCGAGCGTGACACCGTGGCTGCCAGGCCACCGATTAGTGCGGCGTAGGTGAAGTACCCGAGTACGATCCATAGAAGAACGACCGGCAGGAAACCCCATAGGCCCAGGTTGCCGAGCGCGGAAAGATTACTGAGAAGCCCGGCGATTGCAAGGCCTGAGAACAATGCCGTGAGGTAGACGGCAAAAATGATGAGCATGGCCCAACCAATGCCAAGGATCTTGCCGAGTAAGAAGGTACGCGGGCGCACCGTTGTCAGCAGGATCTCCACCACGCGGCTCGACTTCTCTTCCACGACGCCAGCAGATAGTGTGGAGATACCCAGCAGAACTATCACCATCAGTAACGCACATCCGATCGTTCCGGCGAGGTAACCCACCGGGTTTGAGGACATTGCGTTAGTTGAGATGACGTTGACCTGTAAGAAGGACAATCTGACCAACTGCGATGACAACTCGGGGGTGAGTACGCCTTGCTGATCGACCAGATAGAGGGTGGACGCTAGTACGACTTTCTCACGAATAGCGTTCGCCTCGCCGGGGGCCGAAAGAACTGGTTCGGCGGGTATTCCCGATACAACGGCCTCGATTTCCTCGTTGTCCTGCAGAATTGTCTCGGGATTTCCGCTCGCCTCCACTACTTCGATTCCGCCCTGCCCGACGAGGAACTCGGTCAGCGGGGAGGCGTCTTGTGTTACCGCGATGTGGATGGCTTGCGGGGTGGATTCCTCGTCGTTGTGTAGGAAGATCCGCCCTGCTACCCCGGCGAGTAGCAATAAAGCGACGACAATGGCGGTTGAGATGCGCATTGCCTTCGACGTCAAGATGGTGTTGAATTCACGCTTGATAACGATTCCGAGCATCAGGCCACCGCCTTTCGCCGCGAAAACAGACTTCGCTTCGGTTTCTTCGCTGTTTCTTCTTCGTCTTCGGCTGGCGCCACGACGACGTCCTTGAATAGCTCGGTCAGGTGGGGACGGCGCGGTGCAAACTCGTGCACCGGGCCGGCTGAAAGTGCCGCCTGGAGGATTTGCTGGTCGTCGACGCCGCCGGGTTGGTCAAACACGACTCGAACGGCACCTTCAATGCGGGGCGCGTCCGGGGTTCCTTCGAGGGGATCCGTTTCAACGCGGATGCCGAGCGGAGTGAGCACGTCTCGCAGGGCGTCGAACGAGGCTCCGGAAGCGACGGCGAGCTGCCTATGGTTGGCGCCGCGAAGCTCGTCGATAGTGCCTTCGGCGATCATATGCCCCTGCGAAATAATGCCAACGCGATCGCAGAGGCGCTCCACTAGGTCAAGCTGATGGGAGGAGAAGATAACCGGGACGCCGGCCTTTGCCTTTTCTTGTAGAACCCCGCTCATCACATCCACGGCTACCGGATCCAAACCGGAGAAAGGTTCGTCCAGTACGAGCAGTATCGGGTCATGCACAAGCGATGCAGCCAGCTGTACTCGTTGCTGGTTGCCGAGGGAGAGTTTTTGAACGTTATCGTTGCGGCGGCTGGCGACGTTGAGGCGCTCGGTCCAATGCTCCATGGCGGTTTTTGCGGCTTCAGCGTCCAGGCCGTGTAGCTGTGCCAGGTATATGAGTTGCTTGCCGACAGCCATACGCGGGTAGAGTCCGCGTTCCTCCGGCATATAGCCCACCTTGCGGCGGGTTTCGAAGTCTAACGGGGTATTGTTCCATGTCACCGTGCCGGAATCGGCGGCGAGTACGTTGAGCATAATGCGCATGGCGGTGGTTTTTCCCGCGCCGTTCGAGCCGACGAATCCGAAGATCTCGCCTGGATTCACGTGGAAGGACAGATTGTTCAGGGCCTGTAGGCTGCCGAACGACTTATTGAGGCTGTCGATCTGAAGCATGCCGCTCCTCCATGTAGTGGTACTTCCTGGGCAAGCTACCACATTGCAGATAGCCGTGTACAGCCCCGGGGAGTTGGTGAGATTGAGCAGTGGATGGCCAAGCGCGGGTAGCCAGGGGTCTTCCTCCGGGACGGAGATTCTTCCCGGTCAGCGGTCTTTGCTAACCGCTGTTGTGCGAGGGCGTCGTGCCGCTGTACCGAGTGGGAGGCGACGGCGGCCTCTCTGGTGCGGATATGGGTTGTTGCTCAATGGCCGCTGGCATGCAGTGGGGTGCGGGCCTGTTACGCGTTGGTGGGGTTTGGCTCCTCTGCCGGGGTGGTGGGGGTATCGGTTTCGTCGGGTGCGTTGGAGCCGTCGGTTTCGGGAAGGTCGTTGGTTTCGTCGGGGTCGTCCGGGCAGCGTGGTTCGTCCGCTGCCGGTGAGGGGATAGTGGGTGGGAGGGGTTGGTCGGCGAACATTTGCTTCACGAGGCAGGGGTCGATCTCGAATCCGGGTTCGGGTTCGAAGCAGAATCCGGCGGAACCGCCGGAGCCGATGAGTTCTGGATCACGATCACGTTCCTCTGGTGTGATGGAGAGGAGGGTGAAGGTGCCGACGCCGGGTTGGGTGACGGACTCGCCGACTTGGAGAGTCCTGTCTATGCCAGTGATGGTGTTACCGCCGCTGAGCGTGGCCTTTCTGACCCCGTTTTCGATGCGGACGCCGTACACCGTGTAGTTCACGCCGTCTGGGGGAACACCAAGCCGAGAGCGAGTGCCTTCACGAATGCCAATCGGGATGCCGTTGGTGCAGGCAGCTTTGTCAGCCGGGATTGTCATGCGGCTGACGGAGGGCATGGGAACGTTGAGGTCTGCGCCACAGGCGGTGAGCGTGGATCCTAGGAGGGCTGCGGTGATGATTGCCGTGCCGAGTTGGGTTCTTTGCGTGGCTCTGAGCTGCATGGCGTGTTCTCTTCCTGGCGTTGTCGAAGTGCTTGTCTGCCCATGTGATTGCCGATGGCTACGTGTGCGTGGTATCCGATTCCTCTGCCGGGTGGCGGGGGTATCGGTTTCGTCGGGTGCGTTGGAGTCGTCGGTTTCGTCAGCTGCATCGGCTTCGTAGGGGTCGTCCGGGCAGTTCGGTTCGTCCGCTGCCGGTGAGGGGATACTTGGCGGAAGTGTATGCCAGTAGGGTTGTTCTTTCACGAGGCAAGGATCAACCTCGAAACCGGGTTCCGGCTCGAAACAGAACCCGGCGGAACCGCCAGCACCGATAAGTTCTGGGTCTCCCTGATACGGGGTGATGGACCTCAGGGTGAAGGTGCCGACACCGGGGTGGGTGACGGACTCCCCGACTTGGAGAGTCTGTCCGATACTGCCGATTTCCTTGCCTCCTCCGCCGACGTAAGCCTTCCTGATACCGTTTTCGATGCGAATACCGGAGACCGTGTAGTGGGGGTCTTCCAAGTCTGTACCGAGGTCGAGAACTGTCCCTTCGCTGATGCTGATGATGATGCCGTTAGTGCAGGCAGCTTTGTCAGCTGGGATCGTCATGCGGCTGACGGAGGGTAGGGGAACGCTAAGGTCTGCACCGCAGGCGGAAAGCACGAATAACGGTACTGCTGCCAGTACGGTGAGTTTGCGTGCCATCCTTCTTCTCCAGTCTGTGCTTCTCTGCATATCTGGTGCGTTCTTTCATGTAAGCAAGGCCGGGTTGATGGTGAATCCGGGTGCGGGGTCGAAGGCGAAAGTAGCAATACCGCCACCCCCGGTGCGTCCGGGAGTGCGAACATGAACGCGAATATGCACCAGAGTGAGGGTCCCAACTCCGGGATGGGTAACGGACTCGCCGGCCTGCAGGGTCCGTTCGATACGGCCGCTCTTGGCTCCGCCGCGTAGGTGTGTTTTCTGTACACCGTGCTCAATACGCACGCCAGACACAGTGTACCGTGGTCCGTCCGGGTCATCGCCGAGATGAAGAACAGTCATCTCCTGGGCAGGGATAAGAATGCCGCTGCTGTTGTGGTTCATGGGATGGTTCCTATGTCGACCTGACCGTAATACTGTGAGAACGTATCCCAGGACAAATGGAATGTGCCGTCCACAGGGTTGTCGCTAGGGGTGTCATTGTGGCCCCAGGGGTTGCGTAGTGTCACGCCAGACGCGTCGGCAGACACGACGGTGTAGGCATGTGAGCCGTTCAGAAAGATCTCTTGTTGGCTGCCATCCGGAAGTGACGCGGTGACGGTTGCATGGCCCTCGCTATCGAAGGTTCCGTCGGGTACCACGGTGGTCGAGGCGATGGCGGGCTGGTGGTTCCTACTGGCCTCGATGATCGCGGCGCGTTTCTCGGAGTCGTATTCTCTTCCCATGCCAAGGACTGATGTGGCCTCCAAGCCGGTGATGTCTTTGAAGACCTCCGTGCCGCTATTGCCACTGATACCGTCTGGGCCGCCCAGTGTGCCACCAGGATGGAGTTGACCGTAGGCGGACTCGAAAACAGAGACGACACTAGGGCCGTTACTCCCTTTCACGCCTCTGGTGTAAACATCGGTGACCAATACCTGTTGTTTAGCGTCGTCATCGGGATGGAGGGGATCGTCGTAGAGTGTAACCAGGTAGCCGTCCTGCTTTCCACTCGCGTCATAGTGCGGAGTAATGCAGGAGGCGAGCCACTCCTGCCCCTCCGGGTACTGCATCACCGATCCCAGACCAGCCAGGTAGGTACAGTCCCCGATGCCACGCTGGTTGATATCCTCTGGGGCCATGTCCTTCAGCTGGTTATTGATCCGCTCCATATCCCGCTCGGTCAGCGACCGTTGCGAGCCTATCTCAACACCGTCGTCGTTATAGTTGACCGGCTCGATATCCAGCGCATTGCGTAACTCGGCACCGCATTGGTCTGCCGCCTCCTCCAGCGAGGTGAGGTACCGGTTGTAGTCGTCGACGAGCAGGGCGACCTGCGGAGACAGTGCCATATAGGTGGCTGCCTCCTGCCAGGAGGCAACACCGGAGAGCTGTGCGTCCAACTTCTCCAGCTCGCCCTGTACATTGGCTGCCAATCGCTTGAACTCGGCAACAATGTATCCGTAGTTCTCTAACGAACTTGCCGCCTTATACAGCCCATCTTGCAGTCGTGTTACGGCTGACTTTTGTTCTGACATGGCAGATTGGAATGCATTGGCGGAGGCGCCCTGCCAATCGGGTACCGAGCGTTCGCTATGCCGCAGATCGCCATACGCTTCCGCCGCGTTCTCTCCGGCCGCTCGTACTTCCCGGGCGTAACGGGCTACCTCGGCCGGATCGCCGGGCACATCCCCGATCAAGTTACTGAAATACGACATAGTCCACCCCTAGTGGGCGCGGTGATCATTGCCGGTAAAGATCTGCGACCAGACCGACGTCCCGGTGACTTCGCCGCCGAGGAGTAGCGCCATGGCCTGCCACGAGGCCCCCGAATCCGACTGGGCCCAATCATGCGCGACATCGTCATCCGTCTGGCCGACAAACTTGGCCGTGTAATCAACCGCGTCGGCCGTATCCTCACACCAGGAGATTGCGCGCGAACGCCGTTCCGTGTGAGCAAGGCCGAAGGTAATCGCCGAATCGAACAGGTTCGGGAAACCTAAACCAACATCAGGCACGTACGGGAAGGTTTCGAGGTGGAGATTGTCCGCGATCTTCAGTAGCCGCTTACGCAGATCCGCCATCTGATCCACATCAAGCCTGATATCACCGATACGATGCTCCTGTACGAGGCATGGAAGAAATGGAAATTTCGCTGTGGATTAAAGGCTAACAGGATGAAGGTGGCTGGCGCTAGGACACGGAGAGCGCCAGCACCCGAACTCCAACGGCGGCGGGTGGCTGCGAGCCCGCAACGAACTGTTGCCCGGATCACGTTTGCGCAGATGAGAGGTCCGAGGTGGAGGGTTGCTGCACTCTGATACCCGCCGCTGGAGGCGACGGCAAAGCTGAAATATGTGCTTGGTCACATGGCTATTACTGGGGCGGCGACTAACCGTCGCCCGTCGCGGTTCCGCCGCCCAAGGCTGCAGAGGCAGTCGGGGGTGACCGCTAACCCTCGCTTGCGGGCGACCCGCTATCCCGCCCCAATGTCACCAGATGCGGATTGCGTTCCATCGCGCGCAGCCCGAACCAGACGAGATTCGTCACATGAGCTGCGGTCTCCTCTTTGGAGAGCAACCGATCATCGGCCCACCATTGGCCGATCCGCCCGATAGCCCCGGCCAGCAGTTGGCCGTAAATCGGGGCGGTTTTCGGATCAAGCCCCTGCCTCTCCAACAGTGGGGCCAGCAAGTCTGCCACTTGCTCTGCGACGTCGGCAATCACCGTGGAAAATGTGCCGGATGTAACGGCGGAGGGGGACTGATGCGACAGCAGGCGGAAACCGTCGGCGCTGTCCTCAATGTAGTCGAGAAGGGAAAGCACGATGCCCTCCAGCATTGCCCGCGGGGGTAGCTCGGGGCGCATCTGCGCCGTGAGCATGTCGGTCAGAGTGGTCAGCTCGCGGTCGACGATAACCTGATACAAACCTTCCTTTCCGCCAAAATGCTCGTAAATCACGGGTTTTGAGACCTCTGCGGCGGAGGCGATCTCTTCGATGGATACGGCGTCGTATCCGCGTGTTCCGAAAAGCTCCCTTGCCACGCGAATCAACTGTTCGCGCCGCTCGGCACGCGTCATGCGTACGCGTTTAGGAGTCGGCAGGTGCGGACCCGGTAGAGAATCACTCATGGTTTCCATTATGACAGGAGCCGAATCCCCGCTAGAATCATCATGGTCTGAATTCCGCCTTGGTGTAATGGCAGCACAGAGGTCTTTGGAACCTTTAGTCCAGGTTCGAGCCCTGGAGGCGGAGCTGGCGCGGCATGTGAAAGTGCCGCGCGGCTCGGCGCAGAAGCGCCGAGGGGCCCGTCCCAGTCACCCAGATAGGGGGTTGCCGTGAGCGTGTCGCATCCGGCCGCGGTTATCATCCTGGCAGCGGGGCAGGGTACCCGTATGAAGTCCGCCACTCCGAAAGTCTTGCACACCATGTGTGGGCGCTCATTGCTTGGCCACGCTATTGCAGCAGCGCGTGGCCTGGAACCCGAGCATCTGGTTGTTGTGGTGCGCCATGAGGGCGAGACCGTCGCGGCGCATGCCAAGCAGTGCGACGGCGCCGTGACCGTTGCATGGCAAGACGAGATCAAGGGCACCGGTCGCGCAGTGTGGTGCGGCCTGCAGGCGCTTCCCGAGCAGCTCGACGGCGCCGTCGTCGTCATGGCCGGTGATACGCCTCTACTCGATACTCCAACGCTTTCGAGACTGGTGGAGAACCACGCGGCGAATGCCGTGACGATTCTGACAACCCTGGTTCCCGATGCCACCGGATACGGTCGGATTCTGCGCGACGACGCGGGGCAGGTTCGCGGTGTGGTTGAACACCGCGACGCCACCGACGAGCAGCGGGCCATTCGGGAAATCAACACGTCGACTTACACATTCGATTTGGCATTCCTGCGCGGCGCCCTCGGCAGCCTCGGTACCGCCAACGCGCAGGGTGAAATGTACCTCACCGACGTGGTATCTGCAGCCTACGGTGCCGACGCCGGCGTCGGAGATCTGGTTCTCGATGACTCCTGGCTGGTGGAAGGCTGTAATGATCTAGCGCAACTGGCCACCCTGCGCGCGCAGATGAATCGCCGCCTTCTAGAAAAATGGATGCGATCCGGGGTGTCGATTATTGATCCGGCGACGACGTCGATCGATGTGGGTGTGCGCCTGGAACCGGATTGTCGGGTAGAACCGGGGACCCTGCTTCGTGGAGAGACGACCGTGGCGACCGGCGCAATCGTTGGACCGGGCGAATTCGAGAACGCATTCGTGGGTGAGAACGCCGTCGCCCGGCACGTCGTCGTCCACGACGCATCCATACCGGCGGGCACCCGGCTCTCGCCCTACACCGCCGTGTCAGCAGAAACAGAATCCGCTGACGGTACTGACCCGAAACGACTACCGGCCAACTGAGTGATACAGGGGATCCATCATGACGGGAATGCAGGTCAGCAACGATAAACGCCTCGTGCTGGTAAGCGGCAGAGCGCATCCGGCACTTGCCAAACATGTGGCAGAGGAACTGGGGATCGACCTGCTTCCCACCACGATCTACGATTTCGCGAACTCAGAGATATATGTCCGCTTCGAAGAATCGGTACGTGGAGCGGACGTCTTCATCCTTCAGTCGCATCCCGACCCGATCAATAAGTGGCTGATGGAGCAACTGATCATGGTCGACGCCGCCAAGCGTGCGTCTGCGAAGCGCATTACCGCGGTGGCTCCCTGTTACCCCTATGCACGCCAGGATAAGAAGCACCGTGGCCGCGAACCCGTCTCCGCCCGCCTGGTGGCGGACCTTCTGAAAACCGCCGGAGCCGACCGCATCATGAGCGTCGATCTGCATGCTGCCCAGTCGCAGGGCTTCTTCGACGGCCCGGTGGATCATTTGTGGGCCATGCCCACGCTGGTGGAATATGTGCGCACACGCATCGACACCGAGAACGCTGTAGTGGTGTCCCCGGACGCCGGGCGTATCAAGGTGGCGGAACAGTGGGGCAACCGGCTGGGAGGCGTTCCGCTCGCTTTCGTGCATAAGACTCGCGACATCAACAACCCGAATAAGGCGACGGCGAATCGTGTTGTAGGTGATGTCATCGGACGCACCGCGGTGATTGTGGATGACCTCATCGACACGGCCGGAACGATATGCGGTGCGGTGCGTGTGGTGTTGGAAGCCGGAGCAAAGGACGTCATCGTCGCCGCTACGCACGGCGTGCTCTCCGATCCGGCGGTTGCCCGGCTGCAGGAATCGGGCCTGCGTGAGCTGGTCATTACCGACACATTGCCCATCCCGCCGGATAAGCGTTTCCCGCAACTGACCGTACTGCCGATTGCTCCCATCCTGGCTCGCGCCATCGACGAGGTATTCGAGGATGGCTCGGTAACAAGCTTGTTCGACGGCGCCTACTGACGATGCGGCCACGTGGCTGCGCTCTACGTTCAGGTGTCATCGCGATACTCTTAAAGGGATGTATTACACAATCCTTGTGCTGGCCGGAGTGGGCGCAGGAATAGTCGGCTACCTCGTCGGGCTGGCGTCTCTGGTGAGCTATCCGGTTATGGTTGCGCTGGGTATCCCGCCGGTACTGGCGAATACCTCGAACACGGTGGCATTGCTTGGTGCAGGAGCCGGCTCCGTGGCGAAGGCATGGCGGCGAATGCTGCAGGTAAAGGTGTACCCGCTATGGCCACAGTTGCTGGTATCCCTCGTTGGAGGCGCTGTTGGGGGATGGCTCCTCATCGTGGCCGACCCGGCCGTATTCGAAGCGGTTGTTCCATGGCTTGTGTTGACCGGTACGGTGTTGGTGATGCTGAGTCCACGGATTAACGGTGCGGTGACGAAGCATCGCCTGGCGCTATGGGCATTCCTCGCGATTCTGCTCCTCATTACGATCTACGGCGGATATTTCGGTGCCGGGGCGGGAGTGCTGTTTTTTGCTCTATGTGTTCTGGCAACGCCGATGTCCGCCCACGATGCGGTGCTGATGAAAACGCCCATGCTCTTGGTGTCGAACATGGCGGCCGCACTAATCTTCATCACCCGTGGCCAAGTGAACTGGCCTGCGGCCATTGCCGTTGGTGTAGGCGCTTTTGCGGGAGGTTATGTTGC
>SUUB01000010.1:0-12076 GCA_015062745.1 Actinomycetaceae bacterium
ACGGCACCAACAAGTGAACCGCGCACCACACGCTGGTTGAATTCGGTCTCCAACACGGCGAGCCGTGCGTTGATCTCTCGTAATCTCTGCCTGGGTGCCTCCGGCAAATGCGCGCCGCTGGCACGGAAGCGTTTCAAATGTTCGCTGATCGTGCGCGCGGTCTGTTCGTCGGTCTCGGATCCGGCGAGCGCCTCGAAGCGTTGAAAGAGCCGTGGATCCTGGTACCGCGCATCGGCATACTCCGCCAATGGTGCGCTGAGTTCAGCCTCCACCACGTCCCACTGGCTCCCACCGACCGAGCCCGTGTAGGTCCACAACAAACGCATACTCGCGGTGAGCTCGGAATAGCCCAGCTCGAAGGGAAGCAGGGTATTCTCCACCGTGGCGTGTTCTGTTTGCGATGCGATGCGTTCCAGTTCTCGGGCACAAACGGTCAGTTGCTCGCGAATACGCGCCGCGAGACCCGCGGGGGTTATGGACGTGAAATCAGGTAATTCATCGGCTAGCACGATCACATTCTAGGCGCTCAATGGGCCGGGAAGGAGCGCCTGGAAGCCATGGCTTGCCGACCGGCGTGCCGATACCCGAGCCGCTCGTACAGGTGCCGCGCGCGATCATTCTCCGACCACATACCGAAACTCACAATGTCGTGGTTCGTAAGTTCTCGGCGTGTCGCACCGGCCATCAGCGCTCCGCCGAAGCCGCCTCCGCGTGCAGCTGGATGCGTGCCGAGGCCTGACAATGCGGCGACCGGCCGACCGTCGATATCACGTCGGTCGTGTACCCCTACCGTCGATACCAGCGCGCCGTCGTCGTCGCGCAGCCCCCACCAGCGGTATCCATCGGGATCACGTAACGCATCGGTTGTCGGGTTCGCAACACTGAGAAGCTCTACCGCCTCTTGGACATCGCGGATCACTTCTACGCGTTCCTCACCGCTGCGTGCGGCAACAGGCGTCGTCGTCCAAAATGCATCCCACTCATTACCCCAATGGGGAGGCAGCCAGCTTCGCACCCGCGTCGATATCGCATTTTGAATGCCGTCGGATACCAATGCCCAATCTGGACGCGGAAGATCGCTGTGGCCCTCCAGTTGCGCGGCCACGGCATGCTCCTCACCCTGTGCAAAGAGGCGGAAGGCGGCATCATGACGGCCGCTGGACGGAACATCATCCTCCGCGCTGTTGCCGCCTCTTGCTAGAGGCTCCGCAACCAGTAGGATGGCCGCCGCCTCTTCGTCGGCCTTCCACAGAACCTCGATACCTCGTTCGGGCGCCGCATCGAGCCAGTCCGCCATGTGGAGCCGCCAAAATACCGAGGACGTGCCCCGGAGCTTCTCCGCAGCAGGTCCGTAGGGGTCGTGATCCGTGTACGACGACTTCACCGCAGGCCTCTTTTCCTCCCTGATGTATGCATGCCATATCATAGGCGCAAGAAGCGACAGGGGCAGCAACAGCGGAAGTGAGAGCATCCAATTGACAGTATCGAGAGGAAACCTCTCAAAAGTCCGATACGACAACGCGACTCGGCCGTGCATTCACGAACTTCTACCCCTGTATTCCAGCGTAGGATGGGATGCCTACACACGATCCCCGGAGAAACTACATCAAGCAGTGACGAACTCACTGTGGTGCGAAACCGCTTGGCAGGGTGAGACCCTCGCAGGCCTGGTGCGGGTGGTCGGCGATGACGCTTCCATTGCTTACGTCCAGGACCTGCTCGTAGTGCCGGAACTACAAGGGCACGGCGTAGGCACGCACCTCCTGCATGACGCCCTCGACCGTTTCGCACACGTGCGGCAATTCGTGCTCATCACCGATGACGACGCCAAAACCCTCGCTTTCTACGCTCGCAGCGGACTTCGGCCCGCTGAATCCATTGCAGTCCGCTGCCTTTTGCGCGGGTAGTCCGCGGAGCCTGTAAGAGCTGAATCGGACATGAGCAAAAAGGTGGGGCACCCGGAGAACCGGATGCCCCACCGCCCTATGACGCTACCTCTTTCGTGTGAGTGCACCCCATACGAAAGAGAACAGAATCGCGCCGACAACCGCGATGAGGAATGATCCCAGGGACCAGGGGTCACTCAATACCTGACTGACTCCCTTGCCTCCAATAAGGCCCCAGAGAAAACCTCCCACTACGGCGCCGACGATGCCCAGGCAAATAGCTCCAATCCAGCTACTGCTCTGTTCACCCGGCATCAGGAGCCGCGCCAAAGCTCCTGCTAGCAATCCAACAATTAACCATGAAATGACGGTTAGCATGTCTATTGCCCTTTCTGTTGTTGTGGTGCCACCGTCAGCCGTAGTACTAGGCGGCCGTGTGGTTACAGTAGCCCACGACACAGATTATAGACAATTATCATCGCTTCATTTGGTATTTCCGCTGGTAGATGTATCGCTAGCAGCGTTCACTTCGGTGGTGCGCTTTTTCGGTTTTGCGTCAACACCCGCCTCTTTCCGCTGCGCGGCAGTGATTTCCGCCGGTGCGTCGGTCAGTGGATCCCAGCCGGCACCGATCTTCGGAAAGGCGATGACATCTCGGATCGACGGCGCGCCACACAGCAGGGCCACGATGCGATCCCAACCGAAGGCGATTCCGCCATGCGGAGGGGCACCGAATTTGAACGCATTGAGCAGGAAGCCGAACTTCTCCTGTGCCTCCTCCTCGCTCAGACCCATAACCTGGAAGACGCGCTCCTGGATGTCCTGCCTATGAATACGGATGGAACCACCGCCAATCTCGTTGCCGTTGCAGACAATGTCGTAGGCATAGGCGAGTGCGCTACCGGGATCCGTGTCAAAGGTATCCATACACTCCGGCTTCGGCGAAGTGAACGCATGGTGCACGGCCGTCCATGCCGAGCCAAGCGCCACGTCCCCTTCCGCCTGCGCCTGCGCCGCCGGCTTGAACAGCGGAGCGTCGACCACCCAGGTGAACGCCCAAGCGTTCGGATCAATGAGGCCGCAGCGCTGACCGATCTCCAGGCGCGCTGCCCCGAGAAGCTCACGCGAAGCGGTCGGCTCTCCGGCCGCAAAGAAAATGCAGTCTCCGGGCTGTGCCCCGGTGGCCTCGGCCAGCCCCGCCCGCTCGGCATCCGAGATATTCTTCGCAACCGGACCGCCAAGCGTGCCGTCCTGGGCAATGGTCACGTA
Organism: Actinomycetaceae bacterium; assembly: GCA_015062745.1. Classification (GTDB taxonomy): domain Bacteria; phylum Actinomycetota; class Actinomycetes; order Actinomycetales; family Actinomycetaceae; genus Asp313. The sequence continues at coordinate 3,156 of SUUB01000010.1, forward strand.
TGCGAGGCCACGGGCTCCTCGCGCCTTTGCCCATTCCTGCCACTTATCGAAGGTACGCCGCGGCTGCGACGCGCCGCCCGGCATGACGACAGCGCCGACATACGGGTTCTGGAAGACGCGGAATGGCGTGTCGCGGAAGAACTCCGTCAGATCGACCAGTTCGTATCCGAAACGCAGATCCGGCTTGTCCGAACCAAAACGCGCCATCGCATCGGCGTATGTGATGCGAGGGATCGGGGTGACCAGTTCGTATCCGATCTGTGCCCAAACCTCCTGCAGGACCTTTTCCGCCACGGCGATGACATCGTCCTGCTCGACGAAGGACATCTCAACGTCCAACTGGGTGAACTCCGGCTGTCGATCCGCGCGGAAGTCTTCGTCGCGGTAGCAACGGGCGATCTGATAGTACCGCTCCATTCCGGCCACCATGAGCAACTGTTTGAAAAGCTGTGGCGACTGCGGAAGCGCATACCAGGTTCCCGGATTCAACCGCGCGGGCACCAGAAAATCGCGCGCCCCTTCGGGAGTTGACCGAGTCAAGGTGGGCGTTTCCACCTCTACGAAATCCTCGGCATCGAGCACACGCCGCGCCGCCTGGTTCACCTTTGCCCGCAGCCTAAGGGCATGTTGTTCACTACTGCGACGCAAATCGACATATCGGTACCTCAGGCGCACCTCCTCGCTGACATCACCGGCACCTTCGGCGTGGTCCGAGACCTGGAATGGCAACGGTGCACTGGGGTTGAGGACATTGACGGTGTCGGCTTCAACCTCGATGTCACCGGTGGCCAGAGCGGCATTGGCGTTACCCTCGGGTCGCTCACGCACCACGCCCGTCACCTGCAGGCAGTATTCGCTACGTAATTCGTGGGCGACCTCTTCGCGGATGGTTACCTGTGCGATGCCGGAGGCATCTCGCAGGTCAATAAAAGCAATCCCGCCGTGATCGCGGCGCCGGTCCACCCATCCGGCGAGTGTGACGGTGGAGCCGATGTCGGTGGCCCGCAGAGAGCCGGCGTTATGCGTACGCAGCACGCTGTTACCTCTTTCTGTTGTATGTTCACACCCGCGAGACGAGCGGGTGTCCGGCCACCGCGAGACGGGCGACGGCCGCCCGACCATGGTAGCGCTCGCGCCCAAGCTTCTGCGAGAATAGCCGATTGGTACGTAGTGAGGAGGCGCTAGTGAGCAACGGGCAAGAGGGGCCAAGAAGCTACTTGGGGCGACGACAGGAGCGTATCCTACGGATTTTTGCCGTCGGCTTGATCACGGTCGTAGCCTTCGAAGCCATTGCTGTTGCCACCGCCATGCCTACTGTTATGCATTCGCTTAACAGTCTGAATCTCTACGCCCTGGCCATGGGCGTGCCCATGGCGGGGCAGCTTATCACCACGGCTCTCGCTGGGCCGTGGTCGGATAGCAGAAGTCCACAGTCCTGCCTGTACACCGGCGTTTCCGCACTGTTCGCCGGGCTGCTGATCTGCACGGTTGCTCCCAACGCCTATGTTCTCGTCCTGGGACGGGCGATTCAAGGACTCGGCGGAGGGCTGGTCGTCGTCCCGTTGTACACCATGGTCGGCTACAACGTTCGGCCGTCGCGCCAGCCGAGTTTCTTCGCCGCTTTCGCCGCCGCTTGGGTCGTGCCGGCGATTGTGGGGCCCGCACTGGCGGGATTCATCGTCCAGCACGCCTCATGGCGCATTGTTTTCGGCATGGTGCCGGCAGTCCTCCTGCTTGCCGCGCCCCCGCTGGTTATTTCGACACGCACGATCCCATATGAGAAGACACCCGCAACACGCTCACGCCTGCGGCGAACTGCCCTGCCTGCCCTGATCGCCGGCATTTCCGTCGGCGTACTCCAGGCCGTATCCGGCACGCCCTCCGACTCCTTCTCTCCCTGGTTGGTGACGGTGATCGGCGTCGCGACGGTGGTCGCTTTCGTTTCCATCCAGCCATTACTGCCGCCCGGAACCTTCATATCCCGCCGCGGCTTGGCATCAACAGTGTTGCTGCGCGGGCTGATCAACGGGAGTTTCATTGGGATCGAAACCTTTTTGCCGCTCCTGCTGCAAGATATCCACGGCTGGGAACCCGCGCAGGCCGGTCTTATTCTGACGGTCGGCTCGGTAACGTGGGCCATCGGCTCCGCAATCCAGGGCCGTATCACCTCCTTCTCCGGGCGCCGCAGACTTGCGGTGACCGGAGCGCTCATCCAGCTCCTCGGCATACTCGTGGTCATCCCCGGCAGCTCTGCCGACCTGTCCGGACTCATCGTCATCGCGGGGTGGACCATCTCCGGACTGGGAATAGGCCTCTCCTATCCGGCGATGACGGTGCACGGCCTCTCCCTCACACCACCGGAGCATCAGGGACGGACAAGCTCCTCGCTGCAACTGGCTGACACGCTGGGATCGGCCTTTTGTGTGGCAATCGGCGGAATCGCCTTCGCCCTCGTCATGCCGCGCGAGGCGGCGGCGTTCGCCACCGTATTCGTCGGTATCGCGCTCGTCATGACGATGGCCGTTGTCGTGGCGCGGCGCGTTCAACCGCATCCCGGCTCCCGTGAAGCGGCTCAACAGCGGGCATCCTTCGCGGCCGAACAAGACGGGCAGGGCTAGCGCGTTTTCTAGGTGCACCCGTGGCACGACGGACTACGTTCACGCGAGCGGGGCTAGCCCGTACCGGCCCAACAATAGGCACGGACGCTGCAACTACGCCCATACGAGCGAGGCAAGCCCCTCCGCGTGCCCTATTTCACCGGCACGCGGCGGCGGTGGCCGCATAGGACCAGCTACAATCTACGAGGCGCATTCGCGCCCCCAGCCTTTCTGCCGTGGATGTGTCAAGAGTGTGTGCGGCAGGCGCGCAGTGTCTGTTTCGTGGCGCGCGCTGGACCAGCAACCACAGGTATCTACATGTCTGAGTCATTAACGGCGCCCGCGGGCGCGCCAGTCGACGACGTCGACTCCCCCACCACCAGCGCCGATGATATTAATTCCACCGATCTTTCCTTTGCCGACCTCGATCTGCCAGAGGATCTGCTCGCCGCCGTTACCGACCTTGGTTTTCGATCGCCCACCGCCATTCAGGCGGAGGCGATTCCGCCCCTCATGGCCGGACGGGATGTCGTCGGCGTCGCACAAACCGGAACCGGTAAGACGGCGGCTTTCGCGCTGCCTCTTCTTGCGCATATCGAGCCCGAGGCGGAACAGGTACAGGCCTTGGTACTCGCTCCCACCCGCGAACTCGCCATGCAAGGCGCCGAGGCGGTGGAGTCCTTCGCCGCTCATTCCCGAAATGTCGAAGTCGTCGCCGTCTATGGCGGTGCGCCCTACGGTCCACAACTGCGGGCGCTGGAGAACGGGGCACAGGTTGTGGTCGGCACTCCCGGCCGGATCATGGACCTGATGGATCGCGGCGCATTGCAGCTGGACGGCGTTCGCTACTTCGTGCTCGATGAAGCCGACGAAATGCTGCGCATGGGCTTCGCCGAAGATGTGGAGAGCATTGCCGGCGCCCTACCGTCGGAACGCATTTCGGCCCTTTTCTCCGCCACCATGCCACCACCGATTCGCCGGGTCGCTGAGCAGCATCTCACCGATCCCGTAGAAGTCACGATCTCTCGCCCGGCCTCCACCGTTGCGACCGTGCACCAAACATTCGCGGTTGTGCCCCAGCGCCACAAAATCGGCGCCCTCGCCCGAGTCCTCGCCGTTTCCGAGGCGGATGCGGCACTCGTGTTCGTCCGTACCCGCGCCACAGCAGAAGATCTGGCCATAGAACTCGGCGCTCGTGGCGTGGCTACCGCTGCTCTCTCCGGTGATGTTGCGCAGCGCGACCGGGAACGCCTCGTCGCCCGTCTGCGCGACGGAACACTCGACGTGCTCGTAGCAACTGATGTCGCCGCGCGCGGTCTTGATGTGGATCGAATCGGGCTGGTTGTGAACTTCGATGTTCCACGTGAGACGGACACGTATGTTCATCGCATTGGCCGTACCGGACGCGCCGGGCGCACCGGAGAGTCGTTGACCTTTGTCACGCCGAAGGAACGAGCGCGTCTGCGCCGTATTGAAAAGCAGACTTCTTCACATATGGAGCAGGTGGAACTGCCCACCGCTGCTGAGGTCTCGAAGTTGCGTGCCTACAAGTTGCTCGATAAGGCGCGGCAGCGCTTCGCGAACGGTCGGCTCGGCGTGTACCGCGAGGTCATGGAACAGTTCGACGAGCAGGAGTCTACGTCGCAAGAGCCCTTCGGTCGAGATGATCTGATCCTGGCACTGCTGGCCATTGGCGTGCGCGATCCGGGACCGGCGGCCGACGAGGAACCCGACAGTCTCACGGTCCGAGAACCCGATCGCGGCCGCGGTCGGGAACGAAAGGAACGACGTTCGCAGCCCGCACTGGAAAACGCGGTGCGGTATCGCGTCGAAGTCGGTCATAAGGATCGTGTCAAACCAGGAGCCATTGTCGGCGCGATTACCGGTGAAGGTGGGATTTCCGGTTCCGATCTGGGGCATATTGACATCTTCCCCACCTTCTCGCTAGTCGAAATCGGCGTCCCGCTCTCCCCTGAGGCACGACGTCGTATTGCTCAGGCGCGCGTTTCCGGGCGTGAGTTGCGCATCACCGAGGACACCGGTCCACGTCATTCGGATACGCGCCACGGTGACGATGCGGGGCGGAGCGAACGGCGCGAAGGCGGCAGAGACCGCGGGAATCGCCGCCGCGAGGATCGTACCGGATTCCGCTCCGGCGGCGGAGACCAGGCGGGCCGTGGGCGCACGCGCTTCGGGGATAAGGATCGTCGCTACGAGAGAGGCGGCTATTCCCGCGGGGATCGCTCTCGTGCCGGCGGCAGCGGACGTTCTGCGCGTGGTTCCTCCTACCGCGACGATAGAGCCGGCTACGGGCGCCGCAGTTCCTCCGCAGGGCGTGGTTACGGCAAGCGCTCCGGAGGCAAACGCAATAATCAGCGTGACTACTGATGAATAGCTAGAGGGCCGGGCAAGAAACTGCCCGGCCCTCTAGCTTGCGATCCTCGACTTACGCCCTCAACTCGGCGTTGAAGCGCTTTGCCGCCTGTTTGATAACGCGTTTGCGCACGCGTGCGGTCTCCTCGGCGCTAAGCGTATGGTCCGCGCGCAGTCGAAGCGCGAAGGCCAACGACTTCTTGCCGTCCGGAACCTGTTCGCCGGTGTAGACATCAAAGAGTCGTAGGTCCTCCAGATACTCTCCGGCCGCATCGCGGATCGTCGCTTCAAGCTCCGCGGCGGTAACGCCCTCGTCGACGACAAGAGCAATATCCTCCTTCGCCACAGGATTCGTGAAGACCGGCTCCACCTGTACCTCTGTACTACCACGGGCCGCGCACAGCGCATCGGCATCCAGCTCAAAGGCAATGGACCGTGCCGGCAGATCGAACGCCTTGCATACAGCGGGCGCGAGTTCTCCCGCCCATCCGATCACGGCGTCGGAATTCGCATCGCCGCTCAAAGTCAATTTGCCACAACGTCCGGGATGCCAGGGAGCACGCTCGTCGGCGCTCACGGCCAGCTCCACACCAATGGTGCGGGCAGCGGTCTTAACCGCCTCGATTGCGTCACGCCAGTCCCACACGATCGCCTGCAACCCCGCTCGTTCTTCGGTGACCGGCCCGCAGGCCACACCGGCAATATGATGCGGCTGGCGGGGAATTGCCTCCAACAGCGCGGCGATTTGCGCATCGCTTGGCCGTTCGCCGACGCCCGGCTGCTCGGCCTGCGCCAACCCAAGCGGATGGGTCACAACTCCGTCCTCGCACACGGCAACTACCGGATTGCCGCGAGAGACATTGAGCCGGGCTGTGTCCAGCAAAGAGTCCAGCAAGGATGTGCGCATATACGGCGCCTCTTCCTGCAGCGGATTCTTCAACCGTATGGCAAGGCGCCTGGTATCGTCCGCCGAAATGCCCTGTTTATCGAGGCTAGCGGTGGAAATGAAGGGATACGAGAGGCTCTGTACCCACCCCTGTTCAGCCAGTGTGCGCATGATATCGCGGCGTTGGCGCTGCCTTGTGGTCAGGCCCCGGCCGGCGGGGGCCTGTGGCAACAGACTGTCAATATTGTCATAGCCGATAATGCGTGCCACTTCTTCCACGAAGTGTGCCGAAGCAACAAGATCCGGCCGCCAGCTCGGTGGCGTAACGGTGACGACGCCCTGCGAGGCTCCCGCAGCGACGCCACAGCCGATGTCGGTGAGGATCTCCACGATGCGTTCGGACTCAACTCGTAAGCCGGTGAGGCGCTCCACCTCGGATAGGGGGAATTCGGTAGCCTCCGGCAATGTAATCTCACAGTAGTCGGTGACCTCCGTTCCCGCCACGCCACCGCCGTACTGCACGAGAAGGTCAACCACGGCCTGCGCGGCCACGGGAGCCACCAGCGGATCGACCTCACGCTCGAAACGCTTCGAGGCCTCACTGGGAAGCTTGTGACGCCGGGCAGTGCGAGCCACGGACACGGCGTCGAAATGGGCCGCCTCGATAAGCACGTTGGTCGTCGCGGAAGTGATTTCCGTATCGGCGCCACCCATGGTTCCCGCAAGGCCGAGCACCCGCGCACCATGCCCTCCGGAACAATCGGTTATGAGTAGATCCTCCGGGTCGAGCGTGCGGTCTACATCGTCCAGGGTTACCAGGTGTTCGCCGTCCCGTGCGCGCCGCACAACAAGCGGACCTACGACCTTGTCGAGGTCATACGCGTGCAACGGCTGACCGAGATCCAACATGACGTAGTTCGTCGCATCAACGATCAGTGAGATCGGACGCATCCCCGCTTGCGTCAGCCTGTCTCGCATCCATTTCGGGGACTGGGCCTGCGGGTCAACACCGCGCACCACCCGCGTGACAAAACGATCACATCCATGCCGACCGCGGATCGGTGCGTCATCTTCCACCACAACCGGGAAGCCGTCGGGTGTAGCAGCAGGAAGCGGTGTCGGCAGATTCTCCGCCAGGCCCGGATCGGTGAAGACCGCACCCGTGGCGTGGTGGTATTCGCGTGCCACCCCGCGCATGGAGAAGCAGTAGCCGCGGTCGGGTGTGATGTTGATTTCGAGCGTTTCGCCCGCAACGCCAAGCAACGGCAGAGCGTCGCTGCCGGGTTCGGGCAATGCCGCAATCGCAGCGGCGTCGTCGGCCTTCGCCAGCACGATGATTCCAGCGTGGTCCTCGCCGATACCCAGTTCACGGGCCGAGCAGATCATCCCGTCCGAGATATGCCCGTAGGTCTTCCGAGCGGAGATCTCAAACCCACCTGGTAAGACGGCACCCGGCAGCGATACCACCACATAGTCCCCAGCGTCGAAATTGTGCGCGCCGCAGATGATGCCCCGTGAGGGTAGTTCACTCGGCTCTTTCCCGGTGCCGGGGCTGTCGTTATGAACTCCCACGTCGACGCGGCAGTAGTTGATCACTTTGCCGTTCGACTGTTCCTTCGCCTGCCGGGTTAGCACGCGGCCGACGACGACGGGGCCGGTAACCTCCGCCGGGTGAATGGCTTCTTCCTCCAAACCGACGCGCACCAGTGAGGCGGCGAGCTGCTGCGGCGTCAGATCCGCCGGCAGCTCAACATGGGTGCCGAGCCAATCAATTGGAATAAGCGGCATCTCAGTTTCCCCTTCCCGTCGTGCCGAATTGAAGCGAGAATCGCACGTCTCCTTCAACCATGTCGCGCATGTCGGCGATGCCGTGGCGCAGCATTAGTGTCCGTTCAATTCCCATGCCGAAGGCGAAGCCCGAGTAGACATCCGGATCGACACCGGCATTTCGTAGCACATTCGGGTTGACCATGCCGCAACCGCCCCACTCGATCCATCCGGCGCCGCCCTTCTTCTGCGGGAACCACAGGTCCATTTCCGCCGACGGTTCGGTGAAGGGGAAGAAGGAGGGCCGCAGGCGCGTGCGTGCATCCGGTCCAAACATGGTCTGGGCGAAATGATCTAGGGTGCCCTTCAGATGGGCCATGGTCAGCCCCTTATCGACGGCGAGACCTTCAACCTGGTGGAAAACCGGGGTGTGCGTGGCATCCAATGCATCTGTTCGAAACACCTTGCCCGGGCAGGCGATATAAAGCGGAACACCACGTTCCAGCAGCGCGTGTGCCTGGACGGGAGACGTGTGAGTACGCAGGATGAGTCCGCTCGTTTCCTGCACGGACGGTGTGGAGGAATCTCCCGCTTCCCCGCCGATACGGGTGACTCCATCGACATAAAAGGTATCCTGCATCTGCCGCGCCGGATGATCCGGGCCGAAGTTCAGAGCATCGAAGTTGAACCACTCATGTTCCATCTCCGGCCCTTCGGCGATTTCCCACCCCATACCGACAAAGAAGTCAGCGACATCCTCCATCAGCACGGTCAACGGATGCCGTGCTCCACGCGGAGCGCGGCGCGTCGGCAGTGTGACATCGACACGTTCTTCCGCAATCGCGCGTGCAGCCGCTTCATCCTCAAGCCGTTGCGTCGCCTGCGCCAAAGCCTCCTGCACAGCCTTCCGCGCCGCTCCCATCAGCCGACCCGCCACCGGCCGATCGGCCTTATCCAAGTTGCGGATCAGCATGTTTGCGTGGGTGATCGGCGCATTATCGCCACTGTGGGCAAGCCGGGCCGACTTCAATTCTTCCAGCGTCGTCGCGGTGGCGAAGGCTTTCCGAGCCTCTTCCACAGCGCGCGTAATGCCCTCCTCGTCTAGGGGGCCGAGCTCGATATCAGACATACATGCCTTTCCCTTGGGTCCGTGCCAAGTGTAGTCAATTGCCACAAGCCGCGCCCGACTGCCCGCATCGCGCGTGTAATACGCTGCCCGCACTGCGCTCGTGCCAGTCGTACCACAGGCAGTTCCCGGTCTGTGAGATCAGTGGGCGTCTACACCGCCCAACCGCGCG
>SUUB01000010.1:12176-16748 GCA_015062745.1 Actinomycetaceae bacterium
CGCCCAACCGCGCAAGCCCGACTGGGCAACACTACCGTCAGCCGCCTGCCCGAGCGCCCGGGCTGCAACTAGGCTAGTGCCATGCGAACCGTCTTCTGTGGTCTGACGACCGTCGACCTCATCCAAAATGTTGAGCATGTACCAGCGGCCAACGAGAAGGTCGTGGCCAACGGTGCCCTTCTCGATGTGGGCGGGCCGGCGGCGAATGCAGCCCGGATAGCCGCCATCCTGGGCGCCAACCCCACACTCGTCTCACCCGTCGGCAATGGCGTCTTCGGCACAATGGCCACAGACTGGCTCAAGGACTGCGGTGTTCGCATGATCGACCTCGCAACCGGCGGTGACCCGGCGATATCCTCCGTCGCCATCGATGCCCGCGGAGACCGAGCGGTTATATCGACGAATAACAGTGGACGCAGCCATACTTTCCCATCCGCCGATGTTCTTGATAACGCTGCAGCTCTGCTTATCGACGGACACCTGCCCGATGTACAACTGCCGCTAGCGCGCACCGCGCAGCAGCGCGGTATTCCGGTGATTTTCGACGGCGGATCGTACAAAGACGGAACCGTTGCGCTTCTCCCCTATGTCTCACACGGGATTTTCTCCGCCGACTTCGTTCTGCCCGGAGCCGAGGATCAACTCCTAGAAATGCTCGCCTGGCGCGGGATGACTCTGGCGGCACGCTCGAACGGGAGCGAACCGGTGGAAGCCGTGGTTGGTGGAAAGTACTACTCCCTGCCCGTCCCACAGGTACCTGCGGAGGAAGTCGTCGACACACTCGGTGCGGGTGATGCGTTGCATGGCGCATTCACCGCCGCCCTGGCCGCAGGGCAAAGCGAACTGCAAGCGCTATCCGGTGCCATCGACATTGCCAGCCGCTCGGTACGCGGTATGGGTGCCATTGGCTGGGCACTGACCGACGAGCCACGCGGCTCGCATGCGTCGTCGGCCGACTCTCCCGGCGCGGCCACGCCCGAATAGGTGCGCAGAGTCGCGCCAGGTGCTCCGCACACCGGTAAGCCAAGCGGACTGCGGTGTCGCCCACGCACCCTCTCTCCGCGCCACCTGGCGCTAACAACAGTGCACTTGCGCTTCTAGCTGACGTCCATCGTAGCCTTCACTCATCCCTCTCCGCCGTCGACGTTCGCGGGGTAATATCGCCTATATAGGACGGAGATCGTGACCGCCGCTGCGATGGAATTGGCACCGTGGAGGCATAACTAAGGAGGCACCGTAACAATGGCTGACAACGACTCTCTTGCCAACAAGGCGAAGCAATTTGCAAACACCGCGACCGATAAGGCGAAGCAGCTCGCCGACACTACCGCGCAGACTGCCAGGAATGTCGCCACAACGGTCCAGAAGAAGCTCGACGAGCCAGACAACAAAGAACGGATCGCCAAAGCTAAGAATGCCGCTTCTCAAGCCGGGCAGCAGCTGAAAAGCACCGCGTCAACCGTTGGCGGCAAGGCACGAGACGTATTCGTCAGCGTGAAGGGCAAGGTCGAGGGCAGGCTCTCCGGAAAGGACTAGTCCACCAGGTAGGTCCCGCGGATCACACGGCTCCCAACACGCCGACCACCCGGAACGCGCCAGCTACCCGCGTTGATACTGTAAGGGCCAGACCGTTGCGTCGCGGTCAAGTTCCTCGTGCCAGCGGTTTGCCACATAGGGGTCATGCAAAGCGACTCGACCCACCTCCACGGCGTCGGCCTGCCCGGTGACGAGGACCTGCTCGGCCTGCCCCGCGCTACGAATAAGACCGACGGCGCTGGTTGGCACCCCCGCCTCGCAGCGGATTTTTTGCGCGAATGGAACCTGATATCCCGGGGCGATTCGCGGTGGCGCGTATGGGATGTTTCCGGCGCTGGAAACATCCCAGAAGTCAACCCCGTGCTCCGCCCCGGTGCGTGCGAGCTCAACTGACTCCGCCAGTGTCCAACCCGGGTATCCCACTTCGTCCGATTCTTCGCCGAATTCGAGCCAGTCGCTGGCAGAGAGCCGCACGATCAGCGGTGCATCGGCAATGACGGCTCGCACAGCGTCAATCACTGCCAGCAAGAAGCGGGAGCGGTTCTCAGAGCTCCCACCCCACCGGTCCTCCCGCCGATTCGACGTCGGAGAGAGGAATTGATGGATGAGGTAGCCGTGCGCGGCATGCAGTTCAATAACGTCGAATCCCGCCGTAACGGCCAGCCGCGCCGAGCGGGCAAATTGCGCGATGAGCTCCTCAATTTGCGCCTCTGACAGTTCCGTCGGCATCGGGGAATGCGTGGAGAAGGGCACCGCCGATGGCGCTACGGTCTGCCATGCCAGCGGCGAACCCTTCGGCAGACTTCGTTCCCATCCCGGCGGACCGGAGGCTTTCCGCCCGGCGTGATTGAGCTGGATCGCAGGGGTAGCGCCACCTAACCGGATCGTGTCTGCCAGCCGCGCAAAGGCTGCAACGTCCGCCTCATCTTCTAGCGAGAGGCAGTACGGCGAAATCCTCCCCTGCCGGTTAACCGCGGTCGCCTCGACGATGACCATGCCGAAGCCTCCTACCGATCGTGCCGCGTAGTGCTGCAGATGCCATGCATTGGGATGCGCGGCATGGTTGCCTTCGGCGTCGGCGCTGTACTGACACATAGGCGGCAACCACAGTCTGTTGCGGATGGTGACGCCCCGCAAAGTGATCGGATCAAAGAGCCTTGCCACGTTCTTCTCCTGTATATAGCTGCCTTCCGCTGCCGACAGACTCTTTCGCCACCGTCGGCTCCGTGCCGGATCTGCTCGGGTTCGTCAGATCTGTTTCTATCCCCGCCACGGCTGCCAATCCGCCACGGTATCCATATCCACACGGGGTAAGTCGAGCCGCTCGCTGATCGCATCCATGAACATCTGCGACCAGCGGTGGTACCACGGCGTATTCGGATGGAACATGTCGCCCGCGTGGTACTTCGTCATGTATTCCCACACAGAAAAGCTGTTGGAGAGATCCTCCAATCCGATGACGGTGCACCCATGCGAGCTCGCCGCGCGCGTCAATTCGGCCGAGAGCTGCGATGCGCGTTCTTGGGTGCGTAACGGTTTGAAGGTGGGGATATCGGCAACAAAGCTGGGTTGCGGCAGTACGCTCGCGATTTGGTCCATCGTCTCGCCGAACTCCTGCGGGGTCAGCCCGGCGACGCCGACGTCGTTCCCGCCAATGTCGAGCGTAACCAGGTCGGGACGCAGCGGAGCGGAACCAATTGTCAATCCGGCTAGTTGCGGCAACTGCGTTCCCAGCACGGAGGCTGCGGTTCCTCCCGATAACGAGATATTCAGCAGAGCCACCGGTCGCCCGGTCGCGCGTTGCAAACCCGCCGCGATGCGCGGCACATAGCCGTCTTCAAGCCGATCCGCCCCCAGGCCCTGCGCCGCCGAATCCCCCAACGCCACATAGATCAACGGTAGCTCTTTCTCTGCCCGCGCGGTGGCGTCGAGATGCCGTAACGTTGTGATGAGGTGGTTCTCCCAGCGCCGCCGAAACACCGGGTTCTGTTTGGCAACCGCCTTCGCGTTACGGTAGATACTCGCTGCGGCCACTGAGACGCCAACACCTGTCAGATTCCGTACGGTAGTATTCACATCTTTAAGTTACTCCACAGTAGGTTCGGCTGCATAGGGCGACGCACGTTGGGCAGCAACGGTGGCCCGAAAGGCCACCTCGTGTATGGGGTACCCCGGCTCGCCCACCATCCCAGGTCCGCATTATCCCAGGTCCCCGCCATCCCGGCTCTCCAACAAAGCAATGGAGTGCTCGCTGCGGTGATGCGCGCGGCCTCTCCCACGGGGCAACCTCATCAACCGTACCGGAGTGGTATTCGCCGCGGTGATCCGCGCGGCCTCTCCCACCGGACCGTCTCCCAACGGGCAGACCGGTCTCGTTGCAATAGGACCATGCGATGCCGCGACGCGAAGCGGCCGGGAATCCCGCAATGGACGATTCCCGGCCGCATCACATGTATTCGGCGAAGATGCCTAGATCTCCTCGGGCACCATGGAAATTGCACCGCAGGGGCACTCGGCGGCGCAAACGCCGCAGCCCTTGCAATAGTCGTACTTGAACTCGTACTCCCCGGGCTCGATCTTGGTGATCGCATTGTCCGGGCAAACGCCGAAGCAGTTGTCACAGCCGAAACAATTGCCGCAGCTCATGCAACGCCGTGCCTCGAACAGAGCAGACGACTCGTCCAATCCCTCCACAACCTCATCGAAGGTTGAGGAACGCCGTGCCCCCGCCAGCTTGGCGCGTACCTGGTGCGGGGCATCCGTGTAGTACCACGTCTCCATCCGGTCCAGTGTGGCATCGCCATGCTTTGGCGCCGGTTCGTACTCCGCCCCGCGCAGATAGGCATCGATATTGCGGGCCGCCTTCTTCCCGTGACCGATGGCGACGGTCACATTCTTCTGCGATGGCACCATGTCACCACCGGCGAACAGGCCCCGATGGCCGGTCATCATATGCTTGTCCACGGAGACTACGCCGCGTTCCACCTCAATCCCCGACACGCCGGTAAGCAGGCCGAGATCGGATTCCTGCCCGAG
>SUUB01000010.1:16848-55020 GCA_015062745.1 Actinomycetaceae bacterium
TCCACGGAGACTACGCCGCGTTCCACCTCAATCCCCGACACGCCGGTAAGCAGGCCGAGATCGGATTCCTGCCCGAGCGCCATCACCACGGAGTCCGCTTCCAGCTTCGTGAATTCGCCGGTCGGCTGCGGGAAGCCGTTCTCATCCAATTCCATCTTCTCAATGAGGAGTTCACCCTCATCGATATGCTTGATGGTGGAAAGCCACCGCATCGCAATGCCCTCTTCCTCCGCCTCAACGACTTCGGAATCATGGGCGGGCATGCGGTCGCGGGTACGCCGATAGACAATCACCGAGTCACTGGCGCCAAGCCTCTTCGCGGAACGTGCGGCGTCAATCGCCGTGTTTCCGCCGCCGTAGACGACGACTCTGCGCCCGAGGAGTGGCTTGGCGGCGTCCTCGGCCGCTTCGCCCTCAACCTCGATATCGCGCAGCATGGTCACCGCGTCCATCACCTTGGCGGCAGCCCCGGCCGGAATCTCCGTGTGACGGCTCACCTGCGCGCCAACCGCCAAAAAGACGGCGTCGAATTCTTCGAGCGCGTCCTGCAGCGAATCGACCTGGGTACCCATCTCAAAGGTGACGCCCATGTTCTCGATGCGAGCGATCTCCGCGTCAAGCACGTCACGCGGCAGGCGATATGCCGGAATGCCGTACCGCATCATGCCGCCCGGCTTCTCATCGGCGTCGCGAACCGTGACCTTATGCCCCAGCCGTGCCAGATGGTAGGCGGCCGAGAGGCCGGACGGCCCCGCCCCCACAATCAGCACCGTCTTGCCGCTCGGCTCATTAACGGGCGCGACGGTCCACCCCTGCGCGATCGCCGTGTCGCCGAGGAAGCGTTCGACGGCGTTGATACCAACAGCTTCATCGACCTGTGCCCGGTTACAGGCGGTCTGGCATTCGTGGTAGCACACTCGGCCCATGACGGCGGGAAGCGGATTGTTCACCATAATCTCGCGCCAGGCCGTCTCGTAGTCACCCTCTTCGGCGTGTGAGAGCCACTGCTGGATATTCTCCCCGGCCGGGCACGCCTTATTGCACGGCGGGAGAAGATCAACATAAACCGGTCGCTCGGTGCGCCACGAACCGGTGAGGTTCGTGTCCGAAGTTCCCTTTCCCAGAGTGATGGCGAACGGGAGCGGCTTTCCGTGTGTTTCGGTCGTCATGGCTCAGCCCTCCTCTTCCGGCGCCTTGACGAATTCATCCAACTGATCTTCATCGATGAGGTCATAACGGCGAATATTACGATCCGCCAACTCCTGCAGCCGGGCGATCACCGCAGTGTCCGCATTCTTCTTGAACAGGTGCGCGAACCGCCGCTGGGGGCGCAAGTACTCCTCCACCGGAACCGGCCTGCGGATCTTCGCGGAGGAGACGAGCTCACCGTATTCCGCTTCGAAAACCGGGAACAGACCGGATTGCGTCGCCAGGCGCGCGATCTTGACCGTGATATTCGAGGCGGTGCCCCAGCCCAGTGGGCATGGAACGAGCACGTGAATATAGCGTGCGCCGCGGTACTGCATGGCCTTGTTCACCTTGTATTCGAGATCGCGCAGATCAGCAACCGTTGCCGTTGCCACATAAGGAATCTCGTGTGCCATGGCGATACGTGGCATGAACTTGCCCTGGCCCCAATCGTTACCCGGTTCGGGACCGACGGGCTGGGTCGTCGCGGTGCGCGCCGCCGGCGGAGTCGCACCGGACCGTTGCACGCCGGTGTTCATGTAAGCCTCGTTGTCGTAACAGATGTAAAGCACATCATCGTTACGCTCAAACATGCCGGACAGCGCACCCATTCCGATATCTACGGTACCGCCGTCGCCGCCCTGCGCAATAACGCGGATATCATCCCTTCCCTTGGCCTTGAGTGCCGCCTGCACGCCGGAGGCGACCGCCGGGGCATTACCGAACAGGGAGTGAATCCACGGCATATTCCACGCGTTATTCGGGTACGGCGTCGAGAACACCTCCAAACAGCCGGTGGCGTTCACCGCGATGACGTTATCACCCGTTGCACTCATAGCCGCGTCGATCGCGTACCGTGCACCCAGTGCCTCACCGCAGCCCTGGCAGGCGCGATGCCCCGATGTCAGTGAGTTCGCCCGGTCCTTTTCCGACTGGTAGGAACGCAACTCCTCCGGTACCAGCCTGTTGCCGACGGCGAAGGAACCGACCTGGTAGAACTTGACGTGTTCACGTGCCGGAATCTGCGTCTCCGGGACGTCTGCCGGCCCGGGGTTCCCACGGATATAGCGCTTTTCAGTGAGCTCCGGAGGAACGCTGGCAGCCGCTGTATCGTTACTCATTGCGCACCTTCCATCATCTTTTGTGTTACGTCACGCACGATGTTCTCCGGAGACGCACCCGAGCGGCGGTTGGCCTCCTGGCGCTCCAGTTCGCGCTTGACAATATCGGTTTGCAGGTCAAGGAAGGTCAGCCGTTCGACGGCGTCTTTCTCGGCCTTGTCGAAGTAGTCGTTCAACGACGGCTGGGTGACATCGCGTCCACCAAGACCGGCGATGAGTTCGTAGATCCGAATGTCGCTGCCTTCCAACGCACCACGTACGTGTGCGGCAACAATGCCTCCAATCCCGCTGGAGAACGCTTTCTCGACGACGAGAACACGCTTGGCTCCGTCCAGCGCATCGTGAACGGCCGCCGTCGGGAAGGGACGGAAGGCAACCAGCGAAACGACGCCGATCTTATCGCCCCGTTCGCGCCGCGCGTCCACGACATCGCGGATCGTGCCGGTGATCGAGCCCAGGCACAGGACGATGGTTTCCGCGTCCTCCGTCCGATAGGAGTGAAGCAGACCGCCGGAATCGCGTCCGAAGATCTGCTGGAACTCACTCTGAATCTCCGGAATACGGTCCAGTGCCTCCAACTGCTTGATATGCCCGAGGTATTTCACCTCGGTGAAGGCCTCCGGGCCTACCATCGCACCAATGGAGATCGGATCACTGGGATCAAGCAACTGTCGCGGTTCAAAAGGCGGCAGGAAGCGCGCGATCTGATCTTCTTCGGGAAGGTTCACCTGTTCAACGGCATGCGTGAGGATGAAACCGTCCATGCACACCATAATCGGAAGAGAGAGTTCCTCGGCGAGCTTGAAGGCCTGGACGTGCAGGTCGGCGGCTTCTTGATTATCCATCGCGTAGAGCTGCAGCCAGCCGGAGTCACGCTGCGACATGGTATCCGACTGGTCGTTCCAGATGTTGATCGGACCGCCGATCGCACGGTTGGCGACCGTCATCACGATGGGCAGGCCCAGGCCGGAGGCATTGTAAACGGCCTCCACCATGAATAGCAGGCCTTGCGACGCCGTCGCGGTGTAGGTGCGAGCCCCCGCTGCGGAGGCGCCGATGCAGGCGGACATTGCCGCGAACTCGGACTCGACATTGACGTATTCGCATCCACTCAGCTCGCCTGTTTTGACCATACGCGAGACTTCTTCGACGATATGCGTCTGAGGTGAGATGGGGTAGGCCGATACGACCTCTGGATGGCAACGCGCCACGGTATGCGCGATTGCCTTCGATCCCTCGATTTGCTCAAGCATGAACAGCCTCTCCCTTCTTCTCCAGGACGAGTTCATAAGCCGCGGTTGCGGCGGCAACGTTCTTCTCGCCCACGGTTCCCGGGAACCGATTGCGGATCGCCGCGGCAACCGAATCAAGCGTGATCAGCCCGGTAAGCGCGGCCATGGCGCCGAGCAGCACAGCATTCGGTACCGTCCGCCCGGTATGTTCGCGCGCAATATCGGTGGCCGGAATGGACATCACGTGCCCGGGTGGTCGTGCCGCAGCCACGTCGGCAAAACCGAGTTCCTCCGGCGACTTCGCCGAATTCACCAGGGCGTATCCGTCCGGCGCCAAGCCGGCGAATACATCGAGGATCGGCAGGAGGGTGGGATCCTGCACGATAATGACATCTGGATTCAGCACCGGTTCACGCGTGCGTATCTCCTCATCGCGGATACGACTGTAGGCGACCACCGGCGCGCCAGTGCGCTCGGATCCGAAGGACGGAAACGCTTGCGCGTGATGGCCCTCCGCGAAAGCTGCCATTGCCACCATGTCGGAGGCGGTCACCACACCCTGTCCGCCCCGACCGTGGATTCGTATTTCGACCATATCTTCACCATAGGCCGAACATCCCAAATCGCAATCAATTGCCTTCGCACTTGCGCCGACCAGGGATTTTCACAAAAAAAGACGTGCGTTTAATTTGCCCAAAACTGGGACCTAGGACCTAGGCGAGTGGTTCGTGTTCATTCGGCGTTCTGGGCGAACAGACTCGTATACGCGCAGATGGCACCTGCCATCGATACATTCAGCGATTCCGCTTGTCCTTGCAGGGGAATTGAGACACGGGCATCCACCAGTTCCGTCGACTGCCCGGTGAAGCCGTGCGCTTCATTCCCCAAAATCCACATCGTCGGACGCGTTAAATCGGGACCATCGAACCAGGTGCCGAGCAGGCGCTTCTCCCAGGCCGCATTGACCAATGCTTGCAACTCCCATTCGCCCGCGCCATCTGCCGCGAAACACTGCAATCCCGCATCGTGCGCAAGACGCACCATGTCGGCGAACTCCAGGCCGGTTACACACGGTACGTGGAACACCGAACCCGCCGTCGAACGGATCACCTTGGGGGAATATAGTTCCGCGCTCCCCTTTCCTATCAGAACCGCCGCTGCCCCAACCGCATCGGCCGTGCGAACGATCGTCCCCAGGTTTCCCGGATCAGAGAGTTCGGCAACAGCGATAACAAGCTGCGCTCCGTACATCAGGGCGCTCGGCTCCCGGCTCTCCGGTATGTCAGCCACCGCAGCCAGGCCCTGACCGTCGCCGGACAGGTCGCGCATGGCGGCCGCGTCGAGCAGATGGGTCCACGCCCCCGTGACCGCGATCAGTTCACGAATATCGGGATGCCGCTCCAGCGCCTCCTCGGTGGCGTACACATCGCGTACCGTGTCCGCACTCCAGGCCAGAAGCTCACGCACCGCTTGCGGCCCCTCGACAAGCGCCTGCCGGTACCGCTCGCGCTGTTCGCGCCGATGCAGGCGCTGGGCGCGCTGCAACTGGGTACGCGAGGCTCCTTTGATACGCGGCGTGTTCACAGCCGTCCCCTTTCATTCGTATCTCAACGGCGTGCCTTAGGTCACGTGCCTGTGGGTCACGTACCTCTGGCGTATGCTCCGGTGGCGCACGTACGTCTCGGTCACCTACCTCTGGTGCACGTGCCTGTGGTGAATCTACGCTTACGCAGGTTCCCGGTGGCGATGCCTCGCCCCAACCGCTCCGGCGATGACAGCAAAACGGGAGGACCCACGCGGGTCCTCCCGTCATACGACATAGTGTTACGCCGACTTCGGTGCGTTGACATCGGCGGGCAATGCCTGCCGCGCCTTGGCCACAACGGCCTTGAAAGTCACCGGATCGTTCACTGCCATCTCGGCCAGCTGCCGCCGATCGACTTCGATACCTGCCAGGTTCAAGCCCTGAATGAAGCGGTTGTAGGTCATGCCCTCCGCGCGCACACCGGCATTGATACGCGTGATCCACAGCTTGCGGAACTCGCTCTTGCGGGCCTTGCGATCGCGGTAGTTGTACACCATGGAGTGCGTGACCTGCTCCTTGGCCTTGCGATACAGGCGGGAACGCTGGCCCCGGTAGCCCGATGCCCTCTCCAGGGTGGTGCGACGCTTCTTGTGCGCGTTGACCGCGCGCTTGACTCGTGCCATGTCTAAATCTCCTTCCGCCTCAGCGGCCCAGCAGGGTGTTGACTTGCTTCAGGTTCGCGTTAGCGACCGCCTGGTCCTTCGACAGACGGCGGGTTCGGCGCGATGACTTGTGCTCCAACAGATGCCGCTTGTTGGCTTGCTGGCGCATGAGCTTCCCGCTTCCCGTCACGCGGAAACGCTTCTTCGCACCGGAGTGCGTCTTATTCTTCGGCATATCAGCCCCTTGGTCAGGCCGCACATAGCGGTGCGGCGTCTATTTGGCAATAAAAGAAATATCAGGCGCCAGGCGCGGATGGCTTCGGCTTGGCAGCGGGTACCGCCTTGGCCTCGGCGTCCTGCGCCGCCGGAGACTCATTGGCCTCCGCAGCCTTTTCCTGCTGGCGCTGTGCTCGCTCGGCGTCGCGTGCACGCCGGTTCTCACGTTGCGCCTCCCGACGACGCCGCTGGTCCGACTTCGCCTCGGACTTCTTTCGCAACGGTGCGAGCACCATTGACATGTATCGGCCGTCGGCGCGCGGAGCCGCCTCCACGGTAGAAATCTCCGCCAGCTCGTCCGCCATGCCTCGCAGCAGCTTAACACCCAGCTCCGGGCGCGATTGTTCCCGCCCTTTGAAGCGCAGGTCGAATTTCACCTTGTCGCCGCCCGCAAGAAAACGCTCCGCCTGGCTCTTTTTGGTGCGGTAGTCATTCTCGTCAATCTTCAGGCCGATGCGAATCGACTTAATCACCGTGTTTGACTGATTCCGGCGCGCTTCACGCGCCTTCTGCGCGGACTCGTACTTGAACTTTCCGTAGTCCATGAGCTTGGCAACGGGCGGGTTGGAGTTCGGTGCCACCTCAACGAGATCCAATCCGGCTTCCTGCGCGAGGCGAAGAGCATCATCCACCCGGACGACGCCGACTTGCTCACCGCCGGGGCCGACAAGGCGCACCTTGTCGACGCGGATTCTCTCATTGACTCGTGGTTCGTTGTTGATAACTGCTCCTCAGTTCCTGGACTTTGATGCGCGCAGAATACCCCAGGAACCGGCTGCCAAGAGCTGCCGACCGTGTAACCCGGTACCCAGAGGGCCACCCAGGTGGGAGTACTCCGCTTGCATTCCGGCCGCTTGGCCGGTTGGTCGCCAAATACTATACCAGCTTGCCGGCGGCTACGACCGGCCACCGGGCCTCAAATAGGCCTTTTTCCGTGTCGCTTTGCACACACTGGACATCCGGCCATGCAGCGCCTCGAAGGTTCGCGGGCCTCGACATTGTCGCCTGCCAGCCCGCATTCGGCTGCCTGGTACCCGGTGGCGGCGAAGTAACGGATATCCCAACATGGCATCGATGCGCGGCCTCAAATGTCACGCACGGGTACAACCTCAACGGCATCCAGGCGGGCACGGAGATAGCCATCATGGGCGATGGCCTGAGTTGCTCGCAACACGGCATCTGCGGCCGCGGCACGTTCTGCTCGCTGTGCCATATGCAGCAGTACCAATGTGACTCCTCCGCGACGCATGGAAATACTGACTCCACGCACAAACTCGCAATCACGCACAGACTGGCCGATTCGCGTGGCGATGTCAGAATCGTTCCATGGCGCCAACCAGGGCTCTGCGGCGGAAATAGCGGCCAAAGCGCTCCGGCCGATGAATTCCTCCTCATCACCGGGATTCAGTACCAGCATGCCTCCTGTGGCAAGAGCCTGCGCCGCGGCGGCCTTCCCAGCTAAAGGCAGCGGCCGCGCCGCGGAATTGAATGCCCCCACTCGATCGGCCGAAGAAAACACCGCGAACGCAGGCCGCCCACCCGGGCCGTCTACTCGCAGGTTCGATGCCACGCCACTTGTTTCGCCGCTCGGCTCGGAGTCTTCGCCTACCGCAGCACGCCTACCAATAGTCGCCACAGTAGCGCGCCCGGGGTGTGGATGCGCCTGCACGGCAAGGAGAACGCGGCCCGTAGTCAGCGCCGCCACCAATGCCTCGTGCCGCCGCATGGGGTTTGCTATCGCGAGAGCCTGGCTAAACATCGCCTGTTCGGTGCCGTCGTCTCCCGCGAAGGCATTCGGCTGCAGCAGTCGCTGCGGATCCATCAGTTCTGCTCCCCCGCCACGGCAGTCGCCTCCGACAGTGTGAAGGCTCCCGCATACAGCGCCTTGCCCACAATGGCACTATCGACTCCCAATGGAACCAGCTCGCGCAGGGCCCGTAAATCATCCAATGACGAGACTCCTCCAGACGCTACCACCGGTGCGCTGGTTCGCTGCGCTACGGCGGCGAGAAGGCCGGTATTCGGTCCGCTCAACATGCCATCCCGGGCCACGTCGGTAACAACGTACCGCGAGCAACCGGCGGCGTCGAGCCGTTCCAGCACCTCCCACAGATTGCCGCCCTCCTGGGTCCAGCCACGCGCAGCAAGAGTCTCACCGCGCACATCGAGGCCCACGGCTATCCGTGCGCCGTACTTCGCTATCACCCCGGCAGTCCATTCCGGATCTTCCAAGGCTGCGGTTCCCAGGTTGACGCGGGCGGCACCCGCGGCCAGCGCGCGTTCAAGCGACGCATCGTCGCGGATACCACCGGAGAGCTCCACCTGGCACGACGTGCTGGCCACTATATCGGCGAGTAGCTCGTGGTTCGATCCACGCCCGAAAGCTGCGTCGAGATCAACCAGATGTATCCAGGTCGCTCCCTGGGCGAGAAAAGTCGCCACCGCTTCGGCGGGGTCCCCGTAGCTCTGCTCGGTACCGGCCTCGCCTTGCACCAGTCGAACTGCCTGTCCGTCGACAACATCAACCGCAGGCAAA
Source organism: Actinomycetaceae bacterium (assembly GCA_015062745.1). Classification (GTDB taxonomy): domain Bacteria; phylum Actinomycetota; class Actinomycetes; order Actinomycetales; family Actinomycetaceae; genus Asp313. The sequence continues at coordinate 25,389 of SUUB01000010.1, forward strand.
AGTTGGAGACTATTAGTCATGTCGTTCACTCCTCGTCGCTTCTCGGCATATTCGCCGCACGTATTCGATGCGTCTAATCCGTGAACCGGTTCGGTCCGCCCCCTCCCGTGCCGCGCGCGGACTACCGGCGCACCATGAGATCACAAGGTTCCCAGCCAATTCCGCAGCAGCACCGCGCCCGCCTCACCGGATTTCTCCGGGTGGAACTGTGTGGCGCAAAGCGGACCATCCTCCACCGCCGCAACGAAGCGGGCGCCATGTTCCGCCCATGTGACGTTAGGTTTGGCGAGGGCGCCGCTCATCTGTGCGCCGGGGTCTTCCTGGGCGGCATAAGAATGAACGAAATAAAAACGCTCCTCCTCCACGCCGGAGAAGAGGCGGGACCCTTCTGCCACATCCACCGGCGACCATCCCATATGGGGAACGATTCGTGCCGGAAGGAGGTCCACTGACCCCGGCCACTGGCCCAGACCTTCGTGCTCACCGCGTTCCGTGCTGCGCGTGAACATCACCTGCAGTCCCACACAGATTCCGAGGACACCCCGGCCTCCCGCCACACGCCGCTCGATAAGGCGGTCCGCGCCAACGGCACGCAGTTTCTCCATCACTGCAGCGAAGGCGCCCACACCGGGAACGATGAGGCCGTCGGCGGCCATCACCACATCGGGGTCCGCCGTGAGCTCAGCATCCGCGCCCACGTGTTCCATCGCACGGACGACGGAACGCACATTGCCGGTACCTGCGGCAAGAACAGCAATCTTCTTCACGCCGGACATTCTAACGGCCCGGGTCGATCGAGCGATTGCCTGCCCGCGACGACCTTGTGGTCATGACCTTTTTGATCTGTTTAGTCATGACTGTCTTGATCGCTTTGCGGGTTGAGGTTATCGGCTCCGTTCGTGCCGGATTGCTCATCCGCTTCCTGCGGCGTATCCGCACTGGAAGCGGCGCCGTCGGCATCACCGGCCTGCTTGCCCTGTCCCCGCTTTCTGCCGCTTGAGCTGCGACGCCGCGCCGCCAGCTTTGTCAGCATCGTCGGTGTGACATCGCGGGCGAAAATACCGCCGTGATCTTCCGGTTTCTCCTGTCCGAGGATAATCTTCTCCAGCAGTGGTTCGGCGGAGTTGAGTAATAATCCGGCCGAAATCTCCTCCCCCGGTTCGCCCGCCTGGTAGCGCCACGCGCGCACGGTTCCCGCCACCCCCGCGTCGAAGCCATCGCCGTCGTCCAGATTCACGTCGAGAAGGACGACGCCGTACTTCGAGAGGCGGGAGAAAAAGGCAGCCACTGCGGGCGCATTGTCGGCGGGCTCACCCGAATCCGCCAACTCATCCAGGTCCGCATCATCGGGGCCAAGGATATTCCGGATGTCCCACTCGTCGTATTGCGGCACCGGCAATTCGCGTACCACTAACGCACCGGAAGAAGTTGGAACAACCGCGACATCCAGGTGTTGCAAGGATGCGATACCCGCCACCACCTCAGCCTGGTCGAACGGCGTCAAGATGACATAGCGTTTGATCTTGGTGCCCACCGGAATTCGTCCTTTCTTGCATCGCGCCGCTTCAGAGCGCACCCTTCGTGGAGGGAACGCCGGAAACACGCGGATCGTATTCGATCGCGCCTCGCAGCGCCCGCGCAAATGCCTTGAACTGTGCTTCTACAATATGGTGCGGGTCCCGGCCACGCAGCACGTCGAGGTGCAGGCAAATGCCGGCGTGGAAGGCAATGGCCTCGAAAACATGGCGCGTCATCGACCCCGTGAAGTGACCGCCGATCAAGTGGTACTGCTGGCCTTCCGGTTCGCCGTCGTGAACCAGGTACGGCCTCCCGGAAATATCCACGACGGCGCGGGCGAGTGCTTCGTCGAGTGGAACCAGAGCATCGCCGAAGCGGCGAATACCCCGCTTGTCACCCAGGGCCTGCCGTAGTGCCTCCCCGAAACAGATGGCGGTGTCCTCAACCGTGTGGTGCACATCCACCGCGATATCGCCCTCGGCATGCACCGACAGATCAATAAGAGAATGCCGCGACAGCGCCGTAAGCATATGGTCGTAGAACGGCACGCCGGTTGTGATATCGGATTCCCCGTGCCCGTCCAGGTTCAGCTCGAGCCGGATCCTGCTTTCCGAGGTCTCCCGCTCGATCCGGCCAACTCGTTGTTCTCCCATTACATAGCCTCTCCCAGCGCTGCCAGAAAGGCAGCGTTCTCTTCCGGAGTACCAATACTGACACGCAGCCACCCTTCCGGGCCGACTTCGCGGATCAGCACACCGCGTTCAAGTAGAGCTTGCCACACCGCATGCCGATCGGGAAAGGTTCCAAACAAAAGAAAGTTGGCATCCGAAGGCGCAACACGCAGTCCGCGATCGCGTAACTCCTGGGCCAGAGCATCGCGCGCCATACGTATCTGCGCCACTTGGCGGCGCAGGGGCTCCCGATGCGCCAGTGCCACCCGGGCCACCGCCTGCGTTACGGCTGACAAGTGGTAGGGCAGGCGTACAACTGTCACAGCATCAACCACTTCGCGGCTAGCGGCAAGGTAGCCCAGCCGCAGCGCCGCTGCGCCGAATGCCTTTGACATCGTCCGCGTCACCACCGCATGCGGATACCGCGCCAGCAATTCCAACGCTGACGGAGTGCCGTCCCGCCTGAACTCGGCGTAGGCCTCATCAACCACGACGAGGCTAGATGGACGCTCGGAACTGCCGTCCTCCGGTCCGCTTGCCGCCGCGGCGTCGAGAATGCCCTCCAACTCGCCGCGAGCCAACGCGGTACCCGTCGGGTTATTCGGGCTGGCAAGCAGTATCACCGCGGGTCGTTCCCGTGCAATGGCCTCTCGCGCGGCCTGCACATCAATGCTGAAGTCCTCCCGCCGCGGTCCCACGACCCAGCGCGAGAAGGTATCCCGCGCGTACTCCGGATACATGGAGTACGTCGGAGCAAAGGAAAGAACAGTACGCCCCGGCCCGGCGAAGGCTTGCAGGAGGTGCAGCATGATCTCATTGGAGCCATTTGCCGCCCAGATCTGCGCCGCCGGTACGCGCACACCGGACTCCTCTGCCAGATAATCCGCCAGGTCCTGGCGCAGGGCTACGAAGTCACGATCGGGGTAACGATTCAGGCGCGACGCCGCTTCACCGGCGGCACGCGCGATATCCGCCAGCAGATCCGCGTCGGGCGGATACGGGTTCTCATTCACATTCAAGGCCACCGGGACATCGAGCTGCGGCGCGCCGTAGGGAACCTCATCGGCAAATTCTGGACGGAAAGGAAGTCGTGTCACAGTCCAAGACTACGGGTATATTCGAGGAAGACGGCGGAACGTCCAGCGTGCAAACTCACACCTGCCGGACGTTCCGCCACTGTCGGAACACAGCCGTCCTTACTCGGCCGGCACCACCGCGACCACCGCTGCCCCGCCATGCAGAACACCGGAGCTGACCGAACCGAGCATCGCCAGAGCGTTGCGGCCATGATTACCCACGACCAGCAGGCTGGCGTCTTCGGACGCCGCCAACAGGGCATCTACCGCGTGGCCGGAGACAACGTCGAGCGTGGCATGTACATCCGGGTAGTCGGCATCGAAGTTATCGAAGGCTTCCTTCCCGCTAGACTCCAAGCCCGCAACACCGCTACGGATCGCTTCGCGCAGTGCACCTTCCGGTACCCGATTGACGTTCGCCGCCGCGTGTTGCCGAGCCTGAATCACACGCAGTGCCACGCCGCGCGCCCGAGCTTGGCGGTATGCGAAATCAACGGCTGCCGGAGAGCCGTCATCCGGGTCCATGCCGACGACGACCGGGCCATGAGTATTGACCGGAGCGTGACGCACCACTACAACCGGACATTTTCCGTAAGCCGCCACCTTATTCGATACGGATCCGAGCAGAAAGCGCCGAATGGCACCCAGCCCTCGGGCACCGACGTAAAGAATGTCCGCGCTTTCCGTTTCCTTAACGAGGGCAACGGCAGGGTCCTGAACCAATACCTCGCCGCTGATCTCCAGATCTGGATAGTGTTCGCGCAGCCCCTCTATCTCACGATCGATGATTTCCTGGCATGCCTCAAGAACATTTTCCGGGGGCGTAGGATCGAGGCCGGCAAAACCGTAGAGTGGAGCGAAAGAGTAAACGAGCCGTAACGGCAGACCACGCCGCTGCGCGTCCGCCGCGGCCGCCGCTTCCGCTACTGCCGCGTGCGCCGAGCCGTCCGTTCCGACGACCACGGGATAGACATCAGCCATAACGACCTCACACAACGGGCCATCCGTGCTTGCGCATCGCAAGGCGTCACCGTTGGCCCCTCGCATCACATTTTACGCGCTTACCACCTAGAACGCCGCCGTATACGCGCATGATTGCGCGGGTTAGGAGGCCCGCCCTTACTGGAATTAGTCTAGATTCGGGCATAGCGTACAGATATGACGGTCATACCGGCACTGCGCAGAAGGCGGCGCGACACCGTGCCGCCCGAACAGGCCGCCCTGCCCAAACGCGAGGAATCAGCATCCAACACGGTCGCTCATCGTCTCAATTGGCTGCGCGCGGGTGTGCTGGGCGCAAATGACGGAATCGTCTCCACGGCCGGCATCGTCGTCGGTGTTTCGGGTGCCGCTCTCACCGGATCGGCACTGCTGGCCTCCGGACTGGCCGGGGTCATCGCCGGTGCGCTTTCCATGGCAGCGGGCGAATATGTTTCCGTCTCCACGCAGCGCGATACCGAACGGTCAGAACTCGCCAAGGAACGCGCGGAACTGGCCGCCGATCCCGAGGCAGAGCTGAACGAGTTGACACTGTTGATCGAGGAGCAGGGTGTTGACGAGCCTCTGGCTCGTGAGATGGCGGCACAGTTGACGCAGCGTGACGCACTGGCCGCTCACGCACGTTTTGAACTCGGCATCGACCCGAACAGTCTCACCAACCCCTGGCAGGCGGCCGGTGCATCAATGTTCTCCTTCATCCTTGGCGCGCTTATCCCCTTCGTTGCGATCATCGCCGCCCCCGCAACTATCGCCGTGCCGGTGACCGTTTCGGCTGTCACGATTGCCCTCGCGATCACCGGTTCTGTTTCGGCTCATCTAGGAGGTGCTCCGAAACGCCCGGCGGTGCTGCGTAACATATGCGGTGGTCTGCTCGCAATGGGTGTCACCTACTCAATCGGCGCGCTGGTTGCAGCCTGCTTTTAATCTGTGTGATCGTGAGGTCATCCGTGCGATCGTCAGGCGCACTCGGCGAGGCACTCCCGCCGTCGGAAGGCACCGTTGCAAAGGTGCACACGGCCGCTGCTACGTGGAGCACACTGCGCCAAGCCCCGCGCCACCGCGGGCATTCCCGCATATCCGGCCTTTCACAGCCCGTTGGCACGAAAAGAGCGTAGACAGCCGTCCAACCCGCTCACAGCGACTCGGCGTCAGCACCCTCCAGGCGCGCCGCAAGCGCCTCGGCATGTGCGGGAAGATCTTCGTCGCACGCGAGAGCGCGCAGCGGTTCATACAACGCCGCCATCGCCGCGCGGGAGTACTCAATCTCCTGCACCGACTTGAGGAATGCGTGCACATTCAGCCCGGCGGAGAACCGCGCGGTGCCACCGGTGGGCAACACATGGTTCGACCCGGCCATATAGTCGCCCAGCGGAACCGGATTGTACGGGCCGACGAAGACTGCCCCCGCATTACGGATACGAGCCGCATCGTCTGACGCCTGCGCGGTGTGGATCTCCAGATGCTCGGCGGCGTAGGCGTTCGCCACCGAGATGGCGGCGTCGATGTCATCGACCAGCACGATGCCCGACTGCGGACCACCGAGGGCCGTTTGCACTCGCTGTGCATGCTTCGTGGCTGCGGCGCGTACCTGGCACCGATTATCGACGGCTGCTGCCTGTTCCGGCGAATCCGTAATAAGAACCGACGCCGCTGCCGGGTCATGTTCCGCTTGCGATACGAGGTCAGCAGCGACGTAATCGGGGTCGGCACTGGCGTCGGCGATAATGGCGATCTCTGTTGTTCCCGCTTCGGCATCAATTCCGACGACGCCGCGCACCGCGCGTTTCGCCGCGGCAACGAAGATATTACCCGGGCCGGTCACCACATCGACGCCGTCGCATAGCCCATCTACCCCGTAAGCGAACATGGCAATGGCCTGTGCCCCGCCAACCGCATATACCTCATCGATACCCAGAAGCCGACATGCAGCCAGAATCGTCGGATGTGGCAGGCCGCCTCGGTCCGCTTGCGGTGGTGAGGCAATTGCAATCTGACCGACACCAGCCACCTGTGCCGCTACCGCATTCATAATGACGGAGGATGGATAAACAGCCAAACCGCCGGGCACGTACAGGCCGACTCTGCTCACCGGCACCCAGCGTTGCCGCACGATGCCACCCGGTACGATCTCCGTCTCGCATTCGGTGGGGAGTTGCGCCCTATGCCCGGCCCGGTTGTGCGCAATCGAGATCTCCAACGCTTGCCGCAGCGCCGGTGAGAGATTCGCGAGCGCGGAGTCCAGGGCAGCCTCTGGCACTCGCAGCTGTTCCGGGCGCACGCCGTCGAAACGTTCTGCCAGCTCGAGAAGTGCCGCCTGGCCGCGCTTACGCACCTCGTCAATCAGCGGATGAACAGCCTCCAGTGCCTTATCGATGTCCACTTCCGCACGCGGAAGCCGAGCGGCGAGGTCCTGACCATCCGGGCGCGAGCCACGCAAGTCGATTATCTGCAGCATGGTGACAATTCTAAGGCGCGTGGTGCTCATACCGCAGCGCGGTCCACCTACTGCGTCTTGTCGACCGCTCCCCCGAAACGCCGATCCCGCTCGGCGTAGGCCTGGCAGGCGCGCCACAATTCACGCCGATCGAAGTCCGGCCAAGCCAGGTCGGAGAAATACAGTTCGGCGTACGCCGATTCCCACATGAGAAAGTTCGATGTGCGCTGTTCGCCACTGGTACGGATAAAAAGATCAACATCGCGCATATGCGGTGCGTACAAATAGCGGGTGATCGTGCGCTCGGTGATTCGCTCCGGATGCAACCTGCCCGCTGCCGCCTGCGCTGCGATGGCCCGCGCCGCGTCGGTGATCTCCGCCCGGCCACCGTAGTTGATACACAAATTCAGCGTGAGAACATCGTTGGCGGCGGTCATTTCTTCCGCGACCCGCAGTTCGGAGAGTACCGATTTCCACAGCCGTGGCGTTCTACCCACCCAGCGCACACGCACGCCCCAGGAGTTCAACTCGTCGCGCTGGGACCGAAGGACCTGGCGGGCGAATCCCATGATGAAGCGTACTTCGGAGGGTGACCGCTTCCAGTTCTCGGTGGAGAATGCGTAGGCGGAGAGCTCTTTGATACCTATCTCCACCGCACCGGCGATGACATCCATGAGCGTGGCCTCACCGACGCGATGGCCCTCCGTCCGGGGCAAACCGCGCGCGTTCGCCCATCGCCCGTTGCCATCCATAACAATAGCGACGTGTTCCGGAAGCACCGGTAGCCGTGGCGGACGGGCCCCGGAGGGGTGGCGTGGTGGCGCGATCATGATGCCGGCTCAACCAGCCGCAGCGAACGCACCTGCCGTTCAATATGCCACTGCAGGTAGGCCGAAATCAGACTGGCGGACTCGCGCCGGGTGGGCTGCCCGGCCGCTTCGGCCACCGGCCAGTCGCCCGATAGCAAGGCGCCGAGTAGTTCGACCGTGGCGGGCGCTGGATGCGCGGAGCCGCGCGGCGCGCAATTATCGCAAACCATTCCGCCCGATGCCACGTGGAATGACCGAAGCTCTTCGCTCCTTCCACACCGGGCACAATCCCAGATCGCCACCGCCCAACCGGAGAGCGCCATGGCGCGCAGAAGGTACGAATCGAGAATCAGGGCGGGATCATGGGCTTTCACCGCCAGTGAATGCACCGCGCCGAGTAGCAGCAGGTATTGCTCCTCGTCCTCCTGGCCCTCTTCCGGAGTAAGCCTTTCCGCCACCTCCGCCATGGCGTTGGCTGCAGTGTATGCCTCATAGTCCGGAGCGATGGCACGTCCGAAAGGATTGAGCGTTGCAGCTTCGGTAATAACGTCGAGGCTGCGCCCCTGGTACAGCTGCACGTCAACCATGGAGAACGGCTCCAGACGCGCACCGAAACGAGACTTGGTGCGGCGCACGCCCTTCGCCACACCGCGCACGCGCCCATGGGCACGTGTCAGCAAGGTGATAATGCGATCTGCTTCCCCCAAATCGTGGGTGCGCAGCACAAGCGCCTCATCCCGGTACAGTCTCACTGCATCATTGTCTCACACCGGTCAACGCAGAGCTCGATTGACAGCCGAGATAACGGCTTTGAAACTAGCGCGCATGGTGGACGGGTCAACTCCACAGCCCCACAGGACCTGACCGTTGACCTCGCACTCCACGTAAGCCGCCGCCGTTGCGTCGCCGCCCTCCGATAGAGCATGCTCGGCGTAGTCGAGCACCCGCACCTCAATGCCCAGTTGTGACAGCGCGCTGACGAAAGCATCAATGGGGCCGTTACCGCGTGATGCGAGCGTATGCTCGGCGTCGCCGTCGGCGATGGTGGCTGTGAGCACGGAATGCTCGCCCTCGTCCCCGGCCGTCACCGTCGTGGCCAGCAGCCGGAAACGCCCCCACGGTTTCAAGCCCTGCGCGGAGGTGAAGGGAAGGTACTCATCGGCGAAAATCTGCCACAAGTCGTCCGCAGTCACCTCTCCGCCGTACTGGTCCGTGTAACGCTGCACGATTCGAGACAGCTCAATCTGCATGCGGCGCGGCAGATCGAAATGCTTTGTGGTTGACATGAGGTAGGCGACGCCGCCCTTGCCGGACTGCGAATTGACCCGCACGACCGCCTCATAGGTACGACCGACATCCTTCGGGTCGATCGGCAAATAGGGAACCTCCCACGGCACCGCAAGCTCATCACCGCCCGCGGCCTCAACCCGCTCCTGCCGGTCCGCGAATCCCTTCTTAATCGCATCCTGATGTGAACCCGAGAATGAGGTATACACCAGGTCACCGCCGTACGGTGTGCGCGGAGGCACATCCATGGATGTGCAGTGCTCGACGGTACGCCGCACGCGGTCGATATCGGAGAGGTCCAGTTGCGGATCAACACCCTGACTGAACAGGTTCAACGCCATGGTCACCAGGTCGACATTGCCGGTGCGCTCCCCCTGCCCGAACAGGCACCCCTCAATGCGGTCGGCACCCGCCAGCATGGCCAACTCCGCCGTCGCAATCCCCGTACCACGGTCGTTATGGTTATGCGCCGACAGTGCGATGTATTCACGCCGCGACAGATTTCGACTCATGTACTCGATCTGGTCGGCGTAAACATTCGGGGTGCAACGCTCCACCGTCGTCGGCAGATTCAGCACGATCTCCCGATCGGCCGCGGGCTGCCACACATCCATCACCGCCTCGCACACCTCCAAGGCGAAATCAAGTTCGGTATCAACGAAGATCTCCGGTGAATACTCGAATCCGGCAACCATGTCGTCGCCGAGGACCTTCTCCATGTAGGCAACGATTTCCTGTGTTCCGGAGACGGCAAGCTGCTTCGTGGCCTCCCGGTCATTATGAAAAACAACGCGGCGGAACACGGGCGATGTCGCATTGTAGAGGTGCACGGTCGCCCGCGGCAGCCCCTGCAAAGCGTCAATCGTCTTATGAATGATTTCCGGGCGGGACTGTGTCAGCACCGAGATCGTGACATCCTCCGGTACGGCGTTCTCCTCCACCAGCCAGCGGCAGAAGTCCAGATCCGCCTGGGATGCGGCCGGAAAACCGACTTCGATCTCCTTGAATCCCATCTCCACCAGCAGCTCGAACATCATCCGCTTGCGAGCAGGGTCCATTGGCTCGATAAGCGCCTGGTTGCCGTCGCGCAGATCCGTTGACAGCCAGCGCGGCGCCTTTGTAATCCTCTTGTCCGGCCACTGCCTGTCCGGTAGACGCACCGGATTGACGTCAAGGAAGCTGCGGTACTTCCCAATGGGCATTGTGGTCGCGGTCTGCTGATTGTGGAATCCTTCGGTCTTCATCTTTGCTCCTGAAACAAGTGGTGGGCGACCGGCAAGAGAAAACCCGCGGCGGGGTGCCGGTCTAACGGATCCCGTCGCGGCTGGGAAGCAGGAGCAATGCCGCGCTCATGGTCCTACCTTAAGGGTTCGACGGCGGTTGTCCAGTCGCAACACCAGAATGTGGACGTCCGGGCCGCGTTCGGCCCGCGCCTGGACGGGCCGGTAGCGCGTCAGAGTGATCCGGGACGCGCACCCCGCGTTCGGCCCGCGCACAACCAGCCCCATGCCACCGGCGCACTACGCTCCCGGAATCTCCAGGTCGGTCGGTTGGAGTCCTAGCTGGGCCTGCACCTGCTGCAGGCCCCGTCCAAACTCGGCGGCGGAGGCGGTGCGTCGGCGCGGGTTACGCGCCATTGCCTCCCGTAACACGCGCTGTAGGGTCGAATGTGCCGGTTCGGGCATGTCGAGCTCTATATCGGGCGGCTCCGAGCTCAGAACTCGTTCAATGTATTCACGCCGTGTCAGTTGCCCCTCCACACGGAACGGCGCATGGCCCACCAATGCCGTGTATACGGTTGCAGCCAGCGAGTAGACATCCGCTTCAATCCCCGCATCCTGATTGTTAAGCACCTCCGGCGCCGCCCACGGCAGAGAGGCTCCCATTACCTCCCGACTGGAGGCGCCCACCAGGGTCGCAATGCCGAAATCACCCAGCAACGGGCGCCCGAAGGCCGAGTACAGTACATTCGCCGGTTTAAGGTCATGGTGGGCAATACCGATCACATGTGCCGTGTGTACAGCACCGGCTATCTGCACTCCCATCTTGATCGCATCCGCCACTTCCAACGGACCGGTGGCGAGCCGTTCCGCCAATGACGGCAGCGGACAGTACTGCATCACAACATAGGGCTGCCCGGAGCGGGCGATATCAGCATCGTGAATCGAGACCACCGAGGGATGGCCGGATAGTTGCGCCATCAGATCCACCTCGTCGCGGAACTGTGATGTTCCGCCCTCCCCAAGGGAACGGCGCGAGAGCACCTTGATCGCCACCATCCGCTTCGGCAATTGCTCCTCGTATAGATAAACATCCGAGAAGCCTCCGGATCCCAGGTAGGAGACAAAACGAAAATCATCTATTTCCGGCGGGGCGGAGTGGGAACGACGCCCGTGCCGACCACCGCGCAGTGAATCGACGCCGAGGGCCTCAAGGCCCCAACTCCCGGTGATACGTGGATCCAGGTTCGCATCTTGTTCGGATTCATCCGGTGCCCCACTCATATCCGCCGCGTCCAGGGTCGGCGGCGACGCGAGGCCGGCAGCCACCTGTGGAGTGAGCACGTCGACCACGATTGCGGCCTGTTCCGGAGACGGGAAGGGAGAGGGCTGGGCAACCAGTGTCGCAGCGGCCCGCTCGGCACGTGGCAGCTGCGAGACGACCGCGTGCATCCGCGTCAGAGTCATGGCCGCCAACAACGTCTTTGAGGCGAGGACGAAGCGCTGCCCGGCACGAATCGGCATGGTCCACAGGTAGCCCGGAAGGTCGTAGCCCACATCGTCACGTTCCGGTACCCGGGCCACGCCGTCGTCGCTGTTCTCCAGGAGGCCGACCCCACCCGAGCTGACCGCGATCCACATCGGCACCTCGTCGATCTTCGTTGCGATGAGACCCGCGATTTCTGGCTCGATGATGTTCTCCTGGTCGACGCCATAAATCGTCGCCTCGGCCGTGCGCCGCTGGATACCGCGCAGCACATCGCGCCATACGTCATGCACTGCCTGCACGCTGGGGCCTCCCGGATGTGCGTAGCGTAAAGCCTGAAAGGCGTCGATCATCATCCAGGTGGCTTCACGGGCGAGCGGGGTCTCGTTATCCGGGTCGGCCAACAGGAATACAGGTAACTCGGCGATCATTCCCTCGCCGCTTGCCGCCCTATCGGAAGTCGCCGCACCTCCCCACCTCACGACGACATCTGCCCATTCGCGCGAATTATCCATTGTGCCGTTATCCCGTGTCACTGTGCATCGTCGTACGACGACGGGTCCTCCAGCTTGTAGAGGTCCTCGGCGGAGACGAGCCGGGTTGCCACCGCGTGCTCAACAAGACGGGCTCGCCGATTAACCGCGAGCTTGTCCGGGCCTCCGTGCAGACCTCGCACGCCGTGCCGGGTGAGCTTGTCGCAAACATGGTCGAGTTTGCGGTTGAAACGCGTCAACGGCCACCCCAACCGATCCGCTGCCGCCTGTGAGGATGGGATCGACGCCGTTGTACCACGCCCGTTCAGCAGGGGTTCGGCCAAGGCCAGAACGAGAAGCCGTTGCGATGGTGTCAGCGACACCGGTCCGATAGTTGTTTCTCCTGAGTCTGAGGTCTCCGCCACGGCGGAAGGGGCATACGCCGGCTGATCATTGACCAGGCGCATCTCATAGGTCGTGGGACCGGCGGTGAACAAGAGCGTCGTCTCCGCGTACACGAGCGGCAGTCGCCCGCCCGCCTGCAGGAACGCCTGCGTCACTCCGTCCTTATCCGCCAGCGTGGCCGATAGGCGGGAGCCGATATTGTCGATCCACCACATGCCGTCCTGGAAGGTGATGAGCAGGAAACGCCGGTGCAGGTACTGATTATCGTCCAGTTCCAGCTGTCCCTCCCTGCCGATGAGGAAGGACTCCGCCGGATCGATATGGAACCACTCTCCGCAGAACTCCAACGCCAAACTCATAATGAATCGACACTCCCCAGCGTCACAACCGTGATATTGTCACGGCCTCCGTGCGAGACAGCCACATCGCGCAGCGCGAAGACGAGCGCTTCCAAGGACTCGCCGGACAGGTCCTCGATAACGGCAGTGATCTGGCTGTCGGTGAGGGTATCGGTCAACCCGTCGGAACATACGAGCAGTACGTCGCCCGGAACCGTTGACAGATACCCGACTTCCGGCTCGGGATCGTCGTCGGACTCCGGGGCGTCGTATATCCCGATCGCCCTTGTGATCACATGTCGACGCGGATGACGATGCGCCTCGGCCTCGGTGAGTTCACCGCAGTCAACCAGCTCCTGCACCAGCGAATGATCCTTGGTCAGGCGCACCAATTGCCCCTGCCGCCATAGATACACACGTGAATCACCGATATGGAACACCAGCCAGTGACCGCCGAGCCGGTTATCGTCCGCGGTAGAGCCGGTCGCAATGGAGGGCACCGTGCCATCGGGGGCCTCCGGGCAATACACGGCACCGGCCAGGGTGGTACCGGCACCCGGCTGTGCACCGATTCGCGTCTCGGTGGTCTCGCCAATATCCCCTTCCACCATTTCGACGATCGACTTCCGGGCACCAGTGAGCTGCTGGCGCAGCGACGCGACACGCTCGGTATCCGTGGTGAGCTCCGCCCAATCAACTGCGGCCAGCGCCCCGATTACCACCTCGGCGGCTCTGTCACCGACGAGGTGTCCGCCCATCCCGTCCGCGACGGCCACCAGGTTCTGGTGGAGTAGATAGCGGTCCTCGTTACGGCTGCGTACGCGTCCGACGTCGGTGACGCCGGCACTACTCAGGCTCAAGACCATGGGATCAACTCTACGCGATGGCACCATTTCCGACGAGTGTCGCCCAGCAACAGTGACCGGCATATCTCCCTTCGTCGGCCCGGCGCACGTCCGCAACAAGAAGCGTGCAAGACCCGGCGCCGGATCCGGGCGTACGCGCTGACCTGCGAACCGGGCTAGAACAGAGCCGGGAAGGGCCCCCAATAGGCCAACGCAAAGATAAGCGTCACTTGGCCGATTAAGCTCACCGCGATAACCGCATGGCCCAAGGCGTTGACTCGCCCGTGCTCCTTTCGCCTCTCTCCCTTCGCGGCAGGCCGCTGACCGTGCAAGCGACCGCGATACCGCGCCTCCTGCCAGGCGTACGGCACACGAACAACACACCAGGCCGAGGTGAGCGCCAAGAGCTGCACCGCCAGCCATCCGCCCTGCACGATCCACCTGTTCTGTTGGTAGGAGGTGGCCAGCGTCGCCACAGCTACCACATAGGTGAAAATCGCTACCCACGCCGCCACGACCGCGATTGACGCAAGATAGACCGTCCCGCCGCAGCCGCCGGTATCGGCGAGTCGCCGCCCAGCAATACGGAGTCTGCCGATCAGCCCCAGCAGTGCGCCGACCGCTGTCAGTGCCACGCCGACCACTAAGATGATCAGAGCCGCCTGGCCGGATGCGAACCAGTGGGTGCGACCAACATCACCGGCCACATAGTCCTGTTTCGGCTGTGCTCCCGCCACCTGCGGCAGGGCTGCCGCGGTGTCCGGCATGCCATTGATCCAATCTGCGGTGTCTCGCATGGCCTCGGCCAGGAGCGTTCCCGCCACCTTCAAACCGTGGTCGGCGTCGGCGTAATACCTCACCGTCAAATGGGTGTTATTGGCGACGGCGAGGTCCTCACGCATCTCCAACGGCCCCTGTACCGTCGGCATGGACATATCGCCCGTGCCATACAGCATGAGCACCGGCATCGTCATCTGCTGCTGGTACACGGACACGTCGAAGTCAATGTAATCGAAGACATCGTCGCCGAAGTCCTGTCCAATGAGCCTCGGGATCGCATTGATTATCTGGATAGGCGCGCCGAGATTACGCAGATAGTTGTCGGCCGCCAGCGCCCCCTGCTGTCGTATCGGTAAAACGGGAGCCGAGACGAGGACAACGAAACTGACGCTGTCGATTTTTGTCACCGCCACGATAGGGGCGACGAAGCAACCTTCGGAGACGCCATAGAGTCCGGAGCGGCGTGGATCGACTTCATCAAGGGACAGCAAATAGTCGTAGGCGTCCTCGTAATCCTTCGCCAGCGCCTCATAATCGCGATGTGTCGTGGTGTAGTTGTCTACACGCTTCTCCGGTACCAGGGTGACGATGCCGGTAGAGGCGATCTGTTCACTCTCCCGGGCAAAACTTCGGTAAGAGGCCGTGCCCGTCCCGTGAATGAAGACAACGCCCGGCGCGAGCCCTTCCACTCCCACCGGCCTCTTCACCGTTGCCGGCAAGGTTGTACCGTCACGCATCGTCAGCTCGACGACGCTCGTCTCAACGGTGTAGGTTCCGACCTCGGCAGTCGGCGTGGTTGTGGTGATGGTCGTATCCGATGTCTCCGGCACAATCATGGCGCGCATGGGTTGCGGGTTCCATCCGGGACCGGCCCAGACTCCCCACATGCCGAGAATCAATACGAACAGTGCCCAGCTCGTCAGGCGAGGATGCCGGTTGGAGAACCGGCGCACGAAGCCGCGTCGTCGGCCGGTGACCCCGCCGGATGGTACGAGGTCATCCGAGTGCGCAGGCTCACCGGGGGGCACGCTCATTCCAGATGGTGCGGATGAGACGCCACGCTGTGCCGCTTCGGTAGGACCAACCGGCTTCTCTACCGCTTCCCTTGCTTGTGCCGACGTCGAATCGGGGACCGTGGCGTGGCTGCTTTCCGCCTCTTCGGAGGAATTGCGCCTGCCCTTAGCCATTAAAAGCCCAGCCGTCCCAATTTCTTCGGGTCACGTTGCCAATCTTTAGTCACTTTGACGTGCGTTGCAAGGTAGACGCGCGTGCCGAGTAAACGTTCGATGCCGGAGCGGGCGTCCCGTCCGATCTGTGCCAAGCGGGCGCCGCGCCGCCCGATGACAATTCCCTTCTGAGAATCGCGCTCGACGTGTAGGTTCGCGTGAATGCGCACCAATGGCCGCTGGTCGGGCGCTCCGGGTGCGGCTGGCTCCTCCTCCATCTCCTCAATGGTGACCGCCAATGAGTGCGGCAGCTCGTCCCGCAACTCTTCCAAAGCGGCTTCTCGGATCAGCTCGGCGATAAGCGTCTCCTCCGATTCGTCGGTGATCGCATCGAGTGGATACAGCGGAGGCGACAGGGGCATGCGCTTAATGAGGAGTTCGCGCAGCACATCTACCTGCTCACCACTGACCGCACTAACCGGCACGATCTCATCAAAGTCGGCCATCTCATCGACCGCTAGCAGATGCTCCGCCAGTGCCTGCGGCCCCACCAGGTCGCTTTTCGTCACGGCGGCGATGATACTCGCGCGGGTTTGCCGTACGAGGTCGAGCAAGAACCGATCTCCCGGCCCTATCTGCTCGTTGGCAGGAAGGCAGAGCACAACTACCTCCACATCCGCTAGTGACTCCCGAACCATGTCATTGAGTCGTTCACCGAGCAGAGTGCGTGGACGGTGCAGTCCGGGCGTATCGACGAGGACAACCTGACCGGAGGAGTCGTTGACGACGGCGCGTATAACCCGGCGGGTCGTCTCTGGCCGGGCAGACGTGATGGCAACTTTCTGACCGACGAGGGCGTTGGTCAATGTCGACTTTCCGGCGTTGGGCCGACCGACAATACAGGCGAAACCGGCGCGGAAATCCTCCGGCCAGTCAGTGATGAGTTCACTCATGCTTTCCCTTCCGCATCCGGCTGCTCGGCAATCAGACGCGTTGCAATAATAGTTGCCAGTCTGCGACGACGTCCCACGAAGCGCTCGGCAGCCAAATGAATACCACCGATGTTCGTCTCGGCACCGGCGATAGGCACACGCCCAATACTCTTCGCCAGCAACCCGCCCGCCGTATCGACGTCGTCGTCCTCCAGGCTGACACCGAATAGATCGCCCAGCTCGTCGATTGGAAGACGCGCCGGCACTCGGTAGACGCCGTCGCCGAGATCCTCGACCTCCGGCTCCGCCTGGTCGTGTTCATCGGCGATTTCGCCAACCA
This sequence comes from Actinomycetaceae bacterium, assembly GCA_015062745.1. Taxonomy (GTDB): domain Bacteria; phylum Actinomycetota; class Actinomycetes; order Actinomycetales; family Actinomycetaceae; genus Asp313. The sequence continues at coordinate 42,168 of SUUB01000010.1, forward strand.
ACTCCTCCACAAGATCCTCAATGGTGACAAGCCCGGCAATTCCGCCATACTCATCAACAACGAGCGCGATATGCACCTGGTCGGCCTGCATTTCCCTCATGAGGTCGTCGACAACCTTCGTCTCGGGAACGAACACCGGCTGTCGCATAACATCGGCGACAACCAGATCGTCAATGTCGTTGCGATGATGAATTCGGCGCATCACGTCTTTCAGATAGACCACGCCGCGCACGTCGTCGACGTTCTCGCCCACTACCGGAACACGTGAATACCCGGAACGTGTGAAAAGTGAGATCACCTTATCCAGTGGCTGATCGGCATGGATTGTCACCATGTCAGTGCGTGGGACCATCACTTCCCGCACCAGGGTAGTTCCGAGGTCGAAAACCGATTGCAGCAACTCCCGATCCTCGTCATCGAGCGCCTCCGACTCCGACACGCGGTCCACCATGCGTGCCAGTTGATCCTCGTGCAACTGCTCCGACTCTTCCGGCGTGGGCTCACGCTCACGAACGAGTACCGAGAACATTGCGGTGATAAGCGCTGTTCCTAAGGAGAACATCCTGAGTACGCGCAACGGTTCGCGCGCTCCACGAGCAATCGGCGAGATAAGAGCAAGGAGAAGGGAGACCAGCACACTGGCGGCGAGGACAATCGCAATCGCCTCCCACGTGGGCGTAACGAACTCCAAGACGAGGAGTGTCACGCATAAGGCGTAGGCGCATGTCAAGATGAAGCGCACCGCCGCCAACCCCGCTGTGGCAGCGGGACGGTGCGTCACCGCGTACATGATGCGCGCCCCCGCCCGCCCCAACGACTGCGAATCGGAGATCTCCGCCCGGGTGATTCGGCCCAGCGCCGTGGTGACCGCCGTACAGACACCCGCACCACAGGCACTGAGCAGCGCAACGGCGCCTAGTAGCACTTCCACCATGCTCTCAGCTCTCCGTGGGCTCGGGAGCCTTCACCGGCGGGTCGCCGGGGCCGCGCCGCTGCGCCAGGAATGTCAAAAGCAGCAACCGTTGCAGTTCAAACATCTCTTGTTTCGACGCCTCATCCGCATGGTCATAACCGAGCAGATGCAAAATGCCGTGCGTCACGAGCAGCAGGATCTCTTCCGCCGTGGAATGGCCAGCTGCCAGCGCCTGCCTGGCGGCCACCTGTGGGCACACCACAATATCCCCGAGCACACCTTCACGCGGCTCCTCGTTAACCGGTGCGGGCCGCAGTTCATCCATGGGGAAGGACAACACGTCCGTTGGCCCTTCCAGGTCCATCCACTCGACGTGCAGGCGCTCCATGGCGGCCTCGTCCACCAGAAGGACATTGAGTTCTGCCTGGGGATGAACCCGCATCTGGTCGAGCACATAGACCGCAAGCCGCGTGATCTCCTCCAGTCCCGGCGCCGGCGTGAATCCGGATTCGTCGTTGACCTCAATGCTCATTCGTACTCCTCAAAATCCGGTGCGGAGACATGCCGCGATCGCCAGGTGGAACGCTCACGATTGGACTCATCCCATCTCGCGTAAGCATCAATAATCTCCGCGACCAGCCGGTGCCGGACGACGTCCGCCGAACCGAGTTCGACGAATCGGATACCCGGCACATCGCGCAGAATACGCCGGACCAGAACAAGCCCCGATGTCGTGCGACCTGGCAGGTCCACCTGAGTTATATCGCCGGTGACCACCATTTTCGAGCCGAATCCCAACCGCGTGAGGAACATCTTCATTTGCTCCGGGGTGGTGTTCTGCGCCTCGTCCAGAACGATGAAAGAGTCATTCAAAGTCCGTCCACGCATGTAGGCAAGCGGTGCGACCTCGATAGTTCCAGCCGCCATGAGCTTCGGAATCGTGTCCGGGTCAAGCATCTCGTACATGGCGTCGTAGAGCGGACGCAAGTATGGGTTGATCTTCTCCGACAACGATCCGGGTAGGAAACCAAGTGATTCTCCCGCCTCTACGGCCGGCCGAGTGAGAATGATTCGGGAGACGGCGTGGCTCTGCAACGCCACCACGGCCTTCGCCATTGCCAGGTACGTCTTACCGGTTCCCGCCGGTCCAATGCCGAAGGTGATCGCGTTCTCATCGATGGCATCAACGTATGCCTTCTGCCCCAATGTCTTCGGACGAATCGTATGCCCGCGGGCGGAGAGCACATCCGTGGTGAGCAGCTCGGTTGGTTTGGCAATGCCCGCACGTGCTATGGCAACCGCGCGCTCCACTGCATCCGCAGTCAGATGCTCCCCGTCGCCAACGACGTCGATCAGCTCGCCCAGCAACGTCTCCGCCAGCGTGACGGCGGCGGGCGGCCCGGCCAGCGTGATCTGATGGTCACGCACGTGGATTGTTGCCGGGGCGATGCCCCGCTCGAGAACGCGCAGAACTTCGTCGCGGTGCCCCAGCAGGTCAATCATCGGTATGTGTTGTGGAACGAGGATGATGCGCTGTGCGGCATCCCCGGCACCCTGCTGGTCGGCCTCTCGCTCAAGCTGTTGATCCATCACGGGAGAATCTGAAGAGTCTTGTCTCATTGTCTCTCATCTATGCGAACGTTTTCCCTAGTCTACGCGCCGTGAATTGTACATGCGTAGATGCCCTGGCCCGCGTGGAGTCACCGGTCACGAATCGCTTCGAGCCCACCACAGCCCTCCTCCACGCCGTTAATCGAGCTCTTTTCTGCGCCACCAGCTCAGCGGCTGTCATACTCCGCCAACACTCCATGTAGCAGTGCAATGGCGTAAGCGCCCGCGCTTGCGGATCGAAGCACATTGCCAGAAAGCAGAACTGTCTGCGCACCCGCGCTCCGCAGAGCGCGCACCTCGGATGCCGTCAGTCCGCCCTCCGGGCCGACGAGGAACCACACGGCACCGTCCCCGTCGCCACTACGAGCCGCTTCGTTCCGTGCACCGCGGTATGCCGCAGCCGGTGCCTCTGCCTGCCCGCGCCCGAAGCCTTCCACGGCGTCGTCTCCCGGATCCGCCAGATAGGGATGCTGCGCACCGCGGCCGGTGGACGCAGCCCACCGCCGCAACACGGGCGCGGCGGATTCCGATGCCTCTTCGTGGCATGTGAGCACCAGGGTACCTCTGGCCACGGCGTTCTCCACTTCGGCCGTGAGTTGCGCCGTCGTATGAACCGGAGCAACGTCAGGAAGCCACGAGCGCCGCGACTGTTTCATCGCGGCGCGAGCGCTTGCCTGCCATCGCTCCCGCCCCTTCGCCTCCTTGCCACGCCATGAGGCGATGCAGCGCTCTGCGTGCCACGGAATGACATGCGCCACCCCATATTCGGTACATGTCTCCACCGCCTGCTCGTCGCGGCCGCCTTTGGCAAGGGCCTGTACAAGCGTGATCTGCGGAGCCGGAGGCGATTCGGCCACAACCTCTTGCACCTCTAGTTGCAGCTGTTTCGACGCGGCGACGACGACGCAGCGCGCACGCATCCCTCGACCATCGACAAGGTCAAGCCGCTCTCCGACCCGAGTGCGCCGAACGGTCGCGGCATGGCGGCCCTCGTCGCCGTCCAGGCAAATAGTGCTACCAGGTTGCACGGCCGCGAGTTCTTCACGGATGTATACCGGAACAGTCATCGGCCGGCGAATCGATCCCGCAGCTTGGAGAACAGCGAAGAACCTTGCTGTACGAATCGTGCGCTCGGTTTTTCTTCACCGCGCAGCTGCGCGAGCCGTTCCAGCAGTTCCCGTTGGGCCTCATCCAACTTGTTCGGAGTGGTCACTGCCAGCGTGACCTTCAGGTTACCGCGTCCACTGCGGTGGAGGCGGCCTACGCCGAGTCCGTTCAAGGTGATCGCGTGCCCGGACTGCGCACCTATCGGAATGTCGATATCGCGCATCCCGTCAAGGGTATCGATGCTGAGGGTTGCCCCGAGCGCCGCGGTGGTCATGGGTACTTGGAGTTCGCAGAGCAGATCATCACCCTCACGCTGGAACACGGGATGCTGTTTTACCCGTATCTCGGCGAAGAGATCACCTGCCGGCCCGCCTTCCGCTCCGGCATCTCCTTGGCCTTCCATGCGCAGGCGCATGCCGTCCTCCACACCTGCCGGCACCTGAATCGGGATTGTCTTCGTGGCACGAACTCTGCCCTCACCCGCGCATTCCTGGCAGGGCGTAGTGATCACGGTGCCGTGGCCGCGGCAGGTGGGGCACGGCGACTGGGAAACCATCCTCCCTAGGAAGGAGTCGGTGACCCTCTGCACCACCCCGGTGCCCCCACAATCGCTGCACGTCACCGGGGATGTACCCGGCGCGGTACAACTGCCATGGCACACCGGGCACTCCGCCAGTAACGTATGCACGATATCCTTCTGTGCCCCGAAGACGACCTCTTCGAGTTCCAGTTCTAACACGACGAGAGCGTCCTGCCCGCGGCGTCCGCGCGGCGCCGGGCCGCGAGACGCACCCATGCCGCCCATGCCGCCGAAGAAGGTGTCGAAAATGTCTTGGAAGGCACCGAATCCCGCACCCGCGCCGGCTCCGCCATGCAGCGCACTCTCACCACCGATGTCATAGAGGCGGCGCTGCTCCTCGTCCGAGAGCACATCGTAGGCTTCGTTGACGGCTTTGAATTCCTCCGCCTTGTCCGGGCCTGCGACGTCGGGATGTAACTGGCGCGCGAGCTTCCGGTAAGCCTTCTTTATCTCGTCTTGGGTTGCATTACGCGGTACACCCAGGGTGTCGTAATAGTCTGCCACAGTTCTCTTCTTGTGTTCTTTCTACTTGGCTGAGAGTATCTCAGAAAGATAGCGCGCCACGGCGTACACCGCAGCCATTGTGCCCGGATAGTCCATGCGGGTAGGTCCGACGACGCCCACCCGAGCGACGGATCGGTCATCGACATCATAGGTGGAGGAAACCACGGAGGCCTCAGCGAGGCCCTCATGGAAGTTCTCTTTGCCAATGGACACAGACACACCGTCCTGCATCGTGGTAAGCAACCGCATCAGAATAACCTGTTCCTCGAGCGTTTCCAAGACCGGCTCGATGGAGCGGGCGAAGTCCACCGCGTGGCGCGAGAGATTCGCGGTTCCGGCCAGAGCTACGCGTTCCTCACCTTCCGCGCTCAGGGCCTGCCGGACCACTGCGACGAGAGTTGCCGCAATGTCTTGTACATGTTGTGGGCGACCCTCAATGACTGTTCCGGCGGCCTCCGCCAGTTCGGAGAGCTGCTTTCCCGCGCAGACGCCGTTGATCGCCGTCGCAAGTTCTTCGAGTTCTTCCGCCGTCACAACGCTTTCAAATCCGAGCGTGCGCTGCTCGACACGACCGGCGTCGGTGATGATTACGAGAATCGCGTGCCGTTGACCGGCGGGAATGAGTTCGATGTGGCGCAGCGCGACACGGTGAAGAGATGGGTACTGCACCAATGCGACTTGATGGGTGATCTGCGCCAGCAACCGAACCGCCCGGAAAACGACATCATCCAGGTCGACGGCACCGTCCAGCAGCTTCTCAATTGCACGGCGCTCCGGCACGGAAAGAGGCTTGATAGCGTCAAGAGAATCGACAAATGCCCGATATCCCTGATCGGTTGGAATCCGGCCCGCCGAGGTGTGAGGTTGCTGCAGAAGGCCTGCCTCCTCCAAGGCGGCCATATCGTTGCGGATAGTTGCCGGTGACACTCCGAGATGGTGTCGGTCAACAAGGGTTCGCGACCCGACCGGCTCCCGCGTAGAAACGTAATCGCGCACAATGGCTTCCAAAACCTTCGTGCGGCGTTCTTCGCTCCCCATGTGGCCTCCTCCCGCCGGGATTCTCGGCACGGTAGCACTCGACGCGCCTGAGTGCCAATTCTACGCCCGGATGCTTCCGGCGCCTACCCTGTGGGGGTGAGTTCTGACCATGATCATCGCTCCGGGCGAAACAGCAATCACCTCGGCCGCCGTCGACCCATCCCTTCCGATCGAGGCGGTAGTGCCAACGGTACCGCTGCGCCGCAAGCAAGCCATACCTCCGGTATACAAACCCGTGCCGAAGGTACACAAATGGGCGGCAGGAAACGCCCGCTGGACCGTTATGGCGCCGACGTTCTCACACACGATCCGCATCGCTACGGCGAGTTCGCTCACCAGAGCACTTCACGGCGTACCGTCGCCGAGCTCGGGCTGGTCATTGAGGACGTACAAAGCGGCTTCGTGGGCGAGATCATGAGCGTGGGCAGGGTTGCCGGCGCGTGGAGGTTCGAGCTGGAGGACAGACACGGACAACGCCGGTCATTTCCCATGGGACGGGGGTATTGGATCGATGGTTTCCCGGTCGAGCTGGTTCCGCCGGCCTCCGTTCCGCGGCCCGACGGTAGGCGCCGGGTGGCCGGGCACACGCTGACTGCCTCCGGTTCCCTACACGTCACAGCCCGGGCCCGAACGGCACGCGAATCCAGGATCTGGGTGGAGGGTAAGCACGACGCCGAGCTCGTAGCGAAAGTCTGGGGCGAGGATCTGGCCCTGGAGGGCGTCGTCGTCGAAGAGCTGGCCGGGGTAGACCACCTGGAAGAGGTTGTGGCCGACTTCTCCCCCAGCGAGCAGCGGCGGGCGGGCGCGCTCGTTGACCACTTTCTGCCCGGCACGAAGGAGTACCGAATTGCGCAGCGGGTAGCCCACCTGCCGGGAGTTCTGGTGCTCGGACATCCCTATGTGGACGTGTGGCAGGCGGTGACTCCCCGGGCCGTCGGCATTGAGCGCTGGCCGGATGTGCCCCGCGGTGAGGATATCAAGCGGGGAACGCTGCGCCGCCTCGGCTGGCCGCATGAGTCGCAGGAGGATATTGGCCGGGGCTGGGCCCGCATCCTCGCCTCGGTGCGCTCCTACAAAGATCTGGAACCCGGATTGTTGGCACGCATGGAGGAGCTCATCGACTTCGTCACAGCGGCAGGAACCGTCTAGATGACGGGGAGGACGAAGAAGATAGGAGGTGGCGGGTGGGACCAAGTTCCTTGTCGCTTGGCTTGGCGCGGAGCAGCCATGACTTTTCCCACGCCCCGGCATCGCCTGCTCGGTTCGCTCACCGTGATTATGGGGACGATTTTTGCGATGATAGGCCGATAGAATCGAAATCACGCAGGGAGAAGGATGAGCGCCACCAACCACCACGCCGAGGATCAGTCGCTTGCCGACGATGAACGTTACTTCAGGAGGCATGGTCTCCCACTGCTCATTGAAGATTACTCCGCTACCGAGGACGTCCTTACGCGGGCGCTGCCCGTCCTGACGATCGTTTTCGTTATCCAGATTACCAAGGGCATTCTCACCTCGTGGACCCCCCTGGCCGCTGCAGCCATTGCGGGTGGTGCAACGATCCTGGTGGCGCTTATCTCGGTAGTCTCCAATTCGCGCCGGGGACGCCGTCCTTTTACACTGCCGGAGCGGGTCGGCTGGTGGTCCGCTGCCATCTTCATCTTCATCCCATCACTGGTAAAACTTGTGGCAGATGACGGGCCTGTTCACGCGCTACGACACCTGGTGTTCAACACCGTGCTGTGCTTCGGGGTGGTCGGCGTCATCGGGTGGGGTCTTATCCCCAGCCTGTTTGGAGCCTTGGGGCGAGTTCTTCGCGATCTTCTTGTCCAGATGTCCGCCGTCATCCGGCAAATGTCTGCGGTCTTTATTTTCAGCATCATCATTTTCATCAATCAAGAGGTCTGGCAGCTCAACGAACAGCTCAGCACCGGCCGTTTTCTCTTCCTCGCCTTCGTGATCGGCGGCTTCGCCATTCTCGTCCTACTGCTAGGTACGCCACGCCTGACCCGCTTGTTGGAACAGCATGTCCCAGGCGGCGACTCGTTGACCCGGGCGCAGCACGCAAATCTACTCTCACTGTTAGGCATTCGGCAGGCGATGCAGGTCCTGATAATGACATTCTTCACTTACCTCGTGTATGTCGCTTTCGGTACAGCAGTTGTCGGCGCCGATCTCTACGATGCCTGGCAATTGGATCCGCAAGTTTCCTACGTCTTTTGGATTGGCGACGAACCCTTTGTCATCACCAGCACCTTGCTACGCACCAGTGCGATGGTGGCACTGTTGGCTGGCCTCAACTTCTCCATCAGCGCGTTAACCAGTTCCGAAGGCAGGGCTCAGTTCTTGGCCGAGGCCGGGAGCGAGTTCAAAACCATTTTCGAGCGCCGCCAGGATTACCTAACCCGCCGGGCTCAGCGCTCTCCCGACACCTCGTCAACCGGTAGTGCCGCCTCTCGGGGCGGTGCTCGCGGCTCGACGATGCAAGGCACCTGAGCCCACCAGCTGGTTACCGTCAACGGGTGAGGAGGTTACGGAATCGCGGTATATGCTCGGCTTCTGGGCCACCCGTCGCCGAAGCCATCGGAGCGAAAGCTGCGAAATGGCGGAGTATTCTCACCACAATGCGCGAGTCACGGTATCAGCCAACAGGCGGCCACGCAGTGTCAGCCGCAACCTGCCGCGCAGAGCCGCTCTCGGATCGACCAGTCCGTCGGCAATGAGGCTCGCCACCACTGCGGATTCGGTCCCCTGCGGCACGGCGATTCCTTCCGCCAGGCGAATGCCCAACATGATTGCTTCTTCACGCTGTTCCCGCTCCGTCAGCGTTTCCCGCGCCGCTGCGGGACTCTGCCCCACCGCAATGCGCTGCGCATAGGCCAGCGGGTGTTTGACGTTCCAGAAACGCGTCCCGCCGATGAAGGAATGCGCACCCGGTCCGTATCCCCACCAGTTCCCACCGGTCCAGTAGGCCAGATTATGCCGCGAGGAGTGGCCGGGTTGCGCCCAGTTCGAGATCTCGTACCAGCCATAGTGGGCTGCCGCCAGTTCTTGGTCGGCTATTTCATAGAAAGCTGCCTGCCGATCCGGGTCGGGCGCGGCGATTTCACCGCGCCGGATGCGCCCACCCATTCGGGTATCGGGTTCTACGGTGAGCGCGTAGGCGCTGATATGGTCGGGACCCATCGCAATGGCTGCGGCCAGCGAGGCGCGCCAATCGGCCTCCGTCTCCCCCGGCGTGCCATAAATCAGATCGACGGAGACATTTAAACCCGCCTCCTGCGCCCACGTGACGGCCTTGCCCACCTGACCGGGCGTGTGCCGCCGCTCCAGCGTGCGCAGCACGTGGGGAACGGCAGACTGCATGCCGAAGGAGATCCGGGTGAAGCCGCCGTCGGCGAGTCGCCGTATTGAGTCTCTGGTCACCGATTCGGGGTTGGCTTCGGTGGTAACCTCCGCTCCGCTCGCGAGGCCGTAGTTCCGTCGCAAGATGTCGAGCACACCAATAAGCGCCTGCGGCTCGAGAAGTGTCGGAGTGCCGCCACCGAAGAACACCGTGCGCAGCAGTCCATCGCCGCGTGGGGGTAGCGCCGTCGCCTCCCCCGCCGCCGACGGACCACCGCGTTGACCCGCCTGCGCACTTTCCGCCTGCCACTCAAGCACGCGGCGACTCAGCTCGATTTCTCCACGCAGGCTGGTGGGAAAGTCTTCCGGCTGCGCACCCGGACCCATGTGGAGATTACTGTAGGTGTTGAAATCGCAATACCCGCACCTTACCGCGCAGAAGGGAATATGCACGTACGCGGAAAATCCTCCGCTGACATCCGGCCGTGGGAGGCGACCATCGAGCGGCGCAGCTTCACCTTCCGGCAGGGAGGGCACTAGGCACCCGCCTGCCGCATATCGCTCACCCGCTGCGCCACGACGTCGTGAACATGACGACCGGCTTCCTGCCCCCGCCTTTCAAAACGAGTCAGCGGGCGCTCCCGCCAGCGCGGAGCAAACCCGCCGCGCGCGGGCTGCGAATCTGCCGGATCGGGGCGCTCACCGGCGTGGACATTTCGCAGCAGCGGCTCCGACTCAACGGTGTCTCGCATCTGCCAGGCGTAATCGTCCCAGTCGGTTGCGAGCCGCCAGAATCCCCCTGGTGCCAAGACATCGGCGACAACCGCCGCGAACGGTTCGGCCACCAGGCGTCGTTTGCGGTGGCGCGCCTTGCGCCACGGGTCGGGGAAAAAGGTCCACACTTCCTGCGCCCGCGGATTGCCCGCGTTCGGATGTGACGGGTCAACACCACGCAGAACCGTGCTCTCGCGCGGATCATCATATGCCGCTGTCCGCAGGCCGAAAAGCACGGGGAGTGCCTGAGCCGCGTCAGCCTCCAGGAGACGGATATTGTGAACGCCTTCCTTCACCGCACGCGCCATGCATCGCGCAACACCCGGATGCCACGCCTCGATGGCAAGCACGTTCCAATCCGGATGCGCGCAGGCGAAAGCGACCATGTGTTCCCCCGAGCCGGGTCCGATCTCGACGGCCAAGGGAGCCTGCCTCCCAAAAACCTCATTCAGGTCACAGTGCGCACGCGTCTCGATCGTCGTCGGCGTGGCGCCGCGCGGCAGGTCGAGCAGATATTCGCCGGCATGGCGCTCCATGATTTGCGCGAAGGGCCGCGCCATGCGCCCGCCCCGGCGCGAAAATGAGCGGATTCGTGCCGGATGATGCCCGGGCATATGCGGCTTCGCCGCTGCGTGCGTATCGCTATCGGAGTTTCGCTGCATATGTTCCGGGTCCACCGGCGAACCGTGAAGCTCCGGTTGGGAGGCATTGCTGCTCATCGTTGCTTTCCCGTCGGCGCATCGGAGGTCAAGGCCGCCACGAATGCTTCTTGCGGCACGTCGACCCGCCCGATCGACTTCATACGCTTCTTGCCTTCCTTCTGTTTTTCAAGCAACTTGCGTTTGCGCGTGATGTCACCGCCATAACACTTGGCCAGCACATCCTTCCGAACCGCCTTGATCGTTTCCCGGGCAATAATGCGGCTTCCGATCGCCGCCTGTACCGGGATCTCGAATTGCTGGCGTGGAATAAGACTCTTGAGCTTCTTGGTCATCTCCACGCCGTAGGAGTAGGCCTTATCCCGGTGCACGATGGCGGAGAACGCGTCTACTGTTTCGTGATTGAGCAGGATATCGACCTTGACCAGATCCGCCTCCTGCTCCTCGTCGACGTCGTAATCCAGTGATGCGTAGCCCTTCGTACGGCTCTTCAGCTGATCGAAGAAGTCGGTGACAATCTCCGCCAGCGGTAGGCGGTAGCGCAACTCCAAGCGGTCGGAGGAGAGATATTCCATTCCCAGTAGCGTGCCGCGCCGCTGCTGGCACAGTTCCATCAGGGTCCCCGTGTAGTCGCTCGGGCTTAAGATCGTTGCCCGTACCGAGGGCTCATAGATATGCGAGACCTTTCCCTCTGGGAATTCAGACGGGTTGGTCACCGTGACCTCCTCGCCTGCTTCAGTGACGACCCGGTATACCACCGAGGGGGCGGTGGCGATGATGTCAATGCCGAACTCACGCTCGATGCGCTCGCGAATGATCTCCAAATGCAGCATGCCGAGAAAACCACACCGAAATCCGAAACCGAGCGCCACCGAGTTCTCCGGCTCATATGACAGCGCCGAATCGTTGAGCTTGAGCTTATCCAGCGCGTCACGCAGGTCAGGGTAGTCCGAACCATCAATCGGGTAGATGCCGGAGAACACCATCGGCTTGGGATCCTGATAGCCATCCAAGGGTTGCGTAGCGGGGTCGGAGGCGCCGGTCACCGTGTCACCGACCCGGGATTGCCGGACGTCTTTCACACCGGTGATCAGGTAGCCGACCTCGCCGGCCGCCAGTCCTTCCGAAGGGGTCGGTTCCGGTGAGATCACACCGATTTCGAGGAGTTCGTGCACCGCCGCCGTAGACATCATCTGGATTCGCTCACGGGGAGACAGCTGCCCGTCCTTCACGCGCACATAAGTGATGACTCCGCGGTATGTGTCGTAGACGGAGTCGAAGATCATGGCGCGTGCACTGCCGGTGATCTCACCGGTCGGTGCGGGAACCTCCGCCACGATTCTGTCGAGAAGCTCCTCCACGCCCTCCCCGGTCTTTCCCGAAACAGCCAGGCACTGATCGGCATCGACGCCGAGCAGAGACACCAGTTCTTCCGTGTATTTCTCGGGTTGTGCCGACGGAAGGTCAATTTTGTTGAGTACTGGGATAATGGCGAGATCATTGTCCAAGGCCATGTACAGGTTCGCCAGGGTCTGCGCTTCGATGCCCTGAGTGGCGTCCACGAGCAGAATCGCTCCCTCACACGCCGCCAGTGAACGGTTCACCTCATAGGAGAAATCCACGTGCCCAGGGGTGTCGATCATATTCAGCGCGTACGCCTGCCCGTCCACCGTCCACGGCAGCCGCACCGCCTGTGATTTGATGGTGATGCCACGCTCACGTTCAATATCCATGCGATCCAGGTACTGGTCGCGCATCAGCCTCTCATCCACGATGCCGGTCAGCTGCAACATGCGGTCGGCAAGCGTGGATTTGCCGTGGTCGATATGCGCAATGATGCAGAAGTTACGGATCAGCTCCGGCGGCGTGGCTGCGGGCCGGATATCGTTCAACTCTGCGCTAGTCGAGGCGGGCACAGTACTCCTTCTCAGATGGACTCCGTCTATTGTAGGGGGTACGTCAAGGCGAGAATCCGCGGCACTCGGCAACGCCGTCCGGACCACCGCTGCATTGCGACGGCTACGCCACCATTGCACCACGCAGCAGAACCATCGTCGTCTCACCGCGGGTCGCCCTCACCGTCCTTGTCCCACTGTCGTCACGTCACCATCCTTGCCTCACCGCCGTCGCCCCACCGCCCTTGCCACTCATGCTTTTCCACCGACCGCTGCGCCCTTGGCTAAACCGCTCCGTTCTGGGACCCGTCCTGTGCAATGCTGTAGCTATGTTCGGACTCTTCGGCAGCCTTAAAGACATCGTCCCCGTCATCGAGCAGTTGACGCGTCTACCCGGCCAAGCAGTCGCGCGCACGGGCCTGCTGTT
>SUUB01000010.1:55120-57448 GCA_015062745.1 Actinomycetaceae bacterium
CTTAAAGACATCGTCCCCGTCATCGAGCAGTTGACGCGTCTACCCGGCCAAGCAGTCGCGCGCACGGGCCTGCTGTTGCAATTGCTACTTCTCGTGAGCGGTGGCGTGCTCATCCACCGTGACGGTAGTTTTCTCGGCTACCTGGTTCTGATCGGTGGCCTCGTCTTCGGTGTTGCCACCGCAGTGTTCGCGTGGCGACGTCGCCGCCTGGAGAACGCCGTCGACAAGTGGGTGATGAGCAGAATGCGCACGATGGTCGGCGACACCGGGCAGGTGCGTGTCGACTATTCGGAGACCTACCAGGGGCAGAAACCCTCCGAGAGCCACGGCGTGATCCTCAATGAGGATGGAACAACCTTTACGAGTTCCCGGACCTCCGATGAATCGGATGCGAGAACATATTCGCGTGTCGGCACCGCCGACGAGGCCCAGCAACAACAGCTTCGTCACGATGCCATGCTGGAGGCCCAGGACATACGCGACACGTGGATGCCACGCGTCGAAGCGGCTCAGCGCGCGGCAATTGCCGCGGCCGGTGGGCTTGTTAATGCGCCCTACCTCAAGGACGACCTGCGCATCACACTGGTCTCCGGGCTTGTCGCGGTTATCGGTCTTCCTCTCGGGTTCTTCCTTTTGATCCTCGCCGCCTTCGCACTCCTGTAGGCGAGGCGATCGGCACACGGGTAATAGCGCCCTCGCCGCCCAACTTGTGGCACGATGGCGCTATGGCTCTTTCACGGAAACTGCTCGGTCAGGACGAACACGTCATTCTTCAGACCCGCGAGCACGTCAAGCGACTCTTCCCCAATATCGTCGGCGCCGTGCTCATCATCGTCGCCGCCGTCCTGGCGCTCACGCTGCCGGATAACTTGCCGCACTGGGCCACAATTGCCATTGCCGCGGTTGCTGTGGTTCTTCTCATCATCGTCTTCGTCTGGCCGTGGATGAACTGGATGACGAGCACGTACACGGTGACGAATCGGCGGCTTATCACCCGCAAAGGTGTTTTCACCAAGACCGGTCACGACCTGCCGCTAAGCCGTATCTCCAATGTTGCCTACGAACATGACATGATCGATCGCTTCTTCGGTTGCGGCACGCTCATCCTGCAGTCCTCGGCTTCCGATCCCTTGCAACTGCATGACGTTCCGAAAGTCGAGGCGTTGCATGTGCAGCTCACCGAGCTGCTATTCGACTCACCCGCCGACGGCGCCGGCAACGGCCGCGCCCGTAATGCGGAGGCGGACTACTAGATGCGACGGCTCTGCGAAAGACGGTCATAGCATGGGAGTTCTAGACGGCGTAGCCACACTCCTCACACGTCTCGCGCGTAGCGCTTCCAAAGGCCGTAACGCGATATCGCGCCCGTCTGCCTCCTCTAACAACGCGAAGGTGCCCACGGGCCAGGTTCTGGTTCGCCCAAGAGCGGCAGCCGAGACCGCTACCCCCACACCGGTAGTACGACGAGCACAGGACCTGCCCCGCCCCGGTCAGATTCCCATGGAGTACGACATCGGCGCACTTGGGCTGCCCACCTTCACATACGCTCCCCATGCGAATAATCGACCGGATCCCGGCGAGGTCGTGTGGACGTGGGTGCCCTACCAGGAGGACTGCACGCAAGGTAAGGACCGGCCGGTTCTGGTGCTCGCCGTCGTCGCCGGGCGGATCGTCTTCGCGCAACTCACCAGCAAGGACCACGACCGCGACGCCGCCCAAGAGGCGCGCGAAGGACGCTACTGGGTCGATATCGGTTCCGGAGCCTGGGATTCCAAGGGCCGCGCCTCGGAGGCGCGTATCGACCGCCTGCTCTGCGTCGATCCCGGGCAGGTACGCCGGGAGGGAGCTCGGCTTGATGAAGCGCGCTTCACACAAGTCGTCGCCGCTTTGCGGAAGCTTCACGCCTGAGTTCTGGTAGAGTTTCTCTTTGGACTTCACACCTGGTCGGGTGGTGGTCCAGTCGAAGGCTTTCCACGAGCACCCCACGCTCCAGTCCGCCGACGGCGTATCCCTCACCGACCATGTACATATCGCTGTCGGCGATTGAATTGAAAGAGTAGCAAGTGGCAAATATCAAGTCGCAAAAGAAGCGCATTCTCACGAATGAGAAGCGGCGCCTGCGCAACCAGTCCGTTAAGTCGGAGCTGAAGACCTACGTGCGTAAGACGCGCGAGGCCATCGAAGCGGGAGATGTCGAGACCGCGCAGACCGCTTATCGTGCCGCCGCCCGAAAGCTCGACAAGGCTGTGTCCAAGGGCGTTATCCACAAGAATCAGGCCGCGAATCGCAAGTCAAAGCTTGCACGCCAGGTCAATAAGATGGGCGCCT
>SUUB01000011.1:0-1342 GCA_015062745.1 Actinomycetaceae bacterium
AGCGGTAGTCAAGCCTGCTGACCCGAGCGGTAATAGAGCACTGCGATCTGCGTTCTGTTACGCAGCCCCAACTTCGCCAGGATGGAACTGATATGGTTGCGCACGGTTCCCTCGCTCATAAAAAGCGTGCGGGCGATCTCGCCATTGTCCAATCCTTCGCTGACGGCTTCTACTACCTCGTACTCGCGATCGGTGAGGCAATCGAACTCTGAGGTGCGAGCCGAGCCTCCCGGCAGCTTCACACGTAGTGCCGAACTCTCCAGCACCTGTCCCTCCAGAACACGCATTCCAGCCATCACGGAACGCAGGGCGGGCGCGATTCGTGCGATGTCCTGTTTGATCAAGTAGCCGCGCGCGCCCATATGCAGTGCGCGGACAATGTATTCGTCGTCGGCGAAGGTTGTGAGAAAAACTATGCGTGCCTGCGGGTCCGTGGCCAGAATCTGCTCCGCCGCTTCCAGGCCATCACCACCGGGCATTTGGATGTCCATGAGCAGCAGGTCGGGCTTGTTTTCGACATACAGGTTGACCGCCGCCGGGCCATTCGACCCCTGTGCGACGACCTCGATATCCTCTTCTGCCGAAAGGATCGTGCTGAGTGAGGAGGCGACGATTGGATCGTCGTCCACGATAAGTACTCTCATGGTGCCTCTTTCCCGGCTGGGCCGATAGACCTGGCAAGCTCGAGCATACCGGTGATGGTGCTGACTCCCGCAGCGGCGCCAAGCGCCATTGCGGTATCGGGTACGAAGCGAAAGAGCCATGGCCAGGGTGTGCGGGAGAATGTGCGGATTCCGCTTGCCAGCGCTGCGGGCAGCAATACGTGATACGCCAGCCTTGCCACCCGGTGGTGAGGAATTACTTGTGCTGCTGCTGCCGCAGCCCCGAGAATCCCGGCATAGGCACCGTTGAGCGCGGCCTGAAGCGTCCAATGGTTCGGGACGGAAAGAAGGTGGGTGCCGACGAGGATACGAATGATGTTCTCGGCTAGGCGTTCCACTAGCGGTTGGCGCACGAGGAAGTCGCCAATGTTGACCAGGAGGGCGAAACCGAGCTCGAGGGCGGGCAATAGTACGAAGACCGTCGTCGAACCGGGTACCTTCCCCACGTGCAGATGAACCCACTGATCGCGGAAGCGCTTACGGACCCAGCCGAAGCCGTACTCGCCGGTTTCCCCGAGCACGCCAGTAACCGCAGGGCTGCCATCAGCGGGTACGACGTCGTGAAACATGCGCTCAACGGCCGCGGGGGAGAGAATCCGCTGCCCGTTCGCCACGCCGCCGCTCAGCAGCATGGAAAGAAAGCGGCCAGCATCGGCAGCGGAGGCGTAGGTAGCGCCGGA
>SUUB01000011.1:1442-14627 GCA_015062745.1 Actinomycetaceae bacterium
ATTGGCGTAGTGGAAGCGGCGGCTTCTCGCTAGCCGCATACGCCGTGGCGTGGCATCGGTGGCGAGCCCGCTGCAATGGTGAGCGAGATCGGAGATAGTCACATCTCGGGGCACTTTCGCCTGTGGCTGGTACTGCACGACCGGAGCACTGAGATCAATCAAGCCTTCTTCGGCGAGTTGTAGCAGGAGCGTAGCCGTTAGCGACTTGCTGGTGGATCCGAGCATCACGGGATCGTTTGCGCCGAGTTCTCCGTATTCGACGGTGAGTACAGGGCCATCTGCGCGAACAAACTGCACGACGCCGCCGGGAACGCCCGTGCGGCGAAAGGACTCCGTGACGAGCTCTCGGAGTCGGCGCTCATGGTCCAAACCGAGCGGAGGACTAGTCATGTTGTCCTTGCCCTTTCCTTTGATCCTTCGGGATGGTAGCGAATACGGTGACTGGGGCGCCCTTGATGCGCAGCACGCCTCCCAGTGACTCCACCCGCTCTCGCATGGAGCGCAGGCCCATCCCGGTGCCATGGTCCAATCGATCCTCGTCGCCAGCCGTCCCATCGTTCTGCACAATGAGTTGCCAGAAAGCAGGGTAGTCGGTGACCTTGATCCGGGCCGAGTGTGCGTGACCGTGGCGCACCGCATTCGTGAGTGCTTCGCGGGCCACTGCGATGAGTGACTGAGCGACGGCAGGCGGTGGGGATTCGTCCAGCGCGCAATCCACGACGACGTCGTCGATTCCGCAGCGCTGGCCGAGCAGATTCAAGGTGACGGGGAGATCAGCGCTCTCATCTGCCAACGTGTGCACGCTACGGCGCATGGAATCAAGCGCTTCGTCGAGCGTGGCACCAATGTCGTCAAGCTCGCTCACTATCGCGCCGTCATCCTTGTGCACGATCTGCAGTGCCTTGACGCGGAAGATCAGCCGCGTGAGCAGATGGCCGACATTGTCATGGATATCCCGCGCAATCCGCGTGCGCTCAGCAAGTGTGGCGGCCCGAGCCTCGTAGTCCTGGGATTCCACGAGTTGCGCATTGGAATCCTGTAGTTCGTGCAGTCGTTCCTGTAAGTCGTCGCGCACGGTGTAGAGGCGTGCACGAGTATCGTCGACTTGCGCGGAACGTATTGCGAGAGTCCCCGCCAATACATACACGACGAGGTAGACGGCGGGCTCGACGGGGCGGTGTACGAGGATAAGCGGGTACGGCACCAGCGCGGGCAGCCACGCGTACACCTGGCGTGATAGCGCGGCGGTGCGGGTGAGATCGTAGAGGACAAGCGCCATTCCGGGAAGAGAGAGTGGTGAGAAACAACCGGCGGCAAGGTATATGAGTGCGCAGCTGGTGGCGAAACGGGTTCCTTCAAACGAAGAACTGAAACCGCTGAGCGCGAGCGCGCTGAGTAGCCAGCAGATCTGAGACGCATGCCCCTGCCCGGAAAGCAGTAGAAGGACGACGCATCCCACGAAGATCGCCGTCTTATCTGCCAATGCTCGCATGAGGAGATTATACGAAGGCTACACGCAACCCCTGACAAAACTCATGGCCGCGAGCAAATCCGATGACAGGTTTCACTCCTCCTGAACGTATCGTCCCTGCAATGATCGAGACGGCAGAAAGGAAGGAAAGCGGCATGACCGACATGACCGATCAGGCGGACAGCACCCAAGCGGTGAGCGTCAACGGGCTGGTGAAACGCTACGGCGAACTTGTAGCGGTTGATGGCCTGTCATTGGACATTGGGCACGGTGAGATCTTCGGTCTCTTGGGGCCAAACGGCTCGGGTAAGACGACCACTATTAACTGCATCCTGCAGCTGCTGAAATACGACCGCGGTGAGATTAACGTGTTCGGGCGTCCAATCCGCGCTACCTCCTACGATCTGAAACGGCGTATCGGCGTTGTGCCGCAGGAAGTAGCCGTCTTGGAGGAGCTGACGGTACGCGAAAACATCGACGCCTTTTGTGCACTGTACGTGCCGGACCGGAGGAAGCGGCAACGCCTAGTGGGAGAGGCCATGGACTTCGTCGGCCTGGGAAGGTTCGCCAAGTTCCGGCCGAAGAAGCTCTCCGGCGGTCTGCTGCGGCGGCTTAATATCGCCTGCGGTATTGCGCACCGGCCGGATCTTATCGTGCTGGATGAACCGACGGTCGCCGTCGACCCGCAGAGCCGCAATGCCATCCTCGACGGGATCAAGAACCTCAATGCCGAGGGCGTGACGGTTATCTATACCAGCCATTACATGGAAGAAGTCGAACAGCTGTGCACGCGCATCATGATCATGGACGGTGGACGGGAGATCGCGAGCGGCACCAACAATGAGCTGAAGGCAATGATCGGCGTCGGGGAGCGGATCCGGGTAGAAGTCCTGCAGCCCGAGAATCCGCAGCAGAACACCCTCGACGCGGTTCGTCGCATCGAACATGTGCGCACGGTTGCATGGGAGGCTCCGGAGCTGCTGATCGAGTGCACAAACGGCACGCATAACCTGGCCGATGTGTTGGGAGTGTTGAGCGCGGAGGGTATCGCCTATGGGCGTATCACATCCGAGCCGCCCACCCTCAATGACGTCTTCCTCGAACTGACCGGGCGAGAACTACGCGACGAGGCGGCCTGATATGTGGGCGACCTGTACGTATCAAATATTGAATCTCCTGCGGTCGAGGATCACCTTGCTGTGGACCATGGGCCTGCCCATTTCGCTGTCGCTGATCTTCATGGGCATGTTCTCAAATCTGGATCAGGTGTATCGAGCAGAACCAATCGCCATCGGCGTGGTGCACGACGAGGCCTTCCAACAGGCACCCGGCCTGGACGAGACGGTCACGGCCCTCGCCGCCGGGGATGACCAGCTGATCACGATGTCATTGCATGGGTCAGTCGAGGAGGCCGAGCAGGCGGCGAAGGACGACGACATCCTCGGCTACATCGCCGTGGATTCCGGAGTTCCAGTTCTACGTCTCACGACCAGAGGGAACAGTACGAGTTCCTCCCTTGTACTGCGCGCGGTTCTCGACTCGTATGTTCAAAAGCAAGCCGAATATGCGGCACTCGCCGCGCAGGGGTTCGATCCGCAACAGCTTGCTACAGCGGAGGTCACACGAGTCTTTACCGAGCGCACCCAGGTGACGAAGACGGTGGTCAAACCGGCAACGCGGTACTACTACGCTCTGCTGGCTTTCACCTGTGGAATGGGGGCTCTGATGGCCCTCGAAGCCGTGCGAAATGTTGCTGGCCGTTCCTCGGCCGTCGGAGCGCGGCGGACCCTGGCGGGCATCCCACGGTGGAAGGTGCTGCTTGGCACCATTGCCGGTGCCTGGATCTGCATGTTCGGGTGCATGATCGTGGTGTTCATGTTCCTGAAGTTTGTCGCAGGAGTGCAATTCGGCTCTCGGGCGGGTTGGCTCATCTTGGCCATCGCACTATCGACCCTGATGACATGCGCGGGTGGATCAGTGCTTGGAACGATTCGGCAATGCGACCCAGGGATCGTCTCCGCTATAAGCTGCCTGCTCTCGCTGTTCACGGGCCTGTACGGAGATGCGTCCCAGCGTTTGGCCAATATGGTTGAGCAAGCTGCGCCACTGGTGGCGCAAATTAACCCGCTGTGGCAGTCGACGCGCAGCTTCTTATCCCTGCTCTATTACGACGAGATGGAGCCCTTCGTGCGCAGTTGCATGATTATCTGTGCCATGGCGGGTGTCTTCTTCGTTATCGCATTGATCCGCATGAGAAGGATGAGCTATGAACGTCTTTAGAACATCGATGCGGGTGGTTGCTGGTCACCGCCTTTACATTCTTATCTACCTCGTGCTGTTGAGTTGCTTCGGCCTGTTCATGGGAAAGATGCAGGGTGGACAGAACCTTGAGAAGGAAGTTGTCGACACGCAGCAATACACGGTTGCCGTGATTGACAGAGACAATTCGGCGATATCGCGCGGGCTCACCGCATATGTTGAATCGATGGGGGAGGTAACGGATCTTGAGGACACTCCTCGATCCATTCAAGATGCGACGGCACAAGACTATATTTCGTACATTGTGATTATCCCGGCGGGATATGGCGATAGCCTTCGCGCCGCCGCGAGTGACGAGGAAGAACTTCCTCTCCTCGATACGGTTGTCAACTACCGCTCTGCCGCGGGCTCGCTTCTTGATACTCGCGTCAATGGGTATCTGGCGCAGGTCTACGACTATCTCTCGCTGCCGGGCAGCAGTCCCGAGCAGGCGATTGCGCTGGCCGATGAGGCGATGGCTCAAAGCGCCGATGTAGAGCTTGTGACAGCCGATGCTCCGCCGCTTCCGGACGGCCTGCGTGTGTTCGCCGAGTTCTCCATGTATCCGATGGTCGCCTTCAGTGTGGTTGCCATCGCTCTTCTACTGGTTGCATTGAACCGGCGCCCCATCCGTTCTCGTCTCTCCGCGGCTCCGATCAGCGGCGCATCGCGTAGCGTCAGCGTTATGTGGGCGTGTCTGGCGGTGGGCATTCTCGGTTGGCTATGGATCTCTGCTCTGGGAGTGGTGGTATTCGGACTCGACTCGCTTGCGACATCAGCGCCCTTGGTCGCGGTTGTCTGCCTGGCGCTTTTCACCGTGATGCTCAACGGCATTGCCATCGGCTTCCTGGTTGGTCAACTCGGTGGCGACAATGCCGCCAATGCGGTGGCGAATATCGGCGGCATGACGATGTGCTTCCTGGGCGGAGCCTGGGTGCCGCTGGAGTTGATGCCCGATGGCCTGACGATGCTGGCGCGTTTCACCCCGGGTTACTGGGCCAATGAGGCGATTATGGGTGCGTCGCAATCCGGTGCGGCTGGCGCGGGTGCGATACTCGGCTATGTCGGCCAATGTGGCGTATGTGCTCTGTTCGCGGTTGCGATATTCGCCGTCGCACTCGCCATCGGGCGGTCACGTGCCCGCGCATCGCTGTAGCTCCTCATTGGCCCACGGAGAGAACTGGAGCCCGCACCTCGCGCTGGTCTCAGGAGGGACTTTGAGATAACGGGGCTGCCGGATCTGTTATCGTCACGGTTCCGGCAGTCCCATCCACTATGAGTTCGACGCCGTCGGGCAGAGAAGTGGCGTTGCCGGTTCCGAGTACGGCGGGAATCCCGTACTCGCGGGCAACAATGGCCGCATGAGAAAGCGGACCACCCGAATCGGCGACGACGGCCGCCGCGACGGCGAATAGCGGCGTCCATGTCGGGTCGGTGTAGGGGCAGACGAGAATGTCCCCGGGCTGGAGTCGCGCAGATGCATCGGGCGAGTGGATGATTCGCGCCGGGCCGCAGGCGCGTCCGGAACTGGATGGTTGACCGCGGAGAGTGCGCAGCTCCTCTAGTGCGCTGCCAACTTCGGGTTCGCCGCGATCCCGCCACACGGACTGTGCAGTGGGGCGCACCCGCCGACGCCTCGCGGCGAGTGAAGAGAGCTGCATATCAGCATCGTCGAGTGCTTGCTGTACCTCCTCGATGTATAGGAACCGGATGTTCGCGGGATCGTCGAGTTGTCCGCGATCAACGAGGCGGCGGCTGATCTCGTCCATACCCGCCCGGGCGACGCAGAAGAACTCCTCGAGCATGTAGGCGGTTCCTTCGCGGGCAATGTGGCGTGCTTGGAATCGCTGCGCATTCCTCTTCCAGAGGAAGCGTAGCGACCGTGGAAGCCGGGCGTTGATGGATCGGGTGGTGTTCTCGCCGCGGGTACCGGGCGGTGTGGACAATACGGGTGTGTTCTGTGGAATCTGGACCGGGTTGCCCCGCAGCGTCGTTGCCAGCAGTGCGTAGAAGGAACCGGGATCCTCCCGCCAGGATCGATTTGAGAATGGCAGATAGAGACGAGTGCAGCGAGCGCCGTAGGAGGCGAGGAACTCATCGACAAGTTCTTGGAACCGTCGACCTCGTTGACTACCGCTCAGCGCAGCTGGTAGCCGGTCGGAGGGTGTGCCTGTCAGAAGGGCTGTGAGACCCAATTCGCGTGCTTGCTGCGCCAAGAGACTGATCTGCGCGGTCATCGCCGCCGTTTTGTAGGGAACACCGATGAGGAGTTCCTCCGGTGTAACCTGCGGGTTCGCATGTACCAATCGGATTAGTAGCGAGCAGATCGTCCGGTTGACCACCAAGGGAGCGTTGTAGTTGAGGAATCGACTGGCAGTAAGACGCGCGCACTCCGCCAAAGGAAGGTGAACCAGGTCCATGACCTCACGGTCGCTCATCTCGCGCAGGCGGGTGACTCGTTCGAGCATCGCATCAAGGCACGAGCGCAGTCTTGATTCCTCGTGGGTCCAGCGTGTAGGGTCGTGGGACATTCCACGGTGGAAAAGGACAGCCAAGCGTGCCGGTGTCGCGAGAGTTGGACGCGGCGCCGTCATATGAATGCGGATAACCCCGGTGCCCTCGCCGCGAATGAGGGTCGCGGCCGAATCGACCTTCACCCCGGCTGCTCGCATGAGCCCTTGGATTGCGTCCTGAATTTGATGCACAGCGAACAGGTCAAGCGGGAATGGTGCGG
The DNA here is from genome assembly GCA_015062745.1 of Actinomycetaceae bacterium. Taxonomy (GTDB): domain Bacteria; phylum Actinomycetota; class Actinomycetes; order Actinomycetales; family Actinomycetaceae; genus Asp313. Next base: position 7,946 of record SUUB01000011.1, read on the forward strand.
GGTAGTGTTCAATCATGTCGTCACGCAGTACTTTGCTTAAACGCGCCGCAGCACGTCCGTACGTTGAGACGACGGCGTCTGTTGCGGTGGTGATGGGCCGCGTTTGCAACAAATAGAGCTCCTCCCCGCAAAAGGCCCATTCGATATCCTGTCCGCAGCCGTAGTAGGCCTCGACTCGCTCGCCTAAACCCAACAGGCGCATGAGTTGCTTATCCGTAATGCTCGGTCGGCTTCGATCCTGCTCCGGCACAGTCCGAGTGGTGGGTGGGCTGCCCGGGGAGGCATCAATACGTGTTTCCTTGCCGCCTATTTCTCGGGTGAGCACGCCCGGTGGTCGTCGGGCGAGGGTGAAGGTATCCGGTGTGACCAGACCCGTGACCACCGATTCGCCCAGTCCGTATGACGAGTTGACAAGCATTGTGTCTTCGCTGCCGGTGACGGGGTTCCGGGTGAAGAGCACGCCGGCCGTATCGGCGGGGACCATGGTCTGGACGACGACGGCGAGGGCGAGGTCTTCCTGGCCCACTCCCTGTGTTGCGCGATAGGCGACGGCACGATCCGACCACAGCGAGGCCCAGCATCGCCGCACCGCCGCAAGCACAGCATCCTCGCCTGTCACTCCGAGGAACGTCTCTTGCTGCCCCGCGAAACTCGCCTCGGTCAGGTCTTCTGCAGTGGCAGAAGACCGAACCGCGACGGAAGGGGAACCGAGTTCCCGATAGGCGGTGCGAACGGCCATCTGCACCGCAGACGGAATCTCCACCTCTAGGATGCGGTTGCACGCTTTCAGAGCCTCGCCATTGGTGGCATCGTGATTGATCTGGGCCGATAAGGCGCCCAATGCCTGCCGATAGGCGCGCGTTGTGATGCAGAAGCCGCGGGGGACGGGAAGGCCGGCTCGTACGCACTCTTGTAGATGCAATCCCTTGCCACCAACGTACTGCAGCCCGCCCGCAGCCGTTTCCTCAAACCAGACAATCATGACAATGTCCTCTATGGTCGTAGAGTTCTTCGGTGATTCTATACTCATAGAGGTGAGGTGTCCAGATGGATTCGGTACTGGGCAGGCACGGTATGCATCAAGGAGATGAGAGATGACCGATCGCCGTACGCAAATCGCTGACGCGGGCATTCACATTCTTTCGTCCCGAGGCGCACGCGCGCTTACGCATCTGAATGTGGACCGTGAGTTGGGCCTGGCGCAAGGGTCGACGTCGTACTACGCACGAACGCGCCGCGACTTGATCGCGCTTATCGTGAACCGCTTAGCGGAGCGCACCGCGGAAGAAGTGCTCGCCGAGGTGCGCGCTGCTGAAGTCGAGGTCGAGGATATGCGGGACCTGGCGGTCTTGGCGGCGCGAGGCCTAGCGCAGACAGAGCGTCGAGCAGACGACCATCGGGCAAGGTTTCTGCTTCTCTTGGAATGCAGGTCCGATCCGGAACTCTATGGTGTGTTGCTGCGCAAGACCTCGGTACGTGAACACTTCACCCGCGTGGTGGTGTCGATCCTTGAGAGGATGAACGTTGCGGAGGCGGACGCGCGAGGTGCGGACTTCGCGGCCCTTCTTGATGCGTTGCTAATGCAGCGGATCGCGCGGGATGCGCCGGCAGACGAGGGGGCTATTATCTTCTCATTCCTTTCCGGGTTGCCACGTGTGGGTGCTTCCAGCCGGAAATAGTCAACGGCTACTACGCCGAATGCGAAGTATTCGCCCATAATCCGGCCACGATGCCGGTGACTGCGGGCCCTTGCGTATGCTACATTCGGCGCTGTTCGGTAGGGTCGGCCAACGTCATCTTGGGCGAGAGCTGGCTGAATTGCCGAGGATTCCGCGTTGCTCTCGAGTTCGAGGACGACGTTCGGTACAGGATAAGTCGGCAAATGATAATCATGAAGCACGTGACCTGTGGCAAGGTCTCAAGCTTGATACTATAGGCACCTGCGACCGGTCTTTGGAGGTGTTCGTGAGGCAGATGGCAACTTGCACTGTCGCAAAGGGCGCTCCCATCCGGTTGGCCTTGACACTGTTGCTGTCCGTGTCGGTAACCGTCGGCATGGTGGCGCGGCGAGGCGTGATAATAACGGATACGTTCACCTACGACAGTAGATCACTGGAGGAGACAACATGGCCGATCTGATGAGGCAGGTTACCGACCACCTGGAGGCAGCGCGGTCTGCGGAAGACGGCCGCAGTGCGGAACTTGTCGCACGCGATGGCGTGCTGCGGCAAACGATTATCGCGCTGCGTTCGGGCACACGACTGCGCACACACAACTCGCCGCCAGCGGCGTCGTTGCAGGTCCTTGCCGGAAAGGTACGAGTGGAAATCGGTGACGAGTTACAGGGAGAGTTCGAGACGGGTGAATTGTGGGTTCTGACCCACGAGCGTCACTCGGTACTGGCGGTCGAGGACAGTGCCTTCCTATTGACGACGGTGACGTCGACAGGAGAAGGGTCGCACGCGTAGGCCTTGCTGCGAGTCTCTCGCGTGTCCGCTTAGCGGATGTAGTCGACAGACGGTGCAGGCACTGCCATACTAAAAGAGTCATGTCCCGGGGACGGTGAAATTCCGTACCGGCGGTGAAAGTCCGCGACCCGGCCCGAAGGGGTTGGCTGATCCGGTGAAATTCCGGAACCGACAGTAAGAGTCTGGATGGGAGGAACATGATGTGAGTCATGCACCCCAGCATGTCGTTCAGTCGGTGACTGGCGCGCATGCGGGTGTCTCTCGCTTCCCCGGGTCGATGAGGACACCGGGAGGATGAACCGTGAGCAGTGCCCTTTGGCGGGCCGATGAAGTGACCGCGATGCGTGCCGCGCTTGATGCCGCTTGCAAAGGCGTGCGTGGTGCGAATCCTCTCGTTGGCGCAAGCATCATTGTGGACCAACAGATTGTTGCTACCGGGTACCACCATGGCGCGGGCACGGCGCACGCCGAGGTTGAAGCAATCACTCAGGCGCAAACTGCGGGTTACAACCTGCAGGGTGCTACGGCGGTTGTCACTCTCGAGCCCTGCAACCACACGGGGCGCACCGGCCCGTGCACGCGCGCGTTGGTTGATGCCGGAATCAGCCGTGTTGTCTACGCGGTCGCAGACCCACACCGGCAGGCCTCCGGTGGCGCAGACTACCTGCGACGCTCGGGCGTCGATGTTGCCAGCGGGCTGTGCGCAGATGAGGCGCGCCAATTGAACCGGCGCTGGCTGCGCGCGATTTCGGAGAACCGCCCCTTTGTGACGGCCAAAATCGCACAGTCGATTGATGGATTCGTTGCTGCAGCGGACGGCAGTAGCCAGTGGATAACGGGTACGGAAGCACGCCGAGCCGGACACGAATTGCGTGCGCAGGCCGACGCAATACTGGTAGGTACCGGAACTGTTGCTGCAGACAATCCCCGCCTGTCTGCCCGCAACGAGCACGGCGTCGAACGAGAGACGCAGCCGCTCCGCGTGGTTATGGGGCATACCCCGGTTCCCTCGACAGCGGCGTTGCGGGACGGGCGCTGGTGCCAACTGCACACGCACAACCCGCAGGAAGCGCTGGCACAACTTGCAGCACAGGGAATTGAACATGTGCTCGTAGAGGGTGGCCCGACTATCACAACGGCCTTTCTTGCGGCAGATCTCGTTGATTCCCTCCTCGTCCACCAAGCCCCCGTTTTCTTCGGAACCGGTAAGCCATCTTTCGGCGATCTGGGAATCACCACGCTCGCCGCAGCCCGCCGTTTCGTACTTGATACACCCCCTGAGCAGTGCGGCGACGACGTCGTGCTACATCTATCACCGACACAATAAGGAGAACCATGCCCAACGCATCTGCGGATAATCCCCGCGCCGAATGGCTCACCGGGGTCGATTCGCACCATGGGAACGCCACGGCGTCGCGTTCCGAGCAGCCTGAGGGCGCATCTACCACGACGCCGCTGGGCGTCGGTAGTAGGATGCGGGCCATTGACCAGGACTTCGCAGATATCCGCCGCACAGTGGCGGCATTCGCCGCCGGCGACCCGGTGGTCGTCGTCGATGATGAGAATCGCGAGAACGAAGGCGATCTGATCGTCGCGGGCGCATTGGCCACTCCGGAAACCGTAGGCATGTTGGTTCGCTACACATCCGGTCTTATATGCGCCCCGATTACCCAGGAGCGTGCCGAGGAGATGCAGCTGCCGCTGATGGTAACCGACAGCGAAGATCCCAAACGTACCGCGTACACGATCAGTTGCGATGCCAGATTCGGTACCTCGACCGGTATCAGCGCTCATGACCGCTGTGCGGCGGTACGGGTTCTGGCCGATGAGACTTCGGGAGCCGATCAGCTGCAACGGCCCGGGCACGTGCTTCCTCTCATTGCACGTCCGGGGGGAGTGCTTGAACGGGCAGGGCACACCGAGGCGGCCATTGACCTGTGCCGCTTGGCGGGGCTTCCACTGGCGGCCGCGATCGGGGAAGTTGTGCACGACGACGGGTCCATGATGCGTCTAGATGCCCTGCGTAGCTTCGCGGCCGAACATGGTCTGCAGATTATGACAATTGAGCGCCTGCAACAGTACCTGCGGCTCAGCGAGAACACCGCACCCCGCGGCCTGAACAATGGTGAGGCCGGTAGTGCTGCGTATGAGAACGAAGCCGATCATGCTGAGGCTGATCGTGAGGCGGGAGTTCGGCTTCGCAGCGTGGCGGACCCGGCAACGGAACCCGAGCGCGATGCTCTTCCGGCGGCCGAGCATTCGGGAACGGTTGAATTGCCGACCGGCTTCGGTGCGTTCTCGGCCGAGGCCTGGGCGCTGGATGGCGCAGAGCATATCTCCCTCACAGCTCCGGTGCCGGATACCACTGAGGCGCCGCTGGTCCGCCTCCATTCCGAATGCGTGACCGGCGATGTTCTCGGATCGCATCGCTGCGACTGTGGCGAACAGCTGCACGCGGCGCTTGCGAAGATTCACGCAGAGGGCGGTGCGCTCATCTATCTGCGGGATCACGAGGGGCGAGGTATCGGCCTCCTCAACAAGTTGCGAGCCTACGACCTGCAGCAGGCAGGAGCGGATACCGTCGATGCCAACGAAATGCTGGGACTGCCAGTGGATGCGCGCTCTTACACGGCCGCTGCCGCGATTCTGCGGGCGTTGGGATTGCAGCGTGTCCGCCTCTTGACTAACAACCCGGACAAGGTGGCGGGACTACGCGACGCCGGCATCGACGTCGTTGGCGTCGTGCCGCTTGAGGTCCCCGCGCGCCCCGAAAACATCCGCTATCTGCAGACCAAACGCGATCGCATGCATCACCTGCTGCATGTGGAAGGAGTACAGAATGTCTAATCAAGGGACGCCGCAGACGGCTCTATCACCCACCGATGGGATGCATGCCGACGGCAGTGCCATCCGTCTGGCAATTGTTGCGGCACAGTGGCATGAACAAGTGATGGATGGATTGCTGGCGGGAGCACTGCGAGCTGCGTCGGATGCCGGTCTTGGCGCCGACGTGATCCGAGTGCCGGGTAGTTTCGAGCTGCCGCTGGCGGCACAGGCGGCAGCGGCGCGGCACGATGCCGTGGTCACCTTGGGAGTTGTTATCCGCGGTGGAACGCCCCACTTCGATTATGTGTGCGACGCCGCCACCATCGGCCTGACGAATGTGGCGCTGCAAGAGAGCACTCCCATCGGCTTTGGTGTGCTGACGTGCGACACCGTGGAGCAGGCGTTGGATCGCGCCGGGCTGGAGAACTCCTCGGAGGATAAGGGTTACGAGGCGACTGTCGCGGCGTTGCAGATGGTGCGGGTATTGGATGAGGTCTCTCGGGACGTCTAGCTGCTTGGGTGGCGTAGTTGCTCGGGGTGGCGGCACGGCGTGCTTTTGTGCGCGATTTTGCTTGTCTAATTCGGTGCTCGATTCCGCTTCATAGGCCGTTTTGCGCGGAATTATGCGGTTCCTCTGTGGCGAGAACGCAAAGTCGGGGAGGATAACCTGCCTCGTCGTCGGACCGCGGTGGTCGTACCGTCAAAGTGTCAGACGCGTGATTCCTGCTATCGAAAGGGGAAACGATCATGAGCACTCCCGCTCCCGTGACGACCTGTTCCGTGACCAGCTGCGCGTACAACAATGGTGGATGCTCAGCCTTCGCCATTACCGTGGCCGGTTCCGCCGCTCAGCCGAATTGCACTACTTTTGTGGCGCTTGATGCTCGCGGAGGCCTTCCTTCGCCCAATGGCCGGGTCGGTGCCTGCCAGCGCCTTGAATGCGCACATAACGATGACCTCATGTGCACGGCCGAGGGCATTGCCGTAGGCGGTGACACCGCCTCCTGCATGTCCTTCACCGTGAGGTAAGCAGCGGTTCACACAGTACTTGTGATCGGCAGTCGCGCTAGGCGGCTGCCGATCTTTCTGTTGTGCTAGCAGCCTTGCTGGCGCGAACTCACCTGCCGGCCTGGCGCGAACTCACCCGCCAACCCGCCGCAAGCTCACCTGCCGGCCCGGTGTTCTCCGCGTTTTCCGCCAAACTCCGGGTTATTCGCGGAAAACTGCGGAAAACCCGGAGAATCTTGCGTTGTGCACGTCAGGCGGCGTCACCTCGTCGTTCGGTGTTCCGGTGCCACCTCGCCGCTCGTAATTCCAGTGAGTCGCGGCGAATCGTGCCTCGCACTCGTCAGGCGGCGTCGTCGAGTGCCAGTACGGCATTGGCCGTA
>SUUB01000011.1:14727-42894 GCA_015062745.1 Actinomycetaceae bacterium
ATTCCAGTGAGTCGCGGCGAATCGTGCCTCGCACTCGTCAGGCGGCGTCGTCGAGTGCCAGTACGGCATTGGCCGTACGAACGTCGGTGACGAGATGGCTCACGAGCCCGCCCCGCAACGCCCCGAGAATGGCCGCCACCTTCTCCTCGCCCCACGCAACCGCGACAACATCCGATGAGTCGCGAATACGGTCGAAGGGTACTCCCAGCAGGCGGCGGCATAGGTCGCCGTCGGTGTGCCGACCATAGGAATCGAAGTGATGCCCGCCTATATGCCCGACGGCCCCCATGCGTAGCAATTCGGCGATCTCGGCGGAGCCGTACCACAGATCGAAGATTGTGCCGGCCCCAGCTCGCGTGGTGGCCCCGATTCCGGTCAAGATGATATCCGCGTGAGACGCCATCGAAATCGTCAGCGAGATGGTCGATTCGCGTCGTAGCGCCGTGGCCGCATGGGAGTCGTTGACATACAGAGGGGCGGGGAGAATGCGATAATTCCCGCCCAGCACAGCGGCCAGGCGACGGCACAGATCCGGGGAATCGACCATGTGGTTGTCCCGCGCTATCGCGCCGATGGCTTGCACCACCGTCACCTCGTGATGTCGGGATGCGGGAAGCGCCGCCACAACTCCCGCAACGGCACGGCCATTTGTCACCGCGACGACGGAGTCCGGTTTGAGCATCGATAAGAGGAGTTCAGCACCCAGGGAGAGTACGGGTGCCGTTGACTGCGGATCGTCGTCGTCGGCGAAGGCGACGTGGGCACCGGCAAGGTTGAAGCGACTCACCAGTTGTTCTTCCGCCTCGACGGCGCGACTGAGCGGGTGCTGAACAGAGATACGAACGACGCCGCGCTCCCGCGCCTCGTGCAGTAGGCGCGAGACCTGCGGGCGAGAATAGCCGAGCTCGCGAGCGATATCGGCCTGTGAGGCGCCGTCGACCCAGTACCGTGTTGCGACCTTGAGCAGTAACTCGAGGCGACGCCGCTGCCTAGCCATTGCGGTTGATGCACACATGTGTATGTTTCCACTTCTTCTCGGAATTAAAGCGCTGGAAATCGGGGATTTATGCTGGTGTAGCTGGTGCCACGATAGCACATATGTGTATTTGACGTGTTCGTTTCCGCCTTGTTCGGGGTGACAGTAGATGTGTCGCAGCGAGATGCGACAACCGCAAAGGACGCGGCCCGACAAGTGAAAGGAAAGTCAATGGCAATCGTGCGAACCATCGACGGCGATGTGGCACCGGAGACCTTGGGAGTTGTGAACGCCCACGATCATCTTATTCGCGTTGGTGCTGGCGAGGTCTACATCGACCCGGACCATTTGCTCGACGACGTTGATAAGGCTGCCCAGGAGGCCAGCTACTTCGTTGATGCGTCGAAGAACTGGGCGAGCGGCGGAACAGTAATTGACATGTGTCCGGCCTCATCCGGCCGTGACGTGCTCAAGCTCCGCGAAGTCTCGGCAAAGGTGCCCGACCTGCAGATCGTTGCAGCCACCGGATTCCACCAGCAGAAGGTATACCTCGAATGGCGGCAGAGCTGGGTGAACCAGTACACCGTGAACCAGATCGCAGATCTCTTGATCGCGGACATTGTCGAAGGCATTGACCGCTATGACTATATGGGTCCGATCGTGGAGCGAACGGACGTGAAGGCAGGCGTGATCAAGTGGGCAACCGCCTACGGCAAGATCACAGACTGGGAGGTGAAGACCGGCAAGGCCGTCGCCATCGCATCGAAGGAGACCGGGGCACCGATCAACACCCACGTCACGGCCGGCACCTGCGGACCGGAACAGGCTCGGTTCCTGGTCAATGAGGGCGTCGCACCGGAGAAGATCGCTATCGGTCATATTCAGCGCAACTGGGATCCGTGGGTTCAGGAGCAAATCACCAAGCTCGGCTGCTACGTGGAGCTGGACGGCACGAACCGCATCAAGTACGTGCCGGATAATGCCCGGGTCAACCTGCTCAAGGTTCTCGGCGAGAAGGGATACGGCAAGCAGATCCTGCTTGGCACCGATTCGGGCAAGGCCTCCTATCAGAAGGTTTATGGCTCGGTTTCCGGCGTGGACTACGACCCGGCAGTATTCGCGCCCCGTCTGGTGGAGGACGAGGGTTTTGACCGCGACTACGTCCAGGACCTCCTGGTCGGTAACGCGGCCACCTTCTTCGCCTGGGATCCGGTGAGGGGCTGACATGGCACCGCGCTTGCAAGTTGCACTCGATACCTACGACCTTCCCAGCGCACTCGGTCCGCTGCAGAAGGCGGCGGACGAGATTGACATCATCGAATGCGGCACCATTCTCGTGCTTTGCGAGGGATACCACGCCGTGCGCATAATCCGTGCTCTGTTCCCTGACAAGAAGATTCTGGCCGATGTGAGGATCGCCGAAGCCGGCGAGAAGATCTCACGTCTAGCCTTTGAAGCGGGGGCAGACATGGTCTCTTGCGTGGCCGGCGCATCGCTGACCACCATCCAGCAAGTCTGCAAAGTTGCCGCGGAATACCACGGCGAGGTGCAGGTCGAGTTGGCAGACGAATGGTTCGATGCCGACCGTGCCCGCAAATGGCGTGAGGCCGGCGTGGAACACGTCATTGTCAAGCGTTCCCGCGACCGTGAGGCGGCTGGCGACCTCTCCTGGAAGCCGGAGGATATGGATCGCGTCGACGAGCTCGCCGATATGGGATTCACCGTCACAATAACCGGTGGAGTATCGGCCAAGGATCTTCCCGCCTTCGCCGGCCGAAAGGTGGGCATCGTCATCGCGGGTAGGTCCATTGTGGCGGCGGACAACCCACAGGCCGCGGCACACGAGCTCCGCACTACCATCGAACAGGTGTGGTCATGAGCCTCGCCGCGCAGAGCACGAAGGCGGCGGAGCACGATGCCGGTGATCCGTTGCGTGATGGCGTGAGTCTTGGCATCTACGAAAAGGCGTTGATCTCGAACCCGTCTCGTGCGGGAGCATCCGCCAGTGAGGCACTGGGTTCAGTGCCGATCACCGGTGACGAGTGGCGTGCCTATCTCGAGCAGGTGCCAGTGGCCGGCTTCTCCTTCCTTGATTTGTCAATCGATGAGTCGGCGGAGCGAGAGGCGCGCCTGGATTGGGATGCGGCGACATGCCGAGAAGTACGCCGCGCAGCCGAGTCGGTGGGAACAATGATCGGCGGAATCTGCCTCTCAGTCCACCGAAAGATTGCGCCCGGTAGTAGTGATCCAATGCTGCGGCGTCGTGCCCGGGAGGTCATGGCGCGCGGCCTGGAAGTATGCCACGACCTCGGTGTCGGTGTGATCCAAATTGCGGGTTACTACTGCTACTACGAGGATCCCAATCCGGACGCCGAACACTGGTACAAGCAGATGCTTGCCGATGCGGTCCCGTTGGCCGCGCGCCTCGGCGTTGTAATGGGCATCGAGAACGTGGACGGCACCGATGTCACCTCGATTCGCAAGGCGATGGAGTTCGTCTCCGCCATCGATTCGCCCTACCTGCAGGTCTATCCTGACCTGGGCAATATCGCCGAGCAGGGCCTCGATCCGGCAACGGAACTGGCGGTGGGGCGTGGGCACATGGTGGCACTCCATGCGAAGGACGTTCGGCGCGGAGAACCTCGACGGGTCGATATGGGTACCGGCATCGTCGACTGGGATTGCAGCTTCCAACTCCTGCGCGAGCAGGGGTGGGCCGGCCGCTTGATGATCGAGATGTGGAACGACGACGCTCCGGACTCCGTCGACAGGGCTCGCACCGCCCGCGACTTCATCGCCGCGCGTGTGACCGCTAATGGAATGGCGGTGGTGCCATGAAAACACCTGCCGCAGCGTAAGCAACCATCTCGCCACACCGCATGTGCGGCGGAGTCGAACCGCCGCACATGCGCCGAGCAACACTAACCAAGAAATGAGAAAGACAATGCTTGAGGAACTCAAGGAAGAGGTCTGCGAAGGCAATCTTGAACTGCCCCGGCACGGCCTCGTTACGTGGACGAGCGGCAACCTCTCGGCCCGCGACGAAGAAACCGGTCTCGTGGTCATCAAACCATCCGGAGTGCGGTACGAGAAGATGACACCCGCGGATATGGTGGTTGTAGATCTAGATGGGACAGTCGTCGAGGGCGAGCGCGGCCCGTCGTCGGACACGGCTTCACATCTGTACGTCTACCGGCACCGTGAGGACGTTCGGTCCGTGATTCACACCCACTCCAACTATGCGACGGCGTGGGCGGCAACCGGACAACCTATCCCGTGCGTGCTTACCGCGATGGCCGATGAATTCGGCGGGCCGGTGCCCTGTGGAGGCTATGCCTCAATCGGAACCGAACAGATAGGTGAGCAGATCATCGAACACATCGGGCATTCGCCCGCTATCCTGCTGGCGAAGCACGGCGTGTTCACCATTGGACCTTCAATCGAGAAGGCCATCCAGGCCGCCGTCATGGTGGAGGACGTCGCACATACCGTGTCTATCGCGATGCAGATAGGGACGATCGAACCGCTGCCGCAGGCCGACATTGACGAAAACTACGAACGATACAGCCACCGCTATGGAACGGCGGCCGCCTCACAAGGAGTAACCCATGCCTAAATTCGATCTCACAACCATTGGTGAGGGGCAGATCCGCCTCACCTGTTTCAAAGGCGATCGTCTCGTCTCCGCTAACCAGTTGCGCATGAGCGCCGCGTGCTCGGAGGCGAATGTCGCCGGCCTGCTGTCACAGCTCGGCCGTAAAACCGCGTGGGCATCGAAGCTGCCCAGCGGCAGCCTTGCCACGCGCATCTTGCACGAGTATCGGAGTGTGGGCGTTGACGTCACCAACGTGGTACTCGCGGAAGGGGGCCGTACCGCCCTCTACTTCATGGAGCCGGGGGAGTACCCCATGCCTTCCCGCGTGACCTATGACCGTGAACATACGCCGTTCCGCGATATTACGATCGATGACTTCGACTGGGAGTCGATGCTCGATACCGAGCTCGTGTTCGTCACCGGTATCACGGCCGCACTGACACAGAATACTGCCGATGTGATCACCTATTTAGTTGATCAGGCGTACGAGCGGGGTATCAAGATCGCCCTTGACGTGAACTACCGCTCCCTGCTGTGGACGGCTGAACGGGCACGTGAAGTCCTGGGACCGATCGCGCAGAAGTCGTCAATTCTCTTCTGCTCGCGCAAAGACGGTCAAATCGTCTTTGACGCCCAGGGCGAAGGCGTCGAGGTGTGCCGCGCTCTGCGCGACAAGTTCGGTGTGAAGACGGTTGTCTCCACCGATCAGATAGACGGCGTATACCTGTCCGACGAGGCACTGGGAGATCAGGTCTTCGAAGTCACTCAGGTACCCGTCCTTGACCGGCCCGGCGCAGGCGACTCCTTCGTCGCCGGTGTGATCCACGGATTCCTGCACGACGACGTCGTCCAGGGAATCCGCTACGGTCAGCGCACATCTGCTCATGCACTCACGCACTACGGAGATCTGACACGGGTCTCCGCCGCTGAACTGAGCATCCCTACAACCACGGATATCGTCCGCTGATAACACCCCGGAAACGTCGGCCGTACATGCACCGCTGCGATGCTGTGCAACGGCCGACGCTCGGGGCGGGCGCTCCAGTGAAGGGGCGCCGCGAGGCCGCGCCATGCACGGGGTGGAGACCTTTTTGCGTGTTCGGCCCCGCGCTACGCCACGGCGGACAATTCTTCAACTTTAGATTGGCTACAACTTATGGCTACTACTATGCAGGCTCCTGCGGGAGCAACAGCTGCAGAACAAATTGACAATCATCGACTAACGGGACATCAGAAGTCCCTCATTGGTATGGCGATCGTCGGGAATGTGTCGGAGTTCTTCGACATGTTCCTCATTGGTTTCATCGTCAACATGCTGGCTGAAGCACCCGGATGGCATCTGACGGGATTCCACTCCGGCGTTATTCTGGCCGGGTCTGGGCTCGGCACCGTTCTCGGCGCCATTACCTGGGGCAGGCTTGCCGACAAACTGGGACGCAAGCACGCGTTCATCTCATGCATCATCGTGCTGGTGGTCTTCACAGCGGCATCAGTATTCACTCCCGTCAACGGGTGGATTCTCTTGACGATTCTGCGAACCGGTGTCGGCTTTGGCGTTGGCGGTCTGAACATCACTTCCGTGCCCTTCGTCCAGGAGTTCGTACCCGCGAAACAACGTGGACTGCTCTCCGGACTGGCATCTGTGTTCATTCCCGCGGGTATCTTCCTCGGCGGCGTTGTCTCGCGTTGGCTCGGTGGCCCTCTGGGATGGCGTGGCCTCATCGCGATCGGTTGTATCCCGATCGTCCTGTTGCTCTGGGCCCGCATCATCCCGGAGTCACCGCGCTTCCTTCAGACCCATGGTCGGGAAGATGAAGCTCGTGAAGCGTATGCGTGGGCAATGGAGATCCCGGTCGAGCAGGTCGCTGCGCTGCCGGAGATCAAGGAGTCGTCGTCGGCCTCCTACGCGGTCATCTTCCAGAAGTACCCCAAGCAGTTGCTCGTCGTGACGCTGGGATCCTTCTGCTTCATCCTCGGCTCCTTCACCGTTCAGTCTTGGGGGCAGAGCATTCTCGGCCAGTCATTCCACTTCTCGACGGAGTCTGTGGCGACATTGTTCATGTTCGTCTCTCTGGGCGATCTGCTCGGACGGCTCGGTTCGGCGTGGATCTCCGACAAGATCGGCCGCCGCTGGACAATGTTCGGTTGCGGCATGATCGGTGCTATTGGCGCGGTTATTGCGGCCTTTTCCACGCGTATGGTCAGTGGAGGTGAAGTTGGAAACGCCGGCTACGTCTTCTTCGCCGGAATCTTCATCATCATGATGTTCGGCGACGGCGCCTTCGGTATCCTCAACGCCTTCGGCGGCGAGCAGTTCCCGACCGAGGCTCGCTCGACCGGCCTAGGACTGGGGTATGGAATTGGCTCGATCGCGAAGGTTGTGGGGCCGTTCTTCCTTGGTTTGTTGATCGGTTCCGATACGCCCACCGCCGAGGTGGTGTTCCTGCCGTTCATGATCTTCGCGGTTATGCTCTTCCTGGGCGGCATCGTGTATCTCTTCGCACGTGAGACGAAGGGCGCATCACTGGATGACATTTAGTGCCCGCACGGAGTTGTTCTAGCGGCGCCTTCGGGCAGAAAGAGACTGGGACCCCGCATTGCGGGGTCCCAGTTCCGTTGTCCCGGCGCTTGTCAGGCGCGCATAGTGCGGTGCCGGGACACGTCTACAATGCGGCAAGTGCCTCGGCGAACTCCACGCTCGTCTCAACTTGCTGGGGGAAGGGCACGAAACCGGTGAGGGCTTCGTCGTCGTCGATATGCATCAGCGTGAGGCCGGTGCGGTCGATGTCCAGGCAGAGAACTGCTGGAGCGGGCATTTCAACATTGATATGCACGGGTTGGCGAGACATCAGGGCACCGGAGATCTCCTGCCGACGCATGGCTTGGAAGAGCAGCGCGGGAATTGTGCAGTCGAGAGCGCTGATTCGTTCTAGAGCGGTCAGTTCGCCATAGGGTGAGTCGAATAGCGCACCGGGGCGTGGTGGCTGTTGGCATCCCTGGCGATGAATATCTGCAATGGCGGCGAGGCTGACAGGTGTGACACCTCCGGCGTCGTGGAGTAAGACCCGAGTACCCTCTAAGCGTGCGGTCCGAGCCTGGGGAGCGGTTGCGATCTCGGCAACGCGCGACGGGAGGAAGCCGCTGTACAACAGGTCGAGGACTTCGTCGCGTTCAAGCCACTGTGCGGTTGCCAACGTGTGTACCGCGCAAGCCGTGATCTGTACGCAGGGGTCCGGCGCCTGCTTTTCAATGGATAGGCGCACGTCCATCGGTTCATCGCTACAAAGATCGACGAGGGATCCATCGTCCGCCGTGGTCGCCGCGATGTAGATGCTGCCGTCGGCACCCAAGCCATGCGCGAGGGAGGAGATAGTGACAATCGGGTCGACATGGTAGGCCACAAGAGTGGCCGTTCCGGCTCCCGCCAACAGGCGCTGGGAGATGGATAGGCTGCGGGCTTCCCAGACGTGGGCGCATACTGCGCTGCGATCAGGAGAAAGTGTCAGATCAGGATTCACCGCTCAACCCTCGCTCGCTCTACACTAGTTCCAATGGGGTAAGGCTATCCTGACTGGGTGGGGTCTCGTCAAGACCGTCTCGTAACTCGGGTAGGGGAGGTTAGCACCCCCTGTCCTATGGGGTAATTAACACAGGCATTGCCGCGTTTAATAGGTAGGGTAGAGGCGGCAGAGTACTGGCGGACCCGGGCGGTGTGTTCCGCCCGCAGGTTCACCGCATGTTCAAAGGAGAGGTCATGGCAAAACGTACACCGGTCGCCGAGCCGAGTTTTCACGGCAATATAGCCGCGGAGGTTCCGGTTGTCACGGAGTCGACGACGTCGCGGGTGGTTCTGGACAACCGCCTTCTGCGAGTGGTCGAATTTACCTTCGATGCGGGCGAATTACTCACGGAACACTCTTCGCCTCGCGCAGTGGTCGTCCAGTTGTTGGAAGGCGAGATGAGCTTTTCGTTGGAGGGGGAGGAGCGGACGCTTCATCCGGCCGACGTCGTTTACCTAGCGCCGGGAGCCAAGCATGCACTGGTTGCCAAGACCCCGTGCCGGATGAGTCTGGTCATGGTGGATGTGAGCGAGGTGCCGGAAGAGGTTCTTCATGGCTGAGGCGGAATCCGATCGTAAACTACAGGGGCATTGGCTCCTGGCATCCCTCGGGAAGAGAGTGCTGCGCCCGGGCGGGCTGGGGTTGACCCGCAGACTGTTGAGTGCAGCGGCCCCGAGCGGTGATGACAGAATTGTGGAGTTCGGCCCGGGTGTCGGCAAGACGGCTGCCTTATTGCTGGAGCCGCACCCCGTGTCGTACACGGGTGTCGATCCGAATCCGGAGGGCCGCCGGCAGCTGGAAGCCGTGCTTGCCGGGCACTCCAACGCGCAAATCGTGGTCGCGGACGCCGCCGAGACGGGACTGCCGGAGGGCAGTGCGGATCTCGTTCTGGGAGAGGCGATGCTTACCATGTGCGGACCGGAGGACAAGGCTGCGATCGTCGGTGAAGCCGCGCGCCTGCTAGCTCCCGGAGGCCGCTACGCCATTCATGAGCTTGCACTGACCGATACTGCGCCCGACCCGGAGCCATCGACGGATCGGGGTGAAACGGGGCTTGCCATCTCGCGTGAGATCAAGGTGGGGGCACGCCCGCTCAAGATTCAGGCGTGGAAGAAACTGTTGGAGAACGCGGGACTCACCGTCGAATGGTCGGGGACCGCGCCTATGCACCTGCTCGAACCATCGCGGCTGGTTGCGGACGAAGGAATTCGCGGCGCTGCGCGTTTCGCCTGGCGTCTTATGCACCGGCCCGAAGCGCGAAAGCGAGTGCTTGCCATGCGGCGCAGCTTCCGCGCTCACGGGGATGACCTGATAGCGGTGGCGATTGTGGCGCGAAAGCCACGCGTGAATGCCGAGGCGGCGAATGCCGCCGGGGACGCGGCCACAGCGCGTCAAGAGTAGGCATCGAGAGTGGCGGTAGCGCTGGAGAGTAGCGGTAGCGCTTGCTGGCATCGCGTGGGTTGCGGACGGTTGCATGGTCGAAGTTCTTCTTCGGTGACCGGGCTTCCCACGTGATGCCGATGCACGGCTGCGAGAACTCAGCCCTCCCGATCAGACCGCGGTGCGGGTAATACGGACGATCCAGTGCTCGGGGCCGTCCTGCAGCACCGTGTGAACGAACTCGCCCGGCAACTCCTGCACCTGCGCCAGCAGCGGGGTTGGCATATGTGGTGCGTCAATGGTGAGTGAAAAGCCGGGTGCAAGTGAATTGAGCGCGCCTAGGATTGCGGCGTGCCGCACCGGGTGTGGAATGGCGCGGACGTCGAGCACCTCATCGTCGAGCTCATTCGGGCTGTTCAATGGCAGGTTCTGAGCGGGCAGTTCCTCAGGCATGATGGTTCTCCTTTGCAGTGACGTCACGAGGGTGGACGATACACTTCCTAATTTATACGATTGAAGCCGTGAAAAAACAATGGCGTGGGGCACCGGCCCTTCGCCCACGAAGTATCCTTCTCGCAATTGCCGCCGTTATTGGACTGGGCGGTTTGGCAGCGGGGCTCACACGCCTGGGAGTGTGGAGCCCCGTCACCGGTGCGCGCCTCGCCGACCATCACGGTACCCTCATGGTGCTCGGATTTGTCGGTACCCTAGCCGGCCTGGAAGCGGCGAAAGGACGCTGGCGGTACGTGGCACCGGCGGGAACGCTGTTTGCCTCAATCGCGTTGATGGCCGGTGCGCCACTGCCGCTTGCGGCGGGCACCTATGTGGCCGCCATGGTGATTCTCATGGGTGCCTACGTGGCAGACTCGCGTTTGATCGAGGCCCTGGGGGCCGGAGCGGGCGCCGGAGCCGCCGTTCTACTCTGCAGGGACGTGGCACCGGAGGATATCGCGCTATGGTGGGTCTCCTTCGTGGTGCTAATAGTGGTCGGCACTATAGATCACGCACTGCGCGACGACGAGCGGGCGTTTTGGGGTGCCCTCGCCGTACTCGTAGCAACGGCGTGGTCCGCTATCGCCGCAAGTGGGACGCGGGCCTTGGGAGCCTGTCTGCTCGCCCTGGTCGGCTTGGCTCTTGCCGGCAACCGCCGCGCGGTCGGCGCCGAGTCGACGCCTTCGCCCGAAAAGACACTCTCACCCGGAGACAAACTCTCACCCGAAGAGGGGCCACACGCCGCCACGATCACATCATCCGGCAACGTAATGCTCGGCATCCTCAGCGGCTATCTGTGGGTGGTGGTTGCGGCAGGCGTGCTACTGCTAGCCGATGACTGGCGCACCGGGTATGACATCGTCATTCAGGCGATTATGCTCGGTTTCCTCGGTTCCATGATTCTGGCCCGGGTTCCCGACGCCGCGTTGACCAGAAGAACCCTGGTACCGCTGCTGCTACTCGACAGCGGGGTGATCATCCGAATCATTGGTACCCTCACGGGATCGGTGAGTGCCATGCGCGCAGGGGTCATCGCCGCCGCTTTCGGATTCCTTGCCATTCTCGTTATCGCCTTACGTCAGGAGAACACATGAAGCTGCCCCGTGCACGCTGGCACCGGGTCACCTGGGTGGTCACCAGCATCTGGATCGTCTTGTTGGTCGCAGCACTCGCGGCACAAAGTGTGCTGCCCAATCCCCGCTGGTACCTCATCCATATCGCAGGTCTGGGCGTCATCAGTAGTTCTATTCTCATATGGACGTGGCATTTCGCCGACGCCCTCACCCGGCGCAAACAGTCGCAGGCACGTCAGCTCATCCGGCTGGGGATGCTGGGGGTCGGGATGGTGTTCCTTGCGGTTGCACTCGGCATCAGCGGCGCCCAGGGCGCGCTTTGCGCGTTGGCGGGTGCGGCCCTGATTCTCAGCGGTTTCACATGGCACGCGCTCGCGCTGCGGCGTGCGCTGCGTTCCGAGTTCGCCAGTGCTGGGGCGGTGACACTGCGCTACCACTTCGCGGGAGTTGCCCTGTTCGTTTTCGGTGCTTTGCTGGGGCTTATCATGACAATTGATGTCACCGAGCGGCAGTGGGCAGTGGCGTGGTGGCCGGTGCTCTATTCACATCACGATGGCATGGCCATCGCGCATGCCGCTGCCATGGCGATCGGATTTGTCGGGATGACGGTGCTGGGTACGCTTGTGACCTTCGGGCCCACTGTAGCGCGCACAAGAATGACTCCTGGTGGTATAGGCCGGGCGGTGCGCGCCATGCCATGGTTGGTGGGCGCCATCGTCATCGCAGCACTCGCGGCCGTGCTCGGATTTCCCAGCGTTACCGGGCTGGGAGTGATCCTGTGGGTTGTGATGGGAGCCGGGGGAGTTCTTCTTCCGGTTCTATCGGCCTGGAGGGGTTCTATGCTTGCCGTGGGCGACGGCTGGTTCATGGGTGCGGGGATCTGCTGGATGGAGCTCGCGGCGCTGCTGTGGGGCTGGCAATTGCTCAATGCTGATAGCGCAGCAGCTGCGCGTAACGTGGCGGGTGGTGTATACGCGCTTCTCTTGGCGGCGGGCGCCTTGCAACTGATTCTCGGCTCTTTGACGTACCTGCTGCCCGTGGTGGTCGGTGGTGGCCCGGCACGTGTGCGGGCAACGATTGAACGCATTGAACCGAGCGCGGGAGCACGGTGGCTGCTCCTGAACGGTGCCGTGTTGTTGGCGCTGATTGTGGGCGAGGGCAGATTGCAGTCACTGTGCCTCGGCCTCGCCGTTGTCACTGCGCTTGCCAGTTTCCTCCTGCTTCTTACGACTGTGCTTCGGCAGCGAAATCGTGAGATACGGGAGGCTGCCCCCGCGTATACCGGCGGGCCGATACCCATGCCTGATCCGCGCTTGCGTACCGGAGCCGTTCTCGCCGTCGTCGCTCTATCCGTGACGACGGCTGTGGGCGTAAGTCCGGCTGCTACCGATCGGCCTGCGGGCGTCGGTGCGGCGACGACGACGCAGACGGGCGAGACCACGCGGGTAGAGGTGACCGTGGAAGGTATGGCCTTCGTGCCCGATACCATAACCGTTCCGCAGGGCAACCGCCTGGAAATCACGCTGCGTAACACCGGCGATCAACGCCATGACCTCGTGCTGGAAAGCGGGGAAACAACCGGTCCCTTGGCAGTGGGAGAAGCAGCGACGATCACCACCGGGCCAATCACCGCGAATACGCAGGGATGGTGCTCGATGGTGGGGCACCGACAGATGGGAATGACGCTCGATATCGTGACCGGCGCGCCGTCGTCGTCGGAACATACGCATCATCAAGCGGACGGTGGAGCGGATGGCACGAATACCACGCCGACGACGGCACAGCTGCAGGCGGATCCGGGCGAGGACTTCAGTGCCTATGAAGCGAAGCTGGAACCAGCGGGCGTGGAAACCACGCACCACATCCAACTGGAGGCGCGGGAGGTGGAGCGTGAGGTTGCTCCCGGACGCACACAGACAGCCTGGACCTTCAACGGCACGACTCCCGGCCCGATACTGCGCGGCAGGGTCGGCGACACCTTCGTCATTACCTTGACCAACAGTGGTTCGATGGGCCATTCGATCGATTTTCATGCGGGCGATGTCACCCCCGATGACAATATGCGCACGATCGACCCGGGGGAGTCCCTTATCTACACCTTCACGGCGAAGCGAGCGGGGATTTGGTTGTATCACTGCTCGACGGCACCCATGAGTGTACATATCTCGAATGGAATGTTCGGTGCCGTCATTATTGACCCGGCGGAGGGGCTGGATGAGGTCGATGAAGAATACGTTCTGATTCAATCGGAGCAGTATTGGTCCGATGACTTGAGCGTCGGTACCGATGCCACAAAGGTGGTAACGGTCCAGCCCGATGTCGTGACCTTTAACGGCTACCCATTCCAGTATGACCGCGCGCCGCTGAACGCTGCGACCGGCGATCGAGTGCGAATATGGGTGCTGGATGCCGGGCCGAATCTCGATCTTTCCTTCCACATCGTCGGGACGCAGTTCGATACCGTGTGGTCGGAAGGAACTTATTCGCTGCGCCGCGGATGTTCGAATGACGCCGCGCTCACCGGAGTCGACTGCGATCCACAGGCGGGCGGAGACTCGGCGGCTCAGGTGTTGCCGCTACAGGCGGCGCAGGGAGGATTCGTTGAATTCGTGCCCGTGGAGGCGGGGCACTACTCGATTGTCAACCATGCGATGAGCTATGCGGAACGTGGCGCGCACGGGACTCTTGAAGTCACCGATTGAGCGGGTGCCGCAGGTGATGGACTGGCCGAGCACATGGTCGGGTGGTCAGGCGTGTTGGCTGGGCCCGTGCGGCAATCGTAGTTGTGCGCGGTACCGTCGGCGCGGCGCGTTCGGCGCGTTTCCCCGGTGCCTTGCACCACTGCCGGGAGCGGCGGCTGTGAATGCAAAGGTGGGTGAGAGCCTATGCGCTCCCACCCACCCAGATGTTGTAGCAAGCCTCCTAGAGACTTCTAGAGCCGCTCACGCACCTAGAAGGCCGGGACAACCTCGCCATTTGGCCAAGTATCCTTGATGTACTGCGCGACCTCATCGGAATGCAGAAGCTCGTCCAGCTTCTCAACCGCCGCCTTGGTCTGGTCATCGGCCGTGGCGTTCCACGCCAGGATATTCGCGTACGGGTTGTCTGCGCCCGCTTCCAGGTACAGAGCGTCCTTGGACGGCTCGAGGCCATTTTGTAGGGCGTAGTTACCGTTGACGATACCGATGTCGTAGTCGGGTAGAAGCTTCGGCACCGACGGCGCATCCGCTTCCTTGAACTGCAGATTCTTCGGGTTGGAGGCCAGATCGTAGATCGTTGGTGACTCGACATCCTTCAGTTCAATCAGGTCGTTGTCCACCAGCAGCTGGAGAGCCCGCGCCTGGTTGGATGGATCGTTGGTGATCACCACCGTTGCACCGTCCTTGAGGTCTTTCAAGTCGGTGATCTTCTCGGAGTAGATCCCGTACGGCTCGATATGGATGCCATCGCCGTGCTCGAAGTCGTAATTCTCATCGGCCTCTTGGGCTTCCAGATAGGGCAGATGCTGGAAGTAGTTGGCGTCAATATCGCCATTGTTCAAGGCTACGTTCGGCTGCACGTAATCCTGGTATTCCACCACTTCGATGTTGATCCCGGCATCGGCAGCGAGATTCTCCTGCACATAATCAAGGATCAACTTATGCGGTGTGGGGGACGCACCTACGGTGATGGTGACGGGGCCATCCGCCTCGGCGGCTGTGCTATTGGCCGACGTACCGCTGGAGCTATTGGTCGAGTTGTTGGAATCGTTCGAGGAGCCGCAACCGGTGAGAGCCAGTGCTCCCGCACCGAGAATAGCGGCAAAGGATCGAATGCGTTTCATGGGTCTTCTCTTTCCACAGATGTTGTGATTGCGTGTTAGTTCAAGTGCGAACAGTGATGCTGTGGCTTCGTTATTTCCCGGCGGGCAGTGCCTCAGCGGTGATCTACCAGCCGGCTGAGCATGTCGCCACACATCTGGACAATGGCAACAATGGCCACGATCACGATGACCACAATGGTGACAACATCGACATTGGAGTTGTAGTAGCCCTGGTTAACCGCCAGAGCACCGAGACCTCCGCCCCCGATCGATCCGGCCATGGCGGAGTATCCGATCAGGGTGATGATGAGGATCGTGACGGACTGGATCAGCGCCGGCATGGCTTCGCGTACCAGTACCCCGCCCAGGATACGCATGCGCGAGGCACCCATCATGAGTGCCGCTTCGACCTTGCCGGGCTCCACGCCGGAGAGATTCGATTCCACGAGGCGGGCGAAGTAGGGAATTGCCGAAACGGCCAGTGGTACTGCTGCTCCGCGCCAGCCGGACGACGTCTGCACGATGAACCGCGTAACAGGGATCATCCAGAACATGAGGATGATGAAGGGGATAGCGCGTCCAAGGTTCACGATCAGCCCGAGGACTTGGTTGATGGGCCGGTTGGGAAGCAGCCCATGAGGCCGTGTGGCCGTGAGAATCACTCCCAGCAACAGCCCAATGATGATAGAGACGAGAGCCGAGGTGGACACCATCAGGAGTGTCTCCTTCACGGCGTTGCCGAGCTCTTGCTGGATGGCCGGGCTATTGAACCAGGTGCGGTCACTATCAGCGGCGGCTATGGTTGCGAGGTGGACGAGAGTGCTCATAGCGCGGCCACCTCCTGTTGCAGAGCTGCGCTGACGCCAGGCAGTTCTTGAAGTGAAGCGACCGTTCTCGAGGCCTGCGTGGCCGGCACGGTCAGGGCGAGCCGGGCGACCTGTGTTTCACCAATCGTCTCGAACACGCCGGCCCCGATGTCAGCGCCGAGCTCGGCCGCATGGGCCATCACCCGTGAACCGGTTGGTTGGCCGGGATGAGAGGTGAAGGAGACATCAATCACCGCTTGGCCGTCACCCGGTTCGACATCCGGAGCGGGAATGATACGCAGCCCCAAGGGGGAGTGAACGTCGGCGACAATATTGGCCACCGATCCCGATTCCACCACCGAGCCGTGATCCAGCAGTGTGACCGAATCACATATGCGCCGGACAACCGACATCTCATGCGTAATGATGAGGACCGTGACGCCATACTGATCACGAACCGACTTGAGCAGGTCAAGGATTTGATTGGTGGTCTCGGTGTCCAGTGCCGAGGTTGGCTCGTCGCACAGCAAGACGGAAGGGGAGTCCGCCATGGCGCGTGCGATGCCGACACGCTGGCGCTGACCTCCGGAAAGCTGGGACGGGAAGGAACTGGCACGGTCGGCCAGACCGACCAGCGCGAGCATTTCCTCCACGCGCTCGCGGATGGCCGCGCGTGACTGCCACTGGGAAGACGCGGAGGTTATTTTCAGCGGGTAGGCGATATTCCCGGCGGCGGTACGCGAGTCAAGCAGGTTGCCACCTTGGAACACCATACCGATGGAACGCCGCACATCGCGTAGCGCGGTGGGTGCCAGAGTGGTCAGGTCAATCTCGTTGAGCAGGATCCGGCCGGATGTGGGCCGTTCCAGTGCTGTCAGGCAGCGAATCAGGGTGGACTTGCCGGCTCCGGATTCTCCGACGATGGCGTGGATATCGCCGTCCGGCACGGTGAGAGAGATACCATCAAGCGCCACGACGTCGTCTTGTCCGCGGCGCGGATAGACCTTCACGACGTCTTGAAACTCGATCATGTTCCCTCCATCGGTCGTGGCGGAAGCACCCGTCTGACGGGTTGCTGCAGTGTCGTTGAGCCACGTCTCTCACCTGCTCTTGATGAACGGCTACTAGGAAAGCACGATGACGGGGTGTTGCGCAACACCGGCCACGTTGTGGGCAGAAATTGCGCGGTGGGCGAAGGTGTGAGCCCCTATTCCGGGCGGCGACCGTCTGCGCAGTGCCGCAGCGCAGGGGAAGCAAGAAAGTAGCAAGAAAGTAGGGTCGGCCTAGATAACCACTTGGTCGACGACGGTCGGAGCCGCAGGTTCTCCGGATCGTGGCCGGGCAGGGCGGCGTTTGTGAGGCAGAAGGTGTCGGAGGCTCCAGTCATGATGGAGGCATGAACGTTGAATGTGTCTGGCTGGAGCGTGACGGCGCCATACTTGGCAGGCCGCAGGCAATATATGCCTGCGAGCTGCGATTCATGCCTTTCCGTTGCTGGGTCTTCGTGTGACCGCCATGCGGCTCGGGCGTTATGCCGTGCAGGTCTTGTCGCAGCGGCACCCGCCCTTGCAGCAGCACCTGCAGGATCAGTGCGCGGCGTCGCGGTCAACCGCAACCAGGACGACCTGTGCGGCGTTCAGAGCTACATCGAACTCCCGATCGGAAACGGACACCCGAACAATTCCGACCCCGCGCCGTACCCCGGTCACGCGCAGTCGCGTGCCGGGGACGACTCCAAGTTCATCGAGGTAGACGAGCACGTCGGAATCGGTGTCAGAGACTCGCTCCACTCTGCCGCCCTCCCCGACGGCCAGATCGCAGAGGCGTATCTGTTCGTCGGGCGCGGCGACGGCGTCAGGAATCTCACCACTGGGCAGGGGGATGATATCGCCGTGTGGATCACGTTGCGGGTGACCGAGGGCCGCATCGAGACGCTCGATGAAAAGGTCGGAGACGGCGTGCTCCAACTGTTCTGCTTCGGCGTTGACCTCGTCCCATGAGTAGCCGAACAACTGAACGAGGCCTGTCTCCAGCACCCGGTGGATTCGCACCATGCGGGCGGCCTGCTTTCGCCCTTCATCCGTTAACGAGATGGCTCCATACGGTGCATGCCGCACGAGGCCGAGGGAAACGAGTCGGCTCACGCCTTCCGAGACCGTCGACGGAGATAGGCCGAGTGCGCGGGCCAGCTCTCCGGAAGTGGCGGGGTGATCCTGCCACTCCTCGAGCTTCCAAATGGCCCGGAGATAGTCCTCGTTAGACGCCGTAAGACCCATAAAATCAGCTCAGAGCTGCGGCGACTGCAAGGGACAGCGCGGTCTGGAACTTCGTCTCGCGATCTTCTGCGCTCATGTCCTTGGAGGGATCAAGTAGATGATCGGAGACCGTCAGGACAGCCAGTGCCTCCTTGTGAAGCTGTGCGGCAAGCCCGTAAAGTGCAGCCGCCTCCATCTCGACGCCGAGCGTGCCCAGTTCCGCCAGGCGCTGCACCTGCTCGGGAGGATTGTCGTAGAAGCGGTCGCGGGAGACAACGGGGGCGACCTTGACGCTGGCGTCGTCGCCGGCGGCGTCAACGGCTGCCTTCAGCAGGTTCCACGATGCAGTGGCGGAAAAGTGGATTCCCGGGCAGAGGGCGTCATTGAGCGAGGAATCCGTATGCGCGCCGATTGCGACGACGACGTCGCCGGGCTCAACATCCGGAGAGAGTCCGCCACAGGTGCCGACGCGGATAATGCGCTCAACACCGAAGAAGCGGTAGAGCTCCGTGGCGTAAATGGATAAAGAGGGCTGGCCCATGCCGGAGGCCATAATCGACAGCGGCTTACCCTGGTAGGTGCCGGTGTACCCTCCGATGCCGCGCACATCCGTCACTTTACGGGCGTCTGGCATGAGCTGCGCGGCCATGCGCTCGGCGCGGCGGGGATCGCCTGGCATGAGGACAGCGGGGGCGAAGTCTCCGGGTTCGGCGGAAATATGCGGCGTGGACATGTTTCTCCTCTCGGCTGGTGGCCGTGATCAAGCGGCGCGGGCCCTGTGCTCGCGCCGTTCAGCAACACACTGATACGACGACCAGTGTAATGGAGGCCACGCACGGAAGGGGAACGCGCGGATGAGTTCGTGTGGCCGATGCTGCTAGGCTAGGCGCGGTCGCCTTGCCGCGGCAGTGTCTAGCGCGGGTTACTGAAAGCCGTGAAGACTCTCACAACAGCATCCAAAGTGTTGTCAAATCGGCTCAAAGTACGGGATGCTCGGCAGGAGGATTCGCAATTCGCGCGGGAATGCCGTGAGAATAAGGCGGACACAGAGATACGCGCTCGCGTATCCGGAAAGGAAAAGTAATGTCTCAGCCGTCCACCCCGGAAAACCAGCAGAATAACCCCCAGGCGTACGCGGATCAGCAGTACGCACAGGGGTACCAGAACCAGGCGTGGGCCCCGTCCGCTTACTCCGCTCCGGCGGCCGGCCAGCCGGGTGTCGATCCTAACGTTTACGGTCAGCCGCAGGCCGGCTACGACCAGGGGTATGCCTACGGCCAGCCCGCTTATGGTGTTGCCGCTCCGCAGCCGCCTCGTAGCACCGGTGGCTTCGCCGGGCTCTTCTCCACGAACTTCAAGGTGCGCGTCTCCAGCTCCATTGCCGGGATTGTGCAGCTTTTTGCTCTGATTGCCGGCTGCATCGTCGTTGTAAAAGAACTGATCAGCTTCATTCGGGTTGCATCCGGTAACGACCTCAGCGCAGTGACCAGAATGGGAGACACGAGCGTCCTCGCCATTTTCGAGGCACTCTTCCAGTTCGCCTTCGTCCTGGGAGCGGTTGTGGTTGCGCTGGGACTCATCCGCGCCATCCTTGAAATCGCAGTCAAGGCGGACCAGGACGCAACGAAGGCAGAGGCCGACGCAGCGCAGGACGCTCAGCCGCAGGTATGAGCCAACCGTACTCGCTGGTCGCCTTTGACCTTGACGATACACTTGCTCCCTCAAAGTCGCCGCTACCCGATCGGATGGCGGCGGCTTTGCGTGGACTGCTTGATGTGACGCAGGTCTGCGTCATCTCCGGTGGTCAGTTCGGACAATTCGAGTCGCAGGTGCTTGCACACCTGGAAGCCGACGAACAGCAGCTCGGCGCACTGCATCTCATGCCCACGTGCGGCACCCGCTACCTTGTGCACCGCGACGGGCGCTGGCAGACGGTGTATGCCCGTGATCTGAGCAACGAGGAACGCGCGGAGGCTCTGGCCGCCGTTGAGGAAGAGGCCCGGCGGCTCGGACTATGGGAAGAACATACCTGGGGTCCTATTCTGGAAGACCGTGGCTCGCAGATCACCTTCTCCGCTCTCGGCCAGCAGGCGCCTCTGGAGGCGAAGAAGGGATGGGACCCCGATGGCGGCAAAAAGGAGCGGTTGCGCGCCGCCGTCGCCGAGCGTCTGCCCGGTCTGGAGGTACGCTCCGGTGGGTCTACCTCAGTGGATATCACCCGGCAGGGCGTCGATAAGGCGTACGGGATCGCCGAGCTTTCGCGGCATACCGGTATTCCCATCGACGATATGCTGTTCGTTGGAGACCGGCTCGATGAAGGCGGCAATGACTTCCCCGTGACCCGCCTGGGGATTCCCACCCATGCGGTCACGGGCTGGGAAGATACCGCGGCATTTGTGGAAGGCTATGTAGCTGCAGCACACACGACCGTGTGATAACTGCGGAACTTGGAGGCTGTTGTGTCTAGTGGCGACGAACGCACGGGCGACGGCGTGCTTGCGCAGATGAGCGACGCTGAAGTGGAGGGCTACCTGACCGGCCTGCAACGGCGGAAGCAGGCGCTGCCTACCGCGGAGCAGGAGGATGGCGGGGCAACGCGTGGATACGCTCTACTCATGCTCATCGCTGGGATACTCGGCATGTACGCCTCGGTTTCGCTTATCCGCACCGAGAAACAGCATCTACTGGATCCGGCGTCGCAGTTGGCCTGCGACATCAATCCGTTGATCGGCTGCGGCAGCTTCCTGGACTCGCCGCAAAACCAACTCTTCTTCGGGATCTCCAACGCGATATATGGGCTCGCCTTCTTCGCCGGTATCGTCGCTCTGGCACTCGTTCTGTTATCGAGCGGGCGCCTCGGCAGGTGGCTGTGGCAGGCTCTTTGCCTGGCGATGGTTCTCGCTGCCGTGTGGCTTGTCTGGTTCCAGTATCAGTCTTTTGTTGTAGAGAGGGCGCTCTGCCCATACTGCCTGCTCACCTGGTTCGCTACCATTCCGTTGATCGTGCACACATGGGCCAGGTCCGTGCAGGCAGGGCATGTTCCCGCTCCCGATGCGCTCCGCCGTTTCTTGGTCCACGGCCGGTGGTACATCACCATCGGCGTTTACCTAGTGATCGTCTTGATCGCGGTTGTACGTTTCTGGGAGCAGTGGGCAATGGTGTTCTAAACGTCGTCCGGCGGAGGCGTGACCTTACCCCGGTAAGCTCAGCGGTCTTTCCAGTTCTGTACAAACTGGATTACCTGGGTGTGGACTAGTCCGTTCTCTCCGGCGGCTGTGTCGAGTAGATCCATCGCACCCGCGACCTGGTCATCGGAGGCGTATATGGCATCAACCACAAGTTCAAGCTCCTTTCCGGCCTGAGCGTATCGCCACTTCAAGATCTGTCAGTCGCTGTCGAAGTAGGTTCGTGAGTTCGAAGAACCAGGTCGTCGGACCTTTGGGTGATAATCCGATGCCCTGATCCCGGTAGAGGGCAATATTGAGATCGAGCGGTGTGTTCCTGATACCGGCAATCTCTGCAGCCGCTTGTGGCAGATCGTAACCGTAAATGGCTTCTACCTTCGAACGGTCAATCACAAGAGCTTCCACCCCTGCCTGGTTAGGGTTCGGGCCGGTAGCGTTGTTATCAATGTCCTCCGAGTTGATCGCATCCAGGGTCAGTTGGAAACTATTGGTGGCATCCTTGAGGACCGCATCGTAGTTGAGTCGTAGATTGTTATCGATAGCTTCTTCGGCCACCCGAAGGTTCTGATCAATCTCGTGCACGCCGTCTTTTAGTGCGGACAGTGTGGAGTCAAAGCTTGATGCGGTGCGGCTGAAATCGTCGCTGATACCCGCCGTGTCAATGGCGAAAGTGAGCATGCTTGCGCCCGCGGTCAGCACTCCCGCCGCTGCAGGACCAGTAGCGAAGGCTGCCGCAGTGGTCGCGAGAGCAGCCACGAACTTGAACGTCACCTCGATTAGTCCGGGACCTTGCGCACTCTGAGAATTCGCATTGCTCGCGGCCTGCGCGAGCGCGGCACAGTTCTGTTCGGTGGCCTCCACGAGGTCGGCTATGGCTTGGCGTGCAGCGTCGATGGCTCCCTGCTCCGCGAGAAGCGCGCCACCCAAGATGATCGCCACCTGGTCGAGTGAACTCACGACCCGGGGAATTTCCCGCAGGACATTGGTCTTGAAAGCCTCCATCGTGAGGCCGCTGAGCTCTGCGGCATTCTCAATTGCGGATTCCAGGTAAGGCCCAACGGTACCGGCGACGAAAACTGCATTGCCGTTGGACGATCCTGTCGATACCGAGGCACCGGAGGCCAGCACCGCTCGAAGCGGGTTGCGACATGTGTCTAGGCTTGAATCAAGTAGCGAAGGCTCGGGAAGGTCTCGCCAGCCGGAAAGGGCTAGATCGATCTCATCTCCTATGCGCTTAAACAGGTGGACAAGGGAAGGGAGGCTGGAAGCGTATGGCTCATTAGGGAGCAGGCGCGGCAGTCCGCCGCCGGTTCCATTCTCTGTCGGCCGTTCGAACATGACAGCTAGGTCTGCGGCTAGGTAGTAGTCGCCGAGGATCTGATAGCCTAAGTCCGTCATATAAAGGTCAATCATCGAGTTCTTGAGACGGAACACAAGGAACTCGATCCCGTCATAGCTCGCCATTGCTGCCATTGCTTTTCGTGTGTACGGGAGCTCGTAAGGAAGCTATGTGGTTAACGCTAACAGGTTTCGGTTAACAACTGCCAGCGAGTCGAGCACCGGCTAGCGGGGGGAACAGTCGTGCGGCGTTGAAGCGTGGAATGCCTACTCGCGGCAGCGTTCTACCAGGAGCATCTATCGGCCGGTCGAAGTGGTGGAGGCCGTCTGACTTCGCCTCGGCACCACCAGCGGTCCGCCGGTGACCGGGTCTTCGATGACAACGCAACTGAGGCCGAAGACGGCCTCAATGCGCTCCGGCGTCATAACCGCGCGCGGGTTTCCCTCGGCAACCACGGCTCCTTCCTTCATAACGATCAGATGCGACGCATACCGAGCGGCCTGATTCAGATCATGCAGTACGGCAACGAGGGTCGTTCCGTCTCTATTCAGGCGGGTGAACAACTCCAACAATTCCACTTGGTGGCCGATGTCCAGATACGTCGTCGGTTCATCAAGCAGGAGCAGGGGAGTCTCTTGCGCCAAGGCCATGGCAGCCCACACGCGCTGGCGTTGGCCACCGGAGAGTTCGCCCACGGCGCGCTCGGCGAGTTCCTCCACGTTCGTTGCCCGCATGGCGCGCTGCACCGCCGCAGCGTCGTCGCGCGTACTCTGGCGAAACACGCCCTGGTGTGGGTAGCGACCGCGCGCCACAAGATCGGCGACGGTGATCCCTTCGGGTGCGATGGCGCTTTGCGGTAGAAGTCCGATGCGCCGCGCCAGCGCCTTGGGTTTGAGCCCGGCGATTGATCTTCCATCGAGGTATACCGCGCCCTGGTCGGGCCGCAGCAGTCGAACAAGACCGCGCAGCAGTGTTGACTTGCCGCAACCATTGGGCCCGATGATAACGGTGAAGGAGCCATCGGGAATCTCCACGTTGAGGTCGCGGGCGACGATGCGGCCGTCGTACCCCAGGTTCAAATCTTCGGTGCGCAGGCGCCCGGTAGGAGCGGTTTCCGACGTGCACGGCACCGTGTCAGGGAGAAGTTGCGCGATGTGAGGCGCCTGCGTTGCGGGCGCGGCCGCAGGAGAATCCGGAGGCGACGCCGCGCCGTCGGTGCGTGGTTCGGGTGTCGGGCGAGCGGGATGGTCGCCCTGGTTGGGAGAGAATGTCATGCGCGCGACTCCATTATCAAAAGAACGAAAAGGTACATTCCGCCGAAAATAACGGTGATCATGCCGGCAGGAAGCGGATTGCCACCGACGTGTTGAGCGATGACATCCGCCCCCAATAGCAACAGTGAGCCCAATAGAGCCGAATGAAGCAGCGGAATGCCCGGAAGCCCTGCCAATCGTTTGGCGATCTGAGGTGCCGCGAGGGCCACGAAGGCGATAGGGCCGGCGGCCGCAGTGACCAATGCCGCGAGCAGTACGCCCAGGCTCAGGATGGCGAGTCGCGTCCGCTCCACACGCAGCCCGTGGGCGGCGGCAGCGTCGTCGCCCAATTCCAACTGCCGCAGCGGGCGCCGTGCCGCCGCAATAAGTGGGGTGGTCAGGGCGACTGCTACCACGGCTGGAACCACGTCGCCCCAGGTCGTGAGACTGAGGGTGCCTGTTCCCCAAATGGCCGCTCCCATCGCGACTTCATCACGCGCACGCAAGATCAGCCAGGAATTCACCCCGGAGAGCGCTGCGGTGACACCGATTCCGACGATGACGAGGCGGAATCCCTGGACTCCGCGCCGATAGGCGAGTAGATAGACGACGATGGCGGTTGCGAAGCCGCCGAGCAAGGCCCCGGCCGTCGTCGAAGCGAGAACCGAGGTTCCCAGAGTCGACGCCGCCAAGGTGGAGCCGGGTAACACCAGGCGCGCGGCAAGCACACCGGTGTACGCTCCCGTTGAAAAGCCGATGATATCCGGTGAACCAAGCGGGTTGCGGGTCAGGGTCTGGAAGAGGGCGCCCGAAATGCCCAGGCAGGCACCGAAGACGATGGCGGCAACGATGCGCGGCAGACGCCACTGCAGGACAACCGTTGAATCGAAACCCGCCCGGCCGGTCAGCGCCCGCAGGACCTCCCCGACGGATAGGGGGTAGTCGCCCAGGCAGAGTGCGATGACCGCAACCGCTACCAGCAGCACACCAACGGCGACGGCGCACAGCCGTGATCGTAGCGCCACGCGTGCGCTACGCGAGTGTGCCGCCCCAGCATACGCGGCGGGGCGCGGCGGGCCATCCGTCGAACTAGCCGACGTTGCGGACTGGGAATCGGAACCGTCAATTCGCGAGTGCGTCACCGTCATAGTGCCAGTGCCTTTCTGCGCCGCACCAAGGCCACGAGCACCGGGCCGCCGAGGAAGGATAGGACGATTCCCACGGGCATCTCTCCCGGGGAGACCGCGATTCGGGCGGCGATATCGGCAAGAATGGTGATAATCGGCCCCCATATCAGACAACAAGCCATGATCCACCGTTGATCCTGCCCGGTGAGCCACCGGGCCACATGAGGCACCATGAGGCCGACAAAAGAAATGGGACCGGCGAGTGCGGTGGCGCCTCCAGCGAGGAAGGTAATCGCTGCCACCGCGAGAAGGCGGGTGCGCCACACGGACGTGCCCAGGGCTGATGCCATGTCCTCGCCCAGTGCCAGCGAATTAAGTGACTTTCCGAGTGCGAGGGCGATAACGGCGCCGGTGAGCATGATAAGTACAACCGGGAGGCAGGAGGTGAGGCTCCGATCAACGAATGTGCCGGCTTCCCACACCTTGATGGTGTTGAAGGTGCGTGGGCTCGCGATGCGCAGCCCGGAAACGATTCCCGACAGAACGGCTCCCAGGGCTACTCCGGCAAGGAGCAGGCGAACCGGATCGACACTGCCGCGAGCCGCCCCGCCTACCAATGCCACAGCGAGTGTGGCAGCCAGCGCGCCGGCGAGCGCGAACCATACATACAGCGACGGGCGAGTGATTCCCAGCAGGCCCACTGCCAGTGCCACAGCGAACGAGGAGCCCGAGGTCACCCCGAGGATGCCGGGATCCGCCAGCGGATTGCGGGTGAGAGTCTGGATGAGTGCTCCCGCGACGGCAAGGGCGCCGCCAGCGAGAATTGCCAGAGCGGTTCGCGGCACGCGCAGGTCCAGTACGGCATGCGCGTCGGCGCGGGGCACATCATCACCGAAGAGAGCCGCGATGACGGTGGCCGGGGGTACAGGCCTGCTGCCGATCGCCAAGGAGGCCAGTGCGGCGACGGCAAGAATCGCAAGACCACCGACAAGCGCAAAGACGCGGCGGGTATGCAGCGTCGCTGCATTGCTGGTAGAGGACGGCGATCGATCCATCTGCAGTTCCATCGTCTCCTTTCCGCATTCGGCACTAGTACTACGGCTTCGATTAGGGTAGCCTAACTGGACGGGACGGTGCTGGAAATGGACGACATCGTTCGCCCCCGGTGCCGACCGCTAGCCGCGACACACGTTCGCCGCGCCATAACGGCACAGGCGGACTGACAGCATACTGACGCATAACCGAAGGGAACCACAAACGTGAAAAGACCAAGAATTCGTCGTGTTATGGCCGTGGCCGCCGCTGTCGCATTGGCCCTGGCCGGCTGCGGTAACAATGACGCACAGGATGCGACGTCGTCGAACTCGACAGCTAAGACGGACGTGAGCGTGCAGTCTGACGCATTTCCGGTAACAATCGAAACGAAGTTCGGTGACGTCACCGTTGAGGAGATGCCAGAGCGCGTGGTTGCACTCGGCTGGGGTGATGCGGAAGTTGCACTGGCCTTCGATGTGCAACCGGTGGGTGCTGCCGATTGGCTTGCATTTGGTGGAGATGGAGTCGGCCCGTGGGCCGAGGGCCTTTACGACGAGTCCCCGCAGATCCTCGGTACACTCGAACTCTCCTACGAGGAAGTTGCCGCCCTGGAGCCGGATCTCATTTTGGACGTGCGTAGTTCGGGTGACGAGGAACGCTACGAGAGATTGTCTTCCATTGCCCCGACGATCGGTGTCAGCAAGGACGGCGACAATTACCTGACCTCCTCCGCGGATCAGGTCCGCATGATCGGGGCGGCCCTCGGCCAGCCGGAGAAGGCGGAGGAGTTGCTCGAAGAAGTGGATGCTGCCTTTGCGGCGGCGCGCAGCGAGCATCCGCAGTGGGATGGCAAAACCGTCACGGTTGCCACACGCACGTCGGAAGGATGGGGCGCCTACCTCGACGACGCACGTGTGCATTTCATGGAGAACCTCGGATTCACGCAGAACCCGCAAATTGAAACCCTGGCATCGACATCGGAGAACGGCTGGTCGGTTTCCATCTCCAGTGAGCAACTCGATCTCTTCGACGCCGACCTCATTGTCGCCTTCCCGATCTATATCGACAGTTCGGAGATTACCGACGACCCTGGCTGGCAGGCGATTCCCGCCGTGGAGGACGGCCGGGTACTCGTTATTGGAGACGAGCTCTCCAGCGCCTATTCGCTGGGCACCCCGGCCGCGACCCTTTACGCGATTGAACAGATGACGCCACTGATCGACGAGGTGGCGGAAGGCAGCAACTGATAATCGGCGGCCGCGCCACCACTTGCGGAAACACGGACAGCGCAAGTGCCGAAAGTGCGGAGAACCGGGTGCGGAGAGCACAGAGCGCTCGAATCACAGCCCGCTGACATGTAGGAAGGAGGCTGAATGCGCCAAGAACTATCAGCAACGCGGCCAATACGGCCGGTGCGTGCCTCGGTGCAGCTGTTGCGCGTGGTGGCCAGCAGGCGTATTTCGCCCACCTTTCAGCGGATCTCCTTCACAGCGCACGAGGAGAGGTTCAACGAGGAGTTCGACTTCCTGGGCTTTGACCAGTGGTTCCGATTCTTCTTCTGGCCGCCACTTCCAGAGAGAGCAGAGCGCCGCACGCAGACCGTCGGGCCGGTAGCGGGCAAACGTGGATTGGTTCGCGCGGACGCTCCGGCCATTCCCGCCTATAGCGCGAATGCCCGGGCGGGCAGAGGCAGTACAGCCTACGGGCCGAGTCGGCCCTGTCTGCCGCCTCTGCCCTGGGGACCCGCAGATGGGTGGTATCAGCGGTACCGCGCTCTGCCGGCGAAGAATCGGCCGACGGTGCGCAATTACACCATTCGTGATGCTCGCTGCATATCCGGCACCTGGTATATCGATGTGGACTTCGCGCTCCACCGCACCCCCGACGGCCAGGTCGAAGGGCGGGCTGCACGATGGGCGCGCCGAGCACAACGCGGTGAACTGGTGGGATTCCTCGACCAGGGCCGCATCTTTCGTTTCGATGGCGCCAAAGGGCCGCTTCTTTTAGTCTCCGATGAGACGGGCCTGCCCGGAATTGAGGGGATAGCGCGTTCACTGCACGCGGGCCATCACGTACCCGAAACCACGGCGATTATCGAGGTGCCAACCACGGAAGATCAACGTGCCATTCGGCTCGACGACGTGCTGTGGACAACGCGTCCGCGCGGCCAGGAAGCGGGGCAGAGCCTTCTCGCCCTGCTGGACTATATGCCACTGAGCGGGTTCGAGGGTGCCTACATCGTGGGGGAGGCGTCCTTTGCGCTGGCCGTGCGCAACCGTTGCCTGGCGG
>SUUB01000011.1:42994-47892 GCA_015062745.1 Actinomycetaceae bacterium
TGTAGGTGCACGTGGGGCACTTCCAGCCCGGCAATAATGACCATGGCGCGGGTTCCGGGAAACGCCTGTTCTTGGGCGCGGCCAATCCGCTGGGCGACAAGGGCCAAATGGGCGAATGTCTCATCCGGCAACTCCGTGAAGCGCGATACCTCCTGCCGGGGAACGACGAGCATATGCCCGTCGGTTATTGGCTCGTGAGTGCCGAACACTGCACATACCTCATCGGCGTAAGCAAAACGGCCGGGGATATTTCCGGCGATGATCTCCGTAAACACACTCATATGTTGATCCTAGACCGTGGGTGCACGTACGCAACACGGGTTGTCCAGGCCGATGGCGCTGTGGCACGGCGAGTCCGTTAACGGATCCGAACGGCTATGGGCGGCTCATCCGGCAAGAGTATGAGCAATCTAGCTGGAACGCAGGCAGGGTGGCGGGCCGCGGTGCGCTAGTCTTTTCTAGTACCGATTGAAGGAGAGTAATGAGCGTACAGGCCGATAGTGCTGAGAACACCCCATTTCGCTATACCGCACGGCTGGCCAACGATATCGAAGAGCGCTGGCAGGAGCGGTGGGATACCGAGGGCACCTTCTACGCGGCGAATCCCGTCGGCGAGCTGTCCAACGGTGAGGTCCCAGCGGAGAAATTCTTCATTCTCGACATGTTCCCGTACCCTTCGGGCCGTGGACTACACGTCGGCCACCCCTTGGGTTACATCGCCACCGACACCGTCGCGCGCTACCAGCGTATGAAGGGCAAGAACGTTCTCTACACGATGGGCTACGACGCCTTTGGCCTTCCGGCGGAGCAGTACGCGGTGCAGACGGGGCAACATCCACGCATCACCACCGAGCAGAACGTGGCAAACATGCGTCGACAGCTGCATCGAATCGGCCTGTCACATGACACACGCCGTTCTTTCGCCACCATCGACGAAGATTACGTGCGCTGGACACAGTGGATTTTCCTGCAGATATTCAACTCCTGGTTCGATCCGCAGGCCGAGCGCCGCGACGGACGTGGAAAGGGAGCCGCGCGTCCCATTCCCGAGTTATGGGAGAAGCTGGCCTCCGGCGACGTCGCCGTGCCGGATGGGCGCGACTGGTCCACGTTGACGAAGGCCGAACAGCTAAAAGTGCTCGATTCCTTCCGGCTCGCTTACGTATCCGAGGCGCCCGTCAATTGGTGCCCCGGCTTGGGTACGGTGCTGGCGAATGAGGAGGTCACTGCCGAAGGCCGATCAGAGCGTGGTAACTTCCCCGTCTTCAAGCGGAACCTGCGGCAGTGGATGATGCGCATCACCGCTTACGCTGACCGTTTGGTGGAGGATCTTGACACCATCGACTGGCCGGAAAAAGTGCGTCTCATGCAGCGTAACTGGATCGGTCGCTCCGATGGTGCGACCGTGCGTTTCGAGGTTCCGGGTGCCGATCCCACGGAGTTGGATGTTTACACCACACGTCCAGACACACTCTTCGGCGCAACTTTCATGGTGGTGGCACCGGAGCATCCTATTCTCGGTGGTTCGATGCCGGGCGCGTCTGACGACGCGGCGAAGCTCGCCGTGCCGAACAGTTGGCCGGAGGGCACCCGCCAGGCGTGGACTGCGGGGGCGGCAAGTCCGATTGAGGCCGTGGCCGCATATCGCGCCCAGGCCGCGTCTAAATCCGAAGTGGAGCGGGCCGACGAGGGCCGGTCGAAGACGGGAGTCTTCTCCGGGCTGTTCGGTATCAACCCGGTCAACGGAAAGCCGATTCCGATCTTCGTGGCCGACTACGTGCTGATGGGATACGGTACCGGCGCAATCATGGCGGTTCCCGCCCACGATCAACGCGATTGGGACTTCGCGCATGCGTACGACCTTGACATCATCCGCACCATCGGCCCGGCCGACGATCCATACGGTCCGGACCTGGATGAAGGCGCCTACGTGGGCGACGGCGTTGCCGTTGATTCCGCCAATGAAGACATCAGCCTGAACGGGCTGGACAAGGATGCCGCGAAGGCCGCAATGACGGGGTGGTTGGAGTCGATTGGGAAAGGCTCCGCCACGGTTACCTACCGCCTGCGTGACTGGCTGTTCTCCCGCCAGCGGTACTGGGGTGAGCCGTTCCCGGTGGTGTGGGACGATGAGGGGAACGTGCACGCGCTGCCGGAATCCGCACTGCCGGTGAAGCTGCCGGAAGTCACCGACTACTCGCCGCGCACCTACGATGCCGACGATGTCGACTCCATGCCGGAACCACCGTTGGGACGCGCACACGAATGGACGGAGATTGAGTTGGACCTCGGCGATGGCGTGAAGACCTATCACCGTGATACGAATACGATGCCGCAGTGGGCGGGATCTTGCTGGTACGAGCTGCGCTATCTCGATCCGTACAACGATGGCGCCTTCTGCGCCCCGGAGAACGAGAAGTACTGGATGGGACCGCGACCGCAGGCGGGTAACACCTCCGGCGGGGCGGATCTTTACGTTGGTGGTGTGGAGCACGCCGTGCTGCATCTGCTCTACGCGCGTTTCTGGCACAAGGTGCTCTTCGACCTCGGTTATGTCAGCTCGTCCGAACCGTTCCACAAGCTGTTCAACCAGGGTTACGTGCAGGCGTACGCCTACACCGACTCGCGTGGCCAGTATGTTCCGGCGGATGAAGTCGAGGAGACCATCGGCGACGACGGCGAGCCGCGCTTCACCTGGCAGGGGCAGCCGGTCAACCGGGAATACGGCAAGATGGGCAAGTCCCTGAAGAACGTTGTGACGCCGGATGCCATGTGCGAGGAGTATGGAGCGGACACATTCCGTCTGTACGAAATGTCCATGGGGCCGCTCGATATGTCGCGACCGTGGGAAACGCGCGCCGTCGTCGGCTCCCAGCGCTTCCTCCAGCGGCTATGGCGTAACGTTATCGACGAGGAGACCGGAGAGGTCATTGTCGGTGAGGAGGCGCCCTTGGCCGAGACGGCCCGTCTGCTGGCGCGTACCATCGCCGATGTGACCGCTGAGTACGACGGTATGCGCATCAACACGGCGATTGCGAAGATGATTGTGCTGAACAATCATCTGACGGGGCTCGCTACGGTACCGCGGGTGGCAGCGGAGGCCCTGGTGCTGATGCTGGCACCGGTGGCGCCTCATATCGCTGAGGAACTGTGGGCTCGGTTGGGCCATGGAGAATCCTTGGCGCGTGAGCCATTCCCGGTGGTGACGGACGAGTCGTTGCTGGTTGACGATACGGTCACCTGCGTCGTTCAGGTCAAGGGTAAGGTCCGTGATCGCCTCGAGGTTCCGGCGGACATCGCCGAGGATGAGCTTGAGAAACTCGCTCTCGCCTCCGAAAAGGTGCAGAAGTACCTCGACGGCGCACCGCGCAAGGTGATTATCCGCGCGCCGAAGCTGGTCAATATCGTCCCGTAACGAGAGCGCCCGTCGCTCTTGCAGGAGATCTCGCCGGTGTACAGGGTGAACCTGGGCGGGCCGGGTGTGACCGGACCGCCTGGGGATCATCCCGGTGTTCGGGGCGAGTCGCATCCCGCCGCGAGAAGAGCGGCCGCCCCGATGCGGCGGTGGGCCTGCTCTCGGTGGCACCGGTGACATGCCGACCATGCGGACTGCCGCCCAGTGCGTCTTGCTCTCGACGCCATGGGTCGAATGCCGACCGCGTAGTCTGCTCGAAGTGTGCCGGTGGGCGTGCAGCTGGGCGGTGATATCTCCACAGGTTGCGTTATGTTGTGCTGATCCACAGGAGTTCGCACGGGCCTCGCCAAGCAGAAGGCGGGACGGCAAGATCGACGTATGCGACAGCCACCGCCTCGATCAATTGTTCCCCCTCGGCTCTCACGTCGACGGTATACCGTCGACGGCGAGGAACGGTACTCCGCCGGCGCGAGCGATGCATCTTCTCGTGCACGGGATCCGTCCGCGCGGCGCGACGAACGCCCGCATCCGGCGGACATCGGCACATCTGAAGTGCCGGATACAGATGCAGCTACGCAGTGGAATACAGCGTCGGATCACGGCGAGAAATTGCTGGAACCACCTGAACCTGGCCTGTCCAGGCGGCGGGGGCGGCACAGCGCTGCCGCCGCACCGAGGCAGAATGCCCGCCCAGTCTCCGAACCGGACCGCAGCACGCAGCGAAGCCTGGCCAGCCTAGCGCTTGCATCGGGGACGGGCGAGGGCATTGCCGCATTGGCCGAGGGCCGCAGCAGGCCGCGCTGGAGGCTTGAAGGGGCCGCGTTACGCGCCTTGGTAGTCACCCTGCTACTCGCTCTCCTCGGCACCGTGGCATGGTTGTCATCCCAGCAGCCTTCTACCTCCGCAACTGGCACCGGGCCACTGCCGCAGGCGAGTGCATCGGCCAGCGGCGGGCCA
Source organism: Actinomycetaceae bacterium (assembly GCA_015062745.1). Classification (GTDB taxonomy): domain Bacteria; phylum Actinomycetota; class Actinomycetes; order Actinomycetales; family Actinomycetaceae; genus Asp313. The sequence continues at coordinate 47,367 of SUUB01000011.1, forward strand.
TCGTCTGCTGTCGCACCGCCTGCATCCAAGCCACAGCCCTCCGGCAACTCCGCAACCGTTTCCGAGCAGTCCGTCGTGCATATTTCGGGCGCCGTCACAAGCCCTGGGGTCTACACGGTGCCGGCTGATTCTCGCGTGAACGACGTCGTCCAGATGGCCGGCGGGATGACGCAGGACGCGGACCAAGCGGCCATCAACCTGGCGGCGCCGATCGCGGACGGGGACCACGTACATATTGCCGCTGTCGGAGAGGTACCTGTTCCGGCTACGGGTGGTTCCGGGGAACAGACACAGTTCGGTCAGACCGGTGGGTCCGATCTGGTCAATATCAACACGGCCACTGCGTCAGAGCTGCAGGAGCTGCCGGGGATAGGCCCGGTGCTCGCGGACGCGATTGTGGCATGGAGGGAAGAAAACGGTGGCTTCTCGTCCCCGGAGGAACTCATGGAGGTTTCTGGAATAGGCCAAGCCACCTTTGCGAAGCTACGCGATCACGTGGCGGTGTAATGGAAATGGCCGAGAAGGT
>SUUB01000011.1:47992-57124 GCA_015062745.1 Actinomycetaceae bacterium
GGTTTCTGGAATAGGCCAAGCCACCTTTGCGAAGCTACGCGATCACGTGGCGGTGTAATGGAAATGGCCGAGAAGGTGGCGCAGCATGCGCCCGTCGCACACCATGGCCGCGGCGCATAGCTCCCAGGGGGAGGCGCCGGATGGGCAGAGGTGGTGGCTTCCCAGGCAGGATCTGCGGCTTGTACCGATTGCGGTCGGTGCCTTGGCCGGTGCGCTGTGCGGCCTGCGCCTTCCGATTCCCAGCGGCACCGCGCGAGTCGTATTGGCCCTAATCACGGCGCTCGGCCTTGTGACCACAGCGGCCACAAAAGGCAAAGCACGAAGCGAGATCTCCACCCGACGAGCCTTCATCATCGTCCTGTTGCTCGCCGGAGCGGTGACCGGCACGTGTTGGATCATCAGCGCTTATCGGGCAGAGCTTGCCCACCCGCCAATCATGGTTCGCGCAGCGCAGGAGCATCGGAGAGTGAGTATCGAAGGGACCATCGCGAGCCGCGTCGCATCCGCAACCGGCCCCTGGAATGGCGGCGAATGCACCGCGGATGTCAGCCTGAAACGGGTCACCATTCGCTCCACGGTGTACCCCGTCTCCGAACAGGCCCGTGTAGTGGTTATCGGAGTGCCATGCGAGGCGATGATTGGTCAAGATCTGCGAGCGGCAGGGCCGCTCTCAATGCTCGACGGGACTCGACGGCAGGTGGCGCGCCTACGTGCCTCGGAGGTGGTGCTCAGCGGTCAGGGGCGTATGCGCGAAGCGGTCGCACTGCGCGTAAAAGCAGCATTGGGCGATCTGCTGGCGGACAAGCCTGCGCCCGTGCGCCAACTCGTACCCGGCGTGGTGCTCGGCGACCGGGCACAGATGGATGCCAGTTTGCGTGACGCCATGCAAGTTGTCCAACTATCGCATCTCACGGCGGTCTCCGGTGCGCATGTTGCAGTTATAACCGGCGCCCTTATCGCAATTCTTGGGAGGAGGCGTGCTCTCCTCAGCGCGGTTCTCAGCATGTTGGCGTTGTGTGGCCTCGTGATTCTTGTCACAGGTCAAGCGTCGGTGGTTCGCGCGGCACTGATGTCCGCACTCATATTTGTGGCGCTGGCGCTGGAGCGTCCCGCTCAGGCTGTGGCGGCACTGAGCGTCTCCGTCATACTTGGGGTACTCCTCGATCCATGGTTGGCGACGAGCTACGGGTTTCTCCTCTCAGCCAGTGCGACGGCGGGCATTGTTCTGGCGGGCGGCCCGTTGGCCGCGTGGTTGGCCGAGCGTGTCCCACGTCTAGTAGCGGAGGCAATCGCCATTCCGCTGACCGCGCAGCTGGCATGCCTGCCGGTCCTTCTTCTGTTCGCCGACAGTGGGTCGATATGGGGCGTTGTCGCGAACTGCCTGGTGGCGCCGGTTGTAGCGCCGCTGACGATCAGTGGGATGGCGTCGGCCCTGCTTGCCGGCTTCGTTCCCGTGCTGGCCTCACTGATCCTGCTTCCGGCGCAGATGGCCAGTTGGTGGATCTGGCAGATTGCTACCCGTCTGGCCGGGTGGCCAGGGTCGGGTGTTCCACTGTGGATGGCGAGCCTCGGCAGCGTCCTGATAGTGGCTGGAGTGATGGGCCTACTTCGCTTTCTGCGTGGTGATCGGGGTGGGCACCGCGCGGAGCGCGGCTCGCGTGCTGCCCTCGCAGTGGTAGCGCTGGGGGCTCTGGCGATCTGCATCCTCGTCGGGCAGCGGCGTGCTCACGGTGGGATTCCTTCCGACTGGGCCGTCGTGCAGTGCGACGTGGGCCAAGGGTCTGGGCTGATAGCACGCAGTCACGGCAGGACGCTCATGATTGATGTCGGACCTGAGACCGACGCGGCTGCGCAATGCCTAAGGCAAGCCGACGTCGAACATCTGGATCTGCTGGTGCTGTCACACGCCCACAGCGATCATATTGGCGGGCTACCGGCAGTACTCGACGAAGTCGAAATTGAACAGGTATGGGTGTCGCCCAACACAGAACCTGCCGCGAATAGCGCGTGGGCATTCCGGCAGCTGGAAGAAGCGGGAGTGCCGGTGTACATGGCCTCTGCCGGGACGCAATTGGAAGGAACGGATGGCATGGCGGCAGCCGCCGTGCTGTGGCCGCGCACGATGCGAGGAGGTGGGGAGGAAGCGGCCAACCACCAGTCGATTGCGCTCTGGATCGACGCCGCGGGCGGAGTGCTTGTTCTTTCGGACATGGACGAATCCGCTCAGTCGGCTCTAGCGACGGATGCAGCCGTGGTTACAACGGTTGTCGTCGCCCACCACGGCAGCGCCGACCAATCGGCGCGTCTGGCCGACGTGCTCTCCGCACGCCTGGCGTTGGTGTCGGTGGGGGAGAATAGTTATGGGCACCCATCGCAGCGAGTTCTTGAACTTTACGCGGAAAGCGACATCTATAGCACCAAAGACTGCGGAACGATCGTGGTGGATGGTCGCGGTGGTGTGAGCTCGGCCTGCAGTGCGCCGATCGGCTGAGCGCATCCGGCCTGGCCACCCTTGGAATTGACGCGTCGTGCCGTGGTGGAGGTTCGTGGGATACTGGCATACATGGCAGCACGTGCACGCCGCCCAAGTGGGCCACGCTGGGATCAGCTAGAACTGGCACCGGTTGTTTTACTGACCGTGGGAGAACCCGCTCTCGGGGATCGCGCCCTTGCGCGTTTGAGCGCACTGGCACGCGCCCGAACTCCCGGTGTCGAGATTACGAAACTCGACGCGGCGGCCTACGAGGCGGGGGCGCTGGCGCAACTGACGAGTCCGTCACTATTCGGTGAGGACCGCATGATCGTGGTCCCGAATATGGAGAAGATGTCTGACGCCTTCTCGGCAGATGCCTTGAATTACCTCGAAGCACCAGAACCTGACGTCGTCCTGGTGCTACGGCATAACGGGGGCAACCGGGGTAGGAAGCTGCTCACCGCGATCACGGCCGGAGGTTTTCAGCACAGCGATATTCCGCAGATAAAGAACGATGCGGAGAAAGCCGAGCTGGTGCGTGGCGAGGCGCGGCGGGCGCGTCGCCGTATGACCGAAGGTGCGGCACACGATCTCGTCGATGCGCTTGGGCGCGATATCCGGGAGCTTCTCGCCGCCGTCACGCAGCTCTTGGAAGATATTGACGGCACGATTGACGAGACCGCGGTGCACGAATACTACCGCGGCCGAGTCGAAGCGACGCCCTTTGCCGTGGCAGATGCCGTCGTCGCCGGTCAAACCGGGCATGCTATCGCGCTTGCACGGCACGCGATGGTTACTGGCACCGCTCCGGTTCCGATTGTTGCCGCTATCGCCACAAAACTCCGCTCCATGGCCTTGGTCCTCGCAATGCGCGGGCAGGCGCGCCCCGGCGAGGTCCGGCTGGCGCCGTGGCAAATCGATCGAGCAAAGAAGGACCTACGGGGATGGAGCGGCGAAGCACTCGCCCAATCGATCCTCGTTGTGGCGCAAGCCGATGCGGAAGTAAAGGGCGCTTCTCGTGACGCCGCATTTGCTCTTGAACGCGCGATTGTGCGTATCGGAGAGGCTCGGCGCAGCTCAGCGCCGTGACTCGCCATACCGCAGGGCGGTTGCCATATTGGGCGGAAAACAGCGGGTAGTGCCGGATGCCGGTGAATTTAGTCCCGTAGCAATCACGCGGGAATGCTGTTTATGTGGGACCTAAAGACTAAGATTGAGGCATGTGGGATTCACGACATCGTCGACATGATTCCACGCACAGAGGAATAACGAGGAGGCAAGGTGCAAATAGGAGTGCCGAAGGAGCCCAGCGAAGGGCAGACTCTCGTCGCCGCCAGCCCCGATACCGTTGGTAAGCTCATCAAATTGGGTTACCAGGTCTGCGTTGAGACGGGCGCCGGTGTGGCGGCGAGTTATCTCGACGAGCAGTATCAGGCGGCCGGAGCAGAGATCGTTGATCGAGATCGTGCCTGGGCTGCGGATATTGTGACATGTCTCGACGCGCCGCCCGACGACGAGTTGGCGCTGATGCGAGAGGGAGCAACACTGATCGCCCGCCTGGATCCTGGCTCCCATCCGGAGCGTCTGGAGAAGTTCAGCCAGCGGGGTATCACAGCTCTCTCAATCGATGCGGTTCCCCGCATATCGCGCGCACAATCTATGGACGTGCGATCGTCAATGGCGAATATCGGCGGCTACCGTGCGGTTATCGAGGCCGCGAATCGATTCGGGCGGCTGTTCACCGGTCAGGTAACGGCCGCCGGCAAGGTTCCGCCCGCCACCGTCTACGTGATCGGCGTGGGAGTTGCCGGGTTGTCGGCGATCGGCACGGCCAACTCGCTCGGTGCCATCGTCAAGGCCACGGACGTGCGGCCAGAAACTGCCGAGCAGGTCCATTCGATGGGCGGAGAATTTGTCGCAATTCCCGTTCAACAGGAATCAACCGACGGTTATGCGAAGGCAATGACCGCGGACCAAGAGCAACTCGCCATGAAGGTGTACGCCGAGCAAGCCGCCTCCTCGGACATTGTCATCACCACGGCGGCGATCCCCGGCCGTGCGGCGCCGCGCCTACTGACGGCACAGGCGATTGCCGCCATGAAGCCGGGCTCGGTGATCGTGGATATGGCTGCCTCCACCGGTGGGAACTGTGAGCTCACCGTGCCGGGTGAAGTGGTGCAAACAGACAATGGCGTGACCATCATTGGCTACCTTGACCTGCCACGGCGGCTTCCCGGGCAGGCCTCTCAGCTCTACGGCCAGAACATCGTGAACTTCTTCAAGCTGGCGACACCGCAGCGCGATGGTCAGCTCACCTTGGACGAGGACGACGTCGTCGTCCGTTCGATGACGGTGACACTCAACGGCCATATCATGTGGCCGCCGCCCCCGGTGAAGGTATCCGCGGCTCCACCGCCTGCACCGAAAAAGGAGGCCGTGGCACCAGAGCCAGAACCGGAGAAACCGGCATGGCGCAGGTGGTGGTGGCGGATCGCTGCCGTGGCTGTGTTCGTATGGCTGATTCTCACTGCTCCGTATGGCATGCGCAGCCACTTCATCGTGTTTGCCTTGGCGATAGTGGTCGGGTTCTATGTGATTACTAATGTCACGCATGCTCTGCACACCCCGCTGATGTCCGTGACCAACGCGATTTCCGGCATCATCGTCGTCGGTGCGATCCAACAAATCGGATCAAGCAGTGCCGCGATTACAGTGCTTGCCTTCATCGCCATGTCGGTTGCCTTTATCAATGTGTTCGGCGGTTTCACGGTGACACACCGCATGCTCAAGATGTTCAGGAGGAGCTGAGATGATGTACTCGAACTCAATTCTGGCCGCGGGATACGTAAGTGATGCTGCCAGTCGCTTCGATGCTTTGGCGTCTATCGTCGCCGCACTCCTCTTCATCCTCGCGCTGGCGGGCCTGTCGCGGCAGACCACTGCGCAGCGCGGCAATATCCTTGGCATCGTTGGCATGGCACTTGCGCTGATTGCCACGATCTGGGTGGCGATTGACATCAGCGGTGGCAATCAGACCAGGGCCATTCTCCTTATCATCGCGGCGATGCTGATTGGCGCAGCCATTGGAGTATGGCGGGCCGTCAAGGTCGAAATGACGGGTATGCCGGAACTCATCGCCATGCTTCACTCCTTCGTGGGTCTGGCCGCCGTCATAGTTGGTTACAACTCCTTCCTGGAGACCCCCGGGTCAGACGCCCCCACGAATGCCTTCCATATGGGTGAGGTCGGCTTGGCGGTTTTCATCGGAGCGGTGACCTTCACAGGTTCGATTGTTGCCTTCCTGAAGCTGTCCGCGCGGATATCGTCGCGGCCATTGACTCTTCCGGGCCGCAACATCCTGAACCTGTGCGCGGTAATCGGCTCGCTGGCGTTGATTGTCTGGCTTGCCCACACGCGCTCGGTCGGTTCCGGCCTTATTCCGCTGATTATTCTGACCATAGTGGCGCTGCTTCTCGGGGCGCATCTCGTGTTGGCCATCGGTGGCGGCGATATGCCGGTTGTCATCTCAATGTTGAACTCGTACTCGGGCTGGGCAGCGGCCATGGCCGGCTTTACACTCGAGAACGATCTGCTCATCATCACCGGTGCCCTGGTCGGATCCTCGGGTGCCTATCTGTCCTACATCATGTGCCAGGCGATGAATCGCTCCTTCGTTTCGGTTATCCTCGGCGGCTTCGGCTCCACGGGCGCTCCCGCAGCCGAGCATGATTACGGTGAGCATCGAGAGACGACGGCGGCCGATGCGGCCCAGCTGCTCAAGGACGCCTCCTCTGTGATTATCACCCCTGGCTACGGCATGGCAGTGGCACATGCGCAGTACCCGGTGGCAGATCTCACCGCCAAGCTGCGCGCCGCTGGTGTAGACGTTCGCTTCGGTATCCACCCCGTAGCCGGACGTCTTCCCGGGCATATGAATGTGCTGCTGGCGGAGGCGAAGGTTCCGTACGACATCGTTCTGGAGCTCGATGAGATCAATGACGACTTCGCGGACACCGACGTCGTTCTGGTGATCGGTGCGAATGACACCGTGAACCCGGCGGCCGCGGAAGAGCCTGGTTCGCCCATTGCGGGTATGCCGGTGCTGCACGTCTGGGAGGCGCGCAATGTCATCGTCTTCAAGCGGTCCATGGGCAATGCCGGATACGCGGGTGTGCAGAATCCGCTGTTCTTCCGTGAGAACACGCAGATGTTGCTCGGCGACGCGAAGAATACAGTGGAAGACATCATCTCCAATCTGTAGATTTACCCCAGCGTGTCGCGAAGCTCTGCTATATTGCCTCGGATACCACTGGTAAGGGATGCCTCGCAGTTGTGCGCTGCGGGGCATCCGTTGTTACGGTGTGCGTCCGGTGAATAACGCAGCGGTGACGGGCGCTGATCATCTTGCGACCCCACCCGTAATCTCCGGGTTTTCCTCTCATCTCCGGGTAATTCGCGGAGATCTGCGGAAAACTCGGAGAAGACAGAGCGGTGCAGCAGCGCGCTGAATGCGCTTTACCGGCAGCGCACCCGTTGAACGCCGAGCAGCCGTTGAACGCCGAAGATAGGCAATCCGGCATGAAAGTCGCGCGGTGGAGGTAGGGGCACCCCGGGAATTGAGAAGGGGAGAGTTACCGGTGGTGTGGCAAGCGCCAGTAGTAGCACCCCCACAGTCAGGAGTCCACCGTCTTTGGTGCCCAGACCGCAGCAAGGGGTTAGCACTTTCACATGCCGCACGACCCCTGAGATTGATAATCGTTCTCAGCGTCGGATATGCTTGGTACGCTGGTCCGCACGAGGCCGGATTCGTGTGGCAGAAGGTATACATCGAAGATCGATCGTCGCCGCCCGCAGCAGACAGAAAGGGAGGGCACGATCTTAGGAAGGAAGAACCATATGACCATGCGTTATCGCCGGGCGCTTCCGTGCGTGGTGGCTGCGCTTTTCGCGTTGGGAGCCTGCACCTCGGCCGATCCAGGTGCTGATGCCTCTGGTAGTAACACGACGATGGCCGATAGCGATCACGATCACGATCATGATCATGACAGTGATGCGAACGTCACGGAAATTGGGGGTGCGCGGCCACGTATCGCGCTTTCATACGAGGGAGGTCTGATGGTCGTTGACACTTCGGACTCCTCGGTTGTGGCGGACCTACCGATTGACGGGTACAGCCGACTCAATGCGGCAGGAGATGGGCGGAATGTGCTGGTGTCAACTACGGGCGGTTGGGCTGTACTAGACACGGGTACTTTTACGGTGCCGCACGGGGATCACACTCATTCCTTCGTCACAGACCCCGTTCTGACCGATGTGCTTATCGAGGGTAACAAGCCCGGACACGTGGTATATCACGCTGGCCGTACCTCAACCTGGGCGGACGATGATGGTAAAGGGACTTTCTTCGATACCGAATCGCTGACCGGCGCCGGTGAAGCTGACGAACTCGCCGGACTGTGGGAGTACGAAGCTGCAGCACCACATCATGGTGTTGCAGTTCCGCTCGGTGATAAGACAGCGCTGGTCTCGGTCGGTACTGAAGAAGGCCGCACCGGTGCACAGTACGTTGTTGACGGCAAGGTGAGCGCTGAAAGCAGCGAGTGCCCGGGCCTGCACGGAGCCGAGGGATTGGATGATGGCGCCGTCGCTGGTTGCGAGAACGGTGCGCTGATTCTGCGCGATGGCACTTTCTCAAAGGCAACAGCGCCCGATGAGTACGGACGTATTGGCAATCTACGGACCGCCGAGGGGTCGCCGATCGCGGTTGGCGACTACAAGACTGATCCGGAAGGTGGTATTGGTCTCAAGCAGATTTCTCTAATTAATACCACTGATGCGACACTGCGGACCGTCGATACCGGATCCACATACACGTGGCGCGGCCTGGCGCGCGGCTTCGACGGTTCAGCCCTCGTGCTCGGAACCGACGGCGCACTGCGCGTAATCAATCCCGAGACGGGTGAAATCACGCGGACGATTCCCGTTATCGATGAGTGGCAGGTGCCTGAGGACTGGCAGGCTGCACACCCCGCTATCGCGGAACACGAAGGCTTCGTTTATGTAACCGACCCGGCGACGAATACACTGCACACGGTGGACTACACCAAGGGCGAGGTGGTTTCGAGTACGAAGTTGCCGAAGACTCCGATTGAAATCGCCGTTGCAACCGGGGATGCGCCCGAGGAAGCAGAGTAAACGGCCATACCGTGACTGCTGACCAACGGTCAAACATTTGCGATTCTGGCGGCGATGTATTATGAACGCCGCGCGAACTCCGGACGAGGTCGGGTACGCCCGGCCTCGTCTGTTCGCGTTGTGTACCCGAGCGAAAGAACTTCCGACAGCTGATTGTTCCGGCGAACTCGGCGACGGGCTGTACGAGCAGCTTCGCACCGCGCAAGGTTCGAAAAGTTCTAGCGGGGCCTGCCCATAAAGGCGGTTCAAGGTCAGACGTCTTCTGACAGAATTGTGGAGCGATATACACAGCGAGGGGACGGCTTGTCACCGTCCCCTCGCGGAGTTAAGACAGGCAAGAATAAACGCTCCGGTATCACCGGCAGGTTGTCTAAGGCAGATCCATTCAGGCGCCCATCTTATTGACCTGGCGTGCAAGCTTTGACTTGCGATTCGCGGCCTGATTCTTGTGGATAACGCCCTTG
>SUUB01000083.1:0-1511 GCA_015062745.1 Actinomycetaceae bacterium
GTGTCCAGCACCGTCGAGCCGACGAAGGCCGCCGTCGCCGTCGCCAGTGCAAGCGTTACTGCTGCCCCAAGGCACGCAACGAAGCACCATGCGAGGAGTAGGCGCGCAGGTCCATTCCCCGTGCCACGCATGCCCTCAACCAGCCCAGCTCGCTCATCGGAGGCGAAACGCCCGGCCAACCCGATGGCTTGCACCGCAGTGACGGCCCCCACCAGCACACCGATATAGCGGAGAAAATCGGCGCCGGGGTCCGCCGTTCCCAGCTGAGAGCCGAGCGCACCCCCGGACGTCGCTCCCGCACGTGCCAAATCCACCATGTTCTTCCCCATGGAGGTGAAGATTGCCGCTAGCACCGAGATCAGCACCGCCCAGGTGAGCAGTTGGCCGCGGCAGAGCCGCAGCGCGAAACTCACCGGCCCTGCCGCGCGCACCGGACGGGGGCGACGACGTCGCGCGCGAATCACCCCCGCCTCGATATCCCGCCTGCGAGCCGCAATGGTCGCGGCCAACAAGAGCACCGCCAACGCCACGGCGACACACACCAGTGGCTGCCATTCGTTCCGCCCACCGGGATCCATCGCCGCCCGCAGAGCGAAGGGAGACCATGCGCCTGCCCATGCCCAACCCCATGCCGCCCACGCCCCATGACCGGCGTACAGAGCAATCATGGCACCCACCCCTGCGGCACGGGCATGGACAGCGTCACCGGTTAACTGCGCAAGCACCAGCGCACCGGCACTCATCAGGAGGCAGAGTCCAGCAATTGCCGCACCGTAGATTGCCACATCGATGACTCGCGCGCCATTCAAAGCCAGGAGGCCCACTCCCCCAGCCAAGCCGAGTAACAGGCATTCAACGCTCATCACCACCGCCGTGGCCGCCACCTCACTGGCCGGCCCAACGCCAATCGCGCGGAGCATTTCCGAGCGCCCGGCATCCTCCGACGCCCTGGAGCGTTGAACGGTCCGCAGAACGACGACGATGCCGAGTATCAGGCACGTCAGTGCTCCAAGCTCCCAGACGGCGAGTTGAACCGTATTCGCACCCGCTGGAAGTACGCCGTATAGGGCAGCAGCGACCTTCGAGAATCTGAGATTGACGACGGCGCGGGCCAAGTCGTCCGCGGTGGCATATGTTGTGCCGTAACTGGGAGCGAGGAGGGCCGTGATGACAAGGACGATAAGCGGCAGGACGAGCAGCCAGACCCGCTCTTCGCGAGCGCCGATACGCGCCGGGATCCACAGACGCGCCCAGCCTCCGATACGCGCCCGGCCCCGCATACGCGCCCAGCTATCGACGCGGGCCGTCTTCCCCATACGGACCGTGTTCCAGATGCGCGCCGGGGTCGGCACCCGATTCCGCAGAGACTCGCTCCGCTTCTCTGACGCCATGCTCGTCCGCCTGTTCATCGCACGCCCCTCGACATCCTAGACATTCCGACGGTGTACCTGCCGGATACCCTGCTCTGGCCGTTCACCACACGCTCCTCGACATCTCGGCGGCGTAGCCGC
>SUUB01000083.1:1611-3933 GCA_015062745.1 Actinomycetaceae bacterium
CGTTCATCGCGCACTCACCTGGTAATGCCGAAGGAACAGGTCTTCCAAGGAAGCGGGCGTACAGGAAATGTCATAAGCGCCCGCCTCAATCAGAGCGCTCAGCGCTCCAGAAACCGATTCACTTGGAACCGAGTACCGGAGCACGGACTGCGGAGAGCCCGGCGCGCTATCCCGAATCGGCATGCCTCCACTGGTTTCTGCTCCGTGCTGGGGCGCCCCGGCGTCCCGGCCTAGCCCTGCGAGCTGACTGACGCCATCGGGCAGTGGAGGTGCCGTCCCTTCTGGAAGGCGGCATGAGATGGTCGAATTGCGCAAATGCCGAAGCGATGCCAAGGTGCCCGTTTCCACGGTCTTCCCGTCCTTGATAATCGTCACCGCATCGCACACCTGATCGACTTCGGAGAGCAGATGGCTGGAAAGCAGCACCGTCCTCCCCTGCTCTGCGGCGTCGCGTACCGCTGCCATGAACACCTCCTCTTGCAATGGGTCGAGGCCGCTGGAGGGTTCGTCGAGTACGAGCAGCTCGCACGGTGCGGCCAGTGCCGCGATAAGGGCGACTTTCTGCCGATTTCCTTTCGAGTAGCTTCGCACGGGTTTGTTGGGGGTCGAGGCTGAAGGCGTCGATGAGTTCCTTTTCGCGGTTCCGGTCGCGTTTCCCGCGCAGAGCCGAGAATGCGTCAAGAGTCTGCGCTCCGGTGAGACTGGGCCAGAGTGCGACGTCGCCAGGCACATACGCAGTATTGCGCGTAATGGTTCCGGCGTCGCGGGCCGGATCGCAGCCCTGTACTCGGACCGCGCCGGAATCGCGGTGGTACATGCCCAGCAGCACCCGGATGGTGGTGGACTTCCCGGCACCGTTGGGGCCGAGGAACCCGTGTATCTGACCGCACGGAACCTTCAGGTCAAGGCCGTCGACGGCGCGCAGGCTACCGAAGGTTTTTACGAGAACTGTGACTTCGATGGCGTATTCGGTATCGATTGCAGTGGCGGAGCCCGTAGCGCGGATAGTGTCGACGACGCCGACGGTGGCGGTGCGAATAGTCGAGGCGCAAACAGTGGAGGAGGAATTGGTCGCAACGGCTTGCCCCCTCTCCATCGCAGCGCCTGATACTGCGGCGGGAATGGCTCCGGTGGCATTCCCGCCACCTTTCGAACCGGTGCCTCTTGATCGCTGTATCGGCGCCACATCGTCTGCACACGAAGCGCCCCGCACAGTCCCGTCCGTCTGTGCACCATCGGAAGATGTGTTTGTCATGCCGCTAGCATCTGGTGTTACGCCACGTCACACGCAAGAGTGCCTATTGATTCCGCCACCGTTCGATCGCCTCGTCAAGCAAACGTTGCATCGCCTCCACTATGCGCGCGTCAGCGGCATCCATGGTCGCCCACAGCCGAAACAAGGTGCGGATCGCCGTCCTATCAACGCCGCGCGCCAGACTCCGGCAACGCTCCGGTCCGAGCACTCGTTCAAAACGGGCAATATTCGCCGCCGCGTGAGCGGCTGCCTCGTCGTCGGTGAATTCGGCCGTGTTCTGCCCGTAAGCTGCAAGAACCGACGCGTCTTCCTCGTCATCGGCCTCCGGAAATAGAAGTTCCGCTTCAACTGGCATTTGCCCACGGTAACAGGCAACGTCCACGGCGTCCCGTTCCCGCCTAATGGCTGTGCGCGTCCACTCGTCCGGGGCGGCGGCTTCCAACCGATCGAAGAAGGCCACCATACGTGGCGGCATAGGGGAAAGAGTCATCCCCTCCCGGGCACGTTCCAGCAGAGATACCAGCATGTCCCGTTGGCGTAGCACCTCGGCGAGGTGTTCTTCGACGGCGTCGAGCGCTCCGGTTAGATCGGCGACCACGGTGGATCCCGCAGAGTCCGGCGTCAAATCTGATGACTCCCGCACAGAGGTAACTGCGCTCCGGTCCAAAACGGACGCATCCGTACTCCGCCGGTCCTGAACGGAAGTGCGCGTGCTCTGGTCCTGAACGGACGTATCCGCATTCTGGTCCAGAATCTGCGCGATGGATTTCAGAGGCACTCCGGCCTGCACAAACCAGCGGATACGAGACAGCCGCGCCACGTGGGTGAGATCGTAATCGCGCCAACCGGCGCGTTCTTCCGGCACCGGCAGCAACCCAAGCTGATGGTAGTAGCGAACCGTTCGCACGGTCGTACCGGTCAGTCGGGCAATTTCAGCGACGCGCATGTGGCCAGTGTACGGCGCGCTCGGCATCTCAGACTGGACTGCTCCGGGCAGTCGCGGAATGGCGCTCTGCCCGACTCGCGCTGCTCTGCTCAACAGCACTGCCCTTCCCAACGCGCTGCCC
>SUUB01000084.1 GCA_015062745.1 Actinomycetaceae bacterium
CCATCTGCGGCGTAGAGGTCCGGGCCACCGATGTCGTTATACGGGTCAACGGATGTTGTTCCTGTGTTCGTTATCTTGAGTTTGACACCGACGACCTTCTGTCCGTTTTCTACTTCGTCATGAGCCTTGGCCGGATTACCCGCAATCACGTCATCTGCGTTCGACTCATACTCCATGGCCTCAATAGTGACCGCGTCAACCCGCGCCTTGCGCTCCCCAAGGCGCTCCGTGGACGACACCGTGGCACTTGGTTCCGGGGAACTCGCGGGCGTGGTGATCGTAGGCTCGGCAGTGGCGGTGGACTGAAGGGACTCAGGCGTGACCGTCACTGAGGTAACCGGGGGCGACGACGGCATCGCGCGCATATTCGGGGATGGATCCGGCTGCCCACCACTGCCAAGAACGCCGGCACCGAACAGAATCCCGACAACAAGGCCAATCACGGCGGCCGCTGCAATAGTCCAGCCCCACACCCGAGAACCGTGCGCTTCATTTGCAGGCACCGCTTCATTTGCAGGCACATAGTAATCCGCTTGCCTACCCGGCAATACCTGGGGAAGCGGATAGCCCGTACTCGACTCCGGGTATCCTCCAACCGACCCGGGATATCGCGCGGCCGAACCCGGGTATCCGCCGAACGCCGGACGCTGGCCTGCGGCATGCCCAGCGGATGCATCGTGTTGACCATCCGCACCGGTAGTCATCGGAGTATGCGGATCTGAAGGTTCGCTGAAACCACCGCTCGATTGACTCATGATCTTCCCTATGCTGTACCAACTCTGCCCAGATGTGCCTTCGCGGCATCCACCAAGCGCTTCCGTGCGACGGTCACAGTAAGCGGCCCTACAGCAATGTCGATGCGCACTGCTTCCGTCGCCGCGAAACATCCACAGCTAGTTCGGCACCGGAAGGTAGACCTCCTGTTGCCCCTCGACCGACCAGAAATCTAATTCCGCAGACTCGGCTGAGAAATCCTGCGGAACGCTGAAATAGAGCCATCCCTCCACTTCTTCCCCGACGTCGAGTGTATCCACGTACGCTATTGTCCCTACACCGAAGTAGCGCAGCAGGAGGTAACGGGTATTGCTCGTGCAAAGCATTGGCCCGCCAAAACCGCTGTATGGATGAAGTGACTGCGATCCAACGTTGGTGACCTTGAACTTCACGCCGACAACCTTCCAGCCCTCATCGAGTTCGTCGTAAAGATTCAGCTCATCATGGGTGATGATATCCGTGGCATCATCGTTGTACTCCAATGCTTCAAAGGTGAGCGAATCAACCCGCACAGTGGTGCTATCAACACGTTCCACACCCGGCGGCGTGGAGGTCGGTTCGGGCGTCGGTGAGGTGGTCGTTGGCGACAGTGCGGGTGAGGTGGTCGTTGGCGACGGCGTCGGATCGGCTTGTTCGCCACCCCTGAACACGCCAAGTCCGAATAGAACTCCGACAATGATACCGACGACGGCAACCCCCACGAGAGTCCAGCTCCATACCGGGAACCTTGACTTCTGTGGAGGGTACTGGCCCGGTGGCACCTGCCCGCTCGAATACCCGCCGGAAACGGCGTATTGTCCGCCTGGATACTGGGCCGACGAGCCAAACTGCCCGACGCCGTATGGCGGATTGCCGGGCGCGCCGGCCTGCCCGAACATTTGCTCTCCAGACAGTCGCGGCGCACCGGGTTGAGAACCGCCCTGGGCCCGAGGGGATCCCTGACCGGCGGGACCGTATCCCTGCCCAAGCTGTTGTCCGTACGGAGTCTGCTGTCCGGGTTGTGGTTGCTGTCCATAGACCTGCTGTACATACGGCGCTTGCGCATTCCATTGTCCATGCGCTCGCGGCCCCTGCTGTGCAGCCGGGTCATACTGCGGTGGCTGTCCAGTATTAGACTCGCTCATCATTCAGCCTCTCTGGTCACACGCATGTTCCTCACGCGTCCTCCGTCATTCTCACACAGAGAAGCAACACCCGTTCAACACTGCCCATAACTGGTCTCGCGGGTGGAGACTGCGCCTCACCTTCTGTGGAGTTAGCCCGAGCGACGTCCGCCTGGGTATAACCGCAGGTGGGAGCCGCGCACCGCCTTAGATCATGCGGCCACTCCGGCAAAGTCCATTCGCATCGAGGCGTATCGGCCTTTCCCTTCACTTCATATCGTCCGCCCGAATACCACCACGCCGATCACTTCTACTCATCTGTTGATCTGCGCAGAGTCAACGGCGCAGAGTCAACGGCGGGATACCGTGCTTGACGTACTACGTCAGACGTAGTACGTTCGACGTATGAAGCAAGTGGTGAACCTGTCCTCCATGGACCTTGAAGCGAGAAGGCAATCGTGATTAGCGCTGATGCCATCCGCGGTTACATCGACCTCATCGTGCTGACCCTTCTAAGGCAGCGACCCTCTTACGCGTACGAGCTGGCGAAAACCATCACCACGGTTGCCGATGGGCAATACACGATCAAGCAGACAACTCTCTACTCCGCGCTCAAGCGCCTTGAGACCACCGGTTTAGTCGCCTCCTACTCCGACACCAGTGATTCCGGCAAACCTCGTACGTACTACCGGCTCACTACCAGTGGCTCCAACCACCTCACTGCCAAACTCGCGGAATGGGAGGACACAAAGAATCTCATCGACCGATTTGCCGGCAACATGGAGCCATTCAATGACTCCCCGCGCACCTGTGAATATCACTCGACTCAACCAGACCAAGGAGCTTCCTGATGGACATCATCTCCACCTTCCTCGACGCCATGTTCGCCCCCTATCCCGAGACACCGCGCCTCCTGGAAGCAAAGCGTGAACTCCGTGCCATGATGGAGGACGCCTACGCGGATGCGATGGCTTCGGGCAAGTCCCATAATGAAGCGGTTGGCTCCGTTATCACAGACTTCGGGAATCTCGAAGAACTCGCGCCAGTGCTAGGCATCCTCCCGGATATCCGCGCCACCGCCGGCTTGGACGACGATGAGGTGGCGAACTCCGCAGCGTACGACGGCATTGCCGGAACAACGACTGCCGCACCGAAGGGGCACGATGCCACCTTCGAAGAACCACACCACGCCGTCATCACACTGCCCGAGGCGCAGGCGCTGGCCGAGGCCCGCCGCTCTACCGGTACTCTTCTTGCGAACGGAGTGGCCCTGTGTGTGCTCGCAGGGGCCGTCTTCTTCACCTTCCTCGGTCTGGCAAAGGGTGACTCCGGCATTGGCGTTATCCCATTGAACGACAATCAGGCAGCCGCACTGGGGTTACCGTGCGCGCTTATCATCGTCGCCGTCGCCGTCGGACTCTTCATCCGGCGCCACCAGGCGTTCGTAGGCCTTGAGCACCTCGTTACGGGCATGTTCACCCGTGACCCGATCGTCACGGCGTGGGCAGCGCGGTTGCGCATAGAAAACGAGGGCAAGCGGTCCCGGGCTCTCGCCATTGCCGTTACTCTCTGGATTCTTGCTGCAATACCGGTACTGGCTGCCGCGTTCCTTTCCGATAACGATGGCAACCGCGAGTACACGCTTCTCGCTTTTGCCGTCGCGCTCGTTATGGTTGCAACCGGACTGCGCATCTTTTTGCCGACTAATTGGGCCGCAGCTACTCACGACACCGTGACGCATCTGGGCAGGACAGCTGCGCCTGAGCCGCCTAATCCAAAAGAGTTACCCTTCAGCGATGCTTTAGCCGGCCCGTACTGGCTGCTCTGCTTAGGTATCTATCTGGGCACGTCGTTCATCACCCAGCGCTGGGATCTCACCTGGATGATCTGGCCTATCGCCGGCGTGCTCTTTGGCATTATCGCGGCGACTGAAACCGGCATACGTTCCTGGAAGGCGCGCTGAAACGGCCCATGCGCCACCGCAGGGTCCGGCG
>SUUB01000012.1:0-39013 GCA_015062745.1 Actinomycetaceae bacterium
CGGAAAACATCACCGTGACACCAAAGCGTCCCATGACACCCGCTGCGAAATGGCATGAGACCCGCTGTCCGCCGGCATGCGTGGTGAGCGTTGCGAATTCGGAGCGCGACGGTAGAGGTCGTCAATGCCCGTTCGCGCACGTCGTGAGCGTTGTGGAGCTCTACACGGGGCAAGCGGCGCTCGTGGTGGGAAATACCGCACAGTGAGCAAGGCGGGCCTCTCGCCTTTACAGGTGAAAGGCGGGCTACCATGGGCACATGCTGTTTGGGCCTCCCGCTCCTTTGCGGGGTCGTCACTTCCGCGAGCAAGGCCTTGCGGTGTCTTCGCCTACCCGGACCGAGACCGCCAACCGGTCGCCTCAGCATAGCGCTGCTCCGCGTGCAGCTGCCTCGGAAACCGCACAGACACAGCCTCGGCGAAGCAGTGCGGCGCGGTCCTCTCTCGTCATGTTCCTCGGCACGCTGGTGTCGCGCATTCTCGGGTTGGTGCGTTCACCGCTGATGCTCGGTGCGGTCCTGACCATGACGTCCCCGGCGGCGAATGCCTTCGACGTGGCCAATAAGCTCCCCAACCTGATCTACATGGTGGTTGTGGGCGGTTTGGTTAATGCGGTCTTGGTTCCGGCCATTGTTCGCGCCACGAAGGAGTCGAGCGACGGGGGAGCGGCCTTCCTCAATAAACTGTTGACAATCGCCATAGTCTTCCTCGGCGGCGTCACCCTCCTTCTCACTCTCGCCGCACCGCTGGTGGTGAAGCTCTTTGCTGCGACAATGTCGCATGACTGGTATCGGCTCACGGTGGCCTTCGCATACTGGTGCCTGCCCCAGATTTTCTTTTACGGCATGTACACGGTGATCGGCCAGATTCTCAACGCTCGTGAGAACTTCGGCCCCTACATGTGGGCGCCGGCGCTTAACAATGTGGTGGCAATCGCGGGATTCGCGGTAATTCTGGCCGTTTTCGGAGGTGCGACACCGGCGGATGCTCAGGACGTGACCCGGTGGAGTGCCGAACGTGTCGCAATGCTGGGTGGTTTCTCGACGCTCGGTATCGCGGCCCAGGCCCTCATCCTGCTTTGGCCGATGCACCGTATCGGTATCCGTTATCGGCCCGACTTCGCCTGGCGAGGTTCCGGGCTCGGCACGGCGGGCCGTGCGTCGTGGTGGATGCTTCTCATGATGATAACCGGCATGGTTCCCACGATTATCGTCTCCAATGTCGCCGCGGGTGCATCCGAACGGGCTGCAAGTTCCGGTATGGATCTGCTCACCGTTGCCGGAAACTACGCCTACACGACGGCGTACACAATCTATTCGATTCCCACATCCCTCATTGTGGTGTCGATTGCAACCGCCATGTTCACCCGCCTGGCACGATCGGCGGTATCTGGCGACATGGATACCATGCGCGCCGACACATCGAAGACGCTGCGAATGGTCGGCACGCTGACCTTCCTCTCTGCCGCGGGCATGATCGTTCTCGCGGTGCCCTTGGCCCGGCTGCTGGCGTTCACCGTAACGCCACAGGAGGCGGTGACCCTGGCCCGCGTCGTTATCGCAATGTGCTTGGGACTGGTGTCAATCGGTGCTGTAACGGTGCTCGATCGCGTCTACTACGCGTTCGAGGACACCCGCGGTGCCTTCTGGATCAACCTTCCCTTCCAAGTGCTCGGAATGATTGGTTTCGGGCTGTGCGGGCTGCTGCCGCCACAATGGACCGTTGTCGGGATCGGGCTGGTGATGGCCGCCACTAACACGATGGCCTTTGGTGCCATGATGCATGTGCTCTCAGGGCGTATGGGCGGGATGGATGATCGGCGCGTCTGGTCCAGTTACGGCAAGTTGCTCGTTATCACCGTCATCACCATGACCGCCGGATACCTTGTACTACGCGCGTTTGGGCCGGTGTTCGCTCCGCTTGGAGTACTGGGCGCCGGGGCTCGCATCGTGGTGGTCGCCCCCATCATGGTCGCAGTGTATTTCGGGCTGATGCGACTGCTGCGCATGGACGAACTTGCGTCGCTGGTGGGCCCCGCCCGCGCCCTCTTGCGGAAGATTGGAGTACGGAAGTGATCGGTACGGAAGACTTTGCTTCTCAACTTCTGCCGGTAGTCATCGGCTACGACATTGCGACCTACAGTTTTGCGCGTATCTTTCACGAAGCGGCAGGTTTACGTTCGCTGGTTGTTTCCGATGCGCCGCGTGGGCCGATCAACGACTCGCGTATCCTTGATGTCCATCTGGTGCCGCACGGCACATTCGACGACGACGCACAGTTCTTGCGCGTGTTACATGAGGTAGCCGCCGATCATCCCGCACAACAGTTGATCCTGCTCGTGAACGCCGATGAGCATGTCGAGTTCGTAGCCAATCATCGTGATGAGTTGAAGGAACGCTATTTTCTGCCCTATGCCCCCGCTGCCGCCGTGCGTACGGCGAATTCGAAGCAGGCCATGGCGGACCTGCTTGGCGGATTGGGGCTCTCCGTGCCCATGCGCACTGCGGTGGACCTCAGCGATCCGGAAGGGTGGTCCGAGCGACTGACAGAGGTGACCTTCCCCGTCGTCGTCAAACCCGAAAATGGAAGCGAGCTTGCCGAGAACTGGAATCAGGGGTTACGGAAGGTCAGCGTGGCGCGTACTCGTGACGATGCGATGGCGCTGTTCATGCGGTGGCATGACAACAATATACGTACGCGCCTGATCGTCCAGGAACTCATCCCCGGGGATGACACCACGCAGTGGGTTGTCAACGGCTACGTGGATCGAGCAGGGCGGATAACGGCGTGTGGTTCGGGACGGGTTCTTCTCGGCCTCCATCAACCGGAATACCTCGGAAACGCCGGAATCATACTGTTGGAGCGGCGCGATGACCTCATTGCCGACGCGAAGCGTATTGTGCAGGCGGTGGGCCTGCGCGGTTTCTTTTCACTCGATGTCAAAATCGACCCCCGCGACGGCTCCGCGCGCTGGCTTGACCTCAACCCGCGTATCGGACGAGGCCACTACTACCTGAAAGTCGGAGGGGTCGACTTGGCATCTGCGATGTTGGCCGACTTACGGGGGCTTGAGTCCACGTATCAAACGAACACACGCGAAGGAATCTTCTGCATCATCCCGGCCTTTCTTGCCAATAGACGCTATGTTCGTGACGCGGAGCTGCTCAGGAGGGCGCGGCGAACACGTCTGCGGCGTCGTCCCATCAATCCGCTCGCGTACAGTGCCGACCGCTCGGTGCGCCGTACCATCTACCGTCTAGGGAACGGATTCAATCAGTGGCGGCGTATGCGCCGATGGTACCCACGCCCCACAGACTCCGGCTTCTAGGTTGTGCCCCGGTGGATGCGGCACCTCGAGTAGGTTGCGCCGCGGTGGACAAGCGACTTGAGCCAACGCCGATCTAGGACAGCGCTCCCAATCGCTTGGCAAGCTGCGGACGGATCGGCAAGACGAATGTGCCGATGAACTCCTCCACATTACCGTTCAGCCACCGCTTGAACGTCAGCACCGTCGCATCCGGTGCCGTCTCGTCGAAAATGCCGGAGATACCAAAAGTGTTGTAGATGGAGACGCCATGATCGCAAGCCCATTTGAACAGGGCGCGCTCCACCGGGTAGTCGCGTGCGTAGGCAGAGAAGCGTTTGTCCATCCCGCCCAGCAGCAGGAGCAGCTCGTTGCCGCTGTGGAATCCGAGTGCGGCGTTAAAAGGAATCTCGTCACCGTAGGTTGAGAGTGCTTCCCGCGCATTCTCCTCGCGCCAATTCAGGGCTTCCAGGCGTTCGGTGAGTTCCGCTGTTTCCCGCTCGCACGCCTTGGTCCGGCGCCTCTGGGACAGTACCTCCAAACGCGCCTTCGCTTGCTCGCGTTCGGCAGCGATCTGCTGGAGGTAACGAGTGGGGGAGAAATAGGCGACCGCCAGTAGGGCGCGTTCCGGCCCGAGTTCGCGCATGAGTGCGCGGTAGAACTCTTGCGATGCGCTGGACAGGCTCGCCATTGAGGTGCGTTCCACGGTTGCGTCATGCAGCGTGTCAAATACGGCGAAGTCGTCCGGGCCGAGAAAGCGTACCTCGACGCCATAGCGCCCCTCATTGTGAAAACGACGCCGGAGACCCTTCGCGAGCGTCGCGGTTGCCTCTTCGAAACTCATGCCGGAGATGTCCTTGGTATAGATGTACCGAATCTGAACATCCGACTGCTGGTAGAACTCCTTCTCGATTCTGCGAGCTCCCAGTGCGCGCAGTTGGCGCTCGGCGCGAGCGGCGGTGGGATTGCCGGCCACGATCTCAATGTCGTGGTAGAAGACGCGGGGAAGCAGCGGATTGAATCGCACGGCGAGTATACGACGGTCGCGGCGTAGATGCGCTCGTAAGCCGGCGAAGAAGCAATCAACCATGGCGCTGTCTGACCAGTCGAGAGTGGGCCCGTAGGAGAGCAATGCGCGCCGGTAGATCTTCTTCCATGGTTGGAGCACGACGAGTCCGGCTGCGAGGATCGCAGCATCCGGGCGGGCTCTCGGCGTCTGTCCGCGTCGCGCGGGTGTCTGGACATCGGCGTGCGACACCACGCCGACGTAGTCAACCGCCATGCCGAGCCTAGTGCGCACGGCACCGTACTCGGGAAGCTGAGGAAGGAAAACACGGTCTACTTGCCGTACGAATCTCTGATATTGCGACGACGTCAGCTGGACGAATTCCATGGGACGATATTACCAGGTAATTATTGGAGGGGGAAAGGGGAGCAGCGAGATCTACGCCATTGACCCGAGGTGTAGGCAGTGAGCCGGAACCAAGCAGACCGAAGCATGAGCTTGTAGCGGAAGGCGCAGCGTGAACAGAAAGTAACCTGGCGAGAGCGTGCCGCGGGCCGCTAGGCTGATCGCAGGACAGAAGGAGGCTATGCGATGGAAAACTCGGAACGCGACGAGGTGCCGAAGGCGGACTCGGCCTTGGACGTGGAGGCAGAAGCGAGTTCAGACCATGAGCCACCGGAGGCGGCAGTCACGGCGGCTGCCCTCGATGCCGCCGAGTTGGAGCAGTTACACGCGATTCAACGACGTCGCATGATTATCGCTCTGGTATGCGGACTTGTACTTCTTGTGCTCGGGTTCCTTGCCGGGCGGCACGCCCGCGAGTCGAGAGCAATGGAGGACAACCCAACGGTCTATGTCGGCACAGTCGTGCTGACCGATTCAAGCGAGTCACCCACAATGGGTGAATTCGATACTGGCACGAAGCCAGTTCGGGAGGGGCATATGGATGTTTGGGCGGCGTAAACAACCCGATGCCTTGGCCGGTGTACGGGGACGACCTCTAGCCGTGGCCGAGCTGGAGGGAGACCCTCCGCGCTGGCTGGCAGTGTACGAGGACAAGCTTGCCACCGGTGACGGGCAAGCAGTCTTCGAGTATGCGTGGCACGAATTTGAAGGAGCGGCCTGGGACGGTGCTACGCGGACTTTGCGGCTCTCTTTCGTCGATTCGTCGCGCACACCTCTGGTGCTGGTGTGGTCGGAGGAGGCGCGCGATGCGATTGCGCTGATTGTACGGGAGCGCCTTGAGGGGTCAATCGTGTATCAGGAGCATGTGATTCTTCCATCGGGAACCCGCGCTCGCGGTCTGGTACGCCGTGATGGTGACAGTCTGTTCACACAGGTCATCATCGCCGGTCAGAGCCTTGAATCGGATCGCCCGGAGATAGCGCACCTCGAAGCGTCCCTGCGCGACGTGACGGGCATAGATCTCGACGATGCGCTGGGGTGATCCCCCGGATTCGAGGGAACCGCCGGTGAGGTCCGGGTTGTCAACCGTGGTGATGTGATGCCCTGGACGTGACGGGAGCCGCGGTATCTCGCAGATACACGAGACGACCAGGCCGGTGATGCCCTGGACGTGACGGGAACCGCACTCCACGTGTTCGCCATACCGCGCGCATCTGGTATAGTTTTTCTGGTCGCGATCCCGCGTAGCTCAATGGCAGAGCACTCGACTGTTAATCGAACGGTTGCTGGTTCGAGTCCAGCCGCGGGAGCCACGGCAGGCCCGGTTCCTCGGAACCGGGCCTCGTTTTTTGCCGTCGCACCGCATGGGTCCGAGTACGGGCTCCGGTGCATGATGTGAGAGGATCAGGCCATGACCTACCGTGA
The DNA here is from genome assembly GCA_015062745.1 of Actinomycetaceae bacterium. Taxonomy (GTDB): domain Bacteria; phylum Actinomycetota; class Actinomycetes; order Actinomycetales; family Actinomycetaceae; genus Asp313. The sequence continues at coordinate 6,138 of SUUB01000012.1, forward strand.
GATCCGAATCGTCGGCGATCCCGTCCTTCGTACCCCTTGCGCTCCAATTCATGAGATCACGCCCGGAGTGCGGGCATTGGTCGAGGATTTGCTGGAGAATGTGGACGACGACGGCCGCGCCGGGCTCGCCGCAAACCAGATCGGTGTTTCGATGCGGGCCTTCTCTTGGCACATTGACGGCGAGATCGATTACATTCTGAACCCGGTGATTGTGGAGCTCTCCGAGGATCGTTTCCAAGAAGGCGATGAGGGGTGCTTGTCAGTGCCCGACTTATGGTTCCCAACCAAGCGTCACTACTATGCGCGGGCGGAGGGGATCGACCTGGATGGTAAGAAGAAGATTGTCGAAGGCGAGGGGCTGATGGGTAGGTGCATTCAGCATGAATGCGACCACTTGGACGGGCATCTGTACATTGACCGTCTGGAGCGCTCGGTTCGTAAGAAGGCGATGCGCGCCATTCGCGATCTGTAGGTGCCGGCTCCGGCGCTCCGCTCACGCCCTGTTCTCACAGAGTGAATCGCGGCAAACCCGGTGGCAGTCGGATACACCGCTTCGCTCACGTCCGGTTTCCACCGCAGGCGGCGCCTTGTCGGGGAGACTGGCGCAAACGCTGGAGTTTGGAGCAGGGATGTGGCAAACTTAAGGCGCGTCCTGATGCGCGGGTGACAAGGGGAAAGCCACCGATGCGCAGGAGGATGCTATGAATACAAAACACGCCACCCGAGGCGTCATATTCATCCACTCGGTTACACCGGCCGTTCAACCTCATGTTGAGTGGGCGGTGGCAAGTGTACTCGGTTATGAACCGTACTTCGAGTGGACTCGGCAGCCTGCCTTACCGTCGATGAACCGCGCTGAAACGTCGTGGACCGGTGAGGTGGGCACTGGTGCTATGCTCGCTTCCGCGCTTGGTGGGTGGGAGCATCTGCGCTTCGAGATCACTGAGGACCCTACCGCGGTCTCCGAGGGGGGCCGGTGGTCCTGCACGCCCGGTTTGGGCATCTTTTACGCGCAGACCGACATGACGGGGAACGTCGTCGTCCCAGAGAATCGGATTCGTGCCGCACTCGACCAAGCAGGGGATGACTCCGCCGAACTTCGTCGGCTGCTGGACGTGGCACTGGGTCAGGCGTGGGACGACGAGTTGGAGCCGTTCCGTTATGCCGGTGCAGGTGCGCCGGTCCGCTGGTTGCATCGAGTCGGATAGCTGATCCGTGCCCCGGATACCCGGTGAACATCCGGGGCCGTCACACAACCGTTACATCGCACCCGCGGCGAAGCCGGCCACTAAACCGCCCGTTGGTGCACTAGGGAAGAAGGTCGCGGAGCGTCTGAGCGTCGCAGATCTGTTCATCGGTCAGCTGCGCCCCTCCGGCAGACTCGATAGCCACCGCTACCGCCCACCGCGTGACACGATCCACGGTCCGCAGAGAAAAGTCGATATCGATCTGCTCTGCCTCCGGCACGCCTTCGCGCGTGAGCACATCGCGTGCCACGGCGAGTAGCTGGTCGTTCATCACATCTCCTCACATAATTCGCTAGGCTCAGGATATGGCACGTCTTGTTGAGATACATCCGATTGATCCGCAGCCACGGCTGATTGACCGCGTGGTAGAACGTCTACGTCGAGGCGAAGTCGCCGCATTGCCAACGGATTCCGGCTACGCAATTGTCTGCGCCCTCGGTAACAAGGAGGGGCTGGACCGCATTCGCGATATCCGCCAGGTGGGAGAAAAGCATCACTTCACGCTGCTCTGCCATGATTTCGCGCAACTCGGCCAACTCGTCATCGTCGACAATCCCTACTTCCGGCTCATCAAATCGCTGACCCCCGGCCCCTACACCTTCATTCTCAAGGGCACAAAAGAGGTGCCCCGCATGACGTTGAACCCGAAGAAACGGACTGTCGGTGTGCGAATCCCTGATCATAAGATCACGCAGGCGCTGGTCGGCGCGATGGGTGAGCCGCTGCTGTCTTCCTCCCTTATTCTTCCCGGTGAAGAGGAGCCACTGAGCGAGGGATGGCAAGTCAACGAGTCCATCGGCCATGCCCTTGACATCGTCGTTGATGGCCCCTGCGGTGAGGGCGGTGCGACAACCGTGCTCGATCTTGTTGCCGGCGAGATCGCACGGGAGGGTGCTGGCGATGTGACGGGTATATCGCTATGAGGCCGGTACTTTTTGACCTTGACGGAACGCTGACCGACTCAGAGCCGGTTGTTACTCGGTGCTTCGCGGAAACGATGCGCGAAGAGGCCGGTGTCGATCGCGATCCGTCTTTCTACCGCCACTACATTGGACCGCCTCTGCGAAGCTCCTTTCAGGATCTTGGTGTAGACGACATTGCCTACTACGTGCGCGCATATCGTGCCCGGTATGCGCAGCACATGTACGAGACGCTGCTGTTTCCCGGTATCAGCGGCCTCCTGCGGAATCTCGCTTCCGCAGGTATCCCACTGGCCGTGGCCACCTCCAAACGCGAAGAGTCTGCACGCGACCTTTTGGAGTACCTCGGTATCGCGAGCGATTTCACGGTGATCTGCGGTTCCGATGCGCTGGAGGGTAGGGCGGGAAAGGCCGAAATTATCGCGGATGCTCTCGCGGCTCTGCGCGCCGCGGGGATCACAACAGACGACGCACTGATGGTCGGAGACCGGTGCTACGACACTGACGGCGCGGCGGCCAACGGTATGCGGACAATTCTGGTCCGCTGGGGTGCGGCACGCGAGGAGGAATATGCGCAGGCATGGAGAACAGCGGGCACGGTAGAGGAACTGGAAGCCATTATTCGTGACGCTGTGCTCCCAGGAACTGCGCCTGATACAGCCGCGCGTATGCTCCACCCCGAGCAATGAGATCCTCGTGTGTTCCGGTTTCGACGACGTCGCCGTGTTCCATCACAACAATCAGGTCCGCGCCGCGGATCGTTGAGAGACGGTGCGCGATGACAAACGAGGTGCGCCCGCGCCGTAGGCGCACCATCGCGTTCTGTACGAGCATTTCGGTGCGAGTATCAACCGACGACGTGGCCTCGTCCAGAATGAGGATGTCCGGGTCACACAGGTAGGTACGAGCTATTGTGAGCAGCTGTTTCTCTCCGGCCGAGATCGACCCGCCGTCGTCGGAAATCGGGGTGTCGTAGCCCTGCGGCAACATACGGATCATCCGGTCGACGCCGGTCGCTTCAGCCGCTGCGATGATCTCGCTGCGTTCCGCCCCTTCGCGACCGAAGGCCAGGTTCTCGGCAATGGTGCCTTCAAACAGCCACGTGTCCTGAAGTACCATCCCCATGCGTGCACGCAACGAGTCCTTTGTCATGCTGGAGATCGGAACTCCGTCGAGCAGGATCTCGCCTCCATCGAGTTCATAGAAACGCATGAGCAGATTCACCAGGGTGGTTTTACCCGCGCCGGTCGGCCCGACAATAGCCACGGTTTGCCCACGCTCAACGGTCAGGGAGAGATCGTGAATCACCACCCGATCGGTGTACCCGAAGTGCACGTGCCGGAATTCGACGTGGCCCTGGCGCTTCTCCGGCGCGACAAGTTCCTCGTACGAGGTGGTTGCATCCGGCGCCATTTCCTCGGTGTCAAGAAAGTCGAAAACACGCTCACCGGAGGCAGCACCGGACTGAATGAGATTCGCCATGGACGATAGTGCCTGGATCGGGTTTGTCAGTTGCCGCGAGTACTGGATGAACGCCTGAATTCCACCGATTGACAAGCGCCCGGCCAGAACTTGGAAGGCTCCCGCAACAAGCACGATGACAAAAGAGAGATTCGCGACGAAGTTCATCACCGGTTGAGAGAGTTGCGACAGGGCCTGCCCGCGGAACCCGGCCTGGAAAAGCCGCTCGTTGGCCTCGTCGAAGACGTCTTCGAACTCCTCCTCCAGGCCGTATGCGGTGACGACATCAAGGCCGGTGAACGACTCCTCAACGATGGCGGAGACGTCTCCCGTGGTCTTCCATTGCCGTCGGAACTGCGGCCGTGAGCGGCGCAGAATCGCCAGCGTGCCGGCTACGCCAATGGGTAGCACCGCTAACGAGAGCAGTGCGAGTGACCAGGAGATCGAGAACATCATGGCGAGGATGCCAATGAGGAGGTAGATCGAGGAGATCAACTGGTTCAGGGTCTGCAGCAAGGTCTGTGTGATGTTGTCGATATCGTTGGTGACCCGGGAGAGTAGATCACCGCGCTGTTGGCTATCGAGAAACGACAGCGGCAGGCGGTCGATCTTGTCTCGGGCAGCCGCACGTAGCCGCAAACCGAGGTTTTGCACGACGATTCGAATGATGAAACCACCGATGAACTGCAGAACGCCGGCTGCGATATAGCACGCGGCGACGACGGCGAGCAGCCGCAGCAGCGCAGTGAAGTCAACTCCGTGTGCCGCGACACCATCAACGACCAGGTTGGTTGCGTCGCCGAGTAGCTTCGGTGCTGCTACGGTGCCCGCGGTGGCGACCAAGCTGATCAAGAGGATAGCGGCGATCTGGACACGCGCCGGCCGCAGTATATCCGCCAGGCGCTTCAGGGCGGTGCGCAGGTCGCGTGAGGTGCTGTACGGCTCTGCTCCGCCGCTTCCGGGATCTCTCATGCCGCCTCCTCGGCCGACAGCTGGGAGGCGACTATCTCCTGATACGGCGCGCAATTGCGCATGAGTTCGTCGTGTGTGCCCAGTCCTGCGACACCGCCCCTATCGAGAACCAGAATCGCCGTGGAGGATCGTACGGTGGCTACACGTTGTGCCACGATCAGAATGGTCGTATCGCCGACGGTGTCTCGCAGGGAGAGGCGTATGCGCGCGTCCGTGGCGAAGTCCAACGCGGAGAAGGAATCGTCAAAGACGAGCAAATCCGCTTGGCGTTTGCCTTGGGGATCGGGTAGGCAACGGTACAGTGCGCGGGCAATGGTCAATCGTTGCCGTTGCCCACCGGAGAGGTTGCGGCCACCGGCTTCGATCGAGGCGTGAATACCGCCTTCGGAGACGAAGTCCCATGCCTGGGCCGCCTTCAGCGCCTTGATGACGCGCTCTTCCTCCTCACCTCCGGGGCGTATACGCCCCGCGACATTGGATGCAACAGTCCCGGAAAACAGGAAGGCCTGTTGGGGCACGACGGCGATGCGCCGTCGCAGTTCTGCTGGGTCCAGCGCTGTCAAGGGGATGCCTTCGGCGGTGACGACGCCGTCACTGGCATCGACGAGCCGGGGCAGCAGCCGCACCACCGAAGACTTTCCGGAGCCGGTGGAGCCAACAATTGCCGTTGTGGTGCCCGGAGCCAGTGTGAGGCTCACGTCCCGCAGCACGGGTTCCTCCGCTCCCGGATACCGGAGGGTCACATGATCGAGGGCGAAGGTCAGCGGGCCGGGTGGCAAACGGAGTGGATGCTCCGGTGCGGCAATTGACGGCTGGGTATCAAGGATCTCCCGAATCCGCTTAGCGGAGACCTGCCCGCGCGGATACAGCATGGCCATCATCCCCGTCATCGTAACCGCGCCGAGAATCATCATGAGGTAGGAGATGAAGGCGGCCAGCGCGCCCACTTGCATCTGTCCGGCAACAATTCGATGCCCGCCGGTCCAGACAACTGCCGCGGAGGAAAGCCCAACGATGATATTGGTTGCCGGAATGAGGAAGGCCCACAGGGTGCCGATTTGCAACCATACCGAGCGCAGCTGCGTGTTGGCTTCGTCGAATTTACGCGACTCCGCGCCTTGCCGCCGGAAAGCCCGGATCACGCGTACGCCCGTGAGCTGCTCGCGGAGAAGTGTTGAGATGCGATCAATGCGCTTCTGCTGAATCACATGCCGAGGACTCAGCGCGGACATGACGAGCAGTATCAGAGTGAGCAGGAGGGGAACAACCAGCAGTAGCAGTAAGGAAAGCTGCGGGTCCTGCCGGATCGCCATCACTACTCCGCCAATTCCCATGATGGGAGCATTGACAATCACGGTGAATGTCAGTAGCACCACCATCTGGATTTGCGTGACGTCATTCGTCGTCCGGGTAACCAGAGTAGGCGCGCCGAAGCGATGCCGATCCGCAGTAGTGAAGCGTTGGACGTGTCGGAAAGTCTCCGCGCGCAACTCGCGTCCCAGCGCCATCGCGGTACGCGAACCAAGATAGATCGCGAGCACGGAACACCCGATCTGCACCAGGGTTGCACCGAACATCACGCCACCCATACGCCAGATGAACGGCGTGTCATCGCGCAGGATTCCCCGGTCAATGATGTCCGCACCGAGGGAGGGGAGCCACAGGTTGAAAACCACCTGTGCGAGTTGGAGTAAGACAATCGCCGCCACAATGCCGCGGCGGCGCCGTAGGAAGCTCCCTGCCATTCGGGCTAACGTCACGGGAGCCTCCTACGGGTCGCTCTAAAGATCGCGGACAGGCTCCGCCGCGTTCGGGTTGAACAGGTCATAGCGGTCAATCGCCTGCTTGACGACACCGCGATCGATTGCCCCTTGGTCAGCGAGGCCCTGCAGAGCACGCACCACCATGGATGCGGCGTCTATCTTGAAATCGCGCCGTGCGGCCGGGCGGGTATCCGAGAACCCGAACCCATTCGCTCCCAGTGTGTAGTATGCGCCGGGGATCCAGGGGCGGATTGCGTCCTGTACCTGATGATCATAGTCCGAGGTGGCAACAAAAGGCCCCTCGGCGCCTCGCAGTTTCTCCGTCACATATGCGGTGCGTGCCGGCTCTTCCGGATGCAGGAAGTTGTGCCGATCGGCGGCGAGTCCGTCCTTACGCAGCTCATACCAGGACGTCACCGACCAAACAGCGGCTCGCACGCCCCAGTCCTCCGCGAGGAGGCGGCGGGCTTCGCGCGCCCATGGAACGCCTACGCCGGAGGCCAACAACTGGACGCGTGGCCCGTCGCCCTCGATTCCGTCCAGCAGATAGATCCCCTTGAGAATGCCTTCTGCATCCACATTCTCGGGTTCTGCGGGTTGGTGAATGGGCTCGTTGTAGACGGTCAGATAGTAGAACACGTTCTGATCGCGCCCATCGGAACCGTCGCCGTACATGCGAACCAGACCATCTCGGAAGATGTGAGCGATCTCGTAGGCGTAGGCCGGATCGTAAATCACCGCACTCGGGTTGGTGGAAGCAAGGATCGGGGAGTGGCCGTCAAGATGCTGCAGTCCTTCGCCGGTGAGGGTGGTTCGCCCTGCGGTAGCTCCAACGACGAAGCCGCGCGCCATCTGGTCGGCCGCCGCCCAGAAGAGATCACCGGTGCGTTGGAAGCCGAACATGGAATAGTAGATGTAGAAGGGCACCATCGGCGTGCCGTGGGTGGCATACGAGGTTCCGACAGCGGTGAATGCCGCCGTCGAGCCTGCTTCCGAGATACCGGTATGCATCAACTGCCCCTGCTCAGATTCCTTGTAGGAGAGCAGCATGTCATGATCCACGGCGGTGTACTGCTGGCCAAGAGTGTTGAAGATCTTCGCGGAGGGGAACAGTGCCTCGAGCCCGAAGGTGCGGGCTTCGTCGGGAATGATCGGCACGATACGGTAGCCGAAGTCCTTGTCTTTGATGAGGTCCTTGACCAGGCGCACCAGCGCCATTGTGGTGGCAACTTTCTGCTTCCCCGATCCGGGCTTCAATGTGTTGAAATGCTTCTCCTTGGGCATAGTGATGCCCTGGGAGAAGACGCGCCGCTCCGGCAAGAAGCCTCCGAGCGCGGCGCGCTTGTCCAGCATGTACTGCATGGCGGGATGATCGGGCTCCGGCTTGTAGTACGGCGCCGTGTAAGGATCCTCCAGCTGTGCGTCGTCGATGTCCAGGTGCAAGGTGTCGCGCAGCAGTTTCAGGTCGGCCGAATTCAGCTTCTTCATCTGATGCGTTGAATTCCGGCCCGCGAAGTTGGTTCCCAGCGCGTAACCCTTGATCGTATGCGCCAGGATCACGGTGGGACGCCCGGTATGCTCCAGCGCCGCCTTGTAAGCCGCGTATACCTTGCGATAGTCATGACCGCCGCGCTTCAGCGACCAGATCTGCTCGTCACTCCAGTCGGCAACCATGGCCTTCGTGCGCGGATCGCGCCCGAAGAACTCGTTGCGTACGTAGGCGCCGTCGTGCGCCTTGAAACTCTGGTAGTCGCCGTCGAGCGTGTCGTTCATGAGATTGACAAGCGCGCCGTCCTTATCGGCCTGAAGAAGTGGATCCCATTCGCGGCCCCAGATCACCTTGATCACGTTCCAGCCGGCGCCCTTGAAGAAGGCTTCGAGCTCCTGAATGATCTTGCCGTTACCGCGCACCGGACCGTCCAGGCGCTGCAGGTTGCAATTGATCACGAAGGTGAGATTGTCGAGGCCCTGTGAAGAGGCGGTTTGCAACAGTCCACGCGATTCGGCTTCGTCCATTTCGCCGTCGCCCATGAACGCCCACACATGCTGGTTCTTGGTGTCTTTGATCCCACGCTCGTCGAGGTAGCGGTTGAACCAGGCCTGGTAGATGGCGTTGAGTGGGCCAATGCCCAGGGAGACGGTTGGGAACTCCCAGAAGTCAGCCATCTGGTGCGGATGCGGATAGGAGGGCAGGCCACGCCCACCGGAGGGCCGCGACACCTGCTGCCGGAATGAGTCGAGATCTTCCTCACGTAGCCTGCCCTCGAGGAACGCCCGCGCATAGTTGCCGGGGGAGGAATGACCCTGGAAGTACACCTGGTCGCCACCGCCCGGGTGGTCTTTGCCGCGGAAGAAGTTGTTGAAGCCGACTTCGTACAGCGTTGCCTGCGCCGCAAAAGACGAGATATGACCGCCCACTGCCACGCCCGGCCGCTGTGCCCGGGTCACCATCACGGCGGCGTTCCAACGAACCCAGCGCCGAAACTGCCGCTCAAGCGTTTCGTCGCCGGGATAGAACGGTTCGTCTTCCACCGGGATGGTGTTGATATACGGAGTGACGAGATTCGGCGGGATGTTCACACCCTTCTGGCGCGCTCGCTGCTCCATGCTGGTCAGGATGTAACGGGCGCGTAAGGCGCCCCCCGACTCAATGAGGTTATCGATTGAATCGACCCACTCACTGGTTTCTTCTGGGTCGATATCGGGCACCTGGCTGAGCTGACCGTTAATGAGGGGTGAAGTCTGCTGGCTCATGGAATCTCCCTTGGTTGACAGCGGCGTTGGCCCCGGTGTGTTCTGTGCCACCGGTCATGATGGACGAAAGTCCCGGGTATGGCCTAAGTCTATCTTGCCTAAACGCTTCTGGCGTGTGATCCGTATGCCATTATGCTCACGTCGTGCCTTCTCATAGCGGAATTGCGGCACGCGGAAGGTGTCTCCACTTGCGAAATCGCGGGGAATGCGGTGGGCTAGTTCCCATGAGATCGTTGGGTTTCACCGAGGGAAGTGTTGTCCAAGAATTCGGATACGACGATGACGTTGACGCCACCGTGCGCGCAATGGTTGAAGAAGCCATAGGCGGTGAGTTAGTGGATGAGGACTATCCAGACATTGCCGATGGGGCACTGGCCTGGTGGCGTGACGACGACGGCGATGCCGATGACCTCGCCGATCTCATCCTCGATATCAAGGCAAACCTCGATTCAGAGGCGGCGTTGTGCTGGCTTCTGGTGCCCGGCCCGCGGCAGGTCGGTCACGTCCAGGCCGACATCATTGAGGAAGCTGCGGAAACGGCGGGGATGCTGGCGACCACGACGGTGGCTGTCAGCGATACGTGGACCGGTGTGCGGCTCACGGCGCAGGGGCCGCGTCGCTAGCTGATCGGGCCGTGCGGCGCGCTCCAGCGGATCTGCTGGAGCGCGCCGTGCGGATTGCCGTTGGTTTGCGGTAATGTATGACGAGTGCCCACCTGTGACCGCACGATAGAGGTTGGGGTGGACATGGGCCTGTAGCTCAGCTGGTTAGAGCACTGCGTTTACACCGCAGGTGTCGTCGGTTCGAATCCGGCCGGGCCCACCGCAGCAGACGCGGGCGGCTCGTTCGCGTTGGTTATGACACCGCCCGGTGGCTCTCCGCCGCCGGTACCCGGTACGTCGCTCGCCCCACTCTGGAGGAGGGGCGGCCTGCAGCGTTGGCGGCCTGCACTAAGAGCTTCGCGCTGCCCGAATAGCTCATTGCGCCCGCGCATCCGCAGCTGTGCGCAACTATGCCTAGTCGCCGCGCCTGGCTAGGCGCGGGAGCCGCGGTGCGGCGAGGGCACCCGCTAACGCCGCCAGCAGGGGCATCAGCACGATCAGCGAAATGAGTGGCCAGGGGATGTGCAACTCCGACGCGGTGGCGCGCACACTCAGGGCGCCCGCGTAGATTCCACCCAGAATTCCGATCGGACTACACGCTAAGGCGATCAAGGTGGACTGTGCGGCCGAGTAGCGGCGGCGCAGTGTGGGCGGAGCACCGACCGCATCGAGGGTGCCGAGGTCATCGCGCGTCTCCTGGCTCGCCAGTGCGAGCACAAGGAGTACAGCACCGATCAGGATGAGAAGGATCAGGGCACTGACCAGGAATGGCGTGAGCACTTCAACCGGCCGTCGCTGCGAGACCGTGGCGGTGAGTAGGCTGTATTCCGCGCGGATCGTGCTGCGTATTTCATCGGCTTCGAAGGCATCCGGGGGATTTTCCGGTACCACAAGTGTGCCAATTTGAACCGGTGTTAGTCCGAATCGGTCCGCCGCTTGCGGGCTCAACACCATGTACGGGAAGTTATACGGAAGCGTATGAACGGCAGGTAGATTTGCCTCAGTCAGCAGTGCTTGTTGCTCTCTGGAATCGTCCCAGCCCCAGAACTGCACGGTGGCGTGACCTTCAACAATGGCATTGGGCTCGGGAAGGATGACACCGCCTTCGGTAAGAATCTCCTGTGATCGTGCGAGTTGCGTGTCAGTGAGAAGGCCGCTTGCCTCCAGGTAGCTTCCGTCGTCGACAAGAGCAAGTATCCCATCGTCCGGGCTGGGGAGTTCGGGGCCACTCCACCAACTGTTGCTGAAGAAGCTTTCGCACCGCGGATCGTCTTTATATCGTTCTTCGGTTCCGGGGGTCTCGTCGAGGTTGGGGATCGTGTAGAGCGGGCACTCCTGCTCCGGCGGAACATCTGCGATGAGGTACGTTATGTGCGTGAGATCCACCACCGCGTACAGTGGCGCGGTGACGGACGGCCCGACGATCTGCTGAATGCGTTCGGAGGCGGATGCCAGTTGCTCGTAGTCGGTGTCGGTAGCCAACTCGAGGTTGCTCGGGCCGACGAGAATGGAGGCCTGCGGGCCGACGCGTGTCTGATGTGCATAGGTTTGCGCCGTGTTCGAAGTGACGATCACCAGTGTCATGCTCGCAACCAGTGTTGCCCCGAGAATGGCGGCGGTAGCCGGTACCGTTCGATGGGAAGAACGCTGCACCTCGCGGCTCGCCAGGCGCATGGGCAGCGAGATCCATGACGTCATCCGGGCAGCTAGTGCAATGAAATGCGGCGCGCAGCCTATGAGTCCAAGAAAGAACAGCCCCGTGCCGCCGATGAAGGTCAGATAACGTGTTTCTCGCACCGCGAAGACCTGAATGAGGATGCCGATTACGATCAAGGCCGGGAACGCAAACCGGTAGAGTCGACGGCCGTGCGGCGCGATTATGCTCCGGCGGCCGGATAGGGCTCGAATGATATTGATTTGCCCAGCAGAACGGGCGGGGAACCACGCGGAGGTGATCCCCAGCAATACCCCAAGTGCTGCCGTGCCTAGCAGCCAGATCCACGGCAAAGAGGGCAGATAGTCACGATGGCGAAGATAGGCGGTAGCGGCAAGGCTGCCGAGGCCAACACCGAGGACGCTGCCGATGCATCCCAGGATGGCGCCTTGGAGGAGCACGAGGAGGCGTTGTTGCTTAGCCGTAGCGCCGATTGCTGCCACCAAGGCGATGGATCGTGTCTGTCGCTTAGCGGAAACCGTGAAGACAGGCGTGATGAGGAGCGCCATCTCGATGAGCCCTGCACCGATAAGTCCACCGGTCCACAGCCAGTCGGTGATCGAGGAATCTTCACCGGCTCCTGCCTCCGAATCGGCGAGAATATCTGGATACTGCTCGGAAAGCGGCGGCGGATGGGCGATTATCCACGCGGATACAACAAGAAACCCGCGTTCGTTGAGTGCTTTGACGGTGTTCCAGTCAATGGGAGCCGGACCCGTGATAATCCACCTCGCTATGCCGGTATCAGTGTTTGCGGCCAACTGATTGGGAGCCAAGAGATTGCTACCAATTCCGGCGACAGTGACGCGGGCCCATCGATTCTCGTAGTAGAGTTGCACGCTATCACCCACATGCACACTCAGTTCGCGGGCGTGTTCTTCGGTCAGGGCAATTTCTCCCTTGACGGGTCGCGTGCCGGTTGTGATCGGCGTGGTGGCGGAGAGGTCACGGGTGTCCACCTGGCGTAGGGTGACGGAGACTTCCTGTGTGGAAGAACGCACTTTGACAGTGAGGTCGGCATCAAGCGTGACGATGTCCTCGCTGGGAATAAGAGGCGTAACCACCGTTGGCACATCGACAGAGCTCGGCAGTTGCCGACCCTTCAAGTTGATACTGTACCCCTCTGGGTCTTGGTGGAGCGGCTCTCTGAAATAGACGATAGTGGCCTGTACGTGTTCCTCGAACTGAGACTGGAGAATGTTGAGACTCGTGCTTACAACGCCGAGCGCGCTGATCGCCGCCACGGGCAGAGCAACCAGTAGCAGAGCGAGTAGGCTGCGTGCACGGTGACGGGTCAGTTCGCGCCAGGCAAGGCGCCATACTGCGCGACTCATGACGGATCTAGTAGGCTCTCAAAACTCTCGTACCGCGTGGCATCGGTGACGCGCCCGTCGCGGAGAAAAACGGTTCGGTCGGCCCAAGCCGCCAGCCGCGCCTCATGAGTGACGAGCACTCCGGCTGCGCCGTCGTCAACCCTCTCGCGCAGAACCGACATGACGGCATCTCCGGTGCTGGAGTCCAATGCGCCGGTGGGCTCGTCCGCAAGTAGCAATGAACGGGTTCCTACCACGGCGCGCGCGATTGCAACCCGTTGCCTTTGACCTCCGGACATGTCATCGGGGAAGCGATCGGCCAGGTCCAGCACGCCCAGGTCTTCCAATGCGTCACGCGCCTGCTCGCGCGCCTGTGCCCGCGGAGCATGGTCGAGTTCCAATGGGAGCGAGACATTCTCCATCGCGGTAAGAGAGGGGATGAGATTGAAATCCTGAAACACGTATCCGAGCCGACGACGTCGCAGCCGTGCCCGGCCGATGGCGGAGAGCGTGGAGAGGTTCGTCCCGTCAATCGTAACGGTCCCCACATCGGGAACATCGAGGGCACCGCAAATGTTCAAGAGTGTGGACTTACCGGAACCGGAGGGGCCCATGATCGCCACGAGTTCCCCGCGCGACACGGTTAGGTTGACATCGTCAATGGCCACGACCGTGGTGACCCCACTGCCGAAGGTGCGTGTGACATGCTCGAGGCGCAACACCGGAGCGGAAGAGTCGCGACCGGTCATGTTCAGCGGTTTCGACCCGCAGGGGTTGGAATGCCTGCCTCGGCGTTGTCGACCTCGGCGTGAGAAGCGTCGGCGAGCGGCGCTCGGCGAGCGGCTGCGGCCACGGCGGCACCCTCGATGTGGTCGAGCCACCGCGCTTCGGCCTCGAGATCGAAAATGCGGCGGTCTAAGACGAACTGCCAGGTGGGGTCGTCATCGGTGCGCTTAAGGCGGGTGACATCTCGTAGCTCTGACAACGTGGCATTGCGTTGCTGTTGAATAAGCTTTTGCACGTTAATCCCGGGAATGGTTACAGCCAGAGCCACCTTCATCACTAGATCGTCGCGTTCCGAGCGATCGACGGTTGTCGGTGTATCCCACCAACGCTGTAGTTCCTCGTACCCTGCGTCGCTGATCCGGAACAATTCGGCACGGCCTTCGCCGCCGGCATGCTCGACGAGGCCGTCACGTTCCAAACGCTGCATGGTCTGGTATACCTGGCCAATATTGATATTCCACGTGGTGCGCTCCTCAAAGAGCTGGCGCAGCTGGTAGACGCCGCGTGGCTCTTCAATAAGTAGCGACAGCAACGCGAGACGAACAGACACCGTGCCTCCTTTGTTACCCGGTATGCGTGACATCTTTCATGTTACTGGGCGGTGAGTCGAGCCGCAAGCAAAGCTATCTGGATTTCTCGTGCGGCCGAGTTGTATGTGATTACGCATCTGCGGGCAAGATGCATACTCGAACAATCGGCAGTGCCGACCCGGTTATGCGACATTCCTGGCGCGTCGGCGGCGGGCGGTGTCGGGGGACGTCCGCCGGGCGGCGTTGGGCGATCGAGGGGCATGGCGGTGCTTGGCACCGTGAATGCCGACTGCGGTGATGGCCAGCGATGCTCATATGCGGGGTAGTGCTGTCTAAACGCCCTTGAGCCGGTAGGCTTATTGCATGACTGAGTCCGGCTCTGCGCCCATAACCGTTGGCGATGTAGTAGCGGTGATGGATGCGCTATTTCCTCCCGATACCTGCGAGGCATGGGACCGCGTCGGCCTATCGGTGGGTGACCCGGCCGCCAGTGTGAGGCGAATAGGCTTCGCCGTCGACCCGGCACAGGCAACCGTGGATGAAGCCTTGGAACGCGGCGTCGATATGCTCATCACTCATCATCCGCTATATCTGCGCGGTACTCACTCAGTGGCCGCGACGACGGGTAAGGGACGGTGGGTCACCTCGCTGATCCGCGGTGGAGTGGCCCTCTTCTCGGCGCATACGAATGCCGATGTCGCCGCATCCACGGCGGCGCTCGCCGAACTATTAGGCGTGAGCATCGAGGCGCCGCTTGATGAGGAGACCGGCATAGGTGGGGTAGGCACACTGGAACAGACTCTGACGTTGGAGGAGTTCGCGCGGCATGTCGAAGCGGTGCTTCCGCAGGTGCCGGCGGGTGTGCTCGTGGGCGGTGACTTGCAACGCCCGATACGACGAGTGGCGATTTGCTCCGGATCGGGTGATTCACTTCTTGACAATGCCAACGCGGCCGGAGCGGATGTGTACGTGACGGCCGATCTGCGCCATCATCCGGCAACGGACCATCTGTGGAATGGCGGCTGTTCGCTTATTTGCGCTACGCATTGGGCAAGTGAGTGGCCATTGCTGCCGATTATGGCAAAGAGGCTTGCCGCGCACCTGCCGGGTCTGGATATTAATGACATGTATATTTCCGAGATTCCTACCGATCCCTGGTCCCTTTCGCTAAGGTCGTGAACATGGCACAGGCACCCGCATCCGATCAGAGGCAGCTCCTGGAGGTTGCCGAGCTGGATTCCCAGATCGCCCGCCTCGAACGGGACAACAAGAAGCATCCCTTACGCGAGGAGTTGGCCGGCATGATGAACGGCGCGGCGGCCAAGGGGCGCGAGCTGCAGGCCGCAGAGGAACGAGTGGCACAGGCGCAGCAGGAGTTGACCGCGGCCGAGGCGAAGAGCGCCTCACTGCAGCAAGACATCGAGACGAAGGAAGGGCAACTGAACTCCGGCGAAGGGTTGACCTCACGTGACTTGGTAGCGCTGCAGGCAGAGATCGCCGGACTGCGAGAGATTCTGGTGCGTGCTTCCGATACCGAGTTCGAGGCACTTGCCTTCCTGGAGGAGAGCGAGGAGAAGGTTTCGACGCTGCGGGGTGAGATTTCGCGGCTCAAGGATGAGATTCTCGCCCGGCGCGCCGAATTGGAGGATGTTGTTGCTGAAATTACGGCTCAGCAGGAGAAGCTGAAGGCCGAGCGTGAACGCCTGTTTACACCGTTGGCCGAGGATCTGAAAACCGTCTACGAACGGGCACGGGCCACCGGCGGCTACGCGGTGCTCGGGATGCGACCCAACGGGCAGACCGGAGCGGGCATCACGCTCTCACCGGTGGAAGTAGCGCAGATCAAGTCGGCACCGGAAGATGAGATCTATCTGTCGGAGGACTACGACTGCATTATCGTCCGTTTGCCGAACTAGGGCGCGTACCGAACTAGGGCGCGCCAAGTCGACGCGCTGAGTCGGCGGGTATACGGGGCGGCGCAACGTGAGCTGACAGGTGCCCGTAACCAGCGAACCGTATGGCGTGCGAAACAGGTGCCCTGCAGCCAACGCCGTATGTATCGACAGGTAGGGGAACCTCGCCGTTCAGTTTCCCGAGAGGCTTCCGGTGGACTACGATGACAGGGCGAATGAGTCGGCCAGGCGGCCGCGTGGCCCGCAGGCACCTGCGGGCCCCGAGGAACGTCCGGGCTCCGCAGGGAACGGTGGTGGGTAACGCCCACCCGGGGCGACCCGCGGGATAGCGCCACAGAGAATAGACCGCCGCGGCTGCGGCCGAGGCAAGGGTGAAACGGCGGTGTAAGAGACCACCGCGTTGCGGGTGACCGCGACGGCACGGCAAGCCCCACCGGGAGCAAGGTCAGACAGCGCGCGTTTGAGGCGTCCCGTTTAGCGCGCGGGTGGACTGCTTGAGTCTCGTGGTAACACGTGACCTAGATGGATGGCCGCCGACGCCCGGTTTCCGGGCGGAACAGAACCCGGCGTATCGGCCGACTCATTCGCCGCATGGCGGCGCAGACCACAGCGGTGCGTGGCCACAGGTGTCCCAATGAACGTTGTGTTACCGGCGCCGCGGTATCACTGCTTTCACGCCTTCTTGTGTTTCTTCTTTGCTTTTTTGACCTTGTCCTTCTTGGACGTGGAACTTTGCTTGGACTTATTGCCCTTGTTGGACTTGGGTGCGAGCTTGCCAGCCTTGGATGTGTTCTTCTTGCGTGAGCCGGCCTTCTTCGCCTTCGTGCGACGAGGCTCATCCGCTTTCCCGCCCTCATTCTCCTTCTCCGGCAGAGGCGGCAGTGGGGTGATGGTCTCCGGAGCTCGACCCACGGCTTCTGCGGCCAGAAGCGCCGAGCCGACGATGCCCGCAGTGTTCAGCAATCGGGCGGGAATCAGGGGAGCGCGGGTGTCGATCAGCGGCAGGAACTTCTCAGACTTTCGGCTGATACCGCCACCAATGATGAACACCGATGGGAAGAAGAGCCCCTCCAGGTAACTGAGGTAGCGTTGCAGGCGTTTCGCCCACTGCTTGTAGCTCAGATTCTCACGCTCGTATACCGCCGATGAAGCGCGGGTCTCGGCGTCGTAACCGTCGAGCTCCACATGGCCCAGCTCCGTGTTGGGAACCAGCACGTCATTGACCACCAGCGCTGAACCGATGCCGGTACCCAGTGTAAGAACGATGGTCAGCCCGGAACGTCCCACAGCGGCTCCGTAGCGCACTTCAGCGTAGCCCGCCGCGTCGGCGTCGTTCACTAGGGTAACCGGACGGTCAAGTACGTTTGCGAAGAGTTCGGCCCCGTTCACACCTGCCCACGACTTATCCAGGTTTGCCATGGAGGGGATCACGCCATCAATGATTGGCGCGGGCAGATCGATACCGACAGGCAGCTCACCGTCGGGATCGAAATGCTGCACCAACTCGGCAACGGTAGCCGCGACGGCCTCGGGCGTGGCCGGCTGCGGAGTGGGGATGCGGTGACGCGGGGCGAAGAAAGTGCCGGTCTCCAGATCAACAGGCGCGCCCTTGATGCCCGACCCACCGATATCAATTCCAAGAGCAATGTTGCTCGGGTATGCCGCCATGACGTTTCCTTTCGGTCCTACTGGCAGACTACCGCAAATGGCGCACGGAAGGAGACGCCTTATGCGCTCGCACTTTGCGCCGATGGTGATCCGGGTGCTTCGCCGCCATCAACTCGAGTGCGGCGAAGCACGCGACGCGCACTGATGTCACAGGTGCGGGGCGAGATCCGGGGTACTTGGGAGCGTCAGAATCTCCGCTCCGTCGTCGGTCACAACAATTGTGTGCTCCCATTGGGCTGTACGACCTCTGTCCTTCGTGACGACGGTCCATCCGTCGTCCCACTGCTCCCACGCAATATCCCCAAGCGTCAGCATCGGTTCAATTGTGAAAACCATGCCCGGCTCCATGACGGTGGCGTAGGCCGGCGCGGCATCATAGTGCGGCACGATGAGGCCGGAATGGAACGCCTCACCAACTCCGTGCCCGGTGAAATCCTCGACGACGCCGTACTGGAAGCGTTTGGCGTACGATTCGATAACCCGCCCGATGACGTTAATCTGGCGGCCGGGCTTGACCGCTTTGATACCTCGCAGCATCGACGTGGCCGTGCGCTCGCACAGCAGCCGCGATTCCTCGTCGACGTCGCCCACCAAGAACATCGCGTTGGTGTCGCCATGCACACCGTCCTTGTATGCGGTGACATCAAGGTTGATGATGTCACCTTCGGATAGCACCGTCGAATCGGGTATGCCGTGGCATATCACCTCGTTGATGGAGGTGCAGATCGACTTCTTGAATCCCATATAGCCCAGGCAGGAAGGGTAGGCGCCGTGATCGCACATGTATTCGTGGGCTATACGGTCCAATTCATCCGTTGTTACGCCCGGTGCAATTGCGCGGCCGGCCTCGTAGAGCGCATCGGCAGCAATGCGGCCCGCTTCCCGTATACGCTTGATCGTCTCCGCATCCTTGATATCCGAAACTGTCACCACTTCCGGACCGTCATGGAACATGTATTCCGGACGCGAAATGGTGGCGGGGACAGGACGAGTAGGGGAGAGTTTTCCGGGAACAAGGGTGCCCAAAGGGGCTCGATCTGCCAACATGAGGCTAAGTCTATGCCTTTCACCCGTCACTGGGCGTCACTGGCCGCCGAAGGTGCTGGTGGGCACCCATGGCCTTCATGTGCAGCGCGCACCCGCCCGAGGTGCCAGACGACGGAGCAGTCGGGTGGCGACGTCGACGCAGATGTTATCCGCAAGGCGATTGGCCCGCTGCGGTATGCGATGCGTGGCGTTGTCACGGAGCCATGACTGCAGTCAGCGCACTACTGTGACCACGCGCGGAACCGCCTCTGACAACCGTGACCGCGCTCAGAAACTGTGTTGTTCCTCCGGGAACTGGCGTTCTTTGACCGCGCGACAGTAGTTGGTCGCAGCTTCGCGCAATGCTTCACCCACGTTGCCGAAAGTCTTTGAAAACCGCGGCGTCCATGATGTCATTCCGGCCATGTCCGTCCACACCAACACCTGTCCGTCGCATCCGGCGCCCGCGCCGATTCCGATGGTGGGAATCGTCAGTATCTTTGTGATCTTTGCGGCAAGCCGCGCGGGTACCATTTCGAGGACGACGGCGACGGCGCCGGCATCCTGGACCGCCACAGCGTCATCGATCAGTTGCGTCTCCGTATTCTCGGTACGCCCCTGTACCCGTGGTCCTCCCAGGCTGGACTCCGACTGTGGGGTAAATCCGATATGACCGACGACGGGGATACCGGCTCCGGTGATGCGGGCGATCGTGTCGGCCTGCCGGGTACCTCCTTCGAGTTTTACGGCCTCGGCGCCGGCCTTCATGAGGCGAACCGCCGAGCGCACCGCTTGGGCGGGCGACTCCTCATACGTGCCAAAAGGCATATCGGCGATGACGAAGGCGCGTTGTGTACCACGGGCCACGGCCGCGGTGGCAGTCATCATCTCCTCCAAGGACACAGGAATGGTGGACGGGTAGCCGAGCATCGTGTTGCCGTACGAGTCACCGACCAGCAGGGCGTCTACGCCCTGGGCGTCGAAAATCCGCGCAGTGATCGCGTCATAGCAGGTCAACATGGTGATAGGCTCACGGCGCTCTTTCATTTCGCGCAAGTGATGAACGCGCACACGTCTGATGGGCGCAGCATTCGAGGTACTCATCGACTCTCCTTGGCCTGAGGGTTCTTCTCATAGTAGCCGGGAGGGCGACTCGGAAGCCACAGCGATGCGATCTTCGGACAGCCGGCGAAAATCACAGCGTGCGCGCCGGATACATGAATGGAGGCGACGGGCAGTAGCATGGGGAGACACGTGGTGTCGGTGCCGTTGGCACGGGCACCTGGCACGTATGGGGCGAGTGAATGGAAGGAATGCTGATGAATGCCGTCCTTTCCTACCTCGGGGTCACCACGGCAGAGTTCTGGGTGGGTGCTTTCCTGGTGGTCTTTGCGCTGGTTATCTTGCTGGCCGCCTTGCGTCCTGACAGGGAGTTCGCCGATTTGCCGCGCGGAGTGTTCCCGGCTGCCGGTAGCTCTCATTCCCTGCAACGTGCTCGCAGAACGGAGCCACCGCTGCGAGCCGAACGGCCGGAGATGACCATTGCGGAGGGCGCATACGCTGTTCGCGATGCCAGCACGGTTAACCTGAGCGCCTCCATCCTCATCGACTTAGCAGTGCGAGGCTTCATCGAACTGGTGGAGTACCAGCATCTAACAGCCGGTCATCCCGCCATCATGATTGTCTACCGACGCCCGCCCGATTCTTCCTGCTCTCCGGAGGAACGCGCTCTTCTTGAACTGTTGTCGACCCCCGGCGCTGCCGAATCTCCGGAATACGCCCGCACACACCCTTTCAACGCCCGGCTTTTCCGTAATGAGTTGGAAACGGCAGGCATTCCATTGTTGGGAGAACCCACCGCGCGGGTCTCAGGCTTACGGGTCTCGGCCGGAACGCAGATCGCCGCACGGGTGCGCCGCGAGGTCACTGATCGGCGAGCCTGGTTCGCCAGCCGTCATGAGCATTTGGGAACCGTCGGTGCGATCGAACTGGTCAGCGGTGGGCTCGCGCTCGTATTCACCTTCGTCCTGGCAGCACTGGGTGCGTTGCGGCCGTATTGGCTTGCGGTGAGCGCATTGGTGACGATTATGGGCCTGTTCACGGTGCGCGGCTACGGGGTACGCACCGCTTACGGCGTCGTGGCGCGCGACCAAACGGCCGGCTTTCGCCGGTTCCTGGTCGAGGCTCCCCCGGAGCGCGGTGCCAGTGTCGAGCGGTTGGCAAAACTGGCTGCCTGGGCGCTTGTGCTCAGTTGTGTGCGGGAGTGGGCGCAGAGCCTGGAACGGCTCGGACGTGCGGCCGGTGTGCCGGCGGCGAACAGCATTGAGACCCTACTGCCGTGGGCGCAGCGTTCCAGTGTGGCGTTTCAGACATGGCAGGAAGTGGCAGACTTCATTGAGTTGATCAACGCTCGCACGCATGCGGATACTGCTGCCAGCGACGCCGATTCTCCGCTTGACGACATAACCGAGGGCTGGGGGAGGGTGCCCTCCAACTGGATCTAGCCCCGGCCGTTTACTGCGCCGGAGCGCGCCTCACAACCGGTTGGAGAGGCTTTCGCATGAGATATGCCTTGGTGGAGTGACGGAGTAGACCTGTGGGCCGGCGGGGATCCGCCGCTGGGATTCGCTTAAGCTGAACGGGATCGGCGGCTCGCACCTCCAGCTTCGACGCGGCACGCGGCATAACCGCCGTCGTCGTCGCGCGCAGTGGCACAATGGGGACAGTTCGTTACAAGGAGAGTTATGGACCGTCAACAGGAATACGTGCTGCGTGCGATCGAAGAACGCGGCGTACGCTTCGTGCGGCTGTGGTTCACGGATGTCGTCGGCAAACTGAAGTCGGTCGCGGTTGCTCCCGCCGAACTTGAGGAGGCCTTCGAGGAGGGGATCGGTTTTGACGGGTCGTCGATTCAAGGCCTGACCCGCGTGTATGAATCCGATATGCTCGCGCGCCCCGATGCCTCCACCTTCCAGCTGCTGCCCTGGCATAACGACCATCCTGTTGCACGCATGTTCTGCGACATTATGACGCGCGACGACGAGCCGGCCCGCTCCGACCCGCGATCCATTTTGAAGCGTGCGCTCGCCAAGGCGGCCGACATGGGATTCACCTTCTACGTGCACCCCGAGGTCGAGTTCTACCTCTTCCGCCCGGAAACGGATCCGTTCAAAGAACCGGTTCCCATCGACTCGGGATCCTATTTCGACCATGTATCGCGTTCCACCGCGCATGACTTCCGGCGCGACGCCATTTTGAATCTGGAGGAGATGGGTATCTCGGTTGAGTTCTCGCACCACGAGAACGGACCGGGGCAGAACGAAATCGATCTGCGCTACTCCGATGCCCTGACAATGGCGGATAACCTCATGACCTTCAAAGTGGTGATCGAAGAGGTGGCCCTCGCCCAGCATGTTCAGGCCTCCTTCATGCCCAAGCCACTTATCGGTCAGCCGGGCAATGGCATGCACACCCATTTGTCCCTGTTCGAGGGGGAGCGCAACGTCTTTTACGATCCGGGTGGCCGCTACGGCCTCTCCACCACGGGGCAGCAGTTCCTGGCGGGTTTGCTGCGGCACGCCCGGGAGATCACCGCGGTCACGAATCAGCACGTGAACTCCTACAAAAGGCTGTGGGGCGGCGGTGAAGCGCCCTCGTACGTGTGTTGGGGGCCGAATAACCAGTCCGCACTCATTCGCCTGCCGGCATACAAGCCGGAGAAACAGGCGGCCGCACGGCTGGAATACCGGGCAGTGGATTCGGCGGCTAATCCGTACCTGGCGTTCGCGGTACTGCTACGCGCGGGACTGGCCGGCATCGAGGGCGACTATGAGCTCCCCGAACCCGAAGATTCCGATGTGTTTCTTATGAGCGACATGGAACGCCAGGCCAGCGGCATCGAGTCATTGCCGGAATCTCTGAACAATGCGGTGTCTCTGCTGCAAACATCCGAGCTTGTTGCGGAGACACTCGGAGAGGACGCCTTCGACTACTTCATTCGTGATAAGCGGCACGAGTGGCGTGAGTACCGGCACCAGGTCACTCCGATTGAACGCCGTCGTTTCCTTGCGACGTACTGACGGCGTGCGGTAAGAGATCAGCTCCGATGCGCCAGGAAAGCTTGAGGGCTCGCTTACGCCGGGCGGGTTTCACGGATCCGGCCCGGGCCACTCGACTGTTAGATGATCCCGCGTTGGCAGGGCTGTTCGGTTCCGTACCGGATTCCTCCCGTGACGGCTTAGGGCAGATTCTTGGTGACTTCGCATCTGTTGCTGACCCGGATGCCTGCCTGCTGGCACTGATCCGTTTGGCGGAGGCGTGCGGTAACGACGACGGGGTGACTGCGGCCCATCCGGGTAGCCATGCGTTGCTGCGGGAGATAGTGATGGACCCGGAACGGCGTATGCGGCTCCTTGCCGTGCTGGGGATGTCTAGCGCTTTGGGAGATTTTCTGATTGCGCATCCCCGTGTTCTCGCATCGCTGGATACCGACGACGGCGCCGCGCCCGCCGCCGGAATGGAGGACGACATCGGTGGACAGGAAATTCCTTCTCCGGGACTCACCGTCGAGCGTGCGCGGGCTTTACGCGCGGTTGACGCCGACGAACAGGACGGCTTTCCCCGTGCCCGCTTGCGGGGCGCGGCGGGGATCAACGCCCTGCGCTCCCACTATTTCTCGCGAATCGTTGCCATTGCAGCAGCAGATCTAACCTGCGCCGACCCGCTTGCGGCGGTTGGACCGGTGGGGGAGGCGATCGCCGATATCGTCGGTGGCGCGCTGGAGGCGGCCCTTGCACTGGCCCGAGCCGAAACTCCGGGATCAGAACACGTTGGCCTGGCCATTATTTCGCTGGGCAAAACGGGTGCTCGGGAACTGAACTACATATCGGATGTTGATGTGGTGTACGTGGTTCGCGCACTCGATGAGGAGACCACCGAGGAAGAGGCCGTCGCACTCGGCACGAAACTTGCGTCTTTCGTAGGGAGAGCGGTTGCCGCTCCCGGTGGCGAACCCGCACTGTGGATCCTCGATGCCACTTTGCGCCCGGAGGGCAAGGACGGGCCGCTTGTGCGCACGCTCGATTCCCACGTCGCTTATTACCGGCGGTGGGCTCAAGGATGGGAGTTTCAGGCGCTACTGAAAGCACGGCCGATAGCTGGCGATCAGGAGCTGGGAGCGGCCTACCTCGAAACCCTCTGGCCCCTGGTGTGGACCGCCGCCGGCCGAGAGAACTTCGTCGAGGATTCGCGGGCCATGCGCAAACGGGTGGAAGAGCATGTACCCGCGCGAGAGGAGGGGCGCCAGATCAAACTGGGGAAGGGCGGACTGCGCGATGTGGAATTCACGGTTCAGCTTCTGCAACTCGTGCATGGCCGTACCGACGAAACACTGCGAGTACGCGCCACCCTCGCCGCTTTGACGGCTCTGCGCGACGGAGGCTACGTCTCCCGCAGCGATGCAGCCAAACTCGACGCCGACTACCGCTTGTTGCGCGTGCTGGAACACCGGATCCAGTTGCAGCACCTTCGTCGGTCTCATCTGCTTCCGGCCGGCGCGGCGGATCTGCGCCGGGTTGCTCGAGCAATGCATTGCGGGGGCATTGCAACGGGTGAAGATCTTGAGAAGGCGTGGCAACACACCCGAAGAGAAGTGCGGTCCCTTCATCAGGAAATCTACTACCGGCCGCTCTTACCCGAGGCTGCCAGGCTTTCGCCCGACGATATTTCTCTGCGTGCCGAGGCGGCCGAGGCACGCCTTGCCGCCATCGGGTACCGGGACCCGCGTGGAGCACTGCGGCATATCGATGCCCTGACTTCCGGGGTGTCACGCTATGCGGCGATTCAACGTCAACTATTGCCCGTTATGCTCGGCTGGTTCACCGAAGGCCCGGAACCCGACGCCGGGCTGCTGGCATTCCGGTTGCTGTCGGAGAAAATGGGGCGGACCTCGTGGTACATGCGCACCTTGCGTGACGGGGGTGCCGCGGCGCAACGTCTGTGCTATGTACTGTCGTCATCGCGCTATGTTGCCACGCAAATCCCCAACCTCGCGGAGTCCATTGGCTGGTTGGAACACGTGGCGGATCTTCATCCGCGTAGCCGTGATGAGCTCAACGCCGAGCTCGCTTCCATGCTCTCTCGGCGCAGTGATCCCACGGCCATTGCGCAAGCCGGCAGGTATCTGCGGCGTCGTGAATTACTGCGCGTCGGTCTGGCACAGACCCTGCGGGTAATCGATCCATCCGAATGCCGCGAAGCGATCTCCCATGCGGCCGACGTCGCGCTCGAAGCAGGACTCCGTGCTGGAATTCAGGCTGCGCAGGAACGCTTGAATGAACCAGAGGCGCTCTCGCGCTACCTGGTTGTTGCCATGGGCCGTATGGGCGGCGAGGAAATGGGCTACATCTCCGATGCCGATGTTCTTTTCGTGCATGAGCCACTCGCTGATGCGGATCCGCAGCGCGCGCAGCGCCTCGCCGTGGAAGTCGCGGTTCAGACGCGCCGCCTACTCGCGGAAACCGGGAGCGAACCTCCTCTTGCGGTTGATGCCGATCTGCGCCCGGAAGGGCGCAACGGAGCGTTGTCGCGCAGTTTGGACTCCTACGCGGAGTATTACGACCGCTGGGCCCAGACGTGGGAGATTCAGGCGCTTTTGCGGGCTCGTTACGGCGCAGGTGATCGTGAGCTGGGGGAGCGCTTCTTGGCCCTGATCGATGCGTATCGTTACCCTGCGGGTGGTATCAGCCAAGCCCAGATACGTGAGATCCGGCTGATGAAGGCGCGTGTGGAGATGGAACGTATTCCGCGCGGCGTCGATCCGCAGCATCACCTCAAGCTGGGACGCGGGGGATTGTCGGATGTTGAATGGACCGCGCAGTTGCTGCAACTGCGGTATGCAGGCCAGTACGAGGATCTTCGGTGTACCTCGACCTTGGGGGCACTTGCCGGCGCCGCACGAGTGGGCATACTCTCCGACGCCGACGAGGAAATGCTACGCGAGGCGTGGAGCTTCGCCTCCCAGCTGCGCGATGTGAACTTTCTGGGGACGGGTAAGTCGTCAACGACGAAGATTAGTGCTCTGCCTCATGATTCCGATGAACTAGCGGTAGTCACGGCCCTGCTCGGATGGGACGCAACCTCGCGTCATGAGGTGGAGGAGAGCTATTTGCGCCTGGCGAGGCGATGCCGAGCGGTGGTGGAGCGAGTCTTTTACGGCAATCCGAGTGCACTCACCAGCTGAGTTTTATGGCAGACTATGCGGCAGATGGTGTGATCAAAGGAGAACAATGCGCCTTTACCTGATCCGGCATGGGCAAACGGAGATGAATGCCAGCCATACGATTGATACCGATTATCCGGGGGCGAATTTGACGGAACGCGGCCGAGAGCAGGCCGTGGGGATCGTTGAGCGTCTGGCCGGAGAGACCGTTGACGCAATTTGGGTCTCGAGCTTGATCCGTACGCATCAGACCGCCGCACCGTTGGCAGCGAACCGGGGCCTTGTCCCGGTGCAGCGCGAGGGATTACGGGAGATTGAGGCCGGTATCTGGGAGGGTGGCAACGACGAAGCGGCGTACCGCGGCTACCTCTCCACCATTGAGCGTTGGTTCACCGATTCCATGGATGAACCGATGGGAGGAACGATCACCGGGCGGCAAGCCTTGATGCGTTTCGACGCCGTCGTGCGGGAGATCGAGAGCACGGAAGCCAGCAACGTGGCCATTTTTTCACACGGTTCCATGCTGTCCTGGTGGTGTGGTATGCGGGTGGCGGGTCTGACCTGGAAACATTACATCGACGGGCACCTTGACAATACGGGCATGTGTGTGGCGGAAGGCAGCCTTGATACCGGGTATCGAGCGCTTTCTTGGATGGGAGAGACGGTGTGATTGATCAGCCCTAGTGGTCGAGCACTTTGTCTAGGAATTCGCGCGTGCGCGGATGGCGAGGCGCGTCGAAGACGTCGTCGGGCCGACCGGATTCCACAATGGTTCCCTCATCCATGAAAACCACGGTGTCGGAGACTTCGCGGGCAAAACCCATCTCGTGCGTGACCACCATCATCGTCATCCCTGATGCGGCCAGGTCCTGCATAACAGCGAGCACTTCGCCGACCAGTTCCGGGTCAAGGGCCGAGGTGGGCTCGTCGAACAGCATAAGGTCCGGTTCCATTGCCATGGCGCGTGCGATCGCAACGCGTTGTTGTTGCCCGCCGGAGAGCTGTGCCGGGTAGTGATCTGCGCGCTCGGCTAGGCCAACCAGGTCGAGCAGCGCGAGCGCCTTATCGAAGGCGAGGTCCCGCGGCAGGCCGTTGACTCGTATCGGTGCGGCCATGACGTTCTGAACGGCGGTCATATGCGGGAATAGGTTGAAACGTTGAAAGACCATGCCGATATGGGCACGTTGCCGCGCGAGCTCCTTCGGTCGCAGTTCATGAAGGCGTCCCCGGGCGTCCTCCCGGAAACCCATAAGCGTGCCATCCACGGTGATTGAACCTGCCTGGATTTCCTCTAGAACATTCACGCAGCGCAGCAGCGTAGATTTTCCCGAACCGGAAGGGCCGAGAATCGTGCAGACCTCTCCACGCTGCACGCTTAACGTCACACCGCGTAGAACGTGCAGATCTCCGTAGAACTTGTGCACATCGTGCACCTCAACCATCGCCATATCAATTCCTGTTCTACGGGGTCCATTCGGCGGCATTCTCCGCCGGTGTCGTCTGCGCGGCGTTGATGGCTGCTTGCCGTGCGCTGCGCTGCCGGTTCTTGCGGCGCCGCGAGAGGCGGACGCTGGTGTCGCTGTTCCCGCGTCCGTAGTAGGCCTCGATCTTCGACTGGAAGAACATGAGAATCGAGGTGATGACCAGATACCACAGGCCGGCAACCACAAGGAAAGGAATCGGAAGCAGCGTCTGCGAGCCGTAGTCGGTGGCGACTTTGGTCAACTCCAAGGTGAAGGGCACCGCGGTTACCAGCGATGTGGTCTTCAGCATGGAGATGGTCTCGTTGCCCGTGGGCGGCACAATAACGCGCATCGCCTGCGGTAGCACGATGCGGTAGAGAATAGTGCTTGGCTTCATCCCCAGCGCTTGAGCCGCCTCTTCTTGCCCTTTGTCCACGGATGCGAGCCCGGAGCGCATGATCTCCGAGAGATAGGCGGCCTCGTTCAGCCCGAGCCCGAGAATCGCGGCGACGGCGGCGGTGAAAACATCGTAGGTGCGGAAACTGAAGAACTCGGGTCCGAAGGGGATGCCGAGTGAGAGACGCGGATAGAGCACGCCGATCAGACCCCAGAAAATCAGCTGGGTGTAAATCGGAGTTCCGCGGAAGAACCAGATGTAGAACGTTGCCACCGCTCGCATCACGGGGTTATCCGAACGCCGCATAATGGCGAGGATGATGGCGAGGACGATGCCGATGGCCATTGCGGCCACGGTCAGAAGAAGCGTCCACTTGATCGCATTGGCTATTTCACGGGTGAATAGCATGGGAAGAACCAGGTCCCAGTTGAAGTTCTTGTTCGTCACCAGCCCGTGAATGGCCATGGCAGCGAGGATCGCAAGCACGCCGACGGCGATCCAGCGGCCGTAGTGGGGAACCGGAATCGCACGGATGAGCTGGGGGTTCGTCGTCGCCGTCGGCTGTTCGCCTTCGGGAGTGGAGCGAGCGGATTCGTTGTCCGCCTCGTATGCGTTGTTTACATCGGCCATCATTTCACCGGATTCACTAGCGCTTCGGTTGCCACGTTTTCGGTGATACCCCAGGTGGCGAAGATTTCTTCCAACGTCCCGTCGTCCATAAGCGACTGGAGTGCTGCCTGCACCGCGGCTGTCATTTCGGGATCATCCTTCGCGACGACGACGCCCTGTGGTGCCGTCCCGGTGATATCTCCCTGCAATTCAAGAGCACCGTTGGTGCGTTGTAAGGCGTAATCCACCACAGACGAGTCCGCGGACATCGCTTCGATCTTGCCACCAACCAGTGCCTGGGTGACGGCATCCTGGCTGTCGTAGCGCTGGATATTGGGTTTCTCCGCGCACTGCTCTGCAAGCGCTGCTACTTCTTCGTCTTCCGTTGTGCCCGTCTGCACACCGATCGTGCGTCCACAGATATCTGCGGAATCGAATTCGGTGGGATTTCCCGCCTGCACCGCCCAAGAGACTCCCACCGTATAGAACTGGATCATATTGAAGTTCACTTCGCGTTCTGCGGTGATGGTGAAAGAGGAAGCGCCGACCTCATACTTCGTGGGGATACCCGGCATAATCGAGTCGAATTCGGCATTCTTCACATCGAGCTCCAGTCCCATCCGGGCCGCGACCGCCTTCATCATGTCGATCTCGTACCCGGTGGGCTGGCCGTTGATCTGGAATTCCGCCGGTGCCCAGTACAGATTAGAACCGATGGTCAGCTTGCCGTCCGCCGCAACCGCGTCCGGTACCAATGCAACGACATCGGGATCTGCGCCCACGGTGGAGGTGTCGTAACTGTCCGAATACCCTGGTAGGCCCTGTTTGGCGTTGTACTCGGAGATGACGTCGTCCGCCGATCGACAGGCGGTCAGCGCCAGCGCGCAGATAATCGCCAGCACGGATACTGCCATTCGCCTCCTGGGCATTGGACCTCCACTCATACATACCGATCCGGTCGGCTGGGCAACCCTTCGGTCCGAACTGAAGCGATATCGGTCCTCCCACCGTGTTGCCTGCGCCTTGTGCGCTCTAACGGCACTGCGATTCAACCCGGACCGGAACAATCTACCCCGAACATGTATCACTATGTACACGCGTGCATAATGTGGGCATACGGGCAGGTTAGAGCGCCATCTGGCAAGCGGGCAACCGCGCCGAACTGCAGGAGTCGCAACCGCGCGGTCGGTGCTCAGATGTCGTAATACAGCGCGAATTCGTACGGGTGCGGCCGTTGCCGCAGGGGTGCGATCTCGTTGTTCATCTTGTACTCGATCCAGGTTTGGATCATGTCCTCGGTGAACACGTCGCCCTCCAGCAGATAATCGTGGTCGGCATCGAGAGCACGCAGGGCATCTTCGAAGGACTCGGGGAGTTGGGCAATCTGCGCATGCTCCTCGGGCGGAAGTTCGTAAAGATCCTTGTCAATAGGCTCGGCTGGTTCGGTCCGATGCCGGATACCATCAAGGCCGGCCATGAGTTGCGCGGCAAAGGCAAGATACGGATTGGCGGCGGGATCCGGAACACGATACTCAATGCGTTTGCTCTTGGGTGAGGTTCCGGTGACGGGGATACGAATGCAAGCGGAGCGATTGCGGGCGGAGTAGACCAGGTTCACCGGCGCTTCGAAGCCGGGCACCAGGCGGTGGAAGGAATTCACGGACGGATTCGTGATTGCGAGGAGCGACGGCGCATGTTCGAGTAGCCCGCCGATATACCAACGAGCTAGGTCGGAGAGTCCGCCGTATCCGCGTTCATCGGCGAATAGTGGCTTACCGTCCTTCCAGAGCGACTGATGGCAGTGCATTCCGGAACCATTGTCTCCAAACAGGGGCTTGGGCATGAAGGTTGCGGTTTTACCGGCCTGCCACGCCGTATTCTTCACAACGTACTTGAACTTCATGACGTCGTCGGCGGCAGCGAGCAGAGTATCGAAGGTGTAATTGATCTCCTGCTGGCCGCCGGTTCCAACCTCGTGGTGGGCACGTTCGACCTGCAGTCCGACCTTCGCCAAGTTGATACTGATGGCATCGCGCAAGTCACAGAAATGGTCATTCGGGGAGACGGGGAAGTACCCGCCCTTCAAGCGTGTTTTATAGCCGAGATTTCCCCCCTCTTCCTCACGGTTGGTATTCCACCAACCCGCCTCCGAATCCAGCCGGTACGACGACGAATGCACCGTCGACTCGAAACGGATATCGTCAAAGAGGTAGAACTCGGCTTCCGCGCCGAAGAACACGGTGTCGGCGATACCGGTTGATTTCAGATACTCTTCGGCATGCCGCGCAATATTGCGCGGATCGCGGCGATACGACTCGTCGGTGAATGGGTCAACGATCGAGAAGTTCATAACCAGAGTCTTCTCGGTGCGGAAGGGATCAATGAAGGCGGAGGAGACATCCGGAATGAGCTTCATATCCGATTCGTGGATTGCTTGGAAGCCACGAATGGAGGAGCCATCGAACATCAAACCTTCGGTGAAGACGTCGTCTTTGAAGGTATCGACGGGAATGGTGAAATGCTGCATGATACCGGGCAGGTCACAGAACCTGATATCGATGAACCTGACGCCCTGTTCCCTGGTGTAGGCGATGGCCTCTTCCGCACGTGTGAACATCCCGTCTCCTTCTGTCTGCGCGCTGGGCAGCCGTGTTCATGCTGGACAGCTGTACCTGTTACTTCACCCGTTCTACCTCACCGGCCCGGTCGATGACGTGAACGTCTCATGAATCAGCGCCGGGCTGTGCCGGGCTGCGGCAGTGCTACATGCCGCGTAGGGGTACGGCGTTACTTGCCGCGTAGGGCACGACGATCGGGGCGTGCCTTCATGGGATCAATTCCCTTCGGAATCGGCAGCGTATTCGTCTTGATCGCCTCCAGGCGGCGAGCAAGGGCGGCGACTTCCTCGTTTGAAATGGTCTTTGGAAGGCGTCGCATGGACTTTTCAAGATCGATCAGTTCGGTCTGACCGTCGTCGTGCCCGATGAAAACGGTGTGAACGGGAGCATTGGGTGCAACGCGGCGAATGGCACGCCGTTCCTCGTCGATGAGTTTGCCGACTCGCCCTTTGGGTCCCTCCGCAATCAGCACGATGCCGGGGCGGCCGATGGCCCGGAAGACCATATCCTGCGTGCGGGCGTTGACTCGAACCGGTTCTGTGGAAATATCCCAGCCACGTTTGATGTTGTCCAGCACGGCGGAAGCGGCACCCGGCATGCCGTCAATCTGGGCGTAGCTTGCGCGGCGCACCAGCCGAGTGAGGGTGATCATCGGCAGGAGTAGTGCAAGCATGATCCCGATCAGCATCCAGCTCAGCCAACGACCGGTCAGAATGCTCGGGACAATACCTACCGCTAGGCCGATGGCGAATCCGGCGAGTAGCGCCCACGGTGTCCACGAGTAGGAACGCTTCGTAATCCGGTATGCGTCACCAAGGTAGTTCCACCAGTGCTTCTTCTTTGGCTTCGTGCGGCCTGAGTCCTTCGCCATGTCTGTCCTTTCACCTGCGAACGCAAGAAATTCTAGTTGACATTATCCCGGGATAGAAACAGGAGCGGAATCCGAACAAGGCTCCAGCCGGGCGGCAACGTCAGCGACCCGAGCCCTGCGCTGCGCCGAGTAGAGGCGATGGGCGCCCATTTTGACCCCGCCCCGTGCCGCCCTACACCCGGGGTTGCGCCGTCACGGGGATTGTGCGCCTCCGAGTTGACGGCGCGGCGATGATCCACGCGCGGTGGACTATTGCTTGACTCCGTGTCATCCGATGTTATCGGGGTGCGGCGGATGATCCTTGCGCGGCAGATTCTTGCTGCACGCCGATCCGATTACTGCCCGATTCCACGGGTGACGGCTGCACAGAGGTACGCAGGGTTAGGCCGCCGTGGTTCTGTGGATAACCGCTGCAGGGGATGGGAACAGCTGGTGAACTGTAGCCATGAGGCAGTGGTATGCGGGAATAGCGGCGCTGGGTGTCGGGATCGCCTTGGCGCAGGTGCTGTGGGGATCGTCGACGCCGTCGGCAGACGAATCGTTGTCCGTACTGGAGAGCTCTGCGGTACCCGATGCGCTGGAGGCCACCGCAGTTGCGCGGGACCTGCAGAGTCGACGCGATCACGCATTGATGGCCGATGACGCCGCTGCTTTGGCGGAGCTGACATCGGATGGAAGTCCCGCACGGGCCGCCGATACGGCCTTACTGAGGGAAATACGGGGAAGTGTGGCGGTGCTGAACACCGAAGTGCTGGGGGTGGACGTGGTAGCGCCGCACACGTGGGAGGTATACACCGTTCAGCAAGAACTCCAGCTCAGCACCGGGGAGGTGATCGGACCGCTCGCACAGCGCTGTACTCGTTGGGAGCTTGCTCCCGCACCCTGGCGGATCGAGAGCACCGCGGAGTGTATGAACAACGTGAGTCGGCGATGACCCGATCAGTCACGTGATGGTGACCATCTAGGGGCTGAGTCATCGGTGAACGAGACAGTCGCTTGCCGGTCACGGTTGCCAACTGATAGTGAGCGG
>SUUB01000012.1:39113-53172 GCA_015062745.1 Actinomycetaceae bacterium
ACGGTTGCCAACTGATAGTGAGCGGGTTGGCCCCGGAATCATCCCGTGCCCTGCGGCCTGCGGTGTCTGCGGGCGGGTACCGCAGAGACGGGCTTTCGACGCGTAGGTGGGCCACCGACGCGGCTACCTGCGGGGCTGACAGAGCTGCAGGCGGGTAGGTGGCCGGGCTGCGGCCGGGCCACCTACCCGCAAGGCGCTGCCGTGCTTCCTCGCAGCGGTGCTATCAGATAGAAAGTGGGGCGCACCCCGAGGGTGCGCCCCACATGCTCCGGCCGGCTCATATGCCCCGCCGCGAAACAATCTCAGGTACCCCGATCAATCGATCGCAGATACCCGAGTCTGCCTCTCAGATACCCGAGTCTGCCTCTCAGATACCCGAGTCTGCCTCTCAGATACCCGAGTCTGCCTCTCAGATACCCGAGTCTGCCTCTCAGATACCCAAGTCGGCCTCGAAGTCGCCGGCTTCTAGGCGTGCCTTGAGATCCTTCAGATACCGTCCGGCATCCGCGCCGTCAACGAGCCGGTGATCGTAGCTCAGAGCCAGATACACCATGGAACGCAGCCCGATCACTTCATTGCCATCGGCGTCACGCACGACGGCAGGGCGCTTCACAATGCCGCCGATGCCCAAGATCGCGACTTCCGGCTGGTTGATAATCGGTGTGTCGAACAGCGCGCCGGTAGAACCGGTGTTCGTGATGGTGAAGGTCGACCCGGAGAGCTCGTCCGGCTTGATGGTGTTATTGCGGGTGCGTGCCGCCAGATCGTTGATCGCCTTGGCGATGCCTGCGATATTGAGATCGCCGGCGTTCTTGATCACCGGAACGGTCAGCCCCTTGGGAGCGTCCACCGCAATCCCGATATGCTCGTGATCGAAGTACGTGACCTGCTTGCCATCGATGGTGGCGTTGAGCTTCGGATGCGACTTCAACGTGTCAATGGCAGCCTTGACAAAGAAGGGGAGGAAGGTCAGCTTCGTGCCCTCTTTAGCCAAGAACTCGTCCTTCTTCGCTCCGCGCAAGGCGACAATCCGCGTCACATCGGCCTCAACGACGGTGGTCAGTTGGGCGGACACTTGCAGTGACTCAACCATGCGCTTGGCGATGACCTGGCGCAGGTGAGGCATCTTTTGCGTGGTTCCACGCAGGCCGGCCGCGTCCTCCTGCGCGGGCTTGGCGGAGGAAGGAGCTGCACTGGCCGCAGGAGCCGGAGCGGCAGCGGCGGCCGCTGCCGCAGCTGCTTCCTGTGCCGCCTTCGCCGCGTCTTCGACATCCTGGCGGCGGATTCTCCCTCCGACACCGGTGCCGGTCACGGCGGATAGATCAACGCCCAATTCCCGGGCGAGTTTACGGACAATGGGCGTCACATACCCTGAAGGCTCGGAATCCACGGCTACGGGAGCGGCAGCCTCGCGTGGGGCAACGGGTTCCACTGCGGGAACCGGAGCTGGGGCAGGAGCGGCAGCCGCTGGAGCAGGCGCTGCGGGCGGGGTCTGCGGAGCGGGTGCCGGTGCGGCGGTGGCTTCGGCGGCGGAAGGAATCACGCCCTCGCCGACGTATGCCAGCACGGTTCCGACGGCGACCGATTCGTCTTCCTGTACGAGAATTTGCTGGAGAACGCCGGAAGCGGGCGAGGGAACCTCGCTATCGACCTTATCCGTCGACACCTCGAGAAGCGGCTCGTCCACCTCAACCGCGTCGCCGACCTGCTTGAGCCAGGTGGTGACGGTGCCCTCCGTTACCGACTCTCCAAGTGCCGGCATTGTGACTGCGGATCCGGTGGCCGCACCTGCCGCCGATGCCGGGGGAGCCGCGGGAACGGGAGCTTCTGTCACGGGCGCGGGTACGGCAGGCACCTGCGGCGGTGCCGGCGTTGCGGCCGCTGGAGCAGCCTCGGCCGGCGCGGAACCGGATCCGTCGCCGATATAGCCGAGAACGGTCCCGACTTCCACTTCCTCATCCTCTTGGACGAGGATCTGCTCCAGGATGCCTTCGACGGGCGCCGGAACCTCGGAGTCAACCTTATCGGTCGACACTTCCAGGACGGGTTCGTCGAGAGAAACGGCATCTCCCACGTTCTTCAGCCACGTTGTGACGGTTCCGCTTGTGACGGACTCGCCGAGTGCGGGCATTTTAATTGGTTCGGACATCATTCCTCTTCTCAGTTGTGGGTGTGGAGCGGTTTTCCGGCTAGAGCCAATACGGCCTCGCCGATGGATTCGTTCTGGGATGGATGTGCGTGGATCAGGCTATCGAAGTCCTCGGGGCTGGCTTCCCATGCCACCATGAGTTCGCCCTCACCGATTTGTTCGCCCATACGGGCACCGATGGCGTGGAAACCGACGATCGGTCCCTTCTTCTCACGCACGAGTTTGACGAAGCCCTGCGTGCCGAGCATCTGCGACTTGCCGTTGCCCGCGAGGTTGAACTCGACGGTTTCAACATTGTCCTTGCCGTAGACCTCTTCCGCCTTGGCCTGATTCAAGCCCACCGATGCGATCTCGGGGTTGCAGAAGGTCACTCTCGGGATGTAGTTCTCGTTAATGGGCCGTGGATTGAGCCCTGCGATTTCTTCCGCGACGAAGATGCCCTGCAAGAAGCCGCGGTGCGCGAGCTGCAGCCCGGGCACGATGTCGCCGACGGCGTAGATTCCGGGCACGTTGGTACGCAGCCGTTCGTCGGTGAGGACGAAGCCGCGATCCATGGCAATACCTTGTTCTTCGTACCCGAGATTGGCGGTGGCCGGACCCCGACCGGTGGCGACGAGCAGGTAGTCGGCAACGTAGCCCTTGCCGTTCTGCGTAAAGACGGTTACTCCCGCCTCCGTCTGCTCCACGCGGTCGAACATGGTCTTGGTGACGAATTTGATGCCCCGCTTGCGGAAGGAACGTTCCAGCATCTTCGAAACGGCTTCGTCTTCATTCGGAGCGAGGTGCGGAAGCGCCTCGATAATCGTCACTTCGGCGCCGTATGATGCCCAGATCGAAGCGAACTCGACGCCGATCACACCTCCGCCGAGAATGATGACGGAACCGGGCACTTCATTCATGTTAAGCGCCTGATCCGACGTGATAACCCGCCCGGTGATGTCCAGACCGAGTGTTTTCGAGTACGAGCCCGAGGCCAGCACGATATTCTTCCCGCGGTAATGAGTGCCGTTGACCTCGACAGTGTCCTTGCCGACCAGGCGTCCCCACCCTGCAATGGTGTCAACGCCGCGGCTGGAGACCAGGCCGCTCAGCCCTTTGTACATCTTCTGGACGACGCCCTCTTTATAGACATTGAGGGCTTGCATATCGATGCCTTCGAATGCTCCGCGCACGCCTATTGACGGCCCTTCGCGCATCTCATCAGCAACTTCTGCCGCGTGCAGAAGTGCTTTGGTGGGAATGCAGCCGCGATGTAGGCAGGTGCCACCCACCTTGTCGGCCTCGATGAGTCCGACTTTTAATCCGAGTTGGCCGGCACGTAAAGCAGTGGCGTATCCACCGCTTCCCGCGCCGAGCACGATTATGTCGTATTCCCTGGTTTCAGCCACGTCCCTCTCCCTCGAGCAGGAATCGACTAGCAGCTTCAGCTAGTACCTTAGTCCCAATTATCCACATTGGGTGGAGAAAAATTAACCCCTCACCATTGTGCCATGTATGACGTGTGATTTTACCTACATCGCCTACGCCGTGGGCGTGCGGGTGCATTCGCCTGACACCGGTGGATTCGCCCGCCTCCGTGTTTGGGCTGCGGGTTTGTGCCTGAGTGAGGCACCGACGTCGCGTGGTGCGAACCTAACGCAGAGAATCCGGCGGACAACAAGCGGGCCGATAGTGGGCGTGCGGGTGTAGGCCGCGTAGGCTTAGAACATGGGTTTATTCTCTCGCAGGCGTTCCGCTGGTTCTGCGCATGGCTCCTCGCGGCGTGAGCAGAATGCTGCCAAGGCCGCGACAATAAAGCATTTTCAGGAGTTCGTCGCCACTCGGCAGGGGGTTGAGGCATACTTCGAGCCGGAGACACCGCGGGAACAGTCAGCGTTACTCCTCGTGGCTCGCGACGGTGAGTGGACTCGTCGTCGGATACCTGATCCGACCTCGGGAGCGCAGCTCGCCCAGGAACTGGGCATTCCGTTCTATGAGGTTGTGAAGACGGGATACCCCGATGCCATGCGTCAGTGGAACCGGCGGCAGGGGCGCCGCTGAGATTCGCGATTTGCAGGTGTAGGTTTCAACGGGGCACAATCCCTCAGGCGCATGAAGGTAGCGCCGATGGGCGAGAGGAGAAGAATGGGCGACGCGGGTGAACCCATGGGGGAGAGCGCGGCGATTCCCGCTCAACATGGTAATCAGGCTCTACCCGATGATCGGACGACGGCGCACGGTTGGCCGCGTATCCTCCTCTTCCTCCTCGCAGCGGGTGCGTTGATATTCTCCTGGCGGGGGGTCGTGGCATCCACCGTGGCCTTCGGTGATGGCGACGTATCGGAGGCGGGCCTGACGCTGGTTTCCGACCTGTGTTGGATTGCAGGCGCCGTCGGCATCATTCACAACGGGAGGCGCATGCGCCGCCTGGCGTGGGCTACCTGGGTGATCAACGCGGTGATGCCTTTTGTGGCATTGGTCGTCGGCAATGTTGCCCTTGATAGGGTAAGCCCCTGGTTCGACGCCGGTGCCACGTATTTCTATTTTCCCGTGCTAGGTGCGGTGGCGGCCATTGCCTGGTTGGCCTGGTCATCGCCCTCGCAAATCGCGACCCGTAACGGAGGGTGAAATGTACCGGTTCGTCTACGACCATCTACTGGTTCATACCGATCCGGAACGGGCTCACCATTGCGCCATGCGAGCGATCGGCACTTTCGGCAGAAGCCCGCTGGCACCGCTTGCGGCGGCAACGATTGGTTGGCGGGGCGGTGAACAGTTGCGGGGCTTGCTCTCTCGGCCGTTGCCAGGAAGGGTTGGGTTGGCGGCTGGTCAGGATAAGGACGCCTCGGCCATTCTCGGGACGGTGGCACTCGGTTTCGCTTTTACCGAGATTGGCACCATCACGCCTTTGCCGCAGCCCGGTAACGATCGGCCGCGGCTGTGGCGCGTTCCGCAGCAGAAGGCACTGCGCAATCGCATGGGATTCAACAATCCGGGTGCCGATGTTGCCGCGGAGCGCTTGGCCGAACTGCGAGGCACCAAGCGGGGCCGGGCCGCCGTCGTCGGTGTCAATATTGGCAAGAACAAGTGGGTCAGCGCTGCCGATGCGCCGGCGGATTACGCGACTTGCGCACGGAAACTGGCACGCTGGGCCGACTACCTGGTGATTAACGTTTCTTCTCCCAATACTCCTGGGCTGCGCGATCTGCAGGCGGTTGACGCGTTGCGTCCAATTGTGCGGGAGGCGCGGCAGGCGGCGGATGCCGCAGCCGGGCGGCGCGTCCCGCTACTGGTGAAGATCGCGCCCGATTTGCTCGACGACGATATCGCCGCCATCGCGACCTTGGTGCAAGAAGAGGACCTTGACGGCGTCGTCGCAGCGAATACGACCATTCAGCATGACTTTGGCGAAGGCGGGCTCTCCGGCGCGCCGCTGTTGGACCGCGCGGTCGGCATCATCGCGGCGCTGCGCCGGGAACTCGGGCCGGATCGGATCATTATCGGTGTCGGAGGCATCTTCAGCGTTGATGACGCCAACCGTATGGTCAATGCCGGCGCCGATCTGCTGGAGATCCTTACGTCGTTCGTTTACCGCGGCCCGTTGTTTCCCGGGCGCCTCAATCGGGCATTGGCCCGGCCAACGGCGGCCTAGCTACGTTGCGGCACGGCACAATACGCGAGTGATCCGTGGCCGCGCCCGCTGCACCGTGCGGCTGCAGCGGAAGACGAAACGACAGGGCGGGCCTGGCGGTCGCGCTGCGACGCGCCGTGCGGCCGCGGTGGGAAGCGGCCATGGCAGGGGTGAAGACTGCGGGTGCTGGCAGCCACCGCAGCTACTTTCGACCCCGGCGGGCGGACCTCGCCTCCCGTACGTCCGCCCCTGATCCGCCTTCGGGGAACTGGCCACGCTTGACCTGTGGGCGGGGCAAGCGCCAGCGTCGCGGATAGAAAGTCCGCGTGAACATCTGCCAGAAGAAACGGGGCGGCACCTTATCGTCGCCGAACTTGTGTTCCGTCAGGAGGCGAACGCGGCGCACCATGAGCACCGAATAAATGGCCACCAGGATGAAGATCGCGTAGATGGCGAGTACGAGGTACTGGAAGGCGACGTTTCCGATCAAGGTCTGAGTGAACATGGCGACGAGCAGAATCAGGGCCAGCGGCATGAAGATCACAGCGGGGGAGAAGCGCGCATCAATGCAGTCCCGTCCAAAACGGCGGACCGGACCGGCATGTTGCGGGGGCATGAACCGCTCGTCGCCGGTTTTCATTGCGCGTTGTTCCCGCTCCCAGCGTGCATTGCTCTCCGCCCGCGACTTGGCGCGTTCTTCTTTATCGAAGGCTTTACGTTCCTGCTTTGTCATACGTGAAC
Organism: Actinomycetaceae bacterium; assembly: GCA_015062745.1. GTDB lineage: Bacteria > Actinomycetota > Actinomycetes > Actinomycetales > Actinomycetaceae > Asp313. The sequence continues at coordinate 45,614 of SUUB01000012.1, forward strand.
GGTCGGACACGATCGGGCGACGGTTGCGTGCCTCCACGTCTTTACGCCGTGGGGTGGGCGCGCCTTTCGCCGGCGTGTAACCGCGAGGAAGCTTGGTTGCGGGCGCCGCCGTCTGCTCCGTGGGGTCCGATTCCTCTTCCTTCTTACGACCGAACACTCTGACTCCATTACTTTGCCGTTGTATAACTGGGTGCCAAGCCGAGGCGAATGTTCAATCGCACCCGATTGGCCCCGGGGCAGACTACCACGCCGCGTGGAGAGTAGCCGCCACTTTCACAGTGTACGTGCAGGGCGCGGCGAGCTCCATTTCCGCGAAGAGGCCGAGCGAGCGGGAACAGGATACGGCTCCACGAAGAGGACTTCCCTCCGCAGTCTCCGTGTACTTTCTGGTGTCTCCGGGTGCTCCTGGTGTCTCCGGGTGTTCCCTGGGCAGCGCGGTAAGCTAGGCGAGTGAGTACTTTTGAGGAAATCGCGTCGAGGGTTGACGCGCAGTTGCCCGATACCCGTGCCGAGCTTGAAAGCCTAGTGCGTATACCGTCCGTCTCGTCGCCATCATTCGACCAGAGCCAGGTACGCCGCAGTGCCGAGGCGGTTGCAGCCCTGGCGCGACAGCGCGGCCTGGACGCCGAGGTTATCGAGCTTGTCACCCCCGCCGGTGAGGAGGGGCGCCCCGCGGTGCTCGCGCATAGGCAGGCAGCTCCGGGTAAACCCACGGTGCTGCTCTATGCTCACCACGATGTACAGCCGCAGGGATCTCTTGCGGGATGGGCACAGGACGATCCCTTCGAGCCTGTCGAACGCGATGGCCGACTCTACGGCCGGGGAACGGCAGACGATAAGGCCGGAGTCATGGTGCATATGGGTGCCTTGGCCGCTCTGGGCGATACAGGTTTGGGTCTGACGCTTTACGTTGAGGGTGAAGAAGAGGTCGGCTCGCCGACATTTCGCGCATTCCTCGAAACCTATCGCGATCGGCTCCGTGCCGATGTCATCGTCGTAGCCGATTCGAGCAATTGGAAGGTCGGCGTGCCGTCGCTGACGACGTCTCTGCGGGGAGTCGTCGATGTAACCGTTCGCGTTGATGTTCTGGATCATGCGCTCCACTCGGGAGCGTATGGCGGACCAATTCTCGACGCACCGACTCTGATGACGCGGCTGTTGGCCACGCTGCACGGCGACGACGGTTCGGTGGCGGTGTCGGGTTTGGTCTCGTATGACGCGGCCGCCGTCGAATACACCGAGGAGGCGCTGCGTTCCGATGCAGGGCTGCTGGACGGCGTACAACTGGCCGGGCACGGATCTATCGCTTCCCGACTGTGGACGCAGCCGGCCATCAGCCTGATTGGTATGGACATCACCAGCTGTGCGGAAGCGTCGAACACGTTGATTCCCTCGTGCACGGCACGGTTGTCACTACGCATTGCCCCCGGTGACGATCCGGAGCGCGCGGGGCGTGCGCTGGTCGAGCACCTGAAAGCACATGCCCCGTTCGGCGCTCGCGTCGTTGCGACGGTGACGGAGACCGGCCCGGCGTTCAAGGCGGCCGATCAAACGCCGACGTCGACGGCGGCACGGGAGGCGTTACGGCGCGCCTGGCAGACCGAGCCGGTCGATATCGGGGTGGGAGGTTCCATCCCCTTCATTGCGGATTTGGCCGAAGTGTTTCCGAAGGCGGAGATTCTGGTGACGGGAATCGAGGATCCGGACACGCGGGCGCATTCGCATAACGAGTCGTTGCACCTGGATGATTGGCGTCGGGCCATAGTTGCCGAGGCAACGCTTCTGGCCCGGCTGGGCGGGGACTTGGCATCGTGATGCGGAGCGCCTTCGCTGCGCGGCTGGTTCTGCGAGCGGGCCTAGTGGCACTACGGACCGGCCTAGTAGCACAAGCCAGTGTCACTGCCCAAGGCTGTGCCACGGCACGGGCCGTCGGCGTGGCGTCATGAGAGTGTTGCTGGCCTGTTCGCCCCTGTCAGGCCTCAGCGGCGCCGAAGTGGCCGAGTTGGCACGAACGGCATGGCTTACGCAGCGCCCTGCCGATCGTATAACCGCCTACCCCGTGTCGGACGGTGTTTCGGTTCCCTTCGTCGGCTCCGGCCTGCCCGAAGCCTTGTTGAAGGAGCCCACAGAGTATCCGCTTGGTAGGGGTGACAGTCGGCGTTTCGCCTTCCGGGCAGGCGACACTGTGGTACTTGACTACAGCCAGTTCTTGGACGACGCACCCGCCACCGGCGCTTTGCAGTCGAGCACGGCCGTGGGCGAGGACCTTCTGTGGGCGCGCGCGAATGGGGCGAAGCGCATCGTGGTGGCGCTCCCAGCCCCCGGATACTGTACGGATATGGGGTTGGGGATGCTCGCGAGCCTTGCCGATGCGCGGCTCCCGTCCGGATGGACCGCCACAGATCCGGTTCCGTTCGCGCTGACACCCGTGCTCGAACGGGCTTCGCAAGTCCTTTCCGATGTCGATCTCGTGGTCCTGGCGTCGGGGGAGCAGCGGTTGCTCGGTTTCTCGGGCGTCGCACGAACATGGGCATATCGGGGGATGGACCCGGAACGTGCCCAGGAATTCTCCCGCGGTATGGGCGCCGTGGCGCAGGATGTAGCCGAGGCAGCGGCGGCAAGGGCGAACACTCGGCCGTTGCTGCCGCTACATGGCGAACAGAAAACCGACCGGCCGGAACGCGCACCTTTCAGCGGTGCGGGTAGCGGAGTCGGTTTCATACTTGACTTCTTGGGGGGCCGCCTCATGCCCGTCGGACGTGCTACCGTCAGCGAGCGTTTACGTGAAGAAGCGCGCCACACGGATCTGTTCGTCTACGTGTGCGCGGCAATCGGCGAGAGCATTCCCTCCGGTTTGCAAGCGGCGATTGAACTTGCATCCGCGGCAGCGGTCCCCATCGTCGTCATCTACGATTCCGGCTCGCTGCGCCGGGGCGAACTTCCGCGCCTGGGCTTGGACGGCGCCTACGAGTTGCGTCCCGAGGAGGCATGGCAGGGTGTCGATCGGCAGCGAGAATGTGCCGAGTCGGAGGACGACGTCGCAGCGGCGGGCACACGAGCGAAGCTGCCGGGAGACGAGGTGCAGGAGAGGCTGTTGAGCGTCACAGGGCGCGTCGCACGCACATGGGGCTGGGACGCCTGACGGCGGATTTCGCTCACAGCAGCGGGCGGCCGCAAAAGCGGGCAGACGGGCAGGGGCGTCACCCGCTTGCTGCCATTCGCACGGTGCATGAGACCGAAGACGCACGACGCGCCAAGGAACGCAGCTGCCTGTGCACCGAAGCCGGTAACGTGTGGCGAAGTAAATGCTCCGGGCGAAACCGGGGCAGGAATGCCGAAAAGCTGCGGCCGCGTTACAAATGGTGGCCGAATGCGGCGGCGAGGCCTCTGGCATGGTGGGGCTTGGGCGCGTTAGGCTGACTGGGTACAACAATTGCATGCTGGAGGACAGCAATGACAGAGACACTTGATACTGCAACTCACAATGTCACTTTGACTGCTGATGCGGCCGCCAAGGTGAAGTCCCTACTGGAGCAGGAGGGGCGTGATGACTTGCGTCTGCGTATCGCGGTGCAGCCGGGTGGCTGCTCCGGCCTGATGTATCAGCTTTACTTTGATGAGCGTCTGCTCGATGGCGACGCCGTGCGTGATTTCGACGGAGTCGGGGTCGTCGTCGACAAGATGTCAAAGCCCTATCTAGATGGTGCGACGATTGGCTTTGCCGACACCATCGAACGGCAAGGCTTTACGATCGATAATCCCAACGCCGTCGGTACTTGCGCCTGCGGCGAGTCCTTCCACTGATCGCGCCGGCCCGAACTGGATTTTCCCAGCAAATCGATAGGCATTTCATGAGCAAACGCGTACTGGCCACGGTGATGGCCATGGCCCTAGCCGCGTCCCTCGCCGGTTGTGGCTCAGCCGAGGATTCCGAGAACACTAGTGGTAACGGCACGGCTACCTCCGCGTCGTCGGCCCCTTCCGCAACTCCCAGCGTGGGATCGTCACCGGTTGATGTGCTGGTTTCCGACGAGGGCATGCCGACGCTGGGTGAAGACGGCGACGGCCTGCCGGTGCTGGAGTTTCCCGACTCTCCGCCCCCAGAGCAGTTGCAACTCTCAGTGCTTGAAGAGGGAGACGGCGCTGAAGTAACTGCGGATTCTCTTGTGATGGTGAATTACGAGGGGCAGGTATGGCAGAACGGCAAGCCATTTGATTCCTCGTTCAGCCGTGGGGCACCGGCAGTCTTCACTCTCTCCGGCCTCGTCGATGGATGGAAGTACGGACTGGAGGGGCGGCATGTCGGCGACAAGTTGATCCTGTCTGTCCCGCCGGAGCTGGGGTACGGGCCGCAGGGCGGCCAGCCCTCCGCGGGCATCGAGGCTGACGACACCATCGTCTTTTATCTCGAGATTGTCAACGCCTGGGATGCGACGAGTGCCGGCGAGGCTGATGCCGCCGTCGAGATGAACGACGAAGACCTACCGGTAGAAATCACCGGAGACCTCGGCCGGCCGGTGGCCGAACTGAAGGTCAAGGATGGGCAAGCTGCTCCCACGGCGGCGTCGACGCAGATTATTGCGCGGGGCAGTGGCGAAGAAGTGGCGGAGGATGGCTCCGGGGTGGTCGTCGCTTACGCCGCGATCTCATGGGATGGAGAACTGTCACTGAACACCTGGGAACAGGACGACGACGAATCGGAGTCGGCTGAGTCCGGTCCGACGACCCTGCCTCTGGGCCAGGGAACAATCACGGACTCTTTGGCGGGGATCCCGGTCGGCTCTCGGGTCTTGCTGTTGATACCTGAGTCTGATGACTCTTCCGGTTCCACCCTCATGACGCCGGCAATGGCGTATGTGATCGACATCTTGGGGTACGTCCCAGCGGCACGGGGCTAGCGAGCGTCTAGATCGTAAAACGAGAGAGGCGGGGAGGTACCCCGCCTCTCTCGTTTTGTTATGTGCCGACCCGCCACAGAGTCGCGACTCGCGGCGCACGGGCGAGCATTCCTAGCGTGCCTAGCGCACGATCAGACCGGCGGCCTGTGCTTGTGCGCTTGCCAGACGCGCTGCGGCATCCTCCCAATTCACGATGTTCCAGAAGGCCTTGACATAGTCGGCCTTGACGTTGAGGTAGTCGAGGTAGAAGGCATGCTCCCACATGTCGAGCATGAGCAAGGGAATCGTGCCCACCGGAACGTTGTTCTGCTGGTCGAAGAGCTGGAAGATGACGAGCCCTCCGGATACGGAATCATAGGCCAGAACCGACCATCCCGAGCCTTGCAGGCCGAGAGCCGCCGCCGTGAACTGTTTCTGGAAGGCATCGAAGGAGCCGAAGGAGTCGTCGATGGCAGCGGCGAGTTCGCCCTCGGGGCGTCCGCCACCGTTGGGGGAGAGGTTGTGCCAGAAGATCGAGTGATTAATGTGCCCGCCAAGATTGAAGGAGAGGTTCTTCTCGGCCAGATTGATTGCCGAGAAGTCATCGGCCTGGCGGGCGGCGGCTAATGCGTCAAGTGCGGCATTTGCACCGGCCACGTAGGTGGCATGGTGCTTATCGTGGTGGAGTTCCATGATCTTGCCGGAAATATGTGGTTCGAGGGCCGAATAGTCGTAGGGAAGTTCGGGAAGCGTATAGGTTGCCACGTTGTCTCCGTTAGTAGGTTGTCCGCAGCGGCGCTGCGGGATTTGCCGTCCCGGCGATTCTCCGGAACTCTGGACAGATTCCAGTATAGAAAGTCGGGTGGGGTGAGTAAATGGACTCATTGACATTCTCCCGGTGGCGTTATCGCTGGGAGCATAGGCGCTGTGCGCTGAGCACAGTGCACTTGCGCGATGGTGTGACCCAGATACTGTTGCCGAATACGCGAAGAGCAGAAACTCGCTAAGATGTAGAAGTATTGCACCGGCAAAGGTCGTCCCTTGAAACCATGGAGGTTTACATGGCCGAAGAGCATGCCGCCCCGGCGGCGGAGCAGGAGAAGGTCCACATACTCGTGTATTCGGACGATGCGACCACTCGGCAGGAGGTTCTTTCCGCCGTAGGGCGGCGCGCCGGCGCGGGCCTGCCCGCTATCGTGTGGAAGGAGACGGCTACTCCTGACGCTGTGCTGCAGGAGGCGCGCGAGGGTGATTACGCCCTGCTGATCCTGGACGGTGAAGCGCCAAAGCTCGGCGGCATGGGACTCGGCAAGATGGTGCATGACGAGGTTGACCCCGATCTTCCATTTATTGCTCTGATTGGGCGGCCACAAGATGAATGGCTGGGTCGCTGGTCGGGGGCGGAGGCAATCCTGCCCTTCCCGATTAATCCGCGTGATCTTTCCGGCGCAGTGTCGGCCATTCTGGAGAAGAGGCTTGCGGCATGAGTGATACCCGGTCGTGGCCTGATCTCACCAGTAGGCTTATTAACCACGAAGATCTCAGTAGCGAGGACACCGCATGGGCGATGGATCAGGTGATGTCGGGTGAGACGTCGCCGGTCGTCTTGGCGGGATTCCTCACCGCCCTAGCTGCGAAGGGGGAGACCCCGTCCGAACTGCGTGGCCTGGCAGACGCCATGCTGTCCCACGCGCTGCCTATTTCCGTTTCTGGGCCGGTTCTGGACATTGTGGGCACCGGTGGTGACCGTCTGCGCACGGTTAACATTTCCACGACGGCGGCGATCGTCATTGCGGCCGCGGGTGTGCCCTTGGTCAAGCACGGCAATCGTGCGAGTTCTTCGGCTTCGGGCGCGGCGGATTGCTTGGAGGCGTTGGGTGTTAACTTGATGCTGCCGGTGGAGGGTGTTGAGCGCTGTTTCCATGACCTGGGCATTACCTTTATCTTCGCGAATGTTTTCCATCCCTCTATGCGTTTTGCCGCGCAGGCCCGGCGTGAGCTCGGTGTGGCGACGGCCTTCAACGTACTGGGGCCGTTGACCAATCCGGCGCGTCCGGACCGTTGCGTGATCGGCGTATCAAGTGCGCGGCACGCGCCCATCGTCGCTGGCGTGTTGGCTGAGCGGGGCACGTCGTCGCTGGTGTTCCGCGGTGCAAACGGCATGGATGAACTCTCTGCAGTCACCTCGAATCAGGTGTGGGAGATCCGCGACGGCCATATTACCGAGCATGAGCTTGATGCCGTGGAAGAGCTCGGTCTGGCACCGGCCACGGTGGAAGACCTGCGTGGCGAGGATGCGGCGTTCAATGCCGATGTGACGCGGCGTGTGCTGGCGGGTGAAACGGGTGCGGTGCGTGATGCCGTCACGTTGAACACGGCTGCGGCCCTGGTGGCTGACGGTACGCGAGACGGCACGCGGGTAGCGGATGGTTCTTTTGCCCAGCGGATGGCCGCCGGGCTTGATATTGCGCGGCAAACCATCGATTCTGGAGCGGCATCTGATCTTTTGGATCGTTGGGTGACGCTGTCGCAGGAACTGGGAACGCCGTAGACCGTGACGTGCCCGTGGTGCCTTCGTTCAGTGCCGCGGTGTCCAGTACTCAGAGGTCGACGACACGGCAATAGACCGAACTGGGCGTGGCATAGCTGCGTGGGTGGACGGTTCTGCCATGACGTGCTGCC
>SUUB01000012.1:53272-55107 GCA_015062745.1 Actinomycetaceae bacterium
CTGTCCGCATACTGGTGGCGAGAAGCGCGGCCGCATCTCCCGTCGGCAGGCCGGAGCCGAGTAGGTGAAGCACGAGTGGAGTCAACACCAATGCGGGTAGCACCCAGGCCAGTGTTTCAAGGAACAGCATGAGTCCAAGCGCGGCGCGTGTGGCCCCGGCGTGCATACTGGAGGACAGCTCGACGCGGCGTCGTCGTACGGCTACGAATCCGAGGACGAGAGCGAGGCCGGCCGCCAGTGCCGGTGCGAAGCGAGTGATGCGCATGGCGAAGCGGGCATTGCCATCAAATCCCGTACCTAGCGTGGTATTGAGTTGCGAAACAGTGGGATTCTCGGCTTGCGCGGAGGAATCGGGGTTGACGGTTGTACTCAGCAGTGAGCGCGTTTGCGGGGAGACGGGCCACACATCCACCCAGCATTGGTCGAAGGGCTCGATTGGCGCGGCGGGTAGGAGTGCGGCATAGCCGAAACCGGGGCTGCGTCCGTCACTGGGGTACACGTAGCTGCCGGTGATGGTAACGCTGCGGCCATCGCGCAAGCTCAGTTCGTCCCCCACGTTTCGGCTGACGGCGTCAAGCGCATCGGCGGATAGAACGACGCCGCTGGTTCCACCGGTGCCCATCACATCGAGAAAACCGGCGGTCGTCTCGAAAACAGGAATCGGAGCCGAGGGAAGAACTGCGGTGGTGAGGTTTTCTCGAGTGGTGCGTACGGCTCCGGAGGCGCGTACGCCGGGTATCGTGGCGAGGGCGTTGCAGGCGGGGCCATCAATCCGCCCCTGAGCCTCAATTGTCATGATCGATGCACCGACCGTGCGATAGGTGGTTGCGTCCGCCAACAGTTGGCGTGTTGCCAGTGCATCCGTTGTTGCCAGGCCCAGAGAGAACAGGGCAAAAACAATGGCGAGAATCCCTGCCTTCGTTGTGTGGCTGATGACGTTTCGCCAGGCTTCCCGGCAGATTGCACGCCATGTCATGAGGCATCCTCCGGTGTTTCAACGCTCTGTGCATCGGCGGTGACTCGTGCGGCGTCGTCCTGATAATTGCGCAGGTCGATGGCATCGGTGCAGGCGGCCCGAGTCTGCTCGTCATGCGTGGCAATGACGACGATAACGTCCTGCCATGCGGTCAGCTCATGCAACGCGGCGTTCACCTCCCGCGAGGTGTGTAAGTCGAGTTGAGCGGTCGGCTCGTCCACGAGGAGCAGGTCGGGGTCGCTGGCGATACCACGGGCCAGCATGAGGCGTTGCGCCTCGCCGCCGGAGAGATGACGGAAGGCCTGCCCCGCGACGTCGCCGAGATGGAAACGCGCTAGCAGCTCCTCGGCCGCTTGATCCGCTTCCTTGCCGCTGAGGCCACGCGCCAGCAGCGGAAAGGCGACGTGGTCACGTGCGGTACGGCCGGCTACTCCATGCGGATTCTGGAACACCCAGTTCGTGCGCTGAATACCGGTAGTCGTGATGGAGCCTTCGGCTGGTTTCTCCCATCCGGCAATCAGTGAGAGCAGCGTGGATTTGCCCGATCCGGAGGGGCCCGTCAGGGCGTAAATGTGACCGGGCAGCAGGTGTTCCGTCAGGTGCCGGAACAGCCACGGATGCATGCCGAAGCGGTGTCCCACCCCGTTGAGGTCTACCTGCATGCGGGTGATCCTTTGGGGTCGGCTGCGACCTCGCCGGGGGCGGTAGATTCGTCGCCCACGAGCTGCACGAAGCTCTCGCCCAGTTCGGAACCGCGGATTTCCACCGCAATGGGTTCACCGTCACCGACGACGCAGGCTTGCTCTCCGGCGACGTCGTAGAGGGCTCCCGGTGGTACGACGAGGACGGACGTTGGGGT
>SUUB01000085.1 GCA_015062745.1 Actinomycetaceae bacterium
CACCCGCGGCAACATCGAGGTGACGGTCGACGTCGTCGACGACTGACACTTTCCGTCAGACGATTAGCTCCGGTCGGGCGCCGGCATGGCGTTGGTGTCCGACCTGGTTGTTTTCTACCTGATCGGTTTGCGTCTTCTGCCTGATCGGTTTAAAGCTGATCGGTTTAGAGCTAATCGGTTTACAACCGAGGCGATACCGCGGGTGTCCTTGGCTCACGGTCGCGTGCCTCCTCGTCACAGCGGTGCGCCCTCGCTCTCCATGCAAGGCTTTTTATTTAGAGGGCCTTCCGCGTCAGGTCCGAATCAACCGAGGTTCCATGTGGAGCGCCTTGACGACGCGGCACACACCGACGTGGACACGAATGTCTACCTCATACGCATGCCGCGCCGTGCACCGAATGAGTCTTGGCGGCAGCCAAGTCGAGAAGGCCCGTCAAGCGTCAATCTGGATGTGATGCTCGAAAACGGGTGTGTTGACGATGGTATCCATAACCGGGCAACGAGCGTCTACGAACTCAAGGAAGCGTTCGAGTTCTTCGGGTGTGTTCGTCGTCGTGAAGTGATACGTACTTGTAATCTTTGAGAAACCGATCTTGGCTTCTGGGTTCTTGCCCTGGAAACCATCCGGGTCGAGCGTTCCTTCCAGGTTGATTGAGACACCGGAAATATCCATGCCCTGCGAGCGCGCGAAGGATTTAATAACGATGCATTTGCAAGCGCCGAGTGCGTTGAGTAGCGCCTCGACGGGGTTCATTCCCCGATCGGTGCCACCAAGCGATTCCGGCTCGTCCAGGATAAAAGTCTTGCCGCGTGACTGGCAGGTCACCTGGAGGCCGCGCCTGCTCGAGATTGTGGTGGTGGCGTGAAATGTTTCGTTCGCCATGGTGGTTCTCCTCTCTGAGTCATTGCCATTGTTGTGGCACTACAAGCATACGGCAACGGGTTCTTGCGCCTAGAAGTCCTTGGCTGGGATGAGGCGCGGATCTGGTCGAGCAGATTGTCGCGCCCGCCTCGCCTTCCGCACAGATGCAAAGGACAATAGGAGCATCTCACCCAAGGAGAGGAAGGTCGTCCCATTGACTGAGCGGCTGCGCGTGGCCTTGCCCATGTGGCGCGGTGTGCGGATGACTGATCTGCGGGAGATCATTCCGGCCATCCGCCCGAGCGGCCTGCACTGGGTGATGGCTGGCGCGTGGGTGATCATAGAACGGGATGCTCCGAATGCTGTCCGCCACCTGCTCAACGCGGCCGAGCGGGCGTGCGTGCCCGCGACGTGGCAGGAAGTTCGGCAATGCGCGCGCTGGTCGACGCAGTGTATCGAGCTGACCTTGCGCGGCTACGAGCAGCAGTCTGCGCTGCAGAACGGTGACGACGCAGGCTTGCAGCTGCCAGGCAATAGCGAGACAGATGACGCGGTTCCTCCGCGCCCAGATTACAGTGAAGCCAATGTAGAGCCTTGCAGCCACGCTGAAGTCGGCGCTCCGCTTCCGAACGAGGCCGAAATGACCACCGGGCCGCCTTGCGAGCAGCGAGCCGCCTCCCCCGAGTGCGGGGCTGTCAGACAGTTCTTATCGCCCGGGTCCGACCGTTGAAATCGTGGCCGTTGACTCCACGTGGTGGGAGGTCGCCACATCGGATCCAACCCGCCTTGATATGGCAGCATTGCGTGACTTGGGTGCAGAGTATGAGTGGGATGACAATTCGGAGAGGACGGCGAATATACAACACGGGACGACGGAGGGTGAATCGTGCGGATAGAGGAGGTGGCGGAGTTCCTGCTCCGGCAGGGGGTACGACCCAGTATCTTCGCTATCAATACGGTCGCCGTGAGCGATGCCATCGTGTTGTACCAGGAGGGCCCGAACCGTTTCGCGGTGTTCTACACGGAGCGCGGGATGCGGGTGAACGAGAGGATCTACGACTCCGAAGAGGAAGCATGCCAGGGCTTGATAACACAGGCACTCGAAGCGGAGAGATTCGCCCGCGACCACGAGGCCAAGACGCGGGGCCGCGGAGAGCGTTGACTCTGTAGGCCAACCAGTTGCGACGACGTCGCACTGTCGAAGTCGGCAAGGTTCTGGCACGAAGCGGTGGTTTGCTCGCACAGACAAGCCATTCACAGAAAGGAGCAGATGCCTGGCATGCGGCCATGGCAGGCTCGCCTTGTGAGGCCTCCAGACTGCCAGAGGAGATTGGGCCTGACATGAGCCCTCACCTGGCTGGCCGTGGACCTAGAGCTACCGGAAAAGATGAGCCCGGGCGCAGGCCCTCGCCTGGCTGGCGGTCAGTTGCCGCTTACAAACACCGTGGACCCGGGAGCCCGCTCCACCTCCCTATAGTTGCAGGAGACAGACGTCCTGGACGGATAGAGCTGATAGAAAGGCAAGGACAGCATGAAACCCTCGGAACGGCTCATCTGGATCGGTGAGGCATGGGCGAATGGGCGGATCAGCGCTGCGTCTCTTACGCTCGGACTTGATCAAGTCTTTCAAGAAGCGCGCGATTACCTCAGTCCCGACGACGCCTCTGAAGCGCGCAGCCAGTGGAACCGGATCGAAGTGCTTAACGCGATCCTGCTGAACGAGGATAGGCAGCCGACGGCAGGAGAGAAGCAGGAGCTCGACCGCCTCGTGGAGGAGTTCCACGCCTTCATCCGCGAGCGCCTGCCGGAGGGGAGGTGAGCTGTTCTAGCGCAGCTGTGCCAACTACGAGACGCAAGTGCGTGCATGTTTCTAATCACACACTGCGTTTACGGCGTCGCCCGGATCATCCATCGCCCACGCAAACACTTCAAACGGCCGAGAAACGGAACCTGTCTTTTTCGGCGCTCCCCCGCTGTTGGTGACCCCCGCCGTCGGTAAAAAGACTCGCAACGGTGTAGCGTCGTCGAGTCGCTGGCATGGCGCCGTGCCGCGTGTCCAGCCTCGAGTACACCTGCAGTGCAAAATCTCTGGCCCATCGGCAGGAGCGCCACGCTGCCTGCCAAGCCTCAACTACACCACAACCCACGGCACGATCCATCACCGGTGCAAAAGCTCTGGGACATCCCCAAAACTCCGGGTTATTCGCGAAAAACTGGGGAAAACCCGGAGAAACCTCACCCTAGGTGGGGAGCGTAGCAAGGAGCGGGACGTAGCACCAGGCGGAAGGCGGGAATTGCCGTTTCATCGTCCATGCCGAATCGTGCTGCGCCACGCAGCTAACAAGCAAACGCTGGAATACTGATACAACGCGGGAAACTGGGGTGGAAGACGGGACTTGAACCCGCGACCCCCTGGACCACAACCAGGTGCTCTGCCGACTGAGCTACATCCACCATGTGCCGCCGTAATGGCGCCAGGTAACAACTATATCCGACGGATGCCATGGGCTCCGAATCTGTGCCTCGTGATACCGGCCACGGGCCTGGTTAGTGTTTAAGACCCGGCATGCCCTGTCCCGCAGCTGTCCGCAGCAGATGGCCGCCACGCGGCGGCAGGGCGCCCCTATGGTGTTGGTCGAGTTCTAGGCCGCTTGTTGGTTGGGTTGTGCGCGCAACCGCCGTGGTCGAGCGTGTCATCTACCAACCATGTCATCCGCTACCACAGCAGACCCGTTTGTAGCGGGTTCGGGGTAGTGCCTCACCAGAACGCGCGCATGGCAATCGCGTCGGCGAATTTCGCCAAATGATT
>SUUB01000086.1 GCA_015062745.1 Actinomycetaceae bacterium
CGCCTGGCGGGATGCACCGCGTTCGAACTCTTCACGGGGGAGGAGTTTCCGGAACTTATCCGCCTCTACGAAAGCCTGGGCTACCAGGTGACCGGCAGAACTAAGGAAGGCTCGGTGCCGATGGTTCTGATGTCCAAGCGGAATGCAGTGTGCTAAGGCGGCGTAAGCGCGTTGTATTTGGGGAAGGTGGGTCTAGTCTCCACTCGCGGTTTCATCCCACGGGTTGATAAGAGTCACCTTGAGAGGTTGGAAATCTCTGACGTTTCGCGTGACGATGGTCAGCCCGTATGCCAGAGCAGTTGCGGCAATGAGCGCATCGCGCTCGGGTCGCGGATCGGGCACGTGAAGGCGTGCCGCTTGACGTGCAACCGTCAGGTCAACAGGGATTATGCGGTTGGTGAATGCGTCAAGAACTCTGTTCTCAAGCCAGTTTCGCAGCAATTGCGCCTGGTCCGGGTCTCGTCGACCTAGTCTCGCGATCCCGGTTTCAATCTCCAGGACTGTGATAACAGACAGATAGAATTCGCTCGCGTTATGCGACTCAACCCAAGTGCGCACCCGGCGTGCCGCTCGTCTGGCAGGCTTACGAAGTTCGCTTACGACATTGGTGTCAAGCAGGTAGCTCATAGGCCTGGATCCTTGAGATCGATCTTCAAGGGTTCGAAATCAATATTCAGGTCCTCATCCATGCTTAGACGGTCAACCAATGAGACCTCGTTCTGGCTGAGGCGCCGATACTCGTCGATGGAAAGGAGGACATAGGCGGGCTTTCCTCGATCGGTGATAATGACGGGCCTCTTGCTGGCGTGGCGTTTGGCGGCACTGACGTCTTGATTGAACTCGCGAGCGGATATCTGAATCATACGTCACCTCCAATGTAGGTACATGCCTACAATACGGCTGTATCTCAGTTGTAGCAAGGGGTTTCTGTCCTTCTGTGCGTCCTAAGGCAAGATCACGACTACTCTTGCGCTTCCCTGCAACTCACTATTGACCTTGATTCCGCAATGCACTACCCTGATACATCGTCCGGGCGGGCCGGCGATAGTCGGTTATCAGGACTGGAAGGTTCGGGGTTCGAGTCCCCGTCGGCACTAGTCGATAGCTCAAAGGTAGAGCGTCTGGCATATTTTCCGGTTATCACAACATGACCGCCCGGACTTAAAGCCTTGCATTTGCTAGTCCATAGCGTGGGTGCCTCGGTTGATCAACGTCCTCACTGTAGGGGCAACGCTCGCTGGCCCAAAGCGTGGGTACATCAGTAGATGGCGTGGCGCGCCCGTGGTTCTTCCTGCGCTTCTGAGAAGCCATGGCGTATATCGGCGATGACACACGGCGTAGACCGCCCATCTGCTCCACAAGGAAATTCCCAGCCAATTCCCCGTAACGCCAACTTGCATCCATGCTGTGTAGGGGTCTACACTCTTGTGAGTCGGCGCAAGTCGGCACACGAACAACAGCAGAACGGGCCGAAGATCTTCGGTTATCGGAATTAGTTGGTTCGACCCCAGCCCTCTGCGGAGGATCCGGAGGTCAACACACGTCCGCTCCGCTGTGTTCACGGTGCTGCATTGCGAGGGGCCGCACGCCTTAAGATGTGAATCTCTCGACGCCGGGCCGGAGGCCTTTGGTTATCGGTATTCGCTGGTTCAACTCCAGCACTCTTCGGAGGATCCAGAGGCCGCACCACGCCCGGTATCACCATCGCGGTGGTGTCGAGAGGTTCGCATTGGGACGAACGGTTCTCACGGCTTACGACGGGCCGAAGCTAGTCGGTTATCAATAAGGCTGCGGCAGGTTCTCCGGGTCAATACGGCCACGGTGATTAGTGCGGGTCGACGGCGGTTACGCCTGGTTTTCGGTAGCGCTCCACGCCCGTCGTCTCTAAGTGAATATTCGGCTCGGCGGCCTCGTCGTCGTGCGCATAGTAGTCGTATCCGCGCATAACGCAGATGCGATGCCGCTACTCAAGCAACAGTCCCCGAGGAGAAAGGAAGGAAGGGACATGGACATTCTGAAGAGCATCAACACCAGGCGGACGCCACAAAGCATGCAGGCCACAGCGAGCCAGGTGCAGAACTCCGCTGGTGGTTACGTCTTTGCGCTGGACGACGCCGCCCAGTTGCGCCGCTTCCTGATTCTCGGGGTCGATGGGGGTACCTATTATTCGGCGCCGCAGGAACTCGCCGTCGACAATGCCAAAGTGTTGGAGCGTATGGCCGTCAATGACCCGGAAACGCTGGTCAAGATGATCGTAGATGTCTCTACGGGAGGCCTTGCCCCTAAGCAGAATCCGGCGCTGTTTGCGCTCGCATACGCCGCTTCGGTTCCGCAGGCGCGCGATGCCGCCTTGGCGGCACTGCCGAAGATTGCTCGTACCGGAACACACCTGTTCATCTTCGCCACTTACGTTGAGCAGTTCCGTGGCTGGGGGCGTGGTCTGCGTCGGGCAGTTGCCTCGTGGTATACGGCACGCGACGCCGACCAGCTCGCCTACCAAGCGGTCAAGTACCGCCAGCGCGGCGGCTGGACGCACCGCGACTTGCTGCGTCTGGCCCACCCGGTAGCCGAGGGCACCGCACTGCGTGCCACCTTCGACTGGATCGCGCACGGCGCGGTCGGGGATGAGGTCCCCGCGCTGATCGAGGGATTCGTCAAGGCGCAGGAGGTTGAAGCAAGCGGTAAAGGCGCTGCCAAGGCCTGGGCACAGCTCGTTCGCGAGTATGGCCTGACCTGGGAGATGCTGCCGGATGAGGCATTGACCATGCCCGAGGTGTGGGACGCGCTACTCGACGTCGGTATGCCGATGACGGCTCTTATACGTCAGCTGCCGAGGCTGACACGCCTGGGCCTGTTGCCCGCCATGGGCGGGCGGACGCGCGAGGTCTGCGCGCAGCTGACCGACGCGGAGCGTCTGCGCAAGGCGCGTGTGCACCCGGTGAATGTACTGGTGGCACAGCGTACCTATGCGCGGGGAGTGTCCATGCGGGGTAGCGGCGAGTGGACGCCGACGCCACGGGTCACAGCGGCTCTCGACGAGGCGTTCTACGCTGCATTCGGCGCTGTGGAACCGGCGGGGAAGCGCACCATGCTGGCGGTCGATGTCTCCGGCTCGATGGGCTGGCCGATCTCCGGCATGACGATCACCGCCCGCGAGGCTTCGACGGCACTGGCCTTGGTGCAGTTGGCAACAGAGCCGGAGGCCGCAGCCTTCGCCTTCTCCGGTTCGCTGTCGCGCAGGTCCAAAACGCCCATGAAGCCCTTGGATATCTCGCCCGAGCGCAGGCTCGACGATGCGCTGGAGACAGTGAGCGAGATGCCGTTCGGAGCTACCGATTGTGCATTGCCGATGTTGCATGCAACTAAGCAGCACCTTGAGGTAGATACCTTCGTGATCTACACGGATAACGAGACCTGGGCCGGAAACATCCATCCGTTCCAGGCGCTGCGCGGCTACCGTGAGCACTCCGGCATTGACGCGAAACTCGTCGTCGTCGGAATGACGTCTACAGGGTTCAGTATCGCTGACCCGAACGACGCCGGCATGCTCGACGTCGTCGGATTCGACGCTTCGGTGCCGAACCTGATCTCGGAGTTCTCGCG
>SUUB01000087.1 GCA_015062745.1 Actinomycetaceae bacterium
CTGCCCGCGTTTCTCATCACTGCGAAAACGCTGGCACAGCGTGATCGTAACCGCCTCGTTGAAGCCTGCCGGGGGTCGGATAACCGTTAGTAGCGCTTCATTCAACCATGCCGCGTCAGTGAAGACCACTATGCTGCGTCAGTGAAAGAAGGTATCTTCCTCAGTGCACTGCCCTCTCACTCGAAGAAGTCCTCGTCGATCTCGACAACGTGGTACGTATCGCGTACCTGCACACCAACCCCATAACGCACCATGAGTTTCGCTAGCCGTTTGCCGTCTACGAGAATGATTCGCGTGGGAATGCTATCCGCGTAGTTTCGTGCACCGTCGGAGAATCGGCTCGTCGTAATGAATACACCGCTATCCGCCCTGCCGCTCAGCGCACCCACAAATGCCTGTACTTCCGGGCGGCCAACAGGATGCTCGTCGGCGTAACGCTTTGCTTGGATATACACCCGGTTGAGGCCAAGGATATCTTGGTCAATAACACCATCAATCCCGTTGTCGTTACTGATCGGAGTAACACTGCCCGCGCCGTTGGTGCCGCCATACCCCATCGCAAGTAGGAGGTCGACAACGGCCTGCTCAAAGAAGCCTGGGTCCCGATCCTGCAGACGTATGAGGAGCTCAGCCTCCACATCTCTATGAATGCGTTCGATACCGCTTTGCACTTGCTCAAGAGGCGTCATCGAAGCAGCTTGTGCATCAGCGGTTCTCTCCTCTGGCCGAGTGCGCGACCCAGATTGATAGACACGGATCGGAGATGTCGGATCCTCGCCGAGAGCTTTAAGATCCTGTTGGCTAAATCCACTCGGGAATAGCCTCAGCACCTCCCGCCCCGCATCGGTGATGCGGTAATTCCCCCGTTTAGGCCGGTCCAACGCACCTACTATTGCCAAGAATGAGAGCGCCCAGCCAATACGGTTCTCGTACATCAACTGCTGGCCAGAGGGCAGCATTATGTTCTTTTGTCTGCGGGTCAGCTTCGCCTGATCAGCCACGAGTGGCCGGATTTCACGACCGTGCCGCGTCACTCCGTCGCTGAGAACCCGGAGCGTCGGGGCCATAAACTCTTCCCATGTGGGCATGTCAGTCATGATTCGTCTCTCTCCGCGTCCGCAGCCAGTTTCCGAACAGGATTCCTTCACAATACCACCGGACGACGACGAACCGGGCTCGCAGCCGTTGACTCGGCCGCACGAGGTCCCTTTACTGCGCTTGATGAACATTCGCCCGGCAGTTTTACCGTTACTGCCAGCAAGTCACTTTCAACCAGGCTGAACCTTCCCAGGGCTATCTGCCAAACACCCTGGCCGACGGCGCTGTTCGCCTCCCCATCCTCGCCCCGGCTCCACCCAGAGACACCTGCCTTTTGAGTCTGCCCGCTCTACCCCGCAGAACTGTCCAAATCCCGTCCAAACGAATCAAGGCTCCACTTGCACGTGATGCAAAGTGGCGGTATTCCGCCACTTCTGAATCCGGTCCGGAGCGGAAACCCGCCGTTTGGACGGGATTTGGACACCGGCTACCAGGCTCCGGTAATGTATCCAATCGTGCAGCAGCAAGAAACACACCCGCCCGTCAACAGCCTCCCTTCCGTGCCGGTCAGCAGCCTCCCTCCTGTGCCGGTCAACAGCCTCCCTCCTGTGCCGGTCAACAGCCTCTCTCCCGTGCCCGTCAGCAGCCTCTCTCCCCTGCCTGTCAACAGCGCTCAACGAACAACCCGAAGGAGCAAATCGTGAGAATATGCGTTCTGGGACTCGGCGCCATTGGCACCACCTATGGCTATGCATTCCAAAAAGCAGGGCACCAGGTCGAGCACTGGGTGCGCGAAAGCAAAAGGGACTCCGCGCCGCGGCACCTCGCCGTCGACGTTCTTGACGGTCGGCACAACAAGAAGGGCGAGAAGCGTTCCGGCACCTACGATGTCACGCTCGCCGCACCCGGTACTCACTACGACTTCATTCTTCTCAGCATCGCGCAGGGTAAACTCGCGGATGCCATCAACACTCTCCGCGCCCATTCCATTAGCGGCACGCTGATCCTCTTCTGTAATTCCTGGGATGAGCCGGATGCAATAGCGGCAATGGCCCACGGCTATCCGTATATCGTCGCCTTCCCGACGGCGGGTGGAGCCATCGTTACTTCCCCGAGTGCGGGCGACGCACCCGGCGGAGACTCCGTCGCTTCAGTTTCTTCAGCCAATACAAGATATGACCGACTGGAGTGCGTGCTCTTCGATCACATCATGCTTGAGCGCAAAGAAAAGGCAGATATCCCCAATTACGACGATCTCATCACGCTGCTTCGCTCAGCCGATATCTCGACCGAAACGCCGCATGACATGATCGAATGGATCTGGGTACACATGGCGATTAACGCCGGTGTTACCTCGACCGCAGCACGCGCCGGAAACCTGGAGAACCCCACACAGTTAGCTATCGAACTGATGAACGACTCGCGCGCACTAGCACAGGCGGTGAGGACGATACGTGAAACAGTCAGCGTGGTCGCGGCCCGCGGCGTCGATCTCAAACTCTACCGCGGGGAGTTACTTCCCTACCGAGCCCCCGCACCGCTGGCCGGAACGCTGATGAAGAGAATGTTCGCACACAATGAGCTCACACGCAGGATCATGACCTTGCACAACAATACCGACGACGTTCTCTATGCTTGCACCAGCGTCTATAACACCGCCAAGCAACAGGGCTTGGAACTACCGCTATTCTTCGCGAATATGGAACAGATCTACCGGGCAGATTCATCCCGTTCACGTCGTTCAGCCGAACCGGACCTAGCGCCCGGGCAATAGGGCACTACTTGGCACCCAACGCCCGGGCGGTACGACACTACTCCGCGCCAGTCACCTGGCTATGGAGACGGCGAGACGACGGCGCGCCACACCTGTAAACGACGCAGCCACAGCGCGCGCTTACCGGATTCGAGCTGCGGACTCGCCAACTCGGCAACCTCGTCCCACGGCAGATATTCGCGCACAATGCGGCAGCGTTTGCGGTAGTCAGGTTCGGCCGCTGCCGCATCGGCGGCCTGTTGTATGCGCTGTGGATCTTGGCCGAGTGCTTCGTTGATCCACAGCAGGGAGCCCGCGTTGAGAAGGCGGTTGTATGCCCTCTTTGCGGAACGATTCGGTTTGCTTCTGAGATAGGGACCCGTTCCCGTGCGAGGCTGAGACCAAAACCATCCGACCATATGCTGCCGTTGGGACTTGTACCAGGATTCGCCCGGGTACCGCGAACCGTCATAGCCGTCATAGGCATCTGATATCGGCATGTGCGCAGGTAACCTTCTGAGCAGCCACGCGAATGTCCTCACGTCAAAGTCGCGGCTGATCTCCGGCGAGTTCTTCTTCGAGTTCTTCTCCGTTGCCATGCTTCTGTAACTCCTTCCTCTCTTGGGTCTTGCACCGGCTCACGAGCCACTGCGCACAGTCAGTCCGTGTGTTCTGCGCCGCCAGCGACGAGGCATGCCCTGCGCCGCCAGCGACGTGGCATGTTTTCCACTGCCAGCAACTCTGCACGCGTCGCACCGCCCACAACATCGTGCAT
>SUUB01000088.1 GCA_015062745.1 Actinomycetaceae bacterium
TCCGCGCAGGCCCCGTTTGGACAGCGCAGATCAATGAGCGGCGGCAGACGCCCACCGGCCTGCGGAACTTGGGCGGATGGACCCTGCTGAGATCAGACATGCGCAGCGCCCGAGGCACGTGGATGCGGGTCGTGCCACTGGCACACTATGCCATTGGCGCATTAAATGGGCGTGCCCTAGCAGATGCGGAGGCGATCATGGTGGTCCGTCCAGTGTTATGCCCGTTAGCGGGCATTCGAATCCGGGAGTGACCCTGCGGCCGGACGGACGTCACGCCGTCCGGGCAAAAGGCGACGAAGCTGACCGGCCGGCGATGTGAGACCACCAGGCAGCGTGACGGAACCACCACGATTGAGCACAGATCGCGGCCGTTCGCCCGTGGCATCCACGATGCGGCAATGCTCGCGAGGCCGCGGGCTCCGATTTATCCTCAGGGTATCCGCACACGCTGGAACAACGTATGGGAACGGATGGCAGTGCCGCAGAGTAGGGACCAAAACGGTCTGTGCCGGTACGAGCGCCAGTCCGCGCCAGTCGGTTTGTTCAGTACGCGCGGTAGTCCAGACATCGAGCGAAAGATAAAGGAGGATGGACATGGCAGGTCATACGACACGAACCGTTCGAGCAGGACTCGAGAACGATATGGCCTACGGGTCAGTGGTACCCCCGGTCTACCTCTCGACGAACTTCGCTTTCGAATCCTTTGGCAATAAACGCGAGTACGACTACACCCGGTGCGGTAACCCGACCCGCTCGATCCTGGCCGAAGCCCTGGCAGACCTTGAGGGCGGCGCAGGAGCAGTTGTTACGGCGACGGGTACTG
This sequence comes from Actinomycetaceae bacterium, assembly GCA_015062745.1. GTDB lineage: Bacteria > Actinomycetota > Actinomycetes > Actinomycetales > Actinomycetaceae > Asp313. The sequence continues at coordinate 824 of SUUB01000088.1, forward strand.
CCGCGATTACGCTTGCGCTTCTGACCTTCGTCAAGCCGGGGCAGAAGGTACTTGCCCCATGTGACTGTTACGGAGGAACATGGCGTCTGCTCTCCACATTGGCTGAAACTCGCCATCTCGACGTGGAGTTCGTTTCAATGACCGGAACGGCGGCCGTGTCGGCTATCACTGAGCAGCGGCCCGCAGTGGTCTTCATCGAAACGCCGTCCAATCCGCTGCTGCACGTCACGGACATACGCGCGACGGCCGCAGCCGCGAAGCAGGTGGGCGCCGTCGTCGTCGCCGACAATACTTTCCTCTCACCACTTGGGCAGCAGCCATTGCAACTCGGATGTGACATCGTGCTGCACTCCACCACCAAGTACATCAACGGGCATAGCGACGTGGTGGGCGGTGCCGTTGTGGCGAAGACTGCGGAGGATGCCGAACGCCTGGCCTGGTGGGCGAATGTGCTGGGAGTGACGGGCAGTCCGTTCGATTCGTATCTCACCCTGCGTGGCCTGCGGACGTTGCGGGCGCGGTTGAACGTGCATCAGAGCAATGCGCGCGTTCTTGCGGAGACTTTGGCGGGGCGGCCGGAGGTATCCGCAGTCTACTATCCCGGCCTTCCCGATAGTCCTGACCACAAGTTGGCGACGGCGCAGCAGCAGGGCTACGGAGGTATGGTCTCCTTCGAGCTTGCCGGCGGTGAAGCCGCCGTGGAGGCCTTCCTCACCGGGCTCAAGCATTTCTCCCTGGCTGAGTCTTTGGGCGGGGTTGAGTCACTTGTGGCGCATCCCGCTTCCATGACGCACGCGGCGATGGATGCTACTGCACAGGCTGCGGCTGGTGTGACGCCGGGCCTGTTGCGGTTGAGCGTGGGGATCGAGGACACGGATGACCTGGTGGGGGATGTTCTCGCCGGTCTAGAGAGGGCCGGTGCGGCGACGGAGACCACGGCCACGCCGGTCACGCGGCCTGCTTCGGCACGGGCCGGGACCACCGCGACAGGCGCCGAAATCCGGCCTGCGACGCCGGAGGGCGCGGCGGCGCGGGCCGCTGCGGCAGCGACCGCCGCGACAAGGACCGCCGCCGTCTGCTAAGCTGTGCCGCATGACACTTCTTTACCGATTTTGTTGACAACTCCAGGTCTGCACCTGGAGTAGCCATGCAAAAGTAGTTGAGCGCCGGGCAGTGCGATGCAGCCTGCCTGCGGCTTGCCATAGCAGCTGACCAGCTAGGTCGGCCATAGATAGGTAGAAGATGTCATCCCGAGACAACGATCTTTTCGACGACGCTGCCCGCGCGCGCGATGCGGGTATCCCGCAAAACCGAGCAGACAGTGCGCATTGTCGGCAGGGCAGTGCGCAAAGCCGCCCGGATACCCAGCGGAATCGCCCGGATACCCAGCAAAGCCGCCCGGATACCCAGCGGAACCGAGCGGGTAGCGCAAAGAGCCACCCGGGCACTTCGCGGAGCCGCCCAGGCAGCGCACGGAGTCGGCAGGACGCCCAGCAGAACCGCGCAGAGGGTGCAAAGAGCAGCCCGGGCACCCAGCGCGACCGCCGCCTTTACGTAGGCTGGCACCCGCAGCGCTGGCCCGAGTTCATGCGTGAGCCGGTGGAGCTCCGCGATCCTGTGCTGGAGCTTCCCTCCGGGCCGCGTGCTCTCATCCGCGTGCTGCTGCGCCGCAACCTGAAGGCCATCGTGCTGTGCAGCGCGGTACTCGCGATGAGCTACATCTCCATGGCTCTTGTTCCGTGGGCGATCGGCATCCTACTCGACTCGGGCCTGCACCATGGACTGACCGCAGCGTTCGTGCCACCTGCATTCCTCTTCGTGGGCACGGTTCTGCTTGCGGCATTCGGTGGCCTGGCGGAAACGCCGCAAACAGCACTTTGGCTGCGCGGCACATGGGATCCGGTGCGGCTGCTTATGCGCAAGGTATTCATGCGCCGCACGACGACGTCGCAGGAGATGCCCTCCGGCGACTTGGTCGCGGTTGTCACCAGTGACAGCGACAAAATGGGCGCCTTGCTGGAGTGGATACCGGAACTGGTCAGCTCCCTCGCGGCGTTCGCCGTTGTCGCGGTGTTGATGCTGCGGGTATCTCTGCCGCTCGGGCTGTTTGTGATTATTGGCATGCCGATGCTGTTGTATGGCATTTCGCGCATTATCAAGCCGTTACAAGAGCGGATTGCCACCCAGCGTGAAGAGCAGGGGAAGTTGACGGCGCTTGCCTCCGACGCCATCGTGGGATTGCGAGTTCTGCGTGGCGTTGGTGGGGAGGATCGCTACAACGAGGTGTACGTCAAGCAGTCGCGGGCCGTGCAGGAGGCGGGTATACGCGCCGCACGGCCGCGGGCGCTGCTCGACGCCATCCAAACGGCGGGGCCGGCGCTATTCACGGCGATCGTGGTCGGTGGCGGATTGTGGATGACCTACCTCGGGAGCATGACGCCCGGAGAGCTGGTCGCCTTTTATGGGTACACGGCGTTCCTTTCCATGCCGATCAGCTCGATTTCGCAAATGATTCAGATCACCTCGCGGGCTTGGGTTGCGGCGAAGAAGTTCTCGCGCGTGTTTAAGGGTGAACCGTTGGTGGGCGACGGCGAGCGCCAGACCAGCGACGACGAGCGCCAGGTCAACGAAGAATCGCGAACTGGCAGCGGGTCTCAGGCCGGTGAGGAACCGCAGG
>SUUB01000089.1:0-2189 GCA_015062745.1 Actinomycetaceae bacterium
ACCGTCCGGGCGGCTCGCGCGCAGGAGCGTGCCGCCGAACCACATTCCGCAGAAAACCCGGCAGGGGAAACTGCGGTACCTGCGGCTGACGCTTCCGGCGCTGGCAACACTGCGCCGGACCCACAAGACTCGATGCTGCAGGACCAAACAGCGCCGGACACGGAAGTGGCCGAGGGCCGGCCGTTCGTCTCCGCTGATTCCCGGGAGGGCGCCGGAGTGCCCGGCGATATGCCGTATACCCGCACATACGACGATGAAGGTGCTCCGCACGGCTACGACGGCGAGGGTGGCCCGCGCGGCTACAATGACGATTCCTACGACGACGGCGCGGAGGCGTTCGCAAGTTCTGACGCCTTTGCCGAGGAGAGTACCTGGCAGCGGCCAAACAACCCGGATGACGACTATGTTGATGTCAGCTTCACGCGCGGCGTGCACGTCCGCGACTCGAAGACGGGTGAGGAGGTGCACGTCGGCTGGGATGGTATCCACGTGGATAACGACAAGGAGCACGTGCATCTGGACTTCGGCTTCCTTGCTCGCATGATCCGCGAGTTCCGCAAGGATCAGCGGTAAGGCGGAAGGGCCACCCGTGAAACGGAAGGGCCAACCGTGAAGCGGAAGAGACTCCCGTGAAGCGGAAGGACTGACGATCAGTCGGAAGGGCCAACCACCAAACGAAAGAACCAACCGTGAAGTGATGGGGGAGTGCTGCGCGGCGTCGAGGCGATTTAGTTATCGCATGATCGGCGCCGCGCAGCCGCGGTCGCATGACGGGAGTTTCGGACCACAGCGGCTACCCGTTGGGTAGTCCGAGGCCAAGCCCTGCCAAAACCGGGAATCGTGGACGCGAGTAGTTACCCTGTTCCCGATTCCAGCTCCGTGCATTGCCTGCCTGCGGGCCCTGCTTCCTACTGCCTCTTGCTTACCGCTTCCGGTTACTTCTTCGCCACAATCAGGAAGCGATGGATGGTGCCTGCCACCTGCCCATCCCGCTCAACCACCCGCTGCATGGCGAGTAGCTCATCGAAGCAGCGGTCCACCGAGAAACCGGGAAACTCCCACTCCATGATGCGGGCGAACCAGACGAAGGCGCCGACGTCGTAAAAGACAATCGGCCGATATGCCTCCTCGGCCCGGACAATTTCAAAGCTCGCCGCTTCGAACTCCTGCCGCTGCCGCTCCAGATACAGATGCGGATATGGCTGAGGCGTGCTCGGCAGGACCATCTCCACGAGGTCGGCATCGTTGGCGGCGCCCACTTGTTCGGTGACGAACAGGCCACCGGGGCGCAGGAGCCGCCAGGTCTCCGCCGCGTCATAGTCGCCGTGGCGATTGATTACGAGGTCGAAGGCGGCGTCGTCGAACGGTATATGCGCGCCGTCGTCGCACTCCGCGAAGCGGATACCCAACGGCTCGAACCTTTCCCGGCACAGGGTGACGTTAGGCGGGTACCCCTCGGTGGCACTGGTTCTCGCATGCGGGTGATTCAGCGAGAGCAAGAACTCTCCGCCGCCGGTATCGATATCCAACAGCTCTGCGTCGTCACGCAAATAGCTTCGGACGATCGCCTCGTAATCCCACGGAAGATCGTGTTCCTCGGTGTACCGGCCATGAATATGCGAGAAGTCCCAACCGTGGATGTGGGCGGCGTCCTCTTCGCTTTTCCACGCCGCTTGTAGTTCATCTGTGTTCATGTCTGACCTTTCAAAAGAAGTGGAATGTTCCTTTGATCGGTACAGTTCCTGGCAACGTCTGCGGTTCAACGGTCGCGGTGAGGGGTATTGTCTTTCCGTGCGGGTCTAGAGGATCCCTGGGCCATCGCCTCAGCGACCGACCGCTTGCCTGTCCTTTCACGCGGATATTGAACATCCGCAGTTCAGTTATTTCCCTCGATACAGTGCGTCGCCCTAGAACTGTACCGAGCAGCTACCTCGCCGCATCACATGGTCTCCTCTCAGCATCGTGACGTCGTGCTTCATCCTGACGTCGTATTTCATCCTGATGTCGTACTTCATCCTGATGTCGTGCGTCGCATGGGAATTCTAATGCGCGTTGCGGGGGCGGGTCTAGGGCGTCACCGCCGGGTCGGCAAGGGTGAGGCTGTACTTCGTTTCGGCATTCCACGCGCTTGTCAGCATTCCGCGAAGCCGAGGGTAGAGATCCACGGGATAACAGAGCATTCCACGCGC
>SUUB01000089.1:2289-3404 GCA_015062745.1 Actinomycetaceae bacterium
GCGATCTTCAGGTCGAGCCGGTTGAGGTTCTCCTGCCACCGTTTGAGTTCGCGCTCCACGATGTTCCGGTGTTCCTGCAGCATCGTCATTCGGGCTTGCAATGTTGCCTCACCGCGGGCACGAAGCGTGGCATAGCGGCCGATATTCGCGATGGACATGCCCGTGTCCTTCAGGCGGCGGACGAATGCGACCCATTCGACGTCGTCGGCAGAATACACACGGTGACCGGAGACGTTCCTGGCCGGGGAGAGTAGCCCCCGGCGTTCGTAGTAGTGCAGCGTGCTGATAGGCAGACCGACCCGCCGCGAGAACTCGCCAATCTCCAAAGTTCTTATCCGCTCTTTGCTCATGTGGTACTTGACCTCTCTGCCGCGCTCGTTCTTACCGTTCCTGCTTCTACGTTGTTGTTTCCCGTGCCCCAACTTCGGTTCCCACAATGCGAACGGATGTTGGGTTGACGTGTCGCTGTCGTCTCCCGTCTCTCAGCTTCGGTTCCCATGCGTCAGTTTTCCCTTGACCTCAACCGCGGTTCAGGTGGCAGCGTATCAGTAAGACGATCGGACGTATAGGAGCCGGTCGAATCTTGACAAGGAGGATGCTGTGGAGAGAAGTCGTTATGAGCGGGGTATGGAAGTACTCGCCGAGGTAGACGGGGAAATAGGGCAGAAGGTCATTGCGTCGCTGGAGGGTATAGCCCCTGACATCGGGCGTTACATTGTTGAGTTCGCATTCGGGGATGTCTACTCCGGGCCCGAGCTTTCACTGCGCGATCGGGAGCTGGCGACCATCGTGAGCCTATGTACGCAGGGTGATACCGCGCCGCAGTTGGAGGTGCATATCAATGCCGCACTGAACGTAGGCATATCGCCGCAAGAGGTGATCGGTGCATTCACACAATGCATCCCGTACACCGGCTTTCCGCGCGTCCTCAACGCCGTGGCCGTGGCGCATAAGGTGTTCGCCGCGCGGGAAGTTCTGTAGGAACTGCGGGAGGTAGATACCACGGGAGGCGGAGTTTCGTCCGGAACGGAAGAACTGGCCCCATCGAAAGCGCAACCGTCACGCCCCGGGTTTCTCCGGGTCAACCTGCTGCCAGAGGTAGGGGCGCAGTCTGC
>SUUB01000013.1:0-12902 GCA_015062745.1 Actinomycetaceae bacterium
CTCTTTCTTCACTGCACCGGTATGGGTCCTAACGGCCCTTCTGCTTCGATTCCTTATAGGCGCGCCAGATCATTTGCCCAGCCACGAAAAGCAGATACACGGAGAAGAGCACATTTCCCTGGAAAGGCGTGAACACACCCGCCAGATAAGAACTAAAAGGCACACATACCGAAGCCGCCAGGCCGACGATCAAACCGGCCCGCACATTCACGTTGCCTCGCTTCGTATTCGCAACAGTGCCGGAAATCGAGCCCGGAATCATCATAAGAAGGGAAGAACCTCGCGCAACCAGATCCCCGATGCCGAAAAAGAACATCATTGCGGGCACCACGATGGCACCACCACCCACACCGATCGGCCCGGCGATAACGCCGGTGAGTAATCCGGTCAGGATGAGCAGTAGGAAGGACAACCACGTCATCTGAAAGTGTGAATCCCGCACCGGAATGACGAACCAAAGGGTGACGACAACAGCGAGGAGGAAAGCAACAAATGCTCCCTTGACTACGTTTAAGGGAAGGCGGTCAAGCAGCCTACTACCGAGCTGCGCGCCGACCGTTATGCCTAAGGCAAGGGCCAGCGCAACCAACCAGTTGATGTTGCCGCGCAGCGCATAGCTCGTAACACCCACCAGTGCCGTGGGCAGCATCGCCGTGATAGAGGTACCTGCGGCAACCTTGTGGTCCATACCGATCCACAGCGTGAGAAGCGGAACGATGACAGTTCCTCCACCAATCCCGAACAACCCCGATAGCAGTCCGGCGGCCAGCCCAGTCATAATGAGCCGTGGAATGGGATACCGTCCATCAATTGCTTTCACGCAGCCAGTATAGGGCCTGCGACGCAAACCCGAATGCACGCACCTAGTGCGGCCCGGAGAGCATCTCGCGGCAGGTTAGATGCCCGTTACCGCATCCGCTCCGCAGAAGAGGGCGACTGGTCGATCGGCGCAAGAAGGCCATCGATTATCACCGCGGTCGGGCGCTTCGTCACCGTGATGTCTTCCTCGGGGTCGGCGTCGTACACCACGAAATCCGCCGGAGCCCCTTCTTCCCAGGTGGGCAGGCCCACCAGACGGCGACCGTCATAAGACGCCGCAGCCATCACCACATCCGTCGGCATACCGTCCGCCACCGCGCAAATTAACTCTCGCGGCAAACCGCCTAGCTCAGCGACGTCGCCGTCGGTGTCGGATCCCATAATGAAGTGCCCGCCGACTTCCAGCATGAGGGCCACATGGTCGCGGCGTCGTGCGTCCATTGCGAGCATATGCTCCTTGTACACCGGATACTTGATGGCCCGTGCGGCAATATCAGGGAAAGTCGCCACCTGCCGCAGGGTCGGGTCTACCAGAATGCCCTGATCTCGCGCCTCAATGAAATGATCACGGACCATGCCGGAGCCGTGTTCGATACTGTCAACACCCGCTTCCAGCAGATCATCAACAGTCCTAGCCGCGAAGGTATGCACGGCGACGCGTGCACCGGCGTCGTGGACTGCGGCGACGGCGTCAACCAGCACGTTGCGCGGCCACAGCGCGCGTAGATCGGAGTCCGCTCCTTCCGAGCGGTCGATCCAGTCCCCGACGATTTTCACCCAGCCATCGCCCCGGTGCGCCTGCCGTTCCGCTTCGGCGGGCAAATCGCGCGGTTCCAGCTCGATGGCGAGGTAGCGAAGGTAACGCATCGGGCGCGCCAGATGTTGCCCCGCCCGCAGTACCTTGGGCAGGCCGGGGCCCAGCAGCGGGGCAACGTCGCGCTGTGCTCCCATCTCTCGGATATGTGTGACGCCTAAACCGCGGCACACCATCAGCCGCCTTAACACCTCGGCATCGCTGACCCGCTCCGCCGTGCGGCTCAAGCCCGGGTGTGTATGCGCGTCGAGGAGACCGGGGTAAATCCAACCGGTAATCTCCTCAACCGGACCGGACGGCGCGGAATAGCTGATGATTCCGTCCTTGATCCAAACCTCGCTACGTTCGCTACCCCGCAAGGTACCCGTAAGGTGATAGCCGGTCATCTGCGCTCCGATCCGCCCGCAGCGCTCCTCAACGCAGGAAGCGCTGCAGGTCCGTCATGTCGATGTTGTCCAGATTAGGCTGTGCGGCCCCCGAATTCGCCGGCTGTTGTTGCAGACCGAAGGCGCTTCCCGGCGCGGACTGCGCACCGGCAGCGGCCTGTTGCGCTTCGAGATTGGCCCGTGCCGCTGCCTCCGCCTCCTGGCGAGCACGCTTCGCCGGATTGCCGGAACGTCCTTTCTTCGAACCGGAACGCTTCTTCTGCGAACGCTTTGCCTTGCGCGAAGCACCTCCCCCACCCCCGGGCATCCCCGGCATTCCGGGCATCCCGCCGCCGCGGGAGAGCTGTTGCATCATCTTGCGCGCCTGTTCGAAACGGTTGATAAAGGCGTTGATCTCCTGCACCGTCGTACCGGAACCGTTAGCGATCCGCAGGCGACGCGAGCCGTTGAGGATCTTCGGGTCATTTCGCTCTGCCGGTGTCATTGAGTTCACGATGGCTTCGATACGGTCCACCGAACTCTCGTCAAATTCCTCCAGCGCCTGCCGGTACTGCCCCATCCCCGGCAGCATCCCCATGATCTTCTTCATGGAACCCATGCGCTTGATCTGATGCAGTTGATCGATGAAGTCGTTCAGCGTGAAGTCGCCGTCGGCCATCTTATTGGCCAGTTCGGCTTGCTGCTGCTCGTCCCAGGTCCGCTCCGCCTGCTCGATAAGGGTGAGAATGTCACCCATATCGAGGATGCGCGAGGCCATACGGTCAGCGTGGAACTGTTCGAAATCACCGAGTTTCTCACCGGTGGACGCGAAGAGGATCGGAACACCCGTCACCCCGCGCACCGATAGCGCTGCACCACCGCGCGTATCACCGTCGAGTTTGGAAAGCACGACGCCGGTGAAGCCAACTCCTTCTTGGAAGGCGTTGGCCGTCGCAACGGCATCCTGTCCGATCATGGCATCAACCACGAACAGCACCTCGTCCGGGTTGACCGCAGCGCGAATATCGATCGCCTGCTGCATCATCTCCTCGTCGACGCCGAGCCGCCCCGCGGTATCAACCACGACGATGTCATAACCCTGCTCACGCGCATGAGCGACGCCGCTGCGCGCTACCTGGACGGGATCCCCAACGCCGTTGCCCGGTTCCGGCGCCCACACATCAACCCCGGCCTGCTCGCCGACCACCTGTAGCTGGGTGACGGCATTGGGGCGCTGCAAGTCGGATGCCACCAGCAACACCCGATGGGACCTCTCACGCAGCCACACGCCAAGCTTGCCGGCCAGGGTGGTCTTTCCAGCGCCCTGCAGGCCGGCCAGCATGATGACGGTGGGCGGGGTCGCCGCCAGGGAGAGTTCACGCGACTGTCCACCTAGGATTTCCACCAGCTCATCGTTGACGATTCGCACCACTTGTTGCGCCGGGTTCAATGCTTGCGATGCGAGTGCGCCGGTAGCCTTCTCCCGCACTGCCGCGGTGAAGGAGCGGACCACCGGCAGCGCGACATCCGCGTCCAGCAGCGCGCGCCGGATCTCGGAAACGGTCTCCTCCACGTCTGCTGCGGAGAGCCGCCCCTTGGAGCGCAGATTCTTGAATGAGCCGGTAATACGGTCGGAGAGCGTATTAAACACAGTCCTGCCTTCGGTTTGTGATCGTCGTACTTCGCACAGTCTACGCCAGTCGGCTGTCGTGATGCCCGGCAGGCACTCGTAGTGCCCGGGGCACATTTTCTTCATCCCAGCCGAGCCATCGCGGCCGAGCGAAGGAGCCAGCGCGACTTTCAGCCAAGAAGGGCGTCCACGAAATCCTCCGGTACGAAGGGCGCGAGGTCGTCCGCCCCCTCACCCAAACCGATGAACTTCACTGGCACACCGAGCTCACGCTGCACCGCAATGACAATGCCGCCCTTCGCCGTGCCGTCGAGCTTGGTCAGCACAATGCCGGTGATGCCGGTAACCTCCGCGAACACCTGTGCCTGCCGCATGCCGTTCTGCCCGGTTGTGGCATCCAGAACAAGCAGTACTTCGCTCACCGGCGCCTGCCGTTCCATCACCCGTTTGATTTTGCCGAGTTCGTCCATCAACCCGGCTTTGTTCTGCAGGCGGCCGGCGGTATCAACGACGACGACGTCGACGCCACGTTCAGTCCCCTGCTTAATCGCTTCGAAGGCGACCGAGGCCGGATCGGCACCCTCGCGTTCCGATCGCACAACGTCAACACCCACACGCTCGCCCCAGGTGGTGAGCTGGTCGGCCGCAGCGGCGCGGAAAGTATCGGCCGCGCCGAGAAGTACCGTTTTTCCTTCTGCGACGAGTACTCGCGCCAGCTTTCCAACCGTGGTGGTCTTCCCGGTGCCGTTCACACCAACCATCAAAATGGAGGCCGGATGTGCGCCCCCGCTGCCGGTGCTTGCTTGATCACCATCAGCGTCGGAAGAACCCTCTGCCGTGCCACCTGCGTTTGGCGCGGGCGGATCCACATGCAGGCTGCGATCCATATCCGCATCGACGAGGCGAATGAGTTCGGAGCGGAGGATGGCCCGTACGCGCTCGGGGTCCCGCGTGCCTTCAACCTTCGTTTGCGTACGCAAGGCGTCCATGATTTCCGCCGTCGGATCCAGCCCGACATCGGCCATCAGCAGGGTATCTTCAATTTCTTCCCAGTCCGCAGGTGATAGATCACCACGGGAGAGAATGGATAGCAGAGTCTTGCCGAGCCCCCCGGATCGGGCGAGCCGGGCACGCAGGCGTTGCATTCGTGATGGAAGCGACTCCGGCATCTCGAGCGGAACAACCGTGATTTCCGGCTCGGCCACCATCTCCGGCTCGGCGGGAGGGGCCTGCTCGCCTACTGGTACCGCTTCTTCAGACCCGGCCTCCGGAAGCGTGGGCTTCTCCTGCACGGGCGGCAGGCGGTAGTCGTCGCGCCGCCTTCCCTTCACCACGGCGGCTGCAATCACACCAACCGCGGCGAGAATGGCAACGATGATAATAATGATCGTCTGAGTCTTATCCACGCAGCCAGTCTAGCGGGACCGGTACCGTGAGCGTAGAGCGTCCGCTCACAATCATGCAGCACTCCTCACACCGCGACTGTGGGAGGCCCGTCTTCACTGCCCGATAGCTATGCGGTGCCGAAGGTTTTGCACACCCACTGCGCGATGGCGAATGGTTGGGCGACCGTGCCGTGCGGCGCAATTCGCCCGCGGCGAGTAGCCGTGCAACGCCCCGTAGCTGCACAACGCCGAGTACCCCGCGACCGGGCGGCAGAAGAACGGCTCAGGCCGAGCGGCGCTCCTGCGTTGTGGAAAGCTTCGGCCATGCCGGCTGCAGCGGATGCGATTGCTGTATGACGTCGGCAAGGGGATCCCTCGCGCCCTCCGTCCGCTTCGACGGCGCCGCTGCACTGCCTGCATCGTCCGGAATATTCTCCGCTGCCGTACTCTGAGCGGAGGCAGTACCTTTCTCAGCCGTATGCGCGGCATCCACAGACTCCACATCGTCGGCCTGCTCGTTCTCGTTCGCCTTCTTGGAGGGCAACACGGCCGAAGCCGCCTCGCTGACCTTGGCGAAGACCGGAGCGGAAACGGCTTTCATCGACGCCGTCGCCTGCCGCTCCATGGTGACCATTCGGCTCCACTCGTTCTCGATATCCTCCGGGCGAATGTATGCCTCGTCGTCGACCGGGAAACTGCTGAACACATCAGAGACTTCTGTGTCCCTGACCTGCACATCGAACTCCTCAGCCGTCGAGTCCTCTGCGCGCAATGCGCTCATCGTATCGGAAACCACCGAGTTGATATCGCGCCCACTTGACGCGAAGACAAGATAGTAGATGGTCCATACGGCGGCCAGCACCACGAGCACGATGAGAATTGCAGCAAACACGTAACTGATTATCGCCGAGAACCTGCGCGAATTCAGCGAAGACCGGCTCGACACGCCGTGAACTCCATTACACCCATACGTGTTACATGTCAAGCACTTCGCAACAATTTGGTAACGCTTGGTTTCGGTCCGATTACACAATAACGTGGCTCAGACGGGCGGGGTTCACCATAGTGGCAAGATTCCGCCAATACCGCCGTTATACAATGTTTATCGCCTCGGCTGCTCACTGCGGTGCCACATCGCGCATTCGCTGCGACACCACGCTAGTGAGACCTTCCTCACGCATCGCTACGCCGTAGAGTGTATCGGCGATCTCCATGGTCCGTTTCTGGTGGGTGATGATCAGCAGTTGCGACGACCGCTGCAGCTCCTTGAAGATCTCGATCAGGCGCGACAGGTTGACGTCATCGAGTGCCGCCTCCACCTCATCCATGACGTAGAACGGGGAAGGACGCGCCATGAAGATTGCCACCAGGAATGCAATGGCCGTCAACGACCGCTCGCCACCGGATAGCAACGAAAGCCGCTTCACCCGCTTTCCTGCCGGTCTGGCCTCAATGTCGATACCGGTTGTCAGCGGCGAGTCGGGATCCGTGAGAACGAGGCGCCCCTCGCCGCCGGGAAACAGTCGTGCGAAGACCTCCGTGAAACGATCGGCGACGTCGGTCAACGCTGACCGCAGCACATCTTCGATATGCTCATCGAGATCACGAACGATCTGCAACAAGTCATCCCGTGATTTCCGCAAGTCCATGAGTTGCCCGGCGAGGTAACGTTGCCGCTCCTCCAACGCGGCATGTTCCTCCAGCGCCAGCGGATTGATTTTCCCGAGCCGCGCCAGATCGCGCTCCGCTCGCGCCAACCTCCTCTCCTGTTCCTCACGCACATAGGGCACTTCGCCCTCTTCGGTGGGGATCGTGGCAAGAGGTCCGTACTCCTCGATAAGATCCTCCGCCTCCATTCCCAGTTCTTCCAGGGCCTGTGCCGAAAGCTGCTCAAATCGCAGCCGCAACTCGGCGCGAGCCAGCTCCCGGCGATGGCCGAGATCCGCTAGTTCACGCTGCGCCGCCTGCAGTTCGTCAAGGTGCCGCCGAGCGGCGGAAATCTCGGTTTCCCGTGCCGAACGCGACGAATCCGCCGCAGCGCGCTTCTCTCCCACCTGTGTGCGCAACGCTCCCGCCGCAGAAAGCGCACGTTGCGCCAACACGCCAACCTCGGATGCCGACTGCGCCGCCACCTCCCGCCGCTGTGCCGCCTGCTCCTCCCGCCGGATTCGTTCCGCCACGGCGTCTGCCTGGCGGCGCAAAGACTCTCCGCGTCCTGCAATGGCGCGAAGGCGCTCTTCACGCGTGCGCAAATGCAGACGTGCCTCCGTCTCCGCCTGCCGTGCGGCGCGAGTCTGCTGATGCGCCTCATCCCGTTGCTCGCCAGCCTCCTGCACACGCGCCTCAAGAGCCTCCGGCCCTGCGTTGGCCGCCTCTTGCCGTGTCTGCAGGCCGGCCAATGCCGCACGCCGCTCTTCGAGTTCGCTGAGAAGCCGCTCCTGACGCTCTTCAGATCGGGCGACCTCCTCGGAGGCATTGGCCAGTGTTTGCCGTAGCGCGCCCAGCTGCGCCGTGGTAGCTGCAAGTTTTGAATCGCGCGCCGCCAGCTCAGCCCCGGTTCGCTCATTCTCCGCCTCAGCCTCCGCTAACCGCACCTCGGCCTCCGCCAGGCTCCGTGCCAGTGACTGCGCCGTCTGCGCCGCCTCCTGCGCCTGCCCTCGCGCCTCTTCGTATGCGCTCTGCCGGGCGAGTAAGGATGCCTGGGAGATCTCCCCTCCCCATGCCCGGTCGGCCGTGAGCACATCGCCCTGCCGCGTCGCCACCAGTGGCGCGCCCGCGTCGATAAGTTTGCGTGCGGTCACGAGGTCGGCAGCGAGGGCCGCTCCGGCGAGTAAATGGTTCACGGCACTTTGTACACCGGGCTGGGCCTCAAGAACGGAAAGCGCGACGACGGCCGCGTCACCATCCGGCTGAACGTGTTGCCAGGCCTGTGCCAGTGCGCGCGTGTTCTCCTTCTCCCGCTCATCGGCTCCACCGGCCGAACTGATGACGATTTCCAGGTGTCCGGCCGCGGCTTCCCGCGCGGCGCGCAGCGTGTCCACCGCAGCGTCCAGATCGTTGCCGACAACTGCCGCCGCCGCACCGGCCAACGCTGCCTCCAGGGCCGTTTCCCATCCCTGGTCAACCTTGAGTTGCTCCCGCAAAACGCCGGTGATGCGAGGGCCGGATTCCAATGCCCATGCCGTAGCGTCTTCCGGGACCAGCGATAACGCCAACGCATCGGCTTTGGCGCTCCACGCGGCGGCCTGTTCCCGCGCCTCCTGCTGTGCGCCACGCGCCTGCGCAACGGCACGCTGCGCGGCCGCCAGCTCACGCGAAGTCTCCTCATGAGTGATCGCGAGAACATCGTCCGTATCTGACGCGGCCACAATATCCTCTTCGAGGCGAGCGCACTCCGTAGCCGCGCTGTTTGCACGTGCGCGAGCCGCTTCTAACGACGTTGCCACTCGCTCCGCTTCCTCGCCCAGCGACTCTATTCTCGTTGTAACCGTTTGAATCTGCCCCAGCAGGCGGGCAGCGTCTTCGCGACGGTCGGCAGCCGCACGGTTCAGTTCCGCCAACTCGTGTTCGACCGTGCGTTCGTGCGCCTCAAGCTTCTCGCGCGCTGCGATGGCCTCCGTCAGCCGGTCTTGGGCGGCGGTGACTTCCTCGGCCAAGGAATCTTCTTGTTGTTGTGCCTCGGCCGCCCGCTGCCGGATCTCTTCGGGTGTTTCGCCGTGGCTACGCGCGGTGGTAGCTGCCTGTAGCGAACGCACACGTTCCGCAGCCACCTGACCGAGCGAGCGAAACCGCTCCTCCAGGGATGTCAGGCGTTCCCATTGTTCGGTGAGTCGCGCCAGTTCCGGACTCGCCTGCGCCGCTTCCTCCTCCAACGCCGCCACGCGTTGACGCGCCGCCTCCACCTGCCGCGCGTTCTCCGCCTGCTGTTGAGCGAGTTTCTCAGCGTCCACATGCTCCGCTTGGACACGCGCCTGCTGCTGTGCCAGATCGTCGGCCAGTAGTCGGGAGCGTGCATCGCGCGCATCAGCCTGGATGATCTGAGCGCGCCGCGCCGCTTCCGCCTGCTTGGCAAGCGGTCCGAGCTGACGCCGCAGCTCGGTGGTGAGGTCCTCGATGCGGGTGAAAGAGCCTTGCATTGACTCCAGTTTGCGCAGCGCCTTTTCCTTGCGCCGCCGATGCTTCAAGACGCCGGCAGCCTCCTCGATGAAACCGCGACGGTCCTCCGGCGTCGCCGTCAAAACCGCGTCGAGTCGCCCCTGGCCGATCACAACGTGCATCTCGCGGCCCATACCCGTATCGGAAAGAAGCTCCTGAATATCGAGTAGGCGGCAGGAGGTTCCATTGATCGCGTACTCGGACCCGCCCGAACGGAACAGCGTCCGCGATATCGTGACCTCGGTGTAGTCAATGGGCAGGGCGCCATCGGCGTTGTCGATGGTCAACGCGACTTCAGCGCGTCCCAGCGCGGGACGCTTCGATGTGCCGGCGAAGATGACATCCGCCATGGCGCTACCGCGCAGCGTTTTCGCTCCCTGCTCCCCCATCACCCAGGCGAGCGCATCTACCACATTCGATTTTCCCGAACCGTTCGGGCCGACGACGCAGTTAATCCCCGGTTCGAACCGCATGGTGGTGGCGGATGCGAAGGATTTGAATCCGCGCAGCGTCAAGGTCTTCAAATGCACGTATCCCACAATAGGGCACGTTTAAGCCCTTAGCTGTCATCCCGCTCGGGTGTGGGAAGAAATCCCGCGCCTACGCCAGTTTCTCCAGTCCGGCCGCAATGGCGTCCGCCACGGTATCGACGGCCTGCCGTGCATCGGCGTCGGGGCTGGAAACGGTAACCGTATCGCCGAAGCTGACACCCAGCAGCATCAGCGTCATCATCGAGTCGGCCTCCGCTCCGTTGACAAGGATCCGCACGGGCTGTTTGGCGACCAGCTGCGCCAGGAGAGCCGCCGGACGCGCATGCAGGCCGGCACTATCGGCAATTACCACCTGCCGGGAGTACTGCTGCCCGGATGCCGGAACTGCACCAGGGTCGCTCGTGGCACCGGTCGCCGACTCTGTACCTTCCTGCGCCGAACGCATGTGGCGCTCGTCCGTCGAGGCATCGTTGCAGCTCGCGTTGCTCGTCCCTCCGGGCATCACCTCGGATGTCCATTGTGCCAGTGGCGATGCAACCGCGTTAAGCACCTCATCGACACCCGCTCCGGCTTGCGCGGCAGCGCTGCCGGCCACGATTCCCTCCAGGAAAGGACCGGCTCCAAGAATCCTGCGCGGCCTTCCATCCGCGACTGTCGCGCCGGCCTCAACAGCCATTTCCGCGCTCATGCGTGCCGAGCCGAGATCGGCCATAAGGACCACATGTTCACAGCGCTGTTCCACTTCTTCACAGGCGGCCAACACGGCGGTGAAATCCGAGCCATACCCGCCGCCGGCATCGCCACCGGTCGGTACCAGCACAACCGTCGGCGCCATTTGCGCCGCCAATTCCGCTACCGCCTGCGCCGCCTTCGCCGAGTGCGAGACCAACACAAAACCGACGCTCATGAATCTGCTGTTTCCTCCTTTGCCGCCTCCTGCGCTGCGGCCAGAATATAGGACGTTGACACCGCCCCGGGGTCAAGATGCCCGGCAGAACGCGGCCCCAGGTATGAGGCACGTCCCTTGGTTGCCACCATGTCAAAGGTGGACTGCGCGCCAATTGCAGCCGCCCGCGCAGCCGCTTCAAGCACCTCATGGCATCCGCCGCCTACTTCGGCGGCGTGAGCCGCCGCGCGGACCGCCGGAGCCCACGCATCGACCATGGTTTTCTCCGCCTCGGCCGCCTTGCCGCGCTCCTGAATACCGGCACATGCCGCTTGCAGCATTGCCACCAGCTCATTCGGGCCGATATCCTCCCGCGCCGCACCCGCCATACGCAGGTAGGCGGTACCGAGCAAGGGCCCCGATGCGCCACCGACGGTTGACATCAGCGCCGTCGCGATGGAACGCAGCAGCGGTGCGGGAGCCGGATCCGCCTCGTTGTCCAAGGCCTTCAACGCCGCAGTGTAGCCTCGGTCAAGGTTCTCACCGTGGTCGCCGTCGCCGATGGCACGGTCCAACTCGATGAGTTCCTCCCGGTGCCGGTGTATGGAGGCCGCTGCGCGGCGTGTCCAGTCCGCAACCCACAGGCCTCCGAGCGTAGCAGCCACCTCAGTATCCCTTCCGCAATGCCGCCGTCCACACCGGGGCATCCCATCCCGCCAGCATGGCGTCCGTGGCTCGCACCAGTGTGACGGACACGCCTTGCATATCGAGGCTGGTGACGTAGTTGCCTACCAGCGTCCGTTCAATTCTCACATCGAGTGCGTCGAGCTGTTGTGCTACACGTCGGAAGACGATATCCAATTGGTAGGCGGGAGTCGCCCCCATGCCGTTGACGAGTACGAGCACGCCTTCTCCCGCAACGAGTCGCAGATCCTGCGCTATGGCGGACACTAAGCGGTCCGTTAACTCGTCGGCACTGGCCATGGCGATACGCGCTGCGCCGGGCTCGCCGTGGATACCGATTCCCAGCTCGACTTCATCCGCAGAAAGCTCGAATCCTGGCTTTCCGACATGCGGCACGGTGCAGCCGCCCAATGCCAATGCCATCGACCTGACTTCCCGCGCGGCCTCCTCGGCGGCGGCAGTGACCTCTTCCAATGCGCCCCCGGATGCAGCCACCGCCCCCGCTATCTTCTCAACGAAGAGCGTTCCTGCCACCCCACGCCGACCGGCCGTGAAGGTGGAGTCTTCCACCGCGACATCGTCGGCGACAAGAACCGAATGGACCGTATGCCCATCGGCCTCAGCCAGTTCCCGGGCCATGTCGAAGTTGAGAACGTCGCCGGTGTAGTTCTTAACGATGCACAATACGCCGTCGCCGGTATCGGTGCCCGCGATGGCTGCGAGGATGGCATCCGGAGAGGGAGAGGTGAATACGGCACCCGGAACTGCGGCGTCGAGCATACCGTTTCCCACGAGACCGGTGTGGAGGGGTTCGTGGCCCGATCCGCCTCCGGATATCACCGCGACACCACTGGTGCGCGGTTGTGCACGCCCCACCCACAGCGGGTCGCGGTGCAAAGTGATAATGTCAGCGTTGGCGCGGCACAGGCCTTCCAACGCCTCTTCGACAACGTCACGCGGGTCATTGATGAGTGCCTTCATCGTCTTCACCTTCCTGTAGTGCGTGTTGTCGTATGTTTCCGCTGCGGCACCATCGGCGGCGGAGCCGACCCATATGCCGCCCCGGTGGAACACGGCTGCCGATTCCACACCCGGGCCGATGCGGTCCGGGTTACAGGGCGCAGCCGGGCCCGTCGGCGCGTGGTAATCCCCCGTCTTCGCGGGCCTTACCACGGCGGCCAACGCCGTGCGGCAGGATCATTCGCCCGCCGCACCGGCGTAGCGATTGCCACTCATCAAGAGCGGTGGCTATTCGCCCGGAAACCAGAGAGCGATCTCCTTCTCCGCATTCTCCGGGCTGTCAGAGGCATGGATAATGTTCTCGATATTCCCGGTTCCCCAATCGCGTGCCAGATCGCCCCGGATCGTCCCCGGAGCCGCCGCGGTGGGATCGGTGACGCCACAGAGATTGCGGACGCCCTCAATGACCCGGCTGCCGGAGAAAATGGCGGCCACGATCGGACCGGATTCCATGTAGGCGGCAATATCCGGGAAGAAGGGCTTATCAACCAAATCGCTGTAGTGCTCCTTGAGAAGCTCACGATCCGCCTCACGCCAGCCGATGTTCTCCAGCACGTAGCCCTTGGCCTCGATGCGGCGCAGAACCTCGCCAACGAGTTGCCTACGCACGCCGTCCGGCTTGATCAGAATAAGGATTCGTTCCGTGTTCATGA
>SUUB01000013.1:13002-18932 GCA_015062745.1 Actinomycetaceae bacterium
CCCAGCAGTTGCCGTGCCCGCCCGATGAGTTGCACCGATCCGAGCACCACCACGGCCGGCGCCGTCATGGGCTGTGAATCGTCGGATTCTGCCCGTGCCGCGGCAAGGTCAATGGCGGAAAGGAGGTCCTCCTCCAGGTGCACACGGTCCGCTCCGAACACGTCACGCGCCACCGCCGCCAGTTCGTCGGCGGGCATGGCACGTTCCGATGGCATGCCGGTAACCACGACTTCCGCCAGCACCGGTTCAAGCACGCCGAGCACACCCTCGACATCCTTGTCCGCCATCATTGCAATCACACCCACGAGCCGCCCCGGGAAGTACTCCGGCAAAGCGCGCGCCGTCGCGGCCGCGCCATGCGGGTTGTGCGCCGCGTCAATCACAACCGTGGGCGAGTTTCGCACCACTTCCAATCGTCCGGGAGAGCTCACCGCCATAAAGGCATGCTCGACGACGTCGCCGCTCAGTGCCGACCCATCGAAGAAGGCCTCGACCGCCGCGATCGCCAAGGCCGCGTTTTCCGCTTGGAACTCCCCGCGCAGTGCGAGGGGGACATCTTTATACACGGCCGCCGGAGTCTGCACTGTGACAAGCTGCCCGCCCACCGCGGTTTCGCGGGAGAGAACTCGCAGGGTTGGGCCAGCCGCGATCAGCCTGGCGCCAACATCCCGGCAGCGCTGCGCAGGCATATCGGCAATCTCCTCCGGCTGCGCGGCGCACACGAGCACACTGCCCGGCTTCACGATGCCCAACTTCTCCCGCGCAATACCGCTTAAATCGTGGCCCAACCAGCGCTCATGATCGTGCGCAATCGGCGTAACAACGGCGACGTCGGCATCGATGACATTGGTTGCGTCCCAGAGTCCACCCATCCCGACTTCCACGACGGCCACCTCGACCGGCGCATTGGCGAAGGCGGCGTATGCCATCACGGTAAGTACCTCGAAGAAGCTGAGCCGCGGACCTCCGGCCTGCTGTGACTTCGCGTCCGCCAGAGCAATAAAGGGCTCGACGTCATCCCACGTGGCAACAAAATCCTCCCGCGAGATCGCCTGCCCGTCGATAGCAATCCGCTCACGGACACTTTCCAGGTGTGGGGAGGTGAACCGTCCGGTTCGCAGACCTCGTTCCCGAAGCAGGGCCTCAACCATCCGCGACACCGAGGTCTTGCCGTTTGTACCGGTAACGTGAACGGCGTGAAAGGAACGCTGCGGATTGCCCATCATGTCCAGGCAGTCACGCACGCGATCCAGTGACGGTTGTACCTTATGCTCGGGCGCACGCGAGATAATCTCCTGATAAATCGCCTCGACCTGGGCATCGAGCTCTGCCTGCCGAGCCAGGCCCTCCGGAGTGTCTGAATTCGCCTTACTCAATGAATCCGCCTTACTCACCAGCGCCTTGTTCCTCTGTCACCATGTCTCCGCCACCCGGTAGCGGCACTTCACCCGCCGGGTGGCTCCGGCCCTACGCCGGCCGAACGCGGATGGAACGGCGGCACCCGTGCGTATGTGGATGCCGCCGTGCCATCACGGCCGGTACCGTGCGCGTCACCGCAGGTCAGTTCTCCACTTTTGCGACGCCCACCTCAAGGGCTGTCGCACCACCGGCAACATCCGCCTGCAGAGCCAGCGTCTCCGCCGAAATGAAGTCCAGATGACTGCGCACGGCGTCCACCCGCTCATCGGGGACGCGCAGCGTCAAGGCAATGCGGTCAGCCACGTGTAGACCCGCAGTCTTTCGCTCCTCCTGCACCGCGCGCACGACGTCGCGGGCGTATCCCTCGGCTTCCAATTCCGCGTCGAGCTGCGTATCCAACACGACGAATGACCCGGAGGCGAGAACAGCGGCCACTGACCCCTCGTCGGCCGAAACAGACGTGGTAAGCGTGTACTGGCCCTCGGTCAGTTCAACAGACGGGTCTGTATGCAGTAGCACCCCGTTGCTCGTCTCTTCCCAAGCGCCCTCTCGCGCCGCTTTAAACAGCGCCGAGGTTTGCTTGCGGACCGCGGGATCCAACTCGCGCGGAAGCACGGCCAGCTCCCGAGTAACGGTCAAACCACAGGTCTCCGGATCTTCCAGAATCACGTCCTTCACGTTGACTTCGGACGCGATAAGCGCCCGGTAGGCGGAAAGATCCTCCGTCGAGACGACCCGCAAGGACCGCAGCGGTTGGCGCACGCGCAGCTTGTTCGTCTTCCGCAGCGAGTGGGCCGCGGACACGACCGCGCGGACCTCGTCCATCTGTGCTACCAGCACCGGATTGGCGACGGCATCGGGAAGCTCCGGCCAATCGATGAGGTGAACGGATCGTCCACCGGTCAATCCACGCCAAATCTCCTCCGTCACCAGCGGGAATAGTGGCGCCATGACGCGGCACAGCACCTCGAGCGCTGTGTACAGCGTGTCGAATGCGCGGTGGTCTTCCGCCCAGAAGCGGTCACGCTGGGTTCGCACGTACCAGTTGGTCAGTACGTCCAGGTAGTCGCGGATGCTCTGCGCCGCCCCCGGGATCTCATACTCATCGAGCCGGGTGCGCACGGTATCGGCCAGATCCTTCGTAGAGGCCAAGAGGTAACGGTCCATCACCTCGAGATCGGCCAAGGCCTGCGGATCGGACAGATCGATCGCCTGAGCGAGATATCCCTGCCCTTTGGCGCATGTCTGTGCATACAGCGCAAAGAAGTACCACGAGTTCCACAGCGGCAGTTCGATTGAGCGCACGGATTCGCGGATGCCTTCTTCGGAGACGGACAGGTTACCGCCTCGCAAAATGGTGGAGCTCATCAGTGTCCAACGCACCGGATCGGAGCCGTAGGTGTCAAACATCTCGGTGGGATCCGGGTAGTTGCGCAGCGACTTGGATGCCTTCTGCCCGTCGTCGCCCAGAACGATGCCGTGGGAGACACAAGTGGTGAAGGCGCGGGAGTCGAAAAGCGCGGTGGAAAGCACGTGCAGCGTATAGAACCAGCCGCGCGTCTGGCCTATGTATTCGACGATGAAGTCGCCCGGGAAGTGATTCTCGAACCACTCCTTGTTCTCGAACGGGTAGTGCTTTTGCGCGAATGGCATGGAACCCGAATCGAACCAGCAGTCCAGAACGTCGCTGATTCTCCGCATGGTTGACTTTCCGCTCGGATCATCCGGATTCGGGCGGGTCAGTTCATCGATATACGGACGATGCAGATCCACCTCTCCCTGCGGATTGCGAGGCAGTCGGCCGAAGTCCCGTTCCAGCTCTGCCAGGGAACCGTACACGTCAACGCGCGGGTAACGCGGGTCATCCGACTTCCACACGGTGATCGGCGTCCCCCAGTAACGGTTCCGGGAGATCGACCAGTCACGCGCACCGGCCAGCCAGTGCCCGAACTGCCCCTCTTTGATATGGTCCGGCACCCATGTGATGCCCTCATTCAGTTCAACCATACGGTCACGGAACTTGGTGACCGCTACGAACCAGGAGGAAACGGCGCGGTAGATGAGGGGCTGCCGGCAGCGCCAGCAGTGCGGATAGGAGTGCACATAGCTTTTCTCCTGTACGAGCACAGACCTTTCCTGCTCCGGTCGCCGGCCCAGCGGGCCGGACTCGTCGCGCAGGTCGCGAATGATGGGACGATTCGCATCGAAGACGAGTTCCCCTTCGTAGTCCGGAACCTCCGAGGTGAACCGGCCGTCCTCCCCTACCGGAACAACCGTGCCGATGCCGGCTGCCTGGCAGGCGATCATGTCATCCTCGCCGAAGGCCGGGGCGAGGTGGACAAGGCCGGTGCCGTCTTCCGTCGTGACGTAGTCGGCGGGGATCACCGTCCACGCGTTCGGTCCGGGGGCCTCTTCCCCGCGGCCCATGAAGTAGTCGAAAATCGGGTGGTAGCGCCGCCCGACCAGGTCTGTGCCCTTGTACTGTTCAACGATCTGAGGTTCTTCGCCGAGTTCCTTTGCGTAGGCGGCCACGCGGTCACGGGCGATAATGACGCGTTCGCCGGCAACGGGAGAGTCAAGTTCAGAACTCACCGCCACGGTTACGTAGTCCACCTGCGGGCCAACGGCCACGGCCGAATTGGACGGCAGAGTCCACGGCGTCGTCGTCCAGATTAGCAGTAGTTCGCCGGTGTCCGCCATGCGCATACCAACGGTAACCGTCTGATCCTGCCGATCCCGGTAGGTGTCATCCATACGGAGCTCGTGGTTGGACAGCGGCGTCTCATCGTGCCAGCAGTACGGCAGGACTCGGTAGCCCTCGTATGCCAGGCCCTTGTCATATAGCTGCTTGAAAGCCCAGATCACGGATTCGATATAGTCCGTGTCAAGCGTCTTGTAGCCCTTTTCGAAGTCCACCCAGCGCGCCTGACGGTTGACATAATCCTCCCACTCCTTGGTGTATTTGAGCACGGAGGTACGGCAGGCAGCGTTGAATTTGTCGATGCCCATGGCTTCGATCTCGGATTTGTCTTCGATACCGAGCTCGCGTTCGGCTTCCAGCTCGGCCGGAAGACCGTGTGTATCCCACCCGAATACGCGGTCCACTTTCTTTCCGCGTTGCGTCTGATAGCGGGCGACGAGGTCCTTCACGTAGCCGGTCAGGAGATGACCGTAATGTGGCAGTCCGTTGGCGAAGGGCGGGCCGTCGTAGAAGACGAACTCATTCGAGCCGTCCGGGCCACTCGGGCGCTGGTCAATCGACGCCTGGAACGTCCCGTCCTGCTTCCAGTAGGCGAGAACGCTTTCTTCAAGCTGCGGGAAGCGCGGGGATGCCTCAACGTCTCCGTCACGATGAAGCGGGTAGCCGGCCATGTCATCTCCTTGTCGCATCGGTCAGGCGAGGACGACTGCCGGATGCACGGGCAACCACAGCCGCGGTACCACCTCGCTTGCCGCGCAAATGCGTGGCCGCTCATTGGGGACGATGACGAGTCCAACCGTCCGGTTCTACTGGGGCCGCACCCGCAACCGCAGCAGCCGCACCCCGCCATGGCTGGCGTGTTAAGCGGCACCTCCACAGTCGCGTTGGGCCTGTTCTTCCGGATGCTCGCCGGTGATACCCCGCAGCCGGTACATCCGCCACGGGCCGGGTCAACGCAATGTCACTAGTGTAGTTCGACGAACCGTCAGGGCCAACCCACGAGGCTGCGCCCCCGGCGTGAGATCACTCTCGTGCAACACCGCTGGCCCGCGCATGGCTCACTGGCTCAGAATCCAATGTCACGCCGGCGGGCAACCCGCTTGGTGTTCCGCCTTTTGGGCACCCCGCCATCAGCTGGGCGATCGCTCGCCGCACCGCGCACCGAATCGCCTACAGCACGCCGTCGTCTTCGCCGTCATCGTCACCGCAGTCACCCAGGGCGGCAAGCAGCCCCTTCAGATATGCGGCCTGCCCCGCATGCTGTGCGGCGTCGTCGATAATGCTGACGATGCGTACCGCGCGGGTGACGGGCGGATCCCAGGAGCGGTCAATGACTTCCGCCAGCGACTGCTCGGTGAGCGAACTGATGTACTCATTCGCAGCGGCGACGACGGCGTCGTAGTATCCGGCGAGCAGGGTCGTATCAGCCACGACCACCCGTGCCGACTCTTCAGCGGTCTGCCCGTAGCCATGCGCGTCGCGGGGCAGATCCAGCGCGAAACGGTCCACCCAGCCCTGGCTTGTCCACACGTCAGCCGTTTCCGCCAAGCCGGCGATCTGCAGATCGATTTCGCGGGCAGCGTGCCATGCCAGCCAGGTGATGGAATTCGATGTGGGAGTGGGTTGCCAGTTGGCGTCGTCGGCACCGATTCCGGCGAGGACACTATGGAACGTTTGCTGCGTTCGGGAGAGTCCGTCAATGAGGATCGACTTGAACATATCGGTAGTCTAGGCCAGATCACTCGTCCGCTGCGGCAAGATCCTCGGAGGGCAGTTCGCCCTGCGACGTGCCGCCACGAGCAAAGAGTGA
>SUUB01000013.1:19032-21292 GCA_015062745.1 Actinomycetaceae bacterium
CTCGCGCAGCATGGGCAAAACCGCCTTTGTGAGCCGTAGCGTGCCGAGCACGTTCTTGTCATACATGGCCTGCCAGGCGTCGATATTTGCCTCCGCCACGGGGTCGGCCCCAATGGCGCCACCGGCCACGTTAACCAAAGCGGTCAGCGGCTCCTGCAGGGCCAGGAACTTCATGAGATTGGCAACCGAATCGTCGTCGGTGAGATCCGCCGGGCAGAACTCACACCCGATCTGCCTGCCCAGTTCCTTGATTCGCCCCAGCCTACGCGCGGTGGCGATCACCTCGAACCCGTCCGCCACCAGCCGACGGGCCGTCGCCTCACCGATCCCCGTTGATGCCCCTGTTACCAGTACCCGACCGCGCGCCATTTCTACCCTCTTCCCGGCTGCGTCCTTTTCTTGTACTCGCCAATGCTGCCGACCGGTCCTTCCCAGGAATTCCGTCCGTTGCCCGGCTACTTCCACTATTCCACAGCCACCGGGCGGAGCATGGCATCGTCCACGGGCTGCTGCTTTCTGCCTCCGCGCAAGAATATACTCGCGGGCGTCACGGCGGCCCGCTGTCCGTTGCTTTGGTGGGGCCCTCCTTTCCTGAACGGTCTAGTGAGATCGGTGGTCTTCACACGCTCGCTCCCGGGCGCACACGCGAACAATTCGTGTGCGCACACGCGGGAAATCCGTGGGCACACGTGGAAGAAAGCGGATGAAACGGTAGGCTCAGCAGTGCATGGTCGCGGAAACCGGGCGCACACCCGGTTAAGGCCTCCCATGGCCCGGTTTGTGGTCCACTTGTTCCGGGGCGTGGCTCGCCTACCCGTCTACCCGCAGGAAAGGAGATGCCATGCTGGGTTTCATCGGAGCAGGATCAATGGGGAGCGCCATTGTGCGCGGAGTGCTGAGCACAGGCATGTTCGATGCCAGCAGCGTCGTGATCTCCACCGGGCACCCAGAACACGCCACCGCCCTTGCACAAGAACTTCACATTACCGCCGCCGCATCCAATAGCGAAGTGCTGCGCCTGGCCGGCCCCGAGGCGATCGTTATCGTTGCCGTGAAACCACACCTGATCGGTACTGTGTTAGATGAGATCCGCAGCGAGGCAGCCGCGCAGCACACCGTCATAGTGTCGGTGGCCGCCGGTACACCGCTGAGTCTCCTCGCCGCCCATCTGGAACCGGGGCAACCGGTTGTTCGCACCATGCCGAACATTGCGGCGGCCGTCGGGCAGTCGATGACGGCGATTTGTGCCAACGAGTACGTCGCCGACTCCCAGCGTGAGGCCGTTACCGATGTGTTCCGGTCGGTCGGCGTGGTGATTCCTGTTGCCGAGGCACATTTCGCCACTTTCAGTGCCATTGCTGGTTGTTCCCTCGCCTTCACCTACGAGTACATCGACGCCTTGGCGCGAGGCGCGGTGAAGAATGGCCTGCCGAAGTCGCAGGCAGTTGAGATCGCGACGCAGGCGGTTCTTGGCGCGGCTCAATTGCTGCAAAGCCGCATTCCGCAAGGAGCAACCCCGGCTTCTCTGGCAGATTCGGTTCAGTCACCCGGTGGCACCACCGTTGCGGGCGTAGCCGCCATGGACGACGCCGGATTCTCCGCCGCCGTCGTTCGCGGAGTGCAGGCTGCGGTAGACCGCGACCGCGCGTTGCAGGGTTGACCGCATTCCGCACATGTGAGCCGCTCATCTCGAGATGATGCGGAGTCTGCCCTGAGATACCCGTGAGGAAGCCTCTCCGGGCCCTCCCTTTCGGGATGACCCGGGGCTCGCACCGACCCGAGCTTAAGGATTCGACGAGGTCGCACGGCATCGACCTCACTGTTTCTGAGCATCCCCGACGCAGGCGCGGCGTGGCCCGATATGCCAGCGCGGGGGCCTTCGTGGAAGAATGGGGCCCATGACCGAAACAACGCCGGCCTTCGAGCCTTCCAACCAGCCTGCTTCCGCTTCCGAGTTGTTACCACACACCGCGGTACCTGAAAAGGCGACCTTGGAAGGACTGGAGGAACGCTGGGGCGAACGTTGGGAGGCTGACGGCACCTACGCCTTCGATCGCACAGCCAGGCGCGAGCAGGTGTACTCGATTGACACCCCTCCCCCCACGGTGTCCGGCTCCCTGCATATCGGCCATGTGTTCTCCTACACGCATACGGATACGATGGCACGTTTTCAACGTATGCGTGGCAAGGCCGTGTTCTACCCGATGGGCTGGGACGATAACGGCCTGCCCACGGAACGGCGTGTGCAGAACTACTACGG
>SUUB01000013.1:21392-32650 GCA_015062745.1 Actinomycetaceae bacterium
GGTGCCGGTATCGCCATGTGCTGTACCTTCGGTGATCTCACCGACGTGCAGTGGTGGCGTGAGCTGAGCCTTCCCACCCGTTCCGTGCTCGGCAAGGATGGACGGTTGGTACGCGAGGTGCCCGCGTGGATCACCTCCGCGAAGGGACGTGCCATGTACGAGGAAATGGCGGGTAAGACGGCCTTCTCCGCTCGCAAGGTCCTGGTGGAGGCACTGAAGGAGTCGGGGGAAATGATCGGTGAGGAGAAGCCGACCACCCGCATGACCAACTTCTTCGAGAAGGGCGATAAGCCACTGGAAATCGTCACTTCGCGCCAGTGGTACATCCGCAATGGTGGACGTGAATACAGCGAGGCGAACGGCCGTCAGCTGCGCGAGAACCTCATCGCGGCGGGTAACGACCTCGCCTTCCATCCCGATTTCATGCACGTGCGCTACGACAACTGGGTCAACGGCCTGAACACCGATTGGCTGATCTCGCGGCAGCGCTTCTTCGGGGTGCCGATTCCGGTGTGGTATCGCATCACCGAGGCCGGCGAAGTCGATTACGACGCCGTCCTCACCCCGCAGATCGACCAACTGCCCGTCGATCCCTCCAGTGATGTTCCAGCGGGCTTCACCGCCGAGCAACGTGGTGTTCCGGGCGGCTTCGCCGGGGAGACGGACATTATGGACACGTGGGCGACGTCGTCGCTTACCCCGCAGATCGCCAGCGGCTGGCTGACCGATGACGACCTGTTCGCACGCGTGTATCCGATGGATGTTCGCCCGCAGGGGCAGGACATTATCCGCACGTGGTTGTTCTCGTCAATGGTGCGTGCACATCTGGAGTTCGGAGAGAACCCGTGGCATCACGCCGCACTGTCCGGATGGATTCTCGACCCGGACCACAAGAAGATGAGCAAGTCGAAGGGGAATGTCGTCACCCCGATGGATTTGCTGGTCAAGCACGGGTCGGACGCGGTGCGTTACTGGGCGGCCAGTGCGCGTCTCGGCGTCGACGCGGCATTTGATGAGCAGCAGATGAAGATCGGCCGGCGCCTGGCAATGAAGGTACTCAATGCCTCGAAGTTCGCCTTCGGGATGGCCGGTGCGAATGCGGCCGTTGATCTTAACCCGGCCTCCGTCAACGAACCCGTTGACCGAGCACTACTGGCAGGGCTGGCCGATGTGGTGGACGAGGCGACGGCAGCCTTTGAAGCATACGATCATACGCGCGCCCTTGAGCTGGCAGAGACCTACTTCTGGACCTTCTGCGACGACTACCTGGAGCTGGTGAAAGACCGTGCCTACGGCGAGGACGCGGCAGCGCGTTCCGCGCAGGTGACGCTGAATATCGCTGTGGACACCTTCCTACGGCTGCTGGCTCCGTTCATCCCCTACGCCACCGAGGAAGTCTGGTCCTGGTACCGTACCGGATCGGTGCATCGCGCCCCCTGGCCCACCGCGCAGCCACTACGAGAGGCTGCGGCAGGTGCGGACGCGGATATTATCCGCGTGGCCGGTGAGGCGCTGACCGTGCTGCGAAAGGTGAAGTCTGAGAACAAGGTCTCGCAGCGCACCACCTACGCCTGGGTGACGCTGACGGTTCCTACCGCTGATCGGGCTCGCCTCGACGCGGTACTCGGTGACATGGTGCGCGCCGCCCACGTGCGCGGCGAACTGGGCGTTGAGAACACGGACGACGCCGCGGCCGTGGCGGTTGATTCCTACGAATTGGACCCGCCGCAGCCGAAGAAGAAGTAGCGGAGTCCATCACCAAGAGGGACGAGCCGAGAGAACCGATCACAAAGCAACGAGTCGGCCGCCGAGCAACCACGCCCGGCGGCCGACTCCAGGTTCGCGGGCCGCAGTCGTCGGCACCGCGTTCCCAGTCGTGGCACCGCAGGCATCAGCCATCCGCAGTTCAGTTCACACAGTTGGGCAGGAACAGTTCGGCCCCACTCGTATCGCCCTGAAGCAGTGGGTCAACCTGTTCGGACAGGAAGGCGTCATACTCGGGGAACGCCTCAACGTACTGCGTGCTCTGGAGCGAGTACAGCATCTCGACGCTCTCCTGCACTCCGGCCATATCATTGGCTTCCACCTGCTTGATTCCGGTAGAGAGCCACCCGCACTGCCAGTCAATAACCATTAGCGAGGCGAAGAATCCGTCTTCGTACCAGTACAGCTCTGGAGCGGGGATATCCGCGGCAGTGACCGACGGATCGGTCAGAGTGGACTTGAGTCCGCTAATCTGCTCATCAATTGCTCCCGGCGACTCTCCCGGACCGAAGTCCACTCCGGCGGGCAGTTGAAGATCCTGTGCCGCTTGAGCCCGCTCAGAATCCTGCTGCGCCATTAGTTCCGTACGGTTGGTCTCCAACTGCTCCACATACGTCGCAACAAGGATGGATTTTGACAGGGATGATACATCCGTGCCGGAGGCTTGCTCTGTGGCGCCCCGCGCTCCTAGGATCCCGACGGCCACCAGAAGGACTGCGGCCATGCCGGCCGCGGCTAGGGGTGCCAACGCGGCAGTTCTTTTCGGCACACGAAGCATTTCGCATCCCTTCAACGGGTGACTGATAGGCGGCTGGTTGTCACCGATTTGCAGTGGTTTTCTGGTCATTGCAAGATTATCGCAGGATTTGTGACGTGGTCAACAGTTAGCGATTGCACTTGTCAGCAAGGACCGGCCGCGACCAACGCGCGGCGGAAACGGAACCCGACGCCATGCCGTCCGCGTGACACATGCCACCGCGAAGTACTCTCAGGTCCTCGGTTTTCTACGGTAGCGTAACTATGGCACGCACGTCGAAAGGGATAAGAATGGCCGAGGAGACCACCCGTCATCCAATTGCCTTTACCCCGGGTAAGATCACGATCACCGATACGATGACGATCCCGTGGGTTCTGCGCGGTATTGCGCAAGATAATCCGAACCGTGTGGTTATCGAGCGCAAGTCCTCGATTAACACGTGGGTACCGGTTACCTGGCGCCAGTTTGAAACAGAGATCCGCGCCTTGGCACGTGGCTTGATTGGGCTGGGCGTAAAGCCCGGTGATCACATCGCGATCATGAGCCACACTCGATACGAGTTCACGCTTTTCGACCTGGCCATTTGGTCGGTGGGTGCCCAGGGCGTCCCGATCTACGAAACCGACTCCACCGATCAGGCTCGGTGGATCGTTGACGATGCGCATTGCCGTTTCGCCATCGCTGAGACACAGCAGATGGCAGCGATCCTGACCCCACTCCTGAAGGAATTCAAGCATTTCGAGCAGATCTTTGTGATCGAGGACGACGCGCAGGGAAAGATCTCCGCATTGGGGTCCAATGCCTCCGAGGAGGAAATCGATCGGCGTATCGACGCGCTGAATGCCGACGATCTGGCGACCATCATCTATACGTCGGGAACCACCGGACGTCCGAAGGGCGCCCGGCTCACGCACCGTAACCTGCTGCACGTGGCGATTAACGGACCACTGGATGACAATCTCTCCGAAATCGTGGGCGGCAGGCAGCGCACCTTGCTCTTCCTGCCCATGGCGCATGTCTTCGCCCGTTTCATCAACATCATGGCGATGTACTCGGGCAATATCATCGGCTACTCGCCGGATACGAAGAACCTAGTGGCGGATATGCAGTCCTTCAAGCCGACGTATATTCTGGCCGTCCCCCGCGTTTTTGAGAAGATCTATAACGCTGCGGACGCAAAAGCCGGCCACGGTGTGAAACTTCGGCTCTTCCGCCATTACGCAAAGGTTGCTATAACCTACTCACGCGCCCTGGATAAGCCGGGCGGCCCCTCCGCACAGCTGAAGGCACAGCATGCCATTGGCGATAAGCTGGTCTACCAGCAAATCAAGGAGATTACCGGCGGCCATCTGCGCTACACGATTTCCGGCGGCGCGCCGTTGGGCGAGCGGCTCGGGCATTTCTTCCGTGGAGCTGGAATCACCGTGTTTGAAGGCTACGGGCTTACCGAGACCTCCGCCCCCACGTGCGTGAATGTTCCCGGCAATATACGCGTTGGATCCGTCGGCCCCGCCTACCCGGGTTGCCGCGTCACGGTGGATCCCGACGACGGTGAAATCCTCGCGAAAGGCGACCATATCTTCGCCGGCTACAACAACGATCCCAAGGCGACGAAGGCCGCCTTCACCGAAGACGGTTGGTTCCGCACCGGCGATCTTGGCCGCGTGGACGACGACGGCTTCGTGTGGGTGACCGGACGGAAGAAAGAACTCATCGTGACGGCCGGTGGCAAGAATGTGGCTCCGGCGGTATTGGAGGATCGCCTGCGCGGGCATCCGCTTATCTCCCAAGTGGTCGTGGTCGGAGACCAGCGCCCATTCATCGGCGCCATGGTCACCTTGGACGCGGAGATGTTGCCCGGATGGTTGAAGAACCACGGCCTGGAGCCGATGGGAGTTACGGAGGCAGCGACCGATCCGCAGGTTCTGGCCGCTATTGATCGCGGCGTGAAACGCGCCAATGCGGCGGTTTCACGCGCGGAGTCCATCCGCAAGTTCACCGTGCTGCCCATCGATTTCACCGTGCAGAACGGTTACCTGACGCCGTCGCTCAAGGTGAAGCGCAACGCCGTTCTGCGTGACTTCGCGGAGACGATCGAGCACCTGTACGAGGGGTAGGCGGCCGCGCTGCTCTCGCCCACGTGGATCCGCGTGGGCGAGTCCGACTCGTGTTCCTGGCTGCGGTTTTTGTTCTCCGTGCGCGCCGATGCTTCCGCTGCTCAAGAATCCGCGGACGTCGTCATCACTACGCGGACGGCGGCCCGGACGACACTACCATTTACGGCTGCGCACCAGCGGAGCGATCCTCATCGGCGTCATGCTCGGCGGCGATCTCTTGGTGGTGACGAATAACCTCGGCGACGATGAACTTGAGGAACTTCTCAGCGAACACAGGATCAAGCCCGGATTCTTCCGCAAGCTGCCGTAGTCGTGCGATCTGCCGGGCCTCTCGCGCACGGTCTGATGCTGGCAGGCCTCGTTCCGCCTTCAGGTAACCGACCTGCTGCGTGCAGCGGAAACGCTCCGCCAGAATGTGGACGAGGGCGGAGTCAAGATTATCGATGGTACGCCGATAGCCTTCCAGCTCTACTGGCACCCTCGGGGTCTCGGTTGTAGTTGCCGCCTGAGCCGGTTCCGGCATTCCGTTCATAGGAACTCTCCTCGGTCACTTCGTGTTCGACGCGGCCGGTTGCGTAAACCCGCAGTACGGGTGTTTCACCCGCGTGCCGCATCACATTAGAGTGTAGCGGTGCGAACAGCTCGCGCCGCCAGGCGGACAGCACGGCGAGACGGTTCTATGGTTGCCGTCCTGTTATTCACGCCACTCAGGCAGTGCGCCCGTGGGCAGCGTTACGTTTGAGTACGAGCTTCGGCTCGGATTCGCCCCGCGCTGCCGCAGCATCGAATACGATCTCGTCGACGTCGTCGCGTGAGGGGATTTCAAACATTGGCTCCGAGAGAAGTGACTCAAGTATGGAGCGCAGGCCACGCGCGCCGGTGCCGCGTGCCATCGCTTCGTCGGCGATCTCGCGCAACGCATCATCTTCCATGGTCAGGCGGACGCCATCAAGCTCAAACATCTTCTGGTACTGCTTGACCAGCGCATTCTTCGGCTCACGCAGGATCCGCACCAGTGAATCGGTGTCCAGGGCATCCACTGTTGCCACCACGGGAAGCCTGCCGACCAATTCGGGGATAAGACCGTACTTGTGAAGATCTTCGGGTGTGACCTCGCTCAGTACCTCCGTGCCCTGGTCCGCACTATGCAGCTGGGAGCCGAAGCCGATGCCTCTACGACCGGCACGGGAAGAGATGATCTCTTCCATTCCGGCGAAGGCACCGGCACAGATGAACAGGATGTTTGAAGTGTCGATTTGCAGATAGTCCTGCTGCGGATGTTTACGACCGCCCTGCGGCGGCACCGAGGCGACGGTACCCTCGATAATCTTGAGCAATGCCTGTTGCACGCCCTCGCCGGAGACATCACGCGTGATTGACGGGTTCTCGGATTTGCGCGAGATCTTATCGATTTCGTCGATGTAGATAATGCCGACCTCAGCGCGCTTGATATCGTCATCGGCAGCCTGAATGAGCTTGAGGAGGATGTTCTCCACGTCCTCCCCCACATAGCCTGCCTCGGTGAGGGCAGTGGCGTCAGCGATCGCGAACGGAACATCCAGCATTCGGGCGAGGGACTGGGCCAGATAGGTCTTGCCGGTTCCCGTAGGCCCAATCAGAAGGATATTGGACTTGCCGATCTGAACGTCTTCGTCGTCGTCCTTGCGGCGGGGACGCGATTGCGAACGGATCCGCTTGTAGTGGTTATATACGGCGACGGCGAGCGTTCGTTTCGCGTCCGCCTGCCCGACGACGTACTCGTCCAGGAAATCGTAGATCTCACGCGGCTTCGGAAGAGACTCCAGCGAGAAGGCCGACTCCTCCTGCCCCAGCTCCTCTTCGATAATCTCATTGCACAGCTCGATGCACTCGTTGCATATGTACACACCCGAACCGGTGATGAGCTTCTTGACCTGGCGCTGGCTCTTTTGACAGAACGAGCATTTCAGCATGTCAGCGGCATCGGCCGTTCGTGGCATGGGCTTCTCTCCCTCATTGCGCGTGGGGCCCGAATGGACCTCTCTCCAATTTCACACCATGACGCTGCATTTCGCACGTTTCCACGCGGTGATCACACGTGGGCTGTGCCATGATCGCCCATGTGTCCGTTGCCGGACACGGTGCCGCTTCTCCGACTGCGGCGCCGCAGCGGGCAGCCGTGCTACTCTCACCGCCTCACCGCTCGCGGGCAGGTTGGGGTCCCGGTCCGGCGGCGTCGTCTGGGCCTGGGTCGTACCGCTCACCGCGCGGGCAGATGGCTCGAGTGCCACGACCACCCTCCACAAGGAAGTCTGGTAGTACGTGAGTGATCCCCGGGAGAAGCACTCCCCCGGGGATCACTATGCACGATGCAGGCCACGCTGCGGGTGGCCCGTGCCGGGTCATCCGGTTGCTGCCCGACGGCCGTGGCGTACCTGCCGCCTATCAGGCCTGCGGCTTCGCCTTGCGGGACACAAGGACCTGGTCCACGAGGCCGTATTCCTTCGCCTGCTCGGCGGTGAGGATCTTGTCTCGCTGGATGTCCTGCGCGATCTCTTCGCTGGTCTTGCCCGAATGCGCAGCCAAGGTGTCGCAGAGCCAGTTCGTCATCCGGTCCAATTCATCGGCGACGATGGCAATATCGGACGCCTGGCCCTGCATACCCTCCATGGCGGGCTGATGGATCAGCACGCGCGCGTTGGGCAGTGCCAGGCGCCGCCCCGGCGCACCGGCAGCTAGCAATACCGCTGCCGCAGAGGCGGCCTGGCCCAGGCACACCGTCTGAATTTCCGGCTTGATGTACTGCATGGTGTCGTAGATCGCCGTGAGTGCGGTAAAGGAGCCACCTGGCGAATTGATGTACATAGTGATGGGAGAATCCGGATCCTGGGACTCCAAGACAAGCAGCTGTGCCATGACGTCGTCGGCGGAGGCGTCGTCCACCTGCACTCCGAGGAAGATGATCCGATCCTCGAACAGTTTCGCGTACGGATCCTGCCGCTTGTAGCCGTAAGGAGTCCGCTCCTCGAAGTTCGGCAACACGTAGCGCGAGTTCGGCATGGCTGGGGCGATACCTCCGGGCAGGCCGGCCACGGCGGCACCAGTGGCGATATTCGTATGCATTGACATGTGCTTCACTCCCCCTGCTCCTGCTCGTTATGCTCGGACTCTCCGGCGCTCTCCGGCTCGGGTTCGCCGTTGGTGGTTCCGATAACGGCCTGCGAATTCGTGATGATGTGATCGACGAAGCCGTATTCGAGGGCTTCTTGGGCGGTGAACCAGTGATCACGATCGGAATCGGCGATGATTTGCTCCACCGATTTCCCGGTGTTCTCAGCGATGATCTCGGAAAGCTCCTGCTTCATCTTGATGATGAGGTCAGCGTTGATACGAATGTCGGTTGCGGAACCGCCGGCTCCACCGGAGGGCTGATGCATGAGCACGCGGGTGTGCGGCGTGATGTATCGCTTTCCCTTCGCCCCTGCGGTAAGTAGGAACTGCCCCATCGAGGCAGCCATGCCCATCCCCACCGTCACGACATCGGGCTTCACGTACTGCATGGTGTCGTAAATCGCCATGCCGGCGGTGACGGAACCACCGGGTGAATTGATGTAGAGGTAAATGTCCTTGTCGGGGTCTTCGGCCGCGAGCAGCATCATCTGTGCGCAGATAATATTGGCATTCTCATCGCGAACCTCGGAACCCAGCCAGATAATGCGCTCCTTCAGGAGCCTGTTGTAGACCGAATCGCCAAGGCCCAGGCCCTGGCGATCGTCGCCGGCCAACTGAGGCATACTCACGTGGTTTCCTTCCTCGACCGGGAGACCCCGGCCCGAGAGCGTCTTGGATTAGTGTCGATATGACACCTTAGCGCGAAGACGCGACCATGTTCACCGCGAGAGGCGGTTATTTCGCTTTGGGCGCATGGCCGCTCGCGACGAAAAGCGTATAGGTGTCCGACGCTCGCAGGCGCAGACTCCCACTGACGGGGTCGAGGCCACTAGGCATGATGAGTGACGCGAGCATTGCCAGTCGCTCCCGTGCGCGGATTCTCAGATTGTTTGAGGGGCTGCACTAGATAGGTCAGCCCCTCGAACATCGCCGCTCGGTTATACCAAGAATGCTCGCTATCCGGCGACAGGCCGGCCCATGTTGACGATAGCCGCCCGGTTACACCACGGACACGCGGTCGTTCACGGACTCCGGGGGACGATGATACGCAGCCATCTGCTCCTCTGCCCGGCGATCCTTGCGCTCTTGCCGCAAGAACCAACGGAGCACCAGGACGAGTAGCATAATCAGCATCACCCATATTGCTACACCGACAAGCAGGGCCAGCAGGCCGAAGAAAGCGCCAGCCACGATACACCTCCGTATCCGTACCGTATGCCGGGCATTCCGGCCAGTGCCCGCTCCATCGTGCAGACACCGGCGGAATACACCGCGCAACCTTTTTGGGTTGTGTGGTAACCATAGCATGTAGCCGGTGTAGATACAAGGTCATTTGACGACTCGGAACACCATGCCAACAATCGCCAATTCAAAGGTAAGTGTCCCGAATAGACGAATGACGGGGCCATGCCCCGCCATTCGATGCAAAACTGCGCTGCCCGCTACTAGCTCTGCAGCTTCTCGATCAGAGTCTTGCGTGCTTTTCCGGCCTTCTCAACCTCCAGTACGCGTGCCTTTTCGGCGTCGTCTACACCGGCAACGTAGGCGAGCACTTCGTCCACCTTCGCGGTAGCCGGGTTGAAGGGTTCAGCCTCCCCGCCCTTGGCCTGCGAAGCCTTCGCTGCGGTGGCCTTCTTGGACTCGGCCTTCTCCGCTTTCTTCGCCGACTTCTTCGCTGCGGGCTTGGCTGCCTTCTCCGCTTCGTCCGCATCTGCGGCCTTCGCGTCGACCTTCTCGGAGCTCGCCTTCGCCGTGTCTGCAGCCACCTTGGCCTGCTGCTCGGCAACCTTCTCCGCCATAGCCGCGAAATCCGGTACCGTCTCGTTTTCGGGTGCCTCACCGACGACGCCGACAACGTCCAGTTCCTTACCGTCGGCGTCGACAACCTTGGCCAGGCGCAGCGCGGAAATCAGCGCCTTGCCCCGCGCGAGTTCACTGGCGAAGGCCCCTAACTCATTCGTGGAAGCGGCCGCCTGGATGAACTGATTCGGGTCCATACCGTAGGCCTGCGACTGTTCAACAAGGAAGTTGAAGAGTTCGTTCTGCTCCACATTCACATTGAAGCTCTCCGCCAGGACATCAAGCATGAGCTGATCGCGGATCATCCGCTCGGTGTCCTCGCGAATCTCCTCGCCATGCTCGTCCCCGGGCTCCTTGCCCTCACGCTGCAGATGCTGCGAGATCTCCTCTTCCACCACGGAGGACGGCAGCGGGAACTCGACAGCCTTGCGCAGTTCTTCCAGCAGCAAGTCGCGAGCGGCATGCACCTGGTTCGTTTCCTTGTCCTTGCCCACCTGCTCGCGCAGATCGGAACGCAACTCCTCAATGGTGTCGAACTCGGAAGCGAGCTGAGCGAAGTCGTCGTCCGCCTCGGGAAGCTCAGATTCCTTCACGTTCGAGACCGTCACGCTGACTTCCGCCTCTTCACCGGCATGGTCACCGCCTGCCAGTGTCGACGTGAAGGTGGTGCTACCGCCCGCCTCCAGGCCGGTGACGGCCTCGTCGAGACCTTCCAGCATATTGCCATCGCCGATACGGTAGGAGACTCCGGAAACCGAGTCAACGGTCTCGTCGCCGATCTTCGCTTCCATATCGATGGTCACGTAGTCACGATCCTGAGCGGCGCGCTCCACATCCTTGAGAGTCCCGAAGCGCTCGCGCAGCGCGGTCAGTCGTTCTTCGACGTCGTCATCGGAAACGGCGACGGAGTCAACCGAGAGCGTGAAACCGGCCGGATCCGGAATAGCAATAGCGGGGCGCACATCAACCGTCACATCGAAGACGAGCGGAGATGTGTCACCGTTATTGACCGGCACCGTCGTGACATCGACCTGCGGGCGGGATAGCGGATGCAGATCATTCTCGCGCACCGCCTCGGCGTAGTACTCATCCAAGGAGTTGTTCACGGCATCTTCCACGATGGCACCGCGCCCGAAACGTGCCTCAATGACGCGTGCGGGCACATGGCCGCGGCGGAAGCCGGGAATGTTGACTTGGTTGGCGATGTCCTTAGCGGACTTGTCGATAGCAGGCTTGAACTCCTCGAACGGCACCTCTACGGTCAACTTGACCTTGGTGGGCTCGAGATTCTCGACGGAGCTCTTCACAGGGGTCTCTCCACTCAGTTAGACGAGGGGGACGGCACGCATGCCGTCCGGCATATTTCTGGATCCGTGCCGCCCGCTGCCGGGCACTGGCCGGTGTCCACTTGTCAGTGGGCGCCGCAGCCAGCCGGGGCTGACATACGCGCATACCGCTCAATCTTACGACATTTCGCGTCTTTGCTGCGATCCAGGAACGCGAGAATGCACACACGCACGGTTGGGTTGGAGGTGTTCCTGTGTGATTGGTCGGGGTAGCGGGACTTGAACCCGCGACCTCCCGCTCCCAAAGCGGGCGCGCTACCAAACTGCGCCATACCCCGATGCCCGGCAAGTCCGGGCGACGCCAATAATAGGCGAAAATGGGGG
>SUUB01000013.1:32750-36676 GCA_015062745.1 Actinomycetaceae bacterium
TCCTCGGACACACTGCCATCCTCATTCGTCTCCGAGGCAATCGGCTCACTCTCACCCTTCCCCTCGGCGGTGATCGTCAACCCGGGAAGCTTCGAGTCAATGTAATCCTTGACCGCGCCGGCCCGCTGCTCCGAGAGAGTCTGATTATGAGCATCATCATCCACCGAATCCGTATGACCAGTAATCACCAGCCGACTCGGCGGATCCTCCTCCCACTCCTCGATCATCTCATCAAGAATCTCATGCGCCCGATCCGTCAGCTCCGCCGAATCAACCTCAAAATTCACATCACTGGACAGAGTCGTGGTCGTCGCATCCTCACCCTCAACCACCGTCGCCGCACCATCCGAGGTGCCGATCGGGGTGTAGAAGTCCAAGACTTCCGCGCTGAAGCTGAGTACGGGAGCGCTGGCGGGTTGTGTCGCGGAGCTGGCCGCAGGCGCGATGTAATGCTGCGGCTTCGACGTGGGAGAATCGCTTGCGTCGGAGGAGCTTTCTGCCAATGCGGCGGGTGTGAGCATAGCGCTCAGCCCGATAGCACACGCGCTTGCAATCATGCGTTTCATCGGGTCACCTGCACATCGGTGATGAGTTGCTCCACTCCCGGAACCCTGATGTCAACCGTCTCAACGTCGTCGGGTAACGCAGCAAAGGTGGTGTAGAGCGAGACAGTATCTCCGGCCTGCACCGGATCGGCAGCCCCTTCTAACTGCGAGCAGAGGCACCGATCCTTCTCATCAAGCGCAGCCCTATAGACTTTCTTGTTCTTCTGGTCAATCAACTCCACCCCAGTCACGTCCTTGTCCGTTGTACGCAGACTACTAAGCAAATTCAGAGACATCTCTCTGTTAGAGACATTGGTGGCCGAGAAAGTGACTACTGTCAAATCGTTTGAAACAGTTACATCGTTGATATCAATGCGCGCCTCAACGTATTCATAGGTTTCAGCGTACACGTTGTACTTTCCCGTCGCCGATTTGAGCACCGGCAACTCGCCGGATGCCGTGGCGGCGTCGCCGGATGCCGAGGCATCGGCGGCCGCACTCTGCACGTCCTGCACCGCCGTCGAATCGCTGCCGCCATTGTCGTCGCTATCGTTGTTCCCGCACGCGGCCATAGAACCGGCCAGCGCGAGCGCTCCCGCAAGAGCAAATACCCGGCGCACAGCGGTGCGCCCTTGCTGAGGTGAAAACATGTCAGTCTCCTAAGAGATTGGGAATAGGACGTTTCCACCCTTTCAGACCTCAGCAAGTCACGCAATGGGGAAAGATACCCATATGATTCCAGTCACAACGCCGGGCATGTTGTCGCAGCATGTGGTATGAGGCCGACTCACCGCCTTTTCTTTGCGCCTAGCGACCGCCACCGGCCTTTGTCTCTAGCGCTCATCACCGGAACTAATACACCCCGGCTGCCCATCCCCTACTGCACCGCCCCGCTGCTCATCGACTGCCGCAGAAGATGCGACGACACGAGTCACACTTCTCGCACGCACGCCAACATGCGCCGGACCCCTATCTCCTGCTATCCTCATGGGGCACCTGTTTGATGGTCCACCCCGGCAGGCGCATGCGAGCGTAGCTCAATGGTAGAGCCTCTGCCTTCCAAGCAGATTACGCGGGTTCGATTCCCGTCGCTCGCTCCATTCATCGAATCTGAAAGTCGTGATCGCATTCGTTTTCATTCGGACCCTCTAATCGATGCAGTGAAACCAACCATCGAAGACGGTCCACCCATTGTAGAAGTCGCCATCACCTAGGAGCGTCGTTGCCTCTAAGCCGTTGGGCATCGTCTCGCGGCCGATCTGAGGGTCCAGAATGCTGAAACCATGGTCATGAAGAATCTGTGGGATCCGATGGTTAGGGTCCCATGGGTGCTCTGCGACAAGTGCGTCGGAGTCAGGAACGTTCGAGAATCCGCCATATTCACCGATCCGCTCCCAGCATGTATGACCGGCTGTGAAGGCAGCGATTGGTGCAATACGGCACACAAGCACCGAGGCGTAATCCCTGATTACGTATCCGTCCCGCACGTACTCGGTGCCAGTTCTAGCGATCTTGATTTCTTCGAATGAGGATACGAGCCCTGCGTTGGAGGAATATATGTCGAATACGTCAAGCCCGTCAATTTCGTCAATAGCTTGCGCGATGTCTTCATAGTGCGGGAATGGCGATCCACCGGATGCGCCCGAATTTGAGCAAGCTGCTTCAAGTGAGACGGGATCTGTGACGAAATTGGTGCTCTCTTGCTGCGGCATACCTCACAGTGTAGTGGTTCGCGGTCTGAATGGTTCCTAATGGCACACAAGGAGCGATTGGTGGGTAGGTGGCGGTCACTCATCCCAAGAGTGCCTGGCCTGCATCGTCATTCCTACCCCCGCCCGCCCTGCGGCTGAGGCCCGACGCCGTATCTCGGTCTGGAGCCTGGTCTGTGCCACTCAGCTCGACTACTAAGTATTAGGAATGCATCGTTGTTGCGGTAGCGCTGCACCAATCTTGCTGGATCATGAGCCGACCAGTCCACCCCCATGTGCCGGACAAGCGCTCACGTACACCCGCGCCGGTGCAGAACGCGCCTACCCAGCCTGGTTGTGAACCCACTCGCCCAGCTCACCGGAAGGCACTAGCCGCCCAACAAGCAAAGCCCGCGGCACACAACACCTCACTACTGCTGAATCGGCTCACTCAAACCCAGCACTATCGCCTCGATGACCTGACGCAGCAGGCTGCCATCGTCAGCATGTCCTAGACAGTAGGAGGCAATCGAGTCGAGGTAAAAGACCGCCACCAGATCGGCCAGGGTATCGTCAGGCAGAACGGATCTCCTCCCCATGCGGAGGAGGACGGTGCTAACCAGCTTGGCGAGCATTCGTCCGAATTCCTGCCGCACCTCTTGGAACTCTTCCTCTTCCGGATGCCGAAGCCGGTAGAGCCGATACTCCGCCGTGAGGATGTATAGTGTGCGCCCCTCCGGGCGCAAGGCATCCAACACCTCCATAATCGCATCCACATCAGGCGCTCCACCCAATGAGTCGAGGGCGATTTGCACATGTTGGAGCAATGTCGCCGCATGCGTAGCGACCACCTCGCGCAGCAGTTCTTCCATGGAGGAGTAGTTCGAGTAGAAGGCGCCGCGAGTGAAGCCCGCCTCGCGAACAACGTCGTCGATGCGTGCTCCGGCAAAACCTTTCTCC
The DNA here is from genome assembly GCA_015062745.1 of Actinomycetaceae bacterium. Taxonomy (GTDB): domain Bacteria; phylum Actinomycetota; class Actinomycetes; order Actinomycetales; family Actinomycetaceae; genus Asp313. The sequence continues at coordinate 35,944 of SUUB01000013.1, forward strand.
GTAAAGACGACCGTGCCCGCCTCCACCAAACGCGCGCGTGTGTTCACACGCTTACGTAGCGGCATGTTCGCCTCACTCATACCTCTTCCCTTCTTCCCGGTACGTATCTGTGCAAGCGATCGCTACCTCTGCGGCCGATTGTGCGGGGGCGCATCTGTACTTCTCCCCTCACTGCGACCCACACTACCTCGTGGTCAGCATCACGACTCCAAGGTTTCAATACACAATTGTATCCCGTACACTTTTGTATTGAAAGTTGTGCGATGGAAGGAGATCCGTTGTCAGCGCTTCTATTGCGTATCGGCCGCTGGTGTGCAGGGCACGGCGGATGGGTACTGGCAGCATGGTGTGCGATTGTCGGCGTGCTCGCCGGCGGCGTCGCAGCCGTCGGAATGAATCTCTCCAGCTCCTTCACCATCACCGGAACGGAGTCCATGGACGGACTCGACGTCCTCTCGGAGCGGCTTCCCCAGGCTGCGGGTACTAGCGAACAAGTCCTCATCACTGCCGACGACGGCGATATCACCGCCCACCAAGCCGCGATTGAGCAATTCGTGGCCGAAGCCGGTGCGATCTCCGGCATCTCTCAGGCGTCCGATCCCTTCGCCGAATCAACCAACACGGTCTCCGACGACGGCGCCCACGTGCTCATCCAAGTCCAAGCAGACAACTCCGTTGGCACACTCACCAAAACCAACGCGGACAAAGCCGCGAAAGTCGCGGAGGAACTGCA
>SUUB01000013.1:36776-41351 GCA_015062745.1 Actinomycetaceae bacterium
CCCCATGAAGCTGCCGGACGTGCGGTGGCCACCGCCGGGTCCGCCGTCAGCTTCGCCGGCATCACCGTGATTATTGCCCTCTGCGGACTCTCAGTGGCCGGAATCCCCTTCCTCACCGCCATGGGCATCTCCTCCGCATTTATGGTCGCCATGGCGGTGTGCGTCGCGCTAACCGCAGTACCTGCCACACTCGGCCTGCTCGGGCAGCGCATCACTCCACGCAATGGCCGCGCAGAGCGCGCCGGGCGCTTCTCCAAGCGCTGGATCAACACTGTCACGCACCACCCGGTGATCGCGATCCTCGCCGTCGTCGCCGTTCTGGGCACGCTCACCGTACCAATCTCCGGGGTATACCTCGCCATCACCGACAGCGGCTTTCAACGGGAGGGGACGCAACGCCGCGACGCCTATGATGCAATAGCCCAAGCCTACGGCGACGGCTATAACTCGCCCATCATCGTTCTCGCCGATCTCCTGCAAACCGACGATCCCGTCTCCGTCGTCTCCGATCTCGCCGATGACCTTGCCGATCTTGACGGTGTCGCAGATGTGGCTCTGGCAACTCCGAATCAAGACGGTTCACTGGCGTTCATTGAGATCATCCCCGAACACAGCCAGTCCTCTCCGGAAGCAACCGCACTTGTGAAAGACATCCGCTCCCGGGCGCCCGACTTCGAATCCGAGTACGGAATCAATGATCTCATGGTCACGGGCACAACAGCCGTTGCCATTGACATCTCCGCCCGGTTGAATGCCGCATTGTTGCCCTTCGGAATCGTCGTGGTGGGGCTCTCGCTCGTCCTATTGATGATCGTGTTCCGCTCCATCGCCGTCCCCGTCACAGCGACGATTGGCTACGTGCTCTCGCTGGGCGCCGGCATGGGAGCCGTGGGCGCAATCTTTGGTTGGGGCTGGCTGGCCGACCTTCTCGCCGTATCGAAGGTGGGCGCCGTCATCTGCTTCTTGCCCGTCATCGTGATGGGCGTGTTGTTCGGACTGGCCATGGACTATGAGGTCTTCCTCGTATCTCGCATGCGCGAGGAGTGGATCCGGAGCCATGACGCACAACGCGCTGTGACCGGGGGCTTCGTTGGCTCAGCTCAGGTTGTCAGTGCCGCAGCCATCATCATGACCGGTGTGTTCGCTGCCTTCGTTTCAAACCAGAACGTTTACGTGAAGCCGATCGCCGTGGCCCTCACAGTAGGAATCTTCTGCGACGCCTTTTTGGTGCGTATGACGCTGATACCAGCGTTGATGACGTTACTCGGACCCAAAGCCTGGTGGCTGCCCGGCTGGCTCGATCGGCTGCTGCCGGTGGTTGACGTCGAAGGTGAAGGACTGGCACGGGCACTCGAGCACGCGGACTGGGTTTCCGAGCACGGCGTCTCGGAGTTACGAGTCGACCACCTGGTCGTATCCGAGGGCAACGACGTCGCCATTGACGATTTGAGTATCGTCCTCGCGCCCGGTGAGCTGGGACTCTTCCGCAGTGATGATTCTGTTGCGCGGGCGGCGCTGGCCGCCGTGATCTCCGCCAGGCTCAGACCGACGGAAGGCCGCGTCGTCGTCGGCGACCACGCACTGCCAGACGGAACATCCGCCGTGCAGGGTATGACAAGCTCTCTGCACAACTGGGATGACGCACTCGCCCCGGCAGCACGCATCGTTATCGTGGACAACCCCGGTACACGCCGCTGGCAACGCATTCGTGAACTGCACGAAGAAGGTCGCACCGTGTTGGTCACAGGACCGCGAAAGCTCGCCATTCCCGCAGACGTGACCTTCGACGCTGTCGCCACACTCGGCAGCTCATCACCCAAACATCTAGCAACTGACAGCGATTCCCTCACGACAAGGAGTCAACAATGAAGCGCCGTTCAATTCTCTTCGCGCTCGTCCTTCTACTTCCCTCGCTCATCGGTCTGACAGCGCTGACCGGCACGAGTTCCAGCATTGACAACATTCATTCTGTGCGCGCCGCCGTCGTCAACCTGGACGAGCCCGTAACCCTCGATTCCGGCACAACACTGCCTGCCGGACGCCAGATCACGGCCCGGCTCACGCAGGGAACCGGATCTGAGGGCAGTACCAGCCTCACCTGGGATATTGTCTCCGCCGACACGGCCGCTACCGGCCTGAGCGACGGAACGTATGCCGCCGTCGTCACGATCCCGAAGGATTTCTCATCCGGCATCGCCGACGTGCTGCAAGGCGCATCTACGACAGCGCCACAGGTAAGCATTGAAGCCAATGGCTCCTCGGATGTGATGGGGTTGATCTCGCATGCGGTGGTGGCATCGGCAAGCAAGGAATTCGGTACCACACTCACCGTCAACTATCTGGATGCCTCGCTGGCCGGTACAGGGCAGATAGCTTCGGGCATGGAGGACGCCGCAGATGGCGCGGGAGAGCTCGCCGACGGTTCCAGCACTCTATACGAGGGCGCCTCCGAGCTGGCAGAAGGCAGCGCAACACTCTCTGATGGTGTCAGTACCCTCGCCGACGGAACGGTAACCCTTGCCGACGGGATGTCAACACTCGCCGACGGATCCGTTACCCTCGCCGACGGCATGTCGACGCTCACGAACGGGTCGTCACGCCTGGCCAACGGAGCAACAACACTGTCAAACGGCATGTCAGACCTGCGTACCGGCTCCAACCAACTCGCCACCGGTGCAAGTACCTTGTCCACCGGTGTCAGCGGATATACCTCCGGCGTTGATAACGCCGCATCCGGCTCGGCCACACTCGCTGCCGGCGCCGATCAGCTCGTGACCGGCGTTGCATCGTACACCGACGGCGTTCAGCAGGTTTATAACGGCATTACGCAGCCGAGCGGTGCAAGCTCCGTGAGTTTGCAAGACGGCGCGGCGCAAGTAGCCGACGGATTGTCGCAACTGGACAGCGAGCTCCAAAACATCGACACCTCAGCACTCGAAGCCCTACCCGGCCAGCTTGACTCGGCAGCGGAAGGCGCCGAGGAGCTGAAGGCGGCGGCGGATTCCCTCCCCGCCCTAATCGAAGCCTGCGGCCAGGGTGATGCGGCCGCATGTCAGGGCGCCGGCACTATCGCACAAGAGATCTCCGGTGGCGCTGGCACTCTCAACCAGCAGCTCTCCGCAGGAGCAAGCTCCGCTCGTTCCTCCTCACAGTCGCTGAGTGGTCAAGTGAACACGTTGAAGACGAGCGTCTCGACGCTGTCCGCCGGGGCCTCCAGCGTCTCAGGTGGAATCGACACTCTCGCCGAGCAGATCAACAGCAACCTCTTGGGAGCCAACGCCGAACAGCTCAACGCCGGTGCCCAGCAACTGGCCTCAGGCAGTTCAACTCTCAACAACGGGCTAAACACGCTGAGCAGCAATTCGCAGTCGCTGAACTCGGGCGCGAACCAGCTAGCCTCTGGATCAAGCACACTCGCCGACGGGACTGCCAGCGCAGCCGACGGTGCGGATACCCTGGCGGAAGGGGCCAACGACCTCGCCAACGGCACGGCGGATGCCGCGGACGGCGCGCGGACACTCTCGGACGGAACCGTCACGGCTTCCACCGGAGCCAACACACTTGCGGACGGAGCGGTAAGCGCCTCCGACGGCGCCGAGACACTCGCCGGAGGTGCCCAAGCGCTTGCCGAGGGATCATTCACCCTGTCCGACGGCGCGAACACGCTGGTTGACGGGCTGCGCGATGCCGGCAATCAAATCCCGGTGTATGACACCGACGAAGCCTCGGCCATGTCCAACGCCATCGCTTCCCCCATCAGCGTCTCTTATTCGTCCGCTCAAGCCGGCACGAAAACATCGCTGGCGGGAGGAGCCTCCGCGATCGCATTGTGGATCGGCGCATTGATTACCGTGGTCGGGCTGGGCGCAATGGGCAGCAGGCGTATCGCTTCGGCTACTACGCCCGTCAACTTCGTGCGAAGCTCCGCGCGACCCGCCGTGCTCTTCGCGCTCGGGCAGTCCGTGCTTCTGGCAGCGGTGCTGGTCGCAACCGGAGTCTCGCTCAGTCATCCCATGGCGGTCCTTGTGGTTGTCGCCTGCACGGCGATCAGCTTGACCATCGTCCATCAGGGCCTGCTGGCCGTATTCGGGCAACGCGGAGGCGTCATCGCCTCGTTGTTCTTGCTGGTTGCGCAGGTGGTTTCGATGGACGGCGTTCTCCCCGCACAGCCGGGCGGTATCTTTACAGCGGTCCGGCAGGCGTTCCCACTGCCGCGGGCGGCTGACGCCCTCACCACGCTCATTACCGGCATCGGTCCATCCGTCGGAGGGGCTATCGCCGTAGTTATGGCTTGGGCCGTAGTCGCCTTCGTTGCTTCGATAGCTGCGGTTGCGCGCCGCCGCCAGACCAGCCTCGGTTCACTGCGCGCCGCCGCAGCGCGGGCGTAGGGAGGGACACGAGCGTTGGCACGAGCGTAGAGAGGGGCACGAGCGTTGGCACGAGCGTAGAGAGGGGGCGACCGGCTGCCAGGCTCGACGGCAGGTCTTTGCGACCATAGCTGCGTGCGGCAGCTGGTCCACGATGGTAGCGATTGCTACGTGCGGTACCTCGGCCCCAGCGGCCGCGACGGCCACG
>SUUB01000013.1:41361-41879 GCA_015062745.1 Actinomycetaceae bacterium
GCGAACCCTACTGGCCGCGACGGCCACGCGTACCACGTCCCCGCGCAAGGCCGTCCGCTCCCAGTAGTACTGCGGCCGCCATCAGGTCATTCGGTCGGTAGGGGCTTATGAACAGTCCGCAGTCGATTGCCTTATCGGTGAGAAAATCGGGCGTGGTCGGAGCCGGGTGGGTTAAATCCCACACCAGCAGCCCGGCCATGAGCTCGGCGGCGGTCTCGGCATCCAGCGGCGGCATCCCAAGCCGCTCAAGTCCCGCATAGGCGGCCCGCAGTGGCCCGGAGGAAAGCACAGACTCGGTGCGCGCTAGCGGCCCGACATTGTAGGAAATGACGCGCCCCGCCGCCTGCTCGACAGTCGCCCGCCACCGGCCGATGCGTTTCGCCGCCGCATAGTTCGGCCCTTGCACATCGATGAAACCGCTGTATACGTTCGACCCGTGGGCGCCGTGCACATCGCCTTCTGAACTGGTATGAGCCGCGCTGACGTGGGCGGGGTCGCCGTCGGCCGAATAGGTGCGG
>SUUB01000013.1:41979-49373 GCA_015062745.1 Actinomycetaceae bacterium
CCCCTGCGTTGCTCCTCCGTGACCGGTGGTGTACAAGCGCCGAGCCGGTTTCAGCCGACGCACTTTGGCGTAGGCGGTTACGGCTTGCGCCAGCACTCCCGTGCCAAATCGAGTGCGAGGCGCAAGATCGGGCAGAAGATACGCGTCGGTCGGAGTCCCGTACCAGGCGAGTGCGGTATCCGGGCGCGCTTCGACGAGGAGGCGTTCGACGGCGTCGGCACCTGCGGCCGCCAATAAGAACTGCGATCCCGGCGCATACAGTGTGTCAACGACCACTAGGCGCCCGGGCAGCCGCGCCGCCCAGCCGGCAATCGCCCCGGGGTCCCCGACCACGTCGCCCACACCGCTCGGTGGAAGGAAAAGTGTGCCTGCGGTGGTGCGCGCATAGTCCGCCAATACGGTCAGCCCGGCCGAACCGGGACGCCCCACCGCAGCCACTCGAGCCCCCCAGGCTAGCAGCATGCGCGCGGGAGAGAGTTCAGCGGAAACGCCCAGGCACACGAAGGTCCACGCCGATAAGTCGGGCGGCACGGGTGCCAGCGCCAGCTCACCGAGGGCATCGGCCGCAGCGGCACGGAGACGCCCCGCCTCCCGCCACTGCCCCAGCTGTGCCAGGAAGGTTTCACCGTCGCCGCACCACCGCGGCAACGCCGTATCCGCCACCGTGCTCGCCGAGCCCGCAATGACCGCCCCCGGACCGACGTCGCGCATTGTCACCTCGCCGATTGTGCGCCCGTCGCCAGTCCGAATGGTAGCGGCGACGAAGTCCAGGCCGCGCCGCGCGGCCTGGACACCGATCTGCGGAGCGTCGTAGGCAGTGAGTGCCGTCATTGCATCGCGGTATGTGTGCCGCCAAGGATCTGCGGCAGCAATGAGTTCGCGTAACTCAGGGTGATCGCCCGCGGCGGCCAGGCACATTCCGCGTGCCACCGCAGTCGATGTGAGACGCCCATTTTCACGCGGTAGGAACAACTGATGCGGCGAGACGCAGCAGCCATGTGAGAGTGCTCCCGGCGTTTGGTCGGCCGGGGAGGCTGAAGCCCTCTGCGGCGGGAGGCCCTGTGCATCGGTCACCGGATTCGCCATTTTCGGCGCAGTCGTCTGTGACACGTCCAGCGCGGAGTCGCGCGTCGCCTCTGTGAGAACGGCGTAGCACAGATGCACGAGGTCACGCCCACTGCGCTCGTCCAATACGGCGTAGTCGATACGCACGTTGGTAGCACTTCCGTGCCGCTCGCTCTGCGCAGCATGAGTTCCCAGCGGCACAAGCTCTACGTTGGCCGGAAGCATCACGGGTGCGCGGAAATAGGCGGCTCCGGCACAGGGGGTTCGCCCGTCGATCCCCGCTTGGGTGGCAGCCCACGCATCAAGCGCAGCCCCGTGCAGGATCGCCCGGCGAAATCCAAAGAGTCGAGCAGAAGTTGTGGACATGTGGATGGGGTTGACATCGCCGGTGAGTCGCGCCCAGTGGCGCGAGTCTGCGATGGAGAAGGCACGGCGCGCTATCTGTGGCCACTGCCCGACGTCGAGTCTGCCTGCCGAGTTGATGCCGTATCGGCTGCGGGCATCCGGTACCGGGAGCAAGACAGGTGGCGCGGAACCGCCGTCGTCGCTTTCCTGCATCTCACGCGCGGTGCCTGCGGGCCTATCGCCTTGCTTCTCAACAGCGTCTCCTCCAGCGAGTTCTTCCCGCACCTTCTGGTTCTCGTTCCCGGGCAGTCCGCTCATGTTCACCCGCCCGGCACGTCCCGAATGATCCTCCTGCTTCCCGTGTGCGGCGTTCGAGGCCTCATTGTCACGCAGTTCACGCCCAGCCGCTCCGGGAAGGCCTTGCTGCCCCTCCCGTTCTTCTCTGCTTGACGGACTATCCTGCCAGCCCTCTCGCTCCAGTTCCCGCTGCTTTTCCTGCCCGACGGATTCCGCGCCTCTGCGCGTTCGCCGAGACAGATAGGAAACAGCCTCTTGGTAGCACAGGCGCGGTAGGCATCGTTTATTGGCCGCTGTCCGGCAGGAAAACCCCTCGTTCACAGCCCGTTCATCTGCAAGCCACACCGAACACAACAGTTCCAGATGCGTGCCGGCAGAGTCCTCGTGTACGCCGCCCACTCGCACCTGAATATCCAGCCGGTCCCCCGTCTTCACCGGGCGCAGGAGCCGCCAAGACTGCCCCGTCACCACCAGCCCCAGCAGTGAAAAAGGTAACCTGCGATCGGCGAGTACCTCCACACTCGGCTCGAAGCACAGGGCATGTAACAGCCCCGGTGGAACCATCGGAGAGCCCTCAACCTCGGGACCCTGCACACCGAGAAACTTAGCGAAGGTCACCACCTGCTCGCGCGTTACGGACGCCGTCGTCGTAATGCATGGCCCATCCCCAGGCGACTGCCGTGCCGGTTGCTTCCTATTCGCGCTGCTAACAGCCACAGCAGCGAGACGACCCAGTTGCTTGATCCGCGACCTTGCCATGTGACCTCCGAATTCCCATTGGCTGCCTAGAACGCTTGCGCGTCGCACGCGAGCTACTACGTGCACAACGACCATGAGCGCGGCGCGGCCATGAGCGACTACGTGCTTAACAACCCCCACGCGTCACACGCGCGAACGACCTACGCATCGCAACACGCCTACCCGCCCACCATACTTGTTCAGTTGCCCTTGGCTGGCCCTCGTCCAGGTGACACGTGTCTGAGTAGCGCATGCGACCGAACAATGCGCACGATCAAAGAGCGTCCGTGTCCAAAGAGCGTCCGTGTCCAAATCCCGTCCAAACGGAGACAAAGTGGAATCTCTCAATTTAAAGAATGGCGGAATTCCGCGGATTTGAAGCGATGGCTTTTTGGCGAACTCATCGTTTGGACGGGATTTTGACATCTCTAGCCCGACAAGGCCGCATTCGCTGCCCCAGCGCAGCACATTCTCGGCCGCCTCGAACACCTCCACCCGTTTCCAGGCCGCATTCGCCGCCACAACGCAGCACATTCTCGGCCCGAACGCCGGACTAGCCACCCGTACGTGCGCACCGCCACCACTCCTATTTATCAGGGCCCTATGCCAAGTGCCACGCTCCCCCAGATCGCCAGGACGCCACACCCATAGGGGCGGATTCCCAGAGCATCCGTGCCGGTAGGGCGTCGATTGCACCAACCCGCACTTCTGGCGTGGGTGTGTCATGGCACCCGCGCTCATCGGGCGACGGTAGCAAAGCCCAAAGCAAAAGAGGGGACCCGGAACCGGATCCCCTCTCGCTAGCTTTATGTCAGTCGCTCAGCAGGCCAGTCTGGTAGGCCTTCGCCAGCTTGCGCGGAATGCGCACCTCGCGCCCCTGGACGCGGACGGTCTGAAGCTCGGTCAGCTCGGCCTTCCACTGGGAACGACGAGAGCGAGTGTTGCTGCGGGACATCTTGCGCTTGGGAACTGCCATGTCTACCGCTCCTCTCCATCAATCAACCGCCGGCCGGCGGCCCGTCTTCTTTCTTCCGCACCGGCATTTCACCGGCGCACACAAGCCAGCATTTTACCCGCCCAAGGCCCTCCCCGCCATTCCGGAGGCGAGCTCTGCGGGCGTCATCCGCGAGGAGTTGCTCACAGCAGGTTACTCACAGCCCCTGTCGCGGCCCGACGGCATAAGTCCCCTCCATGCATGCTGCTCATTCGCCGAATGAACAGAGCAGAGTCGCACTGAGCACAAAGTTCTTCTCATATGCTCAGCTTTGCCCACTGCAGTCCACATCCAACCATGCACATCGAAGCACGGCCACCACATATCGAGCTTCCGCCGCAGGAGGAAGTGCCAACGCCCACCGTCAGCGACGCTCACAGCCATTGGAGCTTATGGCTGGCAACGCGCACATCCAATGAGTCCTCGCGGTGTCTCCACCGATGCGGCGCTTCACCGATTAGTGGTCCACAATGGAAGGGTGAACCCGATCCTACTTTCCTCTGCGGCCCCGCACAGCGCATTGCGGCACGAAATCGTCGTCAAACGATCGCGTTTCTTGGCTGCGGTGGCTCGGGTTCCCGATGCCGCAGCGGCACGCGCGTTCATCGACGCCGAACGCGCGGCAACACCCGATGCGCGGCATCATTGCACCGCCTTCCTCGTCTCCGTTCCAGGAGCGGCCCCGCAATCGCATTCCTCCGACGACGGCGAGCCCTCCGGAACAGCGGGACGCCCCATGCTCGACGTCCTGACGGGAAGCGGAGTTACCGACATCGTCGCCGTGGTCACCCGTTATTTCGGCGGTACTCTGCTGGGCACGGGCGGGCTGGTTCGCGCCTACTCCGATGCTGTGCGCGAGTGCCTCGAAGGAGCACGGCTCGTGGAACGGCAACAGGTTCCTGTTTGGCAGGCCTTCCTCCCTCACGCCTACGCCGGGCGTTATATCGCAAAGGTCTTCGACGCCGGAGAAACGGTGGAACCGGAATACTTGGAAGATGGCGTGCGGGTGTCTGTGATGACCGACGACGGCGAGCGTCTGCGCGCTGAGCTGGCGCAGCTCTCAGGTGGTGCCATCACGCTTGAACAGGAAGGCAGCGCCGTCGTCGAACGCTCCTGGGGGCATATTCGCTCCGGGAAGGCGGTCAATGACTGGATTCGCTCCGGGAAGGCGGTGAATGATGCGATCAATGACTAGAGAACACGCGGTCAGTGACGGCCTCCCTGGGACAACACGCGGACTCGACAGCACAACACACAGACTCAACCTGATCGACGCGCCCGCACCACCAGACTCAGCGCACCACCAGACTCACTACACCACCGAACTCACTACACCACCGCCCCTTGCCGCGTCGCATTTCGCTATGAGAGACAATCACGCCAAAGATTGGACAACCGCCAGCGAGTATGCAAGTGTTAATCACGTCGTCCATGGAGAAAGAGAAGGAGGGGACCTCATGATGCACGCAACTCGCCGTCCCTCCTTCTGTGCGTGCTGTCTGTGTCTCTAGGGCGTCAGGCTTTACTGGTGCGCCCGCGCACGCTTGACGCTCGTCAGCTCCCCATCTGAGCATCATCATTCACAAAAGAATTCGAGAATTCACAGGCATTTGCACGTAAAAGGAGTCTCCATGTCTAATATTCACGCCGACGCCACCGAACTTGTTGGTGGCACCCCGCTCGTCCGTCTGAACCGTCTAACCAACGGCTCGGAAGCCACAGTGCTCGTCAAGCTTGAGTACTTCAATCCCGCCAACTCCGTGAAGGACCGCATCGCCGTCGCCATCGTTGACGCCGCCGAAGAATCGGGGCAGCTGCCCGCGGGTGGAACGATCGTGGAGGCAACATCCGGCAATACCGGTATCGGCCTGGCATGGGTGGGGGCCGTGCGCGGCTACAAGGTCATTCTGACCATGCCGTCGTCCATGTCGCGCGAGCGGCGCGCTCTTCTGCGCGGTTTCGGTGCCGAGCTGATCCTCACTGACCCCGCCGGCGGAATGCAGGGCGCCGTGGATAAGGCGAAGCAGATTGTGGCCTCCACACCGGGCGCCGTCCTGGCCTCGCAGTTCGCCAACGAGGCCAACCCGCGCATTCATGAGAAGACAACCGGCGAAGAGGTCTGGGCCGATACCGACGGCAACGTCGACTACTTCGTCTCCGGCATTGGTACCGGTGGAACGCTCACCGGCTCGGGGCGGACGCTTCGCCGCCACAACCCGGATATCAAGCTTGTTGCCGTTGAACCGGCGGAATCGCCACTCCTTTCGGAAGGCAAGGCAGGTCCGCACAAGATCCAGGGCATCGGCGCGAACTTCGTTCCGGATGTGCTAGATACGGACATCTACGACGAAGTCATCACCGTGCCGAGCGATACCGCATTGGCCACTGCACGGCGGGCAGCAGTGGAAGAGGGGCTGCTGGTTGGTATCTCCTCCGGAGCCGCGATTGCGGCCGCCCTGCAGATTGCCAAGCGCCCAGAAGCGGCCGGTAAGACAATCGTCGCCATCGTTCCGGACTTCGGAGAGCGCTACGTCTCGACGCCGCTTTTTGAAGGGCTCGCTGACTGAGACAAGTACAAGACCGTGGGCCGGTGCCTCAACGGCATCGGCCCAGTCGGCGGCAACCGATCCGTATAACACTCTGACCTGGGCGCCGTGCCGAAATAGAGCGCGGGAGGGCCGGGCGACAGAAGGAGACTGCACGATGCGACAGGCTAAACCACGGCTGCGGGAGTTGCTGCGCGAGGACCTCAAAGCGGCCCGCGACCACGACCCTGCGGCGCGATCTAATGTCGAAGTCGCCCTCGCCTATTCCGGCGTCCACGCATTGTGGGGCTATCGTGTGGCGCACGCCATGTGGGAATCATCCCCGCGTCTGCGCCTTCCGGCACGCCTACTCTCCCAGGCGGTGCGCGGACTGACCGGAATCGAGATCCACCCCGGGGCGAAAATCGGCCGCCGCTTCTTCATCGATCACGGCATGGGCGTGGTGATTGGCGAAACGGCTGAGGTCGGCGAGGACTGCATGCTCTACCACGGCGTGACACTAGGTGGCACCTCGCTGGAGCCAACAAAACGGCATCCGACTCTGGGCGACGGCGTCGTCGTCGGTGCCGGCGCCAAGGTGCTCGGCCCGATCACGTTGGGCGACGGAGCTCGGGTGGGAGCTAACGCCGTCGTTGTCAAGGACGTCCCGCCCAAAACCACCGCCGTCGGTGTTCCTGCCAAGTTGCATCAGCGCGCGTCCGAGGCCTACACCATCGACCCGGCGATGTATATCTGACACCGGCGAAAGCTGACGATCTGACGCCGGCAGAAGCTACGCCTTTCGCACCGGGTGGCGGATCACCGTCTTGAGCTTCTCGGGTGCAACCCGGCGGGCATCGCTCAGGTAGATCTCGTGATGATGCCGCGTCGGCGTGATATCAAGGGCGAATCCCTCCTCCGCGGCGAAATCATGCATCAATTCCACCGTCGCAGGTTCATCGTCGTAGGGTCCAACGTGCATGCACTGAACGCATAGCCCCTCGTCAATCGTGAGATATTCGACGGCGGAGAAGTCGGCCTTCTTCTTTTGCGTTGCCTCGCCGATAGCCCAGGTAAACTCGTCCCTCGTAACGAAGTCAGGCAAGCGGATCACAGAGATCCACTGAAAGTCGGCTTTGCGGGCGTAGTCGACCGCGGCGACGCCGTCCTGCCACCAGAAGCCCTCCAGCGGGGGAACAACGTAGTCAAAGTACCCCGCAATCCGGTGATCGCCCATCTTGCTCATTTTGATGGTGAAGGCGACGCCGTACAGCAGGTTGATCGCCTGCTTGTATTCGCCGTCCTCGAGATTGGGATCACCGCTACCTCGTACCGCGAGGAAGTTCATCGCAGGCACCGTGATAATGCCCGGCTTCCTCGGCGGCAGGTAGAACTCCTTGTATTCCTTCTTGAAGTCAAATGCCACAGTG
>SUUB01000014.1:0-13151 GCA_015062745.1 Actinomycetaceae bacterium
TTGGTGAACGCAGACTACTTCAAGTTGCTTGACATCCTCACCATCGCTCGTTCCCGCAAGCACATCGCCAAGTACTACCGAGACGAGACGGCGACCTTCCCAACGCGCCTGAAGCCGATCTCGCTGCACCCGCGCTTCGACACGCAGGACGAGTTGCCGAGCGTAGGCGAGATGAACGACCTCATCGCGAGCCTGTCCTTTGCACAGTACCAGCTGCTCAGCTACGTGATGCCCGGCAAGCAGAAGAAGTACGCCGATCGCTATGCGGACACGTGGGGAAACGACTTCGAGAGCCAGGTGAACCGCACCCACGCCGTGGCGAACTTGATGCGCGTGAACCTGCTGAAGCGCATGGAGAGTTCCATCAACAGCTTCCGGATAACGCTCGAGCGCGTACTGGACGGCGCGAAGTCGCTGCTCGACCAGCTGGACAACCTATCCATGAACGCCACCTACGATGCCGACCGGATCGCCGCGGGCTTCGACGATGACGATGACGCCGAGGAGTTCGAAGCAGGCGGCAGGGTGCGCGTGGATTTACGCGACGTAGACGCCATACGCGTGCGGCAGGAGCTGGACTACGACATCCGCACGCTGGAGGAACTGCTGTACTACGCCCATGAGGTTACCCCCGAGCGCGACGAGAAACTGGCCGAACTGCGCCGCTTCATCGACCGCAAAGTGGCAGAACCCTATAACCCGGGCAATCGCAAGGTGCTCGTGTTCAGCGCGTTCGCCGACACGGCCCGCTATTTGTACGAGCAGCTGTCACCCTACCTGCAGAAGCGGTACGGCATGCAGAGCGCGCTCGTAACCGGCGCGAAGGGAACGACCGCAACCATCAGGCTGAAGCGCACCACCTTCGACGCCGTGCTGGGGCGCTTCTCGCCCAAGAGCAAGGAGATATCGGAACATGAGCGGGCGCAGGGCGAGATCGACGTCGTATTCGCCACCGATTGCATCTCCGAGGGCCAGAACCTGCAGGATTGCGACTGCCTGGTGAACTACGACATCCATTGGAACCCCGTGCGCATCATCCAGCGCTTTGGGCGCGTTGACCGCCTCGGCAGCGACAACACCTGCGTACAACTCGTGAACTTCTGGCCCGATATCGAACTGGACGAGTACATACAACTTGAGGGCCGCGTGAAAGGCCGCATGGTGCTGCTGGACGCATCTGCCACCGGCGAGGAGAACGTTCTGGAGGGCAAGGCCGCCGACGAGATGAACGACCTGAAGTACCGCCGCAGCCAGCTGGAACAGCTGCAGCGCGAGGTGATGGACCTGGAGGACATCTCTGGCGGCATATCCATCACCGACCTTGCCTACGACGACTTCCGCGTGGAGTTGGAGCGCTACGCGAAGGCACATCCTGGCTTGCTCGAGACCAGCCCTAGCGGACTGCACGCCGTGGCGCCGATACCCGTCACGCTTCGGGGCAGCGTTGAGCCGGGTGTGGTCTTCTGCCTGAAGGCTAACGATGAGGGTGCCAATCCCAGGGACGGTAACCCCACGTGGCCCTTCCACGTGGTCTACGTGACAGAAGGTGGCGAGGTGAGCGGCACGCACACAAACCCGAAAGCCACGCTCGACATTATCCGCGCTGCCTGCGCCGGAGTCACCGAGCCCGTGATGGAGCTCTGCGCACAGTTCAACAAGGAGACCCGTGAAGGCACGCAGATGGGTGCCTATACCGAGCTTCTGGATGCGGCGGTGACCCAGATCAGCGGCGTGCAGGCTGAGAAAGGCATAGAGTCACTCTTCAGCCTGGGCGAGGTCGGCAGCGGCACGCCCCTTGCCTTCGACGACTACTCGCTCGTGAGCTTCGTGGTGTTGAGGTGACCATGGACTGGGCGCAGACATTTGGGCTGCCAGCAGCGACGCTCTCCGGCGACAAGCTGGTTCCTAAGACGATGGTCGTGAGACAGGGCGGACTCACAGCAGCCGAGCAGAAACTGCTGAAGCAATTCTCGCGACTCAGGCTGCACGCCACTGTGGGTAAGCAGAACGCTCGCATCGCCACCGTGCAAACCGCTGACCATGACATCGCAAGCGTCATCTACCTGCGCTGCGAACTCGTGCGGGACGGCACCTTCAGGGAAGTCGCTGGCGTGCTCCACAAGGTCTTCCCCAACCCGGTCGTACTGCTCTTTGAGGAGCCCGGAGGCAAGGCGGGCGTGTCAGTCTCGCTCAAGCGCAAGAGCCTTGCCGAGAAGGGAGCGGTCGTCGTCGAACGCACGGACTCTGTGCGTCTTTTCAACCCGACTGAAGCAGCATATGCCGACTACCTGGCCGACATCCAGCACGCTGCGCTTCCACAAGCTGATTTGCTCACCTACGTGACGGCGCTCTGCGACCGCACGGCGAAGGCGGCGGCGATATCGGCGATTGGCATGTATCCGCGCTGCAAGGATGAGGACACGCCGCAACTGATGGCGCTTCTGTCTCACCTGCGGGAGGCAGAAGGAAAGATCAGCGTCCTACGCTCGCGATATCGTGACAAGGAGACCACGCTTGCTGAATCTTCGCGTCTGCGCATCGAGCTGCAGAAGGCCGAACGCATGCGTGACGGCATCGCGAGCGAGATAAAGGAGCTGTGCCATGGGTGATATTGAGCTTTGCCGACTACGCCTGAGCGCAACTGGCAAGGCCGGCAATTCGGCAATTGCAACTGCCGAAACAAGGAGATCACACAGAGCGCATCTGGAATGGCACCGGCTCTACGCCTCGAACCCGAAGACCGAGATTCTCCACCAGCTTGCGGGAGAATTGGATCTCGCACTTCCTGCACGGCTCAAACCAGTTCACGGCGGTCCAGAAGCAATACTGCACCAGCTTGGTGCATAAACACGTGGAAAAGGTCAGATGCCTCTTACTGACGGCCGATAACGACGTCGTCAAGAGGTGAAGTGTCGGCAAACCGACATCACGGAAATCAAGCAAGCCCCGATGGTCTGGCCTAGAAAGCAAGCAGTTTAGATGGCCGATTCCATGAAGAACGCAAATCTTCAGGCATAAGCCTGAACGAATCCGCTAAGCTGCGAATGAGCATGCGCGAGGCGAAAGCCGCCGGGATGCCAGGCGCAATGAAGTCAAGGAGCTGTGCAATGACTGAAATACGGAGAATCAACCTCGAATCAAAGGACTTGATTGCCGATCGCGTACAGCGGCTACTGGAGTTGTTCCCTGAGGTCGCCGCCGAGAGAGAGAGAGAGAGAGAGAGAGTAACGCCCGCACCGCTATAGACTTCGACAAGCTTCGCCTGATTCTGGGTGATGCGGTCGACGAAGGCACCGAGCGGTATGCCTTCACTTGGCCCGGCAAGACCGACGCGATCCGCCAAAGCCAGACTCCGAGCACAGCCACTCTACGCCCCGCTCCCGAGGAGAGCTTGAACTGGGACGAGACCGAGAACCTCTACATTGAGGGAGACAACCTCGAAGTCCTCAAGCTACTGCAGCGCTCCTACCACGGCCGCGTGAAGCTGATATACATTGATCCGCCGTATAACACCGGCAAGGACTTCGTCTACCACGACTCTTTCAAAGACACCATCGAGAACTACCGCATACAGTCTGGACTCGGCGGACAATCTAACGCCGGTACAAACGGACGCTTTCATTCGATTTGGTGCTCGATGATGTATCCGCGGCTCAGACTTGCACGTGAACTTCTTGCTGATGACGGAATTCTCCTGATGAGCATCGATGAAATTGAACAAAGGAACTTGCGACTCATAGCCGATGAAATATTTGGCGAGGTAAATTTTGTTGGCACGGTTGTCTGGAATAAACGAGTTCCAAAGAACGACAACAAGGGTCTCGGAAACATCCACGAGTACGTCCTTATTTATTCAAGGAGCCCACTCAAGTATCAACTGACGATGCGCAAAGATGGTCTAGAGGAAATCGAAGCGTTGCTGGCTGACATGAAGCAGGAAGGCATTCCTATTCCCGAAGCAGAGAGAAGGCTCAAGGCCTTTTATGACGAGAACGAGTACGACCGCGCAATCACTCTCTACAATTGTCTAGACGACAATTACAGGCCGTGGGGCAAAATCAATATGAGCTGGCCAAACGCGAATACTTTTGGCCCCAGATACGACGTGCTCCACCCAATCACCGGTGTTCCAGTCAAAGTGCCAGACCGTGGGTGGCGATGGAAGAAAGAGACGTTTGATACTCAGCTCGCAGATGGTCCGACTTACAAACGCCATGACGGAAGCGTGGTTCAGGGAGCAATATGGTTTGCACCCGATGAGAACACACAACCCAGCTCAATCAAATACCTGAGCGATGTTTCCGACATGCTCCTACGCTCCATTCTTAGCCTCAAAAGCGATGGTGGCGTTGAAGTCGAAAGACTGTTCGAAGGTAAGAGTTTCTTTTCTTACCCGAAGCCTACTAGCATCCTTGAAGCGCTCATGAGCTCCGTTAAAGCATCCGACGGCATTTTTATGGACTTCTTCTCTGGATCAGCCGCATCTGCAGAAGCAGTTATGAGACTCAACGCTACTGACGGTGGAACACGACACATGATTTCTGTACAGCTGCCTGAAGAAACGGACGAAGGTTCGATAGCCCGCGAAGCGGGATACATGAACCTATGTGAGATCGGCAAAGAACGCATTCGTCGTGCAGGCGCAAAGATTGCCGCCGAGATTGACGAGGCCAACAAGCAGCTCCGCCTTGGCGAGGACCCCAAGCCCGTTCCCGACATCGGTTTCCGCGTGCTCAAGCTCGACGAGAGCGGCATCGAGCGCCCAAAGCCCGGCGAGCTCCTGCTCGACGTGGTGAAGCCCGACCGCACCGACGAGGACATTATCTTCGAGATGATGCTCAAGTGGGGCCTGGAGCTGACCCTTCCCATCGAGAAGGTGGACGCCGCCGGCTACCCCTGCTACTCGGTGGCCTGCGGCGAGCTCGTCTGCTGCCTGGCTGACGGCCTCAACATGCAGGCACTCGACGCCATCGCCGACATGGAGCCCAGGCGCGTGCTGATGCTCGACCGCATCCTGGACGACACCACCAAGCTCAACGCCGTGCAGGCGTTCAAGCGCGTGGAGGAGAAGACGGGCCGCGAGGTAGAACTGAGGACGGTGTAGTCATGGCAACTCTAGAGCTCAAGTACTCGTCAGACCAGAAGCATCAAGTAGAGGCCGTCGAGGCCATCACCAACCTTTTTCGGGGGCAGGAATTCCTGAGCCGCGAATTCACGGCCGAAACCAGCGATGCGGGCACGCTCATGGAAGGTGAAGTCCTCAGCGTGGGCCATGCCAACGGCCTGCGTCTCTCTGCCAACCAGCTGCTGGAGAATCTGCACGACATCCAGGAGGAGAACAGCCTGCCCGCGACGAACGTGCTCACCGACGGCAAGCTGCGCGACTTCACCGTCGAGATGGAAACCGGCACGGGCAAGACCTATGTGTACACACGCACTATCTTCGAGCTGAACAAGAGGTACGGCATCACCAAGTTCCTCATCGTCGTGCCGAGCGTGGCCATCCGCGAGGGCGTACTGAAGAGCTTCCAGAGCACGAGGAAGCACTTCAGTACCCTCTATGACAACGCACCGATGGATGTGTTCGTCTACGACAGCAAGGACATGGGGCCGGTCGGCAACTTCGCCACCAGCAGTTCAATCCAGGTAATGATCATCAACATCCAGGCGTTCAACCGCGACTACTCCAACGAGGGCAACGCAGAGTCGAGCTCACTCTTCCACCGCCCGAGCGAGCGGCTCATCGGCGGCCGCTCCCCGCGCGAAGTAGTGGAAGCATGCAACCCCATCGTCATCATCGACGAGCCGCAGAGCGTTGACAACACCGCCAAGGCCAAGGCCGCCATCCGCAGCCTCAACCCGCTCTTCGTACTGCGCTACTCGGCAACGCACAAGGATGGCTATAACAAGGTCTACCGCCTGACGCCGGTCGGCGCCTTCCAGCAGGGCCTCGTGAAGGGCATCTGCGTGGACTCGGTTCTGGCGCAGGAAGACCTGAACGGCGCATACGTGCGGCTGGAATCTACCACGAGAGGCAAAACGCCTGGCTCCATAACCGCGCGACTGACCATCGATGTGCGCCGGAAAGATGGCAGTCAGAAACGAAAGACCGTGACCGTGCGCACGCACGATTCGCTCTATGACAAGAGCGGCGAGAACAGCGACTACGAGGCTGGGTGGATCGTAAGCAACATATCGGCTGCCGAGGGTGACGAATGGATAGAGTTCCAAAACGGCGAGTACTTGGAGCGCGGCCGGGCGGTAGGCGACGTGTCCGACGAGGCCGTGAAGCGCGCCCAGATTCGCCGCACCATCGAAAACCACCTGCAGCGCCAACTTGAACTGTGGCCGAGAGGCATCAAGGTGCTCAGTCTCTTCTTCATCGACAAGGTGGAGCGGTACCGCCTGTACGACCCGGTGAGAAACGGCGAGTACGCCGAAATATTCGAGCAGGAGTACGCCGACGCCGTCGCGAGCCCACGCTGGCAGAAGAAGTACGGGGCGGCGGGCGTGCCGCTGTGCGCCGACGCGGCCGCCGTGCACTCGGGCTACTTCGCCCAGGACGGGCGCGGGCGCATCAAGAACACGAGCGCAGCGGCGAGCACCGCTGCGGACATCAGCACCTTCGAGACCATCATGCGCGAGAAGGAGACGCTGATATCGTTTCCCGCCGACGGCGACGACGAGGAGACGCGGGCCAAGAAGCGCATTCAGTTCATCTGGTCGCATTCGGCGCTCAAGGAGGGCTGGGACAACCCCAACGTGTTCCAAATCTGCACGCTGGTGGAGACCAAGGACACCATGACCAAGCGCCAGAAGGTGGGGCGCGGGCTGCGCCTGTGCGTGGACCAGAGCGGCGAGCGTTGCTACGACGAGGACGCCAACGTGCTGACCGTGATCGCCAACGAGAGCTACGACGCCTTCGCGAGCGGGCTGCAGACCGAGTTCGAAAAGGACGGCCTGCGCTTCGGCGTGCTGACGCCCGAATCGTTCACGAAGGTGACTATCGAGTCGCCTGACGGCCATGAGGTGAAGCTGGGATTCGAGCAGAGTGCCGAGGTTTACCAGAACTTCGCAGCCAAGGGGCTTGTGGACAAGAAGGGCAACATCATGCCCGAGCTGAAGGAGGCGGCCGAGAAGGGCTGCGTCGAGATGCCGGCCGGGCTAGAGTCCGCGCAGTCGCAGGTGGAGGACATCATCCTACACAAGGCCCAGAGCCTGCAGATCAAGGACAAGGCCAAGGAGGTGGAGGTCGAGCTGCGCAAGGACGTGACGCAAGACCCCGCCTTCCAGGAGCTGTGGGAGCGCATCCGCCAGCGCACGCGCTTCGAGGTGGACGTGGACAGCGAGAATCTCATCGCGGACGCCGTTGTCGGCATCAAAGGCATGCCGAAGGTGAACCCACTGGAGGTACTCTCGGCTCGGGCCGATTTGACCGTCGCCGACGGCGGGGTGGGCGCGCAGGCAACCGGCACCTCGTTCGTGGAGGTGGGCGGTGCCCGCGTGTACGACCTGCCCGACCCAATCGCGGAGCTGCAGGATGCTGTGGGGCTTACCCGCGCCACGCTCAAGCGTATCCTTGAGCAATGCGGTCGCTACGACGAGTTCGAAGTGAACCCGGCGACGTTCCTGGCGCAGGTGGCTCAGAAGATCGAGAAAGCCAAGGGCCAGGCCATCGCCGAGGGCATCAAGTACACGAAGCTGCCCGACGAGGACTGGTACACGATGGAGGACCTCGACCCCGGTGAGTTGAAGGCGTACCTGGGGCAGAACGCCTGGATGCCGCGTAACGGCAAGAGCCTGTACAGCTACGTGGTATAC
The DNA here is from genome assembly GCA_015062745.1 of Actinomycetaceae bacterium. Classification (GTDB taxonomy): domain Bacteria; phylum Actinomycetota; class Actinomycetes; order Actinomycetales; family Actinomycetaceae; genus Asp313. Next base: position 7,822 of record SUUB01000014.1, read on the forward strand.
GATTCCTCGACCGTGGAGCAGCCGTTCGCGGTTGAGCTGGACTTAGCCGAGGAAGTGCGGGTGTTCGCGAAGCTGCCGAATCGGTTCAAGATCGACACACCACTCGGGAGCTACAATCCCGACTGGGCGTACGTGGTCGAGGAAGACGGCGAGCGGCGCGTGTACTTCGTTGTGGAGACCAAGGGCGGCGGGAACAACAACATCCGCGTGAGCGACGCCGAGCGGACCAAGATCCGATGTGCGAGGCGACATTTCGAGGCGCTGCACGTCGATGTGGCGTACGACGTGCGGACTACATATCGTACGGCGCCGATTGGAACCTGACCCGAGTCATTTTGACTGTAGCGGGTTGGACCTGCGTTCTTCATCAACGCCACATAGTGGCGGGGTAGTTCTAGCCTCCCTGAAAACTATCCCCGAGGTTCAGCCCCCGGGCATATGCCTCTACTTCTCGCTGATCGGTTCGGTGCTCTCCACTGGCGACAGTTCTTCCGGCCTTTTACCGCGCGGCAAGCGCTGAAGTTGCTGCTTGAATGTATCGGCGATGAACTTCTTGCCCTGCGCTGTCTGAAGATCGCCCGGTTGGATCTGTCCCTTGTACATCCTTGTCATTACCAGGATGAAAGTCTCTCCAAGAGCGGTTGTGAGGAGTCCTGCCGTGCTCCCAGAGATAGCGCCACCAACGACAGTGCCTGCCCCCGGAATGAGCTTCAGAAGATTGGAGACAACAGTTCTCCCCAGTAACGTCGCGCCGCCAGAACCTAGCGTGGTCGAAACAAAAGTGGTAAGAACCGTCTTGTCGATCTGAACGTTGAAGACCGCTGCGATTGATCCGAGCATTGATATCTGGATGGGGACGAGCACAGTGGCGTCAGCTATTGGTATCGGCGCAGCTCCAGCCGCAACGGCGGCTGCAGTTGCCGTCACCACGGCCTTATGCGCTAGCTTTGCCTTTTGCTCCAGGTCCACCTTCTGCATGCTCTGGAGCGTATCGAGCAACTCATCGGGCAGGGCTTCCGACATAACCTTAACAAGTACATCAAGCCCAAAAGCCCTTGCCACGTACCCATCATCGATTTCGTAGTCTTGAGCCAGCACCGGCACGATCTGAACAACGTCCAAGTTCTCGTTCTCTACGGCACTGCGCATCTGTTGCGCATTCTTCTTTGACAAGCACTGCGTCAAGACGACGATGATAGGAACTCGCGCGGCCCCGTTCTTGGCTCCGAGTTCGCGAAGCCACTCGATCTCCTCAGCTTCGATCCTGTTGGAAGCAGCGTTGATGCAGTACCAGATACAGTGGATGGCCTCATTGACGTCATTGCGCGCATTTGCGTCGCGGATGGTTTTCATGATCTCATCCTTGACCTCTTTCTGCGCCGACTTCCCAAGCTCAAACCCCTTGGTGTCATAGACGACCAAAGGAACGCCTTTCTTCTCAATACGCTGCATATGCGCAGTGACCGGTCGACCTATCCCGGTTTCTGTCAGGTCATCGCGGAATACGCTATTGATCAACGTGCTCTTGCCCGAGCCCGTCTTACCTGCAACGATGAGGTTTAGCGTTGTCAGGTTATTGATCTTGTCCTGGATGGTTTTGAGGCAGTCCTGAACCACCTGATCGACGCTCAGTTGCATGGTCAGTCCTCACGCTTTCCATCTTCTTTGATCTTGACGATCTCAGGACCAAGCTCACTGAAGTCAATGTCTGCCGTACTACTACTGGCGCGATAGATCTTCCGGGATAGGCCATTGATCACGATCGGGAAGACGACGCAACTTGCCACAGTCAGACCAATGCCGCCGAGAACGAGCGGCAATTTGCGTTTCTTTTCTTTTCTCTTCGCTTTTGCCATCTTCTCGTCCCTTTCATCGTGGACCGTGTATGATGCCCGTGATTGATTGCTCTTGGCATCGTATCTCACCTCCCCCCCCCGCAACCGCTTTGGTACTTCTCATTTGAAATCATTGCTAGGCCGCCCCGCTGTTGCCAAAGATGCCAGACACCGGAACACACCACAAACGGCCCGATATCACGCGACGTCACTCAGCCACCGCAACGGACCCATTCGTCACTTCACGTCCCTCGTCGGCAGACCACAGTGCCAGTAGTCTCATCGCACAAACCCTCCCCATCTCGGTGGACCGCGTACCCGCCCCAGCAAGCCAGTCCCCTCACCGCACAGCTAGCTCCTTTGCCTACTTGCTACAGGTGCCCGCGGCCGCCCTGTCCGTCCCGTTTCCTGTGTGCTCAGGTAACGATGCCTGCCACGGGTCCGCGCTCTCGCCACTCCCCTACCTGCGGCGATTCTCCCCCAGCAGGAACTTGTACGCCGGCACAACGTCGATCCTTACCCCGTTCTCTTCGATCGTCCGCTCGTCGTCATGCGTGACAATCACGAAACGATCGACTCTGTCGAAACTCTTCGCCAGCTTCACAAGATTGTTGACCTCCCGCCCATACGAGTCGGCATTCAGAGCGTAGGCAACTTGTACGGCAACACGGTCATCCGGCAGGAAGAAGTCGACGTCGACCCTCGCGGTGGACGACTTGAGAAAACAGAGCCCGCCTGGACGCAGACGATGCAAATGCGTCGCCACAGCATTTTCCAGCAGCGCCCCGTCACTTTGTAGCAGGAAGAGATTCAACAGCCCATTATCTGCGAAGTAGTACTTCGGGTTGCTCTCCCGCTCGGCGAACTTAGCGAACTGGTTGCCAACGGAGAACACGAGGAAGGCATCCGCGATAAGAGAGACGTAATCAATCACGGTGTCCTTGCTGATAGAGGCACCCACGGATTTCAGTACATGGTGCAGCTTCGTGTAGGAAATATCGCTACAGACCGACTCCGCGATCTTCTTCACCAACAGTCGTAATGCGTTCGGATTGCGTATCCGGTTGCGAGCCACAATATCGCCCAAAAGAACTTTCTGGTAGACACTCGAAACGTACTCCCGCTTGCCCTCATACGCGACGCTTTCCGGGAAGCCGCCGAATCTGAGGTACTCGTCGAATCGGCTACGGATGACTCCCGAAGAACGCGTTGATCGCAGATCCCGTTCTCCGTGTGCTGTCCCGGTAGCCTCCAAATACTCCCTAAAGCTGTAGGTGTCGACACTCTTGCTCAGGTACCGTCCGCCGAGCACTCCTTCGATCTCGCGGCTGAGCATCTTGGCGTTACTGCCAGTGATGTAAACGCGTTCCTTGGAATCAGCGAGCCTTCTGGCGAACTTCTCCCATCCGTCAACGTTCTGAATCTCGTCGAAAAAGAAGTAACCGTGGCCGCCACACATCTCGCTCTGCACTGCCACGATGTCATCGAAATCGGCAGCCTTGAATTCCGCGAGACGCTCATCCTCGAAGTTGATGTAGGTGATCTCATCCCAGCGAGCCCCCTCGTCGATGAGGTGCTGCACAATCGAATGCAGCATCGTGGACTTGCCGGCATGCTGCATACCCGTCAGCACATAGTTGGCGTTCTTCTCCATGACGTAGTCACGGGGAACGATCCGCGCACGCGCGATCGCCTCATGCGATCGTAGATGACGCTTTTGAGCAGTTCATGATTCATCCCCACTGTCGAGATACTCGACACAATAGCGCTGCTATTGTCGAGTATGTTCGACATCAGGGGCCAAATCCGTCGAATACAGTCGACGGCGCGGGAAGTCGCAGACACTCCAGCCTCCAAAGCCCCGTCCACATTACCTCTATTTCCCCGGCCACATTCCCTCTAAAATCCCGCTATAAAATCCTCTATTTTCCCGATAGAATGTCCTCTGAAATACCGATCGGAGGGATCTCATTGCAACACGGATCACTGGTACCACCGGGCTATCGCACCAGGATCGTCGATACCGCACTCGCGCGCATGCTCGACCTGTTCGGCGCCGTAGAAGTTGCAGGCACTATGTGGTGTGGGAAAACGTGGACATCACTCTCATTCGCCGAGAGCGTCACTCGGATTGGATTATCCGGGCCACAGGAAGCGGCAAAGGCCGATCCGTCAACAGCACTCATCGGGGCGCGCCCTCATGTGATTGATGAATGGCAAGACGTCCCCGCAATCTGGGACGAGGTTCGATCAACGGTTGACAACCCGCTAACTCCGACCGGCTCATTTATTCTCACGGGCTCGACAGAACCAAACAAGGCCAAGGTGAACCACAGTGGCGCGGGGAGAATCGCCAAACTGCCCATGAGTACCATGTCACTCCAGGAAACGGGCGCATCATCCGGACTCGTCTCCCTGGCAGGCTTGTTCGAGGGAAAGTTTGAACCACAGCTCGTTCAGCAGCACCTCCATCCACTTGCCGAATCCATCTGCAAAGGCGGCTGGCCCGCACTCATTGACCGCGAGTCATTCGAACCCGAGTATCTTGACTCCTACTTTGCCGCCCTTTTCGACGTGAGTATCCCCCGCAAGGGGCTGCCAGGTACAGAGTCTCGCAATGTCGCCCTCTCCCTCGCACGCAATCTGGGCACAGCGGCGAAACTCTCGACCATCGCTGCTGACGCACGGATCACCGCATCCAGCAACAGAGCGGCAATCGAACGAACAGCCGCGCACATCCAAGCTCTGGAGTCGCTCTACCTGATCGAGCCGATTACGGGATGGGATGCGCCAATCAGGTCCAAGAGCCGCCTGCGCACCAAGCCCAAACGCTACTTCGCGGATCCATCCTTAGCAGCCAGTCTTCTGCAGATTACCCCACAGCGGCTGCTCGACGACGGCGAGTTATTCGGTCTTCTCTTCGAATCACTTGCGATCCATGACCTTGGCATCTATGCAAGGGCGCTCCCCGGCGCATCCGCCGAACCACTTCACTACTACCGCGATTCAGACGGACTCGAAGTCGATGCGGTGATCGAACTGCGAGACGGCAGGTGGGCACCGATCGAGATCAAACTAGGCGAGAACAAGGTCCCCGACGCACTGGCAAGCCTCAGCCGCCTGCGTAGAAAAGTCGCCGCTAACCCAGCGGCGCGAAACCCACATCCCGCGTTCTCCGCCGTCGTCGTCGGTGCGGGAGAATACGCCCGTTACGACGCGCAGGCCGACGCCTACATTCTGCCGCTTACATCACTCGGCGCCTAAGGCGCACCTGGCCGCAGCATGCAAACAGCGCAAAGCCCGAGCAACGCGGAACCCCGCACCCGCCCCAACCCGACCTGCGCCCGTTATCAGGCAGTTAAGGGTAGCACTTCCGCCCTTTTTACGACTTTTCCACCCTTAAACCACACTTTTAGAAGCGACAGATCCATGACACGGCGACTATTCAGACGGGAAGCCTACCTTGCCAAGATCCGGCCCTTCCTGCATGATACC
>SUUB01000014.1:13251-23896 GCA_015062745.1 Actinomycetaceae bacterium
GCGACAGATCCATGACACGGCGACTATTCAGACGGGAAGCCTACCTTGCCAAGATCCGGCCCTTCCTGCATGATACCGACATCATCAAGGTCATCACCGGCATCCGGCGCTGCGGAAGCGTCAATCACGGCACACAAATTGGTAACCAGCTGGCAGCCGCGATTGCGTCACTCCGCCTTAAGCACCCAGGGCGCATATCGGGATCACGAAGACGCCGTCCTCCCGCGCATACGCATAGGATCCTACTCCCTCGATAACGGCCAGGAACGCCGGCTCATCGCCGCCCGCGTCGACGATTTTTCGCGCGAGGGACTTGAGATTGCGCGCAGCACCGTCTGCCTTGCTGTGCCCGAGCTTCACCTCGAGACCTGCCCATTGCCCGTCTGCCGACTCGAGGATGACATCGACTTCAAGCCCCGCCTGATCGCGGTAGTAATATACGCCGGAATCGGAAGCCGCAGCGTAGACCAGGATGTCCCTCATACACATGCACTCGAACAAGAAGCCGAGGGTCTCAAGGTCACGGGCGAGCGCTGTCGGTGAGGACTTCAGCACGGCAGCGGGTATCGAGGGGTCGGCGAGATGGTACTTCGGACGCTTGTTTATCCGTACGGGCGAGCGCAGATTAGGTGACCAGGGTCCAATCTCCTCGACGAGGAAAATCCTTTTGAGGGCCGATAGGTAGTCGGTGACCGTGTCAGGCGCGAGTCGCGCCTCGTCACGCGCGGCGGTCATATCACCGATCATCGTCTTGGAGGCGGTGGCCTGCTCCGCGTTACGCGCAAGCGAATGGAGCAGCCTGCGGACCTTCTGTGGGTCCCGGGCGACCCCATCGACACGCGACATGTCATCGGAGCAGACCTCGTCGACGTAGGCCCTTGCTATCCGCGCCGCCCTGGCAGCCGGCTTCCCGACGGAGGCGGGCCATCCCCCGCGCACCACCAGCTCACAGAGGTCGCCGAGGCGCACTTCGGGGGCCCGTGCGGACGGAGAACCACCCGCGAAAAGTGATGACAGGGAAACGGCCCCGTGCGAATCGCCCGACTCGAATAGCGTCATCGGCCTCATGCGTAAACGCTCGATCCTACCCACGCCACTATGCTTAGGCTTGTCCTCACGGGGGACCGACGAGCCCGTCAGGATGTAGCGCGACGCCTTCCCGCTCCTGTCAACCTCGTTGCGCACGCCGTCCCAGAGCAGCGGCGCCTCCTGCCACTCGTCGATGAGTCGGGGTGCAGCGCCCTTGAGGGCGCTCGCCGGATCCAGCAGCGCAATCTCAAGGTTCTGAAAGTTTCCGGCAGGGTCCATCAGGTTCAGCTCGCTGTTCGCAAATGCCTGGCTCACCCATGTCTTCCCGCAGTACTTGACGCCCTCGATGCATACAGCCCCGAAGTCCTCCAGCCCCTCTGAAAGTCTTCCTTCTATGAGCCTGCGCCTGTAGCCTGTGTTTTTAAGGCTCCCATATTGCATCACTCAGCCTCCATCGACCTCGGCGATAGCTTATCCGCAAGATATATGGTAGTTGAATTGCAAGCCGACTACTAGTCGTTTTGCACCATCAGTTGGCTTATGGACAATCGGCATCCGAAATGGTTGGACGGTCGTCGTCTGATGAAAGCCCGTGCACGGAAGTTGTCTGCTGCAGGTGACCACCGGTCATGTTCACAACAAGTGCACGTTCTGCAGCTTCTTCAAGGACAAGCCCTTCTATATTCGGCCGTTTGAGGAGATCAAAAGGGACCTGAAAACGACGCGGGCCGACCGCCACGACTCGGCGCACGACAAGCGCTACACCGTGTCAACTGCACGGGCTCAGGTCACTCCCACTCGATCGTGCCGGGCGGTTTGCTGGTGCAGTCCAGCACCACCCGGTTGACCTCCGGCACGCTGTTCGTGATCCGGTTGGAGATCCGCGCGACGACGTCGTAGGGCACCCGCGTCCAATCTGCCGTCATCGCATCCTCACTGGAGACCGGGCGCAGCACGATCGGATGCCCATAGGTACGCTGGTCGCCCTGCACACCAACCGACTGCACATCGGCCAGTAGCACCACCGGGCACTGCCAGATTTCCTCATCTAAACCGGCCGCGGTCAATTCTTCCCGCACAATCAGGTCGGCTGCCCGCAACACTTCCAACCGCTCCCGCGTCACCTCGCCGATGATGCGGATACCCAACCCCGGCCCGGGGAAAGGCTGCCGGGAGACGATCTTCTCCGGCACGCCGAGCTCCCGGCCGATGGCCCGCACCTCATCCTTAAACAATGCGCGCAGCGGCTCCACCAGTTCGAAGGTCATATCATCCGGAAGACCACCCACATTGTGGTGGCTCTTGATATTGGCAGCGCCCTCTCCCCCGCCGGATTCCACCACATCCGGGTAGAGCGTACCCTGCACCAAGAAACGCACGCCCGGCAGGCCAACACCGCCCTGCGTATCCCTACCGCCCGAGCCGCTAACGCCACCTTGTGCAGCATCTCCACCCGATCCGCTAACGCCGCTGTGCGTACTGTCCACACCCAGCTCGCTAACGCCACCGTGCGCACCCGCGCCAATCTTGCCCGCACCGATCTGCTCCACCAGCATGCGCTGCGCAGCCTCAAAGGAACGGATGAACTCCCGCCCGATGATCTTGCGCTTCTCCTCCGGCTCGGTCACACCGAGCAGTGCGTCCAGAAAACGCTCCGACTCGTCCACCGTGATCACCCGGATGCCCATGCCGGCGGCATAGTCCTGTTCCACCTGCTCACGCTCGCCCGCGCGCAGCAGGCCATGATCAATGAAGAAACAGGTGAGCTGATCTCCAACGGCGCGATGCACCAACGCCGCAGCCACCGAGGAGTCCACGCCTCCCGACAGCGCGCAGATCACCTGCGCGTCACCCACCTGCTCGCGGATGGCCGCCACCTGTTCATCAACAATCGAGCCCGGCGTCCACACCGGCTTGAGCCCGGCGCCTTCGTACAAGAAGTTCTCCAATGCGCGCTGCCCAAACTCGGAATGCTGCACCTCTGGGTGCCACTGCACGCCGAACAGCCGCCTCTTCTTATCCTCGAATGCGGCCACCGGGGTCTGCGGCGTCGTCGCCGTCACCGTAAAACCTGCCGGAGCCTCCTGCACCGCATCCCCGTGGCTCATCCATACCGTCTGCTGCTGCGCTGTTTCCTGGAATAGAACGGATTGCGCACCAACCGTCGCAACTGTATGCCCGTACTCGCGCGTGCCGGTACGCCCCACACTCCCACCCAGAGCCTGGGCCATCACCTGGAAGCCGTAACAGATTCCCAATATCGGCACGCCTGCGTCAAAGACCTGCGGATCCAGGCTGGGTGCACCCTCGGCATAGACAGAAGACGGTCCGCCGGAGAGGATAATGGCCGCAGGCTTCTTCGCGAGCATCTGCTGCGCGCTCATGGAATGCGGAACGATTTCGGAGTACACGTGCGCCTCGCGCACACGGCGAGCAATGAGCTGCGAGTACTGCGCTCCAAAATCGACGACGAGGACGGGCTGTGCCGTATTTCCCGCAGCGTTGGCGCATTTGGCGACGGCATCGGTACTCGAAGTAACGGCGGTGACGAGATCGTCACTGCTCTCAGGCAGAGAATCGGTGCTCACATGGCGAGTATATGCGTCCCCCGAGCAATGATCACAACGCGCCCGCAGGACGGTCAGCTGCTCCGCCACGCTCCGTGAAAAGTCCAAGCCACGCCCCATGCATCACCGACGTAACCCCGCACCACGCCACCGAAGAGCCTCACCTGCAGCCACTGATTGCCAGGGTGTTCCTGATGCCCCGCAGCGCACCACGCCACCGACCCCACCCACACCAACACGACACGTCCTAGAAGCCCCACACCAAGCAGACACTTACATTCTCTATGTCAGAATCCCGTCCAAACGACCGCGACTCGATTCCAGCGAGCCGACAAATCCGCGTGAATTCGCCAACTCTTAAACTGAACAAATCAAGATTTCCATCGTTTGGACGGGATCTGGACAACTCCGCTGATTACATACCGGTCAGCCCTTGCACACCAGGCCGTCCTCTGGGAGTTTACCCCGAAGCAGGTAGTCATCCACTGCCTTCGTCACACACTCACCGGCGCGACCGTATGCCGTGTGCCCGTTTCCTTCCCAAGTCAGCAAAGTAGCCGATTCCATCTGCTTGGCAAGGCTCTCAGACCACGCATACGGAGTGGCCGGATCGCCGGTGGTGCCAACTACCAATACCGGCGCGGCTCCCTTCGCTTTGATCTCGGTGCGCTTCTCGGTTCCATGATGCCCCCAGGCTTGACAGAAAAGATCCACGTAGCTGGTCCCGAAAACGGGTGCAACTTCCTTCAGCTCATCCGCCTGTTTATCCCATTCAGCCTGGTTGCCCTCAATCGGATAGTCCAAACAATCGATTGCGATCTTAGCCTCATCGCCTTCGGCTCCACCAGCCTCTTCAAAAAGCGCCAGGAGCTCATGTACAGCAGTTCCGTCACCCTGGAAAGCTGCGCCGAGCGCCTTCGCAACCGCCGGCCAAACAGTGTCCTCATAGAAGGCATTAGAGAGTAGGCTCGTAACGTCTTCCCGTGTCACAATAACATCGTCTTTACCGTCAACTGGCAGCGGCTTTTCCTCCAACTGATCCAAGAAGTCACGGATCTGCTTCACACCCTGAGCAGTATCGCCTTCGAAGGGGCAATCTGCTCCCTTTTGACACTCGGCCACGAAAGCTTCCAAAGACTTCTCGAAAGCCACTCCCTGTTCCTTCGAGAGCTCTGCTGAGGACAGGGCCGGATCAACTGCACCATCGAGCACCAAACGCCCGACGTTGCCCGGGAAGTGCTCCGCATAGGTTGCCCCTAGCAATGTACCGTAGGAGAAGCCGATGTAGTAGAGCTGTGGATCACCTGCCAACGCGCGCAGCATGTCGAGATCCTTCGCTACAGACACGGTGTCCACATGATCTAGTAGTTCCACGGGCTTGGTGTGTGCTTCGCACATGGCCGCAGTTTCTTCGGCAGCTCTCTTGTTCGCATCAGCGGCCGAAAGCTCCTCCCCTTCTACCGCGTCTTCCGGCGCTTCGGTTTCACCGTCGGCCTGGCACTGCACGCTTGTCGACTGCCCCACTCCGCGCGGGTCAAAACCGACAACGTCAAACGCTGAGAGTAGATCGGCGGAGAAACTCTCCCGCACGTTCTCAACGTATTCAACTCCGCTTCCACCCGGCCCACCCGGATTGAGGTAGAGCGTACCAATGGGCTTACCGGAGGAGGCCGGAAGCTTCTTGAGCGCAATGTCAATCTTCGTGCCATCCGGATTGTCGTAGTCCAACGGAGCCTTCGCCGTTGCGCACTGGAATCCGTCACCACACTCTTCCCACGAAAGTTTCTGCGTGTAAAAGGCCTCCAAACCCTTCGGAACCTTCGGCATCTGTGTTGCTTCTACCGGCGTCGCATCCATACTGGTCGACGTCGTTGATTGATCCCTTGTGGCCGGCCCTCCGCCGCAGGCTGTGAGCGCACCCATTAGCGCGATCGAGGCCGCAAGGGCGGAAAGCTTTGGCAGTGTTCGCACTGACGTTACCATGCAACCATTATATACCAAGAAACTATCGGGTGCCACCGCCACCACGGAATTGCCGGAGAGCGGCGTCACGGGACCAGTTCGCCGCGACGACGCCGCTCAGCACAGCAATACACACTTGCGCACAGCAAGTGACAGAGCGGCTCCCGCAGTCGCGCGTGTCTCCATGCTCTTGAATCTACCGCCGCGAAACTCGCTGCACGAACTGCGCGCCCACCCGCATCGCGAGCACCGCGACACCGTACCGTTACCACGCCCAAATCGGCATCACGCGACCACACCAAACATAGCCCGCAACTCTCCAGCATTACGTTCAGCAAAAGAAAACACGTGACCGGGCCAAGTCATCCCTAGCCCGGTCACAGGTTCACACACCATAGGCCGCATTGACTCGGCCCTATCTAACGGCTCCAGTACCTAGTCTGATCAATCCGATAGATGTGGAGCCCCCTTACCAAACGCGCAGTAGTCAGCCCGTGCAGACCTTGCCATTCTCCGGCAGATTGCCTCGCAACAGGTAGTCATCTACCGTAGAAGTCACGCACTCGCCCGAGCGGCCGTAGGCGGTATGCCCGTTACCTTCCCATGTCAGAAGCACTCCCGACTCCAACTGCTTAGCCATCGCCTCCGACCAATGATAGGGAGTAGCCGGATCGCCCGTGGTACCGACGACAAGGATCGGCGCGGCACCCTTAGCTTTGATCTCGGTACGCTCCTTGGTTCCGTGGTGTCCCCAAGTCTGACAGTACAGATCTGTGTACCCTTTACCAAAAACCGGGGCTTTCTGCTTGATTTCTTCGGCCTGCTTATCCCACTCCTCGCGGTTTCCCTCAATCGGGTAGTCCTTGCAGTCAATAGCGTTTTGAACTGCATCTCCGTCGCCACCCGCCTGGTCCGCTAGGAGCTTGGACATCTCACGCAATTTGCTTGCGTCGCCTTCCCACGCCTTCTTAAAGGCAGTGAACACATCCGGCCATATTCCGTCTTCATAGAAGGCGTTCTGTAGCATGCTCTTAACCTCTGCACTGGTCACCGGGGCATCGTCCTTACCATTAACTGGCAGTGGGTTGTCATTCAGTTCGTCCAGGAAATTCCGCACCTCTTGTACGCCTTGCTCCACATTCCCACTAAAGGGGCAGTCTTCTCGCTCCTGGCAAGTAGCAACGAAAGTCTCCAAAGCCTTCTCAAAACTGAGGGCCTGCTCTTCCACACGCTTCGCCAACGAGATGGAAGGGTCTGCCGCTCCATCAAGAACTAAACGTCCAACATTGCCAGGAAAGAGCTCTGCGTAGGTCGCTCCAAGCAGAGTTCCATAGGAGAAACCAAGGTAGTACAGCTGCGGGTCACCAGCCAACGCACGTAGCATGTCAAGGTCCTTGGCCACTGACACCGTGTCTACATGGTCCAACAACTCGGCGGGGCGCGTGTGCCGTTCACATTGAGCAGCGATATCTGCGGCTTCCTTCTCAGTTTCCTCAGCGGTCGATCCGCTACCCGACTCGACGTTCGCCGTAGCGTCCGTTTCTTTCGATTCACCAGACTCATTGTCAGGTTGACACTTGATACTGGTTGAATCGCCCACGCCTCGTGGATCAAAGCCTACAATGTCAAAACCGGAAAGCAGGGCAGGCGAGAACGTGAGTTTCGCTGCCACGACGAATTCAACTCCGCTACCACCGGGCCCGCCCGGGTTAAGGAAGAGCGTCCCGATCGGCTTACCGGACGATGCCGGAAGCTTCTTCAGTGCGATATCAACCTTGGCTCCGTCCGGGTTGTCGTAGTCCAGTGGAGCCTTCACCGTCGCACATTGGTACTCCTTATCACACTCCTTCCACTTGACGTCTTGATTGTAAAAGTCCTCCAACCCTTTAGGAGTCTCCGGCATCTGAGTTGCTTCTACCGGAGTTGCATCCGCTCGGGTCGGCGTCGTTGATTGTTCCGCTTTGTTACTTGTTCCGCACGCGACGAGACCACCTGCTAGCGAGATAGCCATCGCAACGGCTCCAAATCTGGAGATTGCTCGTACTCGTTTTGCCATGAGAAAAGCATATACTTAGTAACCTTGAGCTTAGCTGGGAGCCAACACTTCTACGGCGACTAACCGCGTCCACTCGGATAAACGCCGCTATATCACCTGCCTTTCTACCACCTTATGCATTAGCTCACAGACTCTGGATGCTACCTCAGCTGAAGCACACCAAACTGTTCTCAGCTCCGATAGGCTGAGCTGCGGCTGCATCCTCTAGATCAGGCAAAGGTCTGCCGAGTGACGAAGGCTGTTTAGTGGATTCTCTGGGGTCTCGTCACCGCCACATGCGGCCCTGATCTCTCTGCGCTCTTCACGCACTTCAGACCAGAACATCTTCGTCGAGCTTGAATGGGCGGCAGCCTCTCGGCTTACCATGGCGGTGACACCGCCTTGCTGACCGCATGCCTGATCGACAAAGCACTTGCCGATCACAATCAACATCACCATGCGCGAGAACTTTTGGCCTCGCGCGCATATATCGTGCGACTACACGAAAGGAGATGCACCGTGCTCAACACGATCAGCCACAGCACGATCACCTACACCTCCCCAATCGGCGATCTCTTACTCGCCAGCAACAACGGCTACATTTGCAAGCTCCTACCATACGGCCAGAACGACGCCGCCGAAGTCGGCATGATCTTTACATCCCCGACCCCCAGCCCCACGGTAAGGAAGGAAGAGTACGCTCCTACCACACAGCTGGCTCCTCCCGGTAGCGGCCCAGTACCTTTATCCACCAACGAAGCTGTTCGCACCTCGACCGCGCTCCGGTATGCCGTGACATGGTTGAACGAGTACTTCGCCGGTCACGACCCAGGCCCACGCCCTCCTGTTTGCGCTGAGGGCACCGCCTTCCAAAAGGAGGTATGGACGTACCTCGCAGCCATTCCCTATGGTCAACTAACCACCTACGGGCAGATTGCACGGCGCATTGCGGCGGATCGTGCTGCATCCGGGCGCCCCGATACGCGAGTCTCCGCGCGAGCGGTTGGCGCCGCCGTCGGCCGCAATCCGGTCTCCATCATCGTGCCGTGTCACCGTGTGGTCGCGGCGGACGGTCGCCTCACCGGCTATTCGGGCGGCGTGGAACGCAAGGCATACCTCCTAACACTTGAGGGAGTGAGAATCACCGACTGCGTCCCAAGCGCCGCATCCAGAGCATTTGCCTCTTCTTAGAACACCAAGGCCGTTAAAGCACAACACCAAGGCCGTTACAGCACAGCTCGTCGCCCGCACTTGCCCTGTGCCAGGCGGTACGAGGACGCCGCCACCGCCGCCGACCTGACGCACCGTAGCCGCCGCCATGCAACGTGCAGCCCCGAGCCCGGGGCGTTTGCGCACGGCAACGCCTGACTCGCCGCTGCCATGTGCCGCGCAGCCTCGCGCCTTCGCGTCCGCTTAACGTATCAACACAGATAATCTGCCCTGTAAAGGGCGGCCCTAGAGCAGCGACCTCATTCCTCCACCAGGCTGATCTCGACGGTCACATCCCCCGTGCCCAGAATCTCTTTCAGCTCCTCTTGGGTGAGATCATCAATCTTCGCCAAACGAATGGCATTAGCCGAGTCATACCTGTAGTAGATACCGAGTTCACCAACCCTGTCGCAGATGATGTCGCCGGGCCCAGGGTTTATTGGCTTCCAGTCGTCTGTCGGAAGCTCCTCCTCCAATGCCGCACCCTTGTACTTCCCGATCTGATCTTCCAACTCGAGCGTGAGCGGACCATCGGCGAGGATGTCGCGCAATGCATCTACGGCGCTGTTCTCCTGTAACGTGGCGGTCATTTCACGCCCGTTGGCCACGATCTTGATCTGCGTGGCGAGCGGCTCGTCCTCACCCGTGTCGTCGGGCGTCGTATCCGAGTCAGATGGCCCAACAGTAGGCGAATCCGAACCACCGCTCGGATGCAAATCGTCGGTGCGCACGCTCGTACACCCCGCCATCCCGGCCGTCAGCATCAGAATTCCTACAAGGGCCGCAAAGGCTCGCTTCCAACGTGTGAACACCATAGTGGTAGCCTACTGGTCCTTCCCCTGCCTCACAATGTTTCTCCACTCCAGGCTGGCATGGTCGCATTCAGGCTGGAAATCCGCCCAGGCTGAAAGCTACACCCAGACCACGGATCCTACGGCGAGCTGACTGCCCGGCATTGGGGCGGGGAAGCTGCAGTCGGGCCAGAAGAGCGATTCCACCGGACGCCGCTTTCAGGCGCTGCAGCCTTTTCTGCGCAGACCATCTCCTCCTCGCACGCTCTAACCACATCTCGACGAGCGGAGCTCTCCGTTCCAGTACGCCATCTCCTCCTCGCACGCTCTAACCACATCTCGTGAGAATTACGCCGCTGCCCCGCCAGTAGATCACCTGAGCAGTACTAGCCCTGCGCCAGGCTCAGCTCCACGGTCACTGCGCCCGTACCGAGGATTCTTTGTAGCTCCTGCGCCGAAAGGTCGTCGATCTTTCCCAAGCGGGTGAGGCTCCACGAGTTGTTGCCGTAATAGATGACGAAGTTGCTGCCCTGGTACAAGATGAGATCTCCCGGCTCGGTGCTGATTTGCGTATCGTTGCGCGGCAGAGTTGTTCCCAGATCGCCAACTTTCTCAAAGCCCGAATAGTCTTCCATCTCCACGGTGATCGGGCCTTCGGCAAGCAGATCCGCCAGCGCCCGTGCCGAACTGTTATCAGCCAGCGTGGCGCTCAATTCTTCCCCATTCACCGTGATCTTGATCTGCCTCATATCGGCTTCTCCTTCACGAGTTTCATCCGGGCTTCCATGCGTCTCATCCGGGCTTTCATCGGCCGACGCCGCAGCCGCCCCCGATTGCTCTGCGCCCGACGTCGTCGAGGACCCGCTTTCGTGCGCCGTCGTGCTGGAAGGAGCAGCCGCGCGCGACTGGTTCTCCTGACCCGAACCCCCAGTAGAACATCCCGTGACTCCACAGCTCAGTACCACCGCGCCGAGTAGCGCCGCAATACGCCTTCTGGCCTGTATCCGCGGCGTTGCGTGCACTTGCGCATGTACTCTCGCCATATCACTAGG
>SUUB01000014.1:23996-42561 GCA_015062745.1 Actinomycetaceae bacterium
AGCGCCGCAATACGCCTTCTGGCCTGTATCCGCGGCGTTGCGTGCACTTGCGCATGTACTCTCGCCATATCACTAGGCTACTATGCGCTACCCCAACGGCGCCGTCAGCCCAGCGTCCCAGCCAACCCCAGCGGCGCGACCAGGCCAGCGGCTCAGCTACCCCATCGACGCGGCCAGGCCCACGCCGCGCACACACCGCAAACCCGATCCGGCCCACAGTAAACCAGACGCGCCTTACGGCAGCGCACCCTCCACCCTCCTTGCACCAGCGGCATCCGTCTCCTGGCCTGTCACCCCGGCGTCACCCGCCTCTCACCACCATTCGCGCCATCTACATATGCAACGCATCGTCTACTAAGTGCTTTTGCTCACGAGAACCGAGGAAAATGTACTAGGACGTACATCCCAGGCGCGGAATATGCGAAAATCAGACCGGCGAGAGATTCCCGCCAGCTGAGGGTCCCCAACCAGCCGGACCGGAAGGATTGCATCGTGGCAAACAGCGTCTATTTCACGGCGATCGAAGGAAATTGCGGCACGCAAACCGTTCTGCGCGCATATCTCGATTCGCTTCTCAAGCAGTACAACAACGTCGGCGTTTTCCGCGCCTTCGCCAATGGTCCCATCAACGACGATGCCGTGTTCCTCGAACTGCTGCAGCGGGTCGGCAAGGCCGCCGACGTTGACCGCGCGTGGGGCACAACCCGCCAGGCCTACGTGGCCGACGAAGAGGCCGCCATGAACGCCCTCGTCAAGCGTTACACAGACTACGCCGACGGCCTGGACGCCGTCGTCGTTCTTGGCCTTCTCGACGGCGACCCGTTCAACCCCGGCATGCTCGCCCGCACGGGGCGCGCCGCCGCCAACCTCGGAACCTCAGTGATCGTAGCGCTTACCGGAGCCGAGCGTACTGCCGCAGAGACAGCTGCTATCGCATCTCTCTCCGCCGCCGAAATCTCCGGGCAGAACGCGCCCATCTCCGCCACCATCGTGGTTGACGCGGCAGAGGGTTTCGAGAAGGAACTTCCGGCCGCCGGCCTCACCGGCCCCCTGGTTCTGCTGCCGGATGGTCAGCCGCGCACCATCGACGGCGCAGATGCTCAGACGCTGCGGGCCGCCATGGAGCAGGGCTCCGACGTCATCACGCCCCTCAGTTTCACCGCCGCCCTCATCGCCCGTGCCCGCGCGGACCGCAAGCGCATCGTCATGCCGGAATCCGAAGATGACAGGATTCTTCAAGCCGCGGCCGAACTCCTCGCGCGCGGCGTCGCCGATATCACCCTGGTCGGTGAGAAGGACGCCGTCGATGCCCGTGCCGCCGAACTCGGCCTTGACCTGACGGGAGCCGAAATCGTCTCGATCAACGATCCGGCACGCATCGAGAAGTACGCCACCGAGTTCGCCCGGCTTCGCGCCAAGAAAGGCGTCACATACGAGCAGGCTGTGGAGAAGGTCAAGGATCTCTCCTACTTCGGCACGATGATGGTGCACATGGGTGACGCCGACGGCATGGTGTCCGGCGCCGCACACACCACGGCGCATACCATCGTCCCCTCCTTCCAGATCATTAAGACCAAGCCGGGCGCATCCATTGTGTCCTCCGTTTTCCTCATGCTGATGGAAGACCGCGTCTACGTGTACGGCGACTGCGCCGTCAATACGAATCCCACGCCGGAAGAGCTGGCCGGAATCGCCATTTCCTCGGCGGAAACCGCTCGGCAATTCGGTGTGGAACCACGCGTTGCCATGCTCTCCTACTCCACCGGAACATCCGGCAAGGGGCCTGATGTCGACGCCGTCGCGGAAGCCACCAAGATTGCACAAGAGGCACGGCCCGACCTACTGATCGAAGGCCCGATCCAGTACGACGCCGCCGTCGACGAAGCGGTTGCCGCCAAGAAGATGCCCGGATCCCCCGTCGCAGGCCGTGCCACGGTGTTCGTCTTCCCCAGCCTGAATGCCGGCAATATCGGGTATAAGGCCGTGCAACGCTCTTCCGGGGCCGTCGCCGTCGGCCCGGTTCTACAAGGCCTGAACAAGCCGGTGAACGACCTCTCGCGCGGCGCACTGGTGGAAGACATCGTCAACACCGTCGCCATTACCGCAGTGCAGGCGCAACAGGACTGAAGCAGGCGCAGCAGGACTGAAAACAGCACACCGGCACCGGCACTTCCATCGCCGGAATCGGCCCAGATAAGTTAGAACGCCGGAGTACCGGCACAGCATCACATGAGGAGCACAATGTCTGTTCTTGTCATCAACTCGGGTTCGTCCTCGATCAAGTACCAACTGGTCAACCCGGAAACAGGTGAGGCCATCGCCCACGGGCTCGTCGAGCGCATCGGTGAGGAAACCGGTCATATCGAACACGTCTACGGCGATATCACCCGCGAGATTGACGGGCCGGTGCCCGATCACGGCAAGGGGCTGGAAGAGGTCCTGCGCCTGTGCGACGAGGTCGGCCCTTCGCTGACCGACGATTCCATCAAGGCCGTCGGCCACCGTATCGTGCAAGGCGGCAAGTACTTCGACGGTCCGGCCATTATCACCGACGACGTTCAGGCAACCATCGAGAAGCTGTGCCCGCTCGGACCGCTGCACAACCCCGCCCATCTCAAGGGCATCATCGTCGCCCGGCGCCTACTGCCCGATGTGCCACACGTGGCGGTATTCGACACGGCGTTCTTCCAGGGGCTGCCGGGTGAGGCCGCCACCTATGCCATTGACCGCGCGCTGGCTGAGAAGTACGAGATCCGCCGTTACGGCGCACACGGCACATCACACCAGTTCGTCTCCAGCGAGGTCTCGAAACTCCTGGGCCGCGACGACCTCAAGCAGGTCGTGCTCCACCTGGGCAATGGTGCATCCGCATCCGCCGTGGTCAATAACAAGGCGGTTGAGACCTCCATGGGCCTGACCCCGCTGGAGGGTTTGGTGATGGGTGGACGCACCGGCGATATCGACCCTGCGGTCGTCTTCCACCTGGCACGGGTAGCCGGCATGTCCATCGACGAACTGGACGACCTGTTCAACCGTCAATCCGGCCTGAAGGGCCTAGCGGGCAATAACGATATGCGTGCCGTGCGCGAGTTGGCCGATTCCGGCGATGCCAATGCGATCGAGGCCCTGGCCGTCTACGCGCACCGGATCGTCAAATACATAGGCTCCTACTCAGCGATTATGGGCGGCTTGGATGCGATCACCTTCACCGCGGGCGTCGGTGAGAACGACGTCGATCTCCGCCGCGAGGTCATCGAGCGCCTCAACCCCTTCGGGATCTTCCTTGATGAGGAGAAGAACAAGGTCCGCTCCAAGGAGCCGCGTATTATTTCGACGCCTGAATCCAAGGTAGCGGTGCTCGTGTTCCCAACCAATGAGGAGCTTGCTATCGCCCGCCAGGCTATGACCCTGGTGTAGCGCAGCACAGACGACCCTGGTGAAGCAGGCGGCGTCCGCCGATGCCCCTGGCATAGCAAGCAGCACCCCTGTTGACACACTTGTGCCTCGAGAAGCATGTTCTCGAGGCACAAGTCTTTTCGCGAGTGCAGGCACAGACATCGTCGGCGGGGTGGGTGTGTCCAACCGATGCCGGGGTCATCCGTCATTCGCACCAGTGTCATCCGCAACATCCGCCTTCCGCAACGTCGGACGGCGCAATCATAAGGGAGGTGGGGATCCTGTGCTTAGAATCCCCACCTCTGTACAGGTGACGGACAGCAGAGTCACCTGCGCCTATAGGCCGGTCACGTGGCAGTAGCAATTAGGTACACAACACCACGTGACCTTGAGCTAGCCTTCGCGGAACACGACGCCCATTGAGCTGGCCGGGTAATGCCACTTCAGCGCACCGGGCGCCGCAACGGCCAGACAGGTGCCGCATTCCAGGCATGCCGCATACTCAACAGAAATCGTCCCGTCGGGTTCTTCCGAGTACACGTGAGCCGGGCACACGCGCACCAGCAGCTTGCCGGTACCCGTTGCCTTGGCGATCTCCTGGTTCACCTCGATATGCGGATTGCCTTCGTCCACTTCGTAGACGTTCTTGGCCAGCCGCTCGGGAACACTTCCTTCAAAGAAATCAGCCATGTCACATCGCCCTTACTGCCTGCATGCCGATCTTGGCAAGCCTGCGAATCTTGAGACCCGACTGTTTCAGAGCGTCCTTAGCCAGCGGAACCAGGTGCCGCCGCGGAGTCAGATCCAGGTTGTAAACGCCGAATAGCACCTCGGCCACCAATTCGCCGACCTGCCCGTACATCTCCTCATTCTCCAGGAAGTCCGGGGCCTTGGCGTAGGTCGCCATGTCTTTGCCGACATAGGTCGAGTTGTACTCGTCGATGTACCGCTCCAGGTACTCCTGCGAATAGTCGCCCGCCTCGATCGCCTCGTTGATCACCTTGGCCGCCGCACGTGCAGAGCCGGCAGCCAGATCCATGCCACGCACCGTGAATCCGGTGTTCAACGTGAACCCGGCGGCATCACCGATCACCACAAGGCCAGACCGCACCAGATCATGCTGCATACGTTGCCCGCCCTCGGCCACCAAATGGCAACCGTACTCCAGCAGTTCGCCGCCCTCAATGAAGGGCGCGATTGCCGGATGGGAGAGGAAATGATCGTGAAGATCCGAGGAGGACTTCCCCTTCGCGGCCAGATCGTCCAACCGTACAACAACTCCGATGGAAACCGAGTCCTTGTTGGTGTACATGAAGCCGCCACCACCGACGCCTTCGGTGCAGTCGCCGACGATGGCGTATGCCGCGCCTTCGTCGCCGGTCAGGTTGAAGCGGTCGCGTATCTTCTCCTCGCCCAGTTGGATCACGGACTTCACGCCGACAGCCAGATTATTCGTTGGCTCCTTGGCGCGAATACCGGCATAGCGCGAGATGAAGGAGTTCACGCCGTCGGCCGCAACGACTACGCGCGCGCGTAGTTCGTCGTCGCCAGCACGTACGCCGACGAAGCGACCGTCCTCGCTGATCAGCTCATCAACCTTGATGCCGGGCATAACCGCGACACCGGCCTCTTCGCATTTCTCCGCGAGCCACGGGTCGAACTTCGCCCGCAACACGGTGACGGCGTTGACCGGATCGGCCAGCCGTGAATCCCAGTAGTCCACGTTTACAAAGGATCCGGGATTCATGAAGCTCAGGCAGTTGCGGGTGATGCGCCGCTCCACCGGAGCCTCCTCGACGAAGTTCGGGAAGATCTCCTCCATCACCCGGCAGTAGAACACACCGCCGGATAGATTCTTGGAACCAGGCTCGACACCACGCTCAATGAGCAGGACCTCGCGGCCTTCCTGCGCGAGCAGGTAGGCGCAGACCATCCCCGCGATACCACCACCGACGACGATAACGTCGAAGTCGTAGTTCTCTTCCTCCGCCATCATCGCCTACTTGGCCGCTGCCGTGAGTGCGGGCAGCAGCGAGTACAGGTCGCCAACAATTCCATAGTCAGACAATGCGAAAATCGGAGCATTCGCGTCATTGTTGATGGCGACGACGGTCTTCGAGTCGGCCATGCCTGCAGTGTGCTGGATCTGCCCGGAAATACCGATTGCGATATACAGATCCGGCGAGACCTGCTGACCGGAAATGCCAATGTAACGATCCCGTGCCATCCAGCCGTTACCTTCCGCAAGCGGACGCGAGCAGGCAACTTCCCCGCCCAGCGCCGCCGCGAGGTCCTCAGCGAGTTTGAGGTCCTCCTGCGCCTTGAAGCCACGGCCCACGGCGACGATCACCTTGGCGGCGCCGAGATTCGCCTGCGCCACATCGGCGGCTTCGGTCGCGGTGACGGTAGCGGTGAACACTTCCTCCGTGGCGGCAACTTCCGCGGCCGGAGCAGCATCTTCACCCTCGGCACCGCCGTCGGCAATCACCACAACCGGGCTGGAGAAGGAAACACTCTCAGCGGAGATTCCGCCGAAGCGGTTCACTTCGGCTGTTCCATCGGCGAGGCTCTTCACACCGGTGACAACCGGAGCGCCGAGTGCCGCAGCCACCGCACCGGCCAGCACACGCTCGGCCGGCTTATTCGCCGCGAGAACAACATCACCCGGTGCTGCAGTCACCGCAGCAGCGACGGACGGAGCAGCGGCCTCCGCCGGAACATCATCGGTTACCGAGACGGAGAAAAGCCGGTCAACACCACTGATCGGAACATTGCCAACCGTTACAGCCGTGACCTCTCCACCCAGGGCACGTCCAAGCTCAACGAGAGCAGAAACCTGCGGATCAACCGCAATAATCCAAGCATTTGCCATTTCGTCTACTTTCCTTTCTTACTCTCAGAGCGCACCGGCGGAACGGAGAGCGGCAACCAACTGGGTAGCAGCGTCGTCGCCCGAGAAGAGTTCGTTCTTGCGTGCCTTCGCAGCCGGCTTGGAGCGACCGGTCACGGTGAGTGTCACATCAGCCGGAGCCACATCGGCGACGGCGACCGTTTCCACCGGCTTCTTACCGGCGGCGAGGATGTCCTTCATGGAGGGGACCTTCGGCGTGACAGCGTCGGCCGATACGGCTACGACGACGGGACCGGAAACGCTCACCGTCCGCGTACCACCGGCCACCGCCTGCGTCACGGTGTATCCATCGCCCGTCTTCTCCACGGAGGTGACCTCCTGGAAGCACGGCCAGCCGAGGAAGCCCGCGAGCAGAGCGGACATCATCTTGGCACCCTCATCAATCGAGGAATCGCCGGTGAGAACGATATCGGCGCCTTCCACCTTCTTGACGAGGCCTGCCAGTGCGGACGCGACCTTGGTGGAGTTCCATTCGGCGGTCTCATCATCGGCCACCACGACGCCGCGGTCCAAGCCCTTCGACATGGCGTTCTTCTTGGCCATGGAGCTGGCAACCTGGGCGGTGCCGACACTGACGCCAACAAGCTCGGCCCCTTCAGCATCGGCCAAGTCGCGGCCGATCTGAATGGCAACGGGGTCGTATTCACTCACGGCCGCCTTGGCGCGCGACCAGTCAACAACGCCATCCGCACCGACGGATGCGTCCTGGGGATTAGCTGCGTACTTGTACGCAACGACTACGGTCATTGGAGCCTCTTTCTGTATCGTATAGCGCAAGGCAAACGCCTTGCCGGGCTAGATCGGAACCTGCCCAACCTTTATTCACTTGTTCGTGCACCAACCTACGGTGGCTGGGAGCAACCGCGTCCATTTCAAGACGGGCCCGGGATTGATGCCCACGGACACCACAATGTTCCGGTTGGTTAATATCCTACACAAGTCATGCCGGAACAGCTACGGATCACAAGATGTAGACAGAGCAAAAACAGCTCTCCTCCTTCGGCACACTATGGGACTTTTCGGCCACATTCCGCATGTGTCAGG
Organism: Actinomycetaceae bacterium; assembly: GCA_015062745.1. Lineage (GTDB taxonomy): Bacteria > Actinomycetota > Actinomycetes > Actinomycetales > Actinomycetaceae > Asp313. The sequence continues at coordinate 31,348 of SUUB01000014.1, forward strand.
CACTACCTGCGTAGGAAATCCGTCCCACACAGGCGGCGGTGCTCGCGCAAATTCTTCACAAAATGTGCGTTCAGGCCACCGCCGACCGCTGCGGAGCGATCCTGCGGGCGCTTCGATTCCGACCGGTGCCCTAGAATGTTTGTACACGCAACGAAACCGATCGTTCTCTGAGGAGGAGCTATGCCTACCCCGCGCGAATACCCCAGTCGCATCGGCCGTCCGCGCAACATCGAAGCAGATAGCCGGATCCTCAAGGCGGCCTTGTGTCTGTACGGCGAGAGCGGATGGCACGGTTTCAATCTGACGAAAGTGGCCGCCCAGGCCTGCGTTGGCAAATCGTCCATGTACTCGCGTTGGGCGGACCGCGAGCGCCTGCTGCTGGACGCTTTCCGCATCCTCGTTCCCTGCCCGGGTCCGATCGGCGAAACCGTCCATGACATCCTGGTCAACGAAGCCGAGTTCCGTATGCGCCTCTACCTGGGGTGTCACGCTGAAGCCGTCCGCCGCGTCTTCGTCGAAACGGGTTCCACGAATCAGCCTGTGATTCGACGCGTCTACGAGCACCTGTACGTCACTCCCATCGGGCAGATCCGGAGCCGACTCTGGGAGTTCAAGACCACGGGCGCTCTGCCGCGCGCCATGTCCATGACACGCTTGCTCGACGCCATCGAAGGCTCGGTACTGATGCGCGCCTTTTGTTTGGCAATAGAAGACATCGACTGCTTCCTTACTGAAATCCCCGAGTATGCCGAGCATCTGGTGACCGACCAGCTGCAGATTCCACACGACCACGGCAGCGGAGGGCTGCGCGTGGCGTCGTAAGCGACAACGCGACTCCCTTCCCGTGAAACCCGGCGCAGAATCGTGGTTGAGGAGCGACAAGATCACCCCTGCCCTATCTGCCCGTGAAGTCCGGGGAGCCCGTCTCCGCCAGGCTTCGTCCCTTCGTCTCCGGCGCCCAGAAAACAGAGACGACGAAGCCGAGCAGTGTAATGGCTGCACCGGCCAGCATTGTGGGCCCGGTGCCATGGTCGTTCATAAAGCTGGGCAGAACGTAAATCGAAACCACCGTGCCGATACGCGAGATAGCCATCGCCACTCCCATCGCCGAGGCGCGTATATCGGTGGGAAAGAGCTCGTTGGGGTACAACCACTCCAAGTTTCCCGGACCGCCGGAGAACAGCGCGTAGATCCCGAAGCAGACCACAACCGTGCCGAGCGCGGCGTTCGGCAAGAACCCGAGGACGGCAAGAGCCGCCGCCATAACGGCGAAGCAGCCGAGAATCAGCGGCCTTCTTCCCATAGACTCGGCGAGGAACATCGCCGGAATAGTGCCGAGCATGAACAGAGTGCCGATCACCAATTCTCCGATCAGCGAGGCACGCCCCTCTCCTAACCCGAAGGCGCCGATGATACGGGGCCCGTAGGTGTAAATCGCGAACATCGGAATGGCCTGACACAACCAGATGATCCCCACGAAAAGCACACGGCGCAGATAGGTTCCGCGGAAAATCTTAGAGAAACGCGTCTTCGTGGCCGTCACCTCGTCGTCCATGGAGATGCCTTCCCCGTAGACTTGAAGTACGACGGCTTCCGCCTCCTCCACACGGCCCTTTGCCAACAGCCAGCGCGGCGACTCGGGGATGGACCAGCGCCCCACCAGGATTATCAGGCAGGGAATCACCGAGCTGCCGAGCATCCACCGCCAGCCACCCGGAACATCCAGAAGAAAAAAGCCGGCAAGATAGGCGGCATTCGCCCCTACATACCACATGGCCGCGATCACGCCCATGGAAATCGATCGGTATCGCCGCGGTGTGAACTCGGTGATCATCGACGTGGCGATCGGGTAATCCGCCCCGATGGTAATGCCGATGAGGAAGCGGAGGATGAAGAGTTGGACGGGTGATGTGATGAACATGCACAGCACGGACAGAACAACGATTGTCACCACGTCAATGACGAACATCTTGCGGCGCCCAATCAGGTCCGTGACCCACCCGCCGACCGATGCGCCGATGAACAGGCCCACCAGCGCCGCCACCCCGATCATTCCGCTCCAGTGGTCGTTAATCCCCAGATCCGGAGTCATTCGGGTCAGTGCTACGCCGATAATGCCCAACACGTAGCCCTCCAGGAACGGACCACCGGAGGAGAACAACGTGACTCGTTTGAGGAATGGCGTCATGCCGACGTCGTCGAGCCTGACTCGGGCTGGCGCACCGCTTCCCTCCGTGCCCTGCGCGCTACTCGCCTTCAACTCAGGCGCGCCGTGTTCACCGCCGCCGGGTACACCACCACCGGGTGCCGCGCCGCCGTGTTCACGACAACCACCGGGTGCAGCGCTTCTGCTTGCTCTACTTGCACTGTCCATGGTTATTCACCCGTCCAACCCGCACTCACTCGAACTCGATGATTCCCCAGTTGAGATGTGGCTTGGCGCCACTGGTCTCAAAGTCCTCATCCACGAGGCGGAAGCGCAGTTCACCCTCCCCCACCTTCCACAGCTGGGTCTTCAACGTGGAGCCGGGATGCACCGGCGAGGTGATACGGGTCTTGAATCGGGTGATGCGCTCCGGCTCGCCGGGCACGTAGGCGTTGATGGCATGGCGCATCACCACACCCGCGTAGGAGATGGCGTGCAGGATCGGGCGTGGCTCGCCGTTTTCTGCCGCGTACTCCCAGTCGATGTGCTGCGGATGATAGTCACCCGAGAGGCGATAGATCAGCGCCTGGTTCTCCGGGATCCGCTCGGTCACCTCCACATCGGGCTCGGTCTCCGGCATCTCGACGATGTCTTTCGGCGGTTTCGGCCCGCCCCAGCCGCCGTCGTAAATCAGGCAGTCCCAGGATTCATTGGTGAAAAGCAGGTTGCCCTCGGAATCGTACGTGTCGCCGATGTGTTGCGCGAGTAAGCCACGGCCCTCGCCACGGTCATAGAGCCCTTCGAGTTTCACCTTGGTCTCCAGATGGTCCGCCATCTTGGTGATCGGCCGGTGGAACCGGATGTCGAAGCCCCAGTGCAGGGAGCCCGCGTAGTTGTAGCCGTAGTCGATGGTGCGCGTGACTTCCGAATCTACGATCAACATGGCCCCGAACATGGGAAGGACCTTGAGCTGCGGGGCACGTTCGTCGTGTTCATTGAGATACTCGAGGCCGTCCTTGCCGTCGATTCCCGCGCCGCATCCAAGCGCGAAGAGCTCTAGATCGCGGAAGGTGTAGTCGCGGGTGAAGGGGCCGAAGGTCTGCCCCACCATCTCGGTTTTGATAGTCATCCTTGTGTCCTTTCGGTTTCGCCTGCTCCAGCGTGCCTACAGCAGGTCTTTGAGAACTTTTCCGTATTCGCCCCGCGGCAGTTCGTCGCGGAACTCGATGATTGTGGGAACTTTGAAGCAGGCCAGATGCTGGCGGGCGAATGCCGCCACGTCTTCCTCGCTCAGATCACTTTCAGCGGGAACAACCACTGCCTTTACCGCTTCGTCGCGCACCTCGTCAGGCACTCCGACGACGGCGACGTCGGCCACGCCCGGGCAGCCTCGCAGCACCCCTTCGACCTCGGCGGCCGAGACATTCTCACCGGAGCGTTTGATGAGATCGGCCTTGCGGTCAACGAAGTAGAACCACCCATCCGCATCACGGGTACCGATATCACCCGTGTGATACCAGCCCTCCGAGTCGATCGCCCGGGCGGTTGCCTCGGGATCGTTCCAGTACCCCGCCATGAGAGAACGCCCGGGCGTGCCGTGGATGACGATCTCGCCACGCTCACCCGCTATTGCCTCGCTTCCATCGGCGGTGAGGATTCTGACCTGGTAGCCGATTCCAGCGCGTCCGATAGACGGCCAACGACGCGGCCATGACGGCAGGTCCGTGATGGCACCCACCAGCGACTCGGTGGAGCCGTAGTTGTTCAGGAGGCGCACGCCGAACCGTTCCTCGAATCGTTGCTTCTCGCTGTCGGTCAACGGCAGGAAGTAGTGGACATCGCGCACCCAGTGTTCACGCTCTTGCGGGTCCACCGGCTGGAGGAGCAAGGTCCGAATAATCATGGCCATGCCTTGAACGAGTGTGGCGTGGTGCTTGCGTGCCTGCCGCCAGAAACGCCGCGCGGAGTAGCGGCGTTGAAGGATGAGCGTCGCCCCCGCTGCGATCACCGGCATTAGAGCAGATAGCTGCAGGTTGACATGGGTGGCAGCCATGGTGGTCAGATATCGGTCATCGGGGCCCAGTGCGAGTTCCCAGCACACATAGGTGCCGGAGAAGACGAAATTGGCATGCGTCAACATGACGCCTTTGGGACGAGCCGTCGTTCCGGAGGTGAACATGATCTCCACCAGATCTTGATCCGCCAAGGGTCGGCGTTCCCGCAGCCGGGTGGATTCAGCGAGTTTGAGCAGGTGATATCTGCCCACTGGCCGGGCTCCATGCCGCGTTTGCGATTCATCGGATTCCTCGGCAACACCGGCCGATGGTCTGGCGGCTTCGGCCGATGGTCTGGCGGCTTCGGCCGATGGTCTGGCGGCTTCGGCCAATGGTCTGGCGGCTTCGGCCAATGGTCTGGCGGCTTCGGCCAATGGTCTGGCGGCTTCGGCCAATGGTCTGGCCTCGTCGCGTGATGGCGCAGAGTCACCGGTCGATGGCGCATCACTATCCGCCGGAAGCCCGGAATCGTCGGGCCGTGAAGCGACGTCGGCAGTCGCTACTTGCAGCGAGTCGGCGCCACACGCGGCATCCACAACGACGACGTCCACCTGCGGCCAGATAGCGGAGTGCTCCCACCGCTCGGCCTGCGTGACCAGCAGCCGAACACTGCAGGCCTCCACTATGTGCCTGCATTCGTTTGGCGTGTAGCACTCGCTGAGGGGAACGAGGACAGCACCGATTTTCGCCAGCGCCAAAAGACATTCGATGAACTCGGGCGAGTTGCCCAGTTGTACCGCCACGCGATCCCCCGCCTGCACACCACGGCCGAGGAACATATTGGCTGCCCGGTTCACCTCGTCATCGAAGGCACGATAGGTGTAGCGGCGAACCTGCTCCGTGTTCGTATCCTCAAAGACGAGGAACTCGTGATTCGGGATGCGAGCGCATTGTTCCTCCCATAGCCAGCGCACGGTCAACCCATCTGCAAGCTCAGTCATAATGCCTCCTCAAGCCGGGTGGGGCACCCACCTCGTCTCCTGCCCTTCTTCCGGGTAGACCGGCGGCACAAGGCCGTTTGCAGTGCGCTCGGCCGCCGGCCACCCAACTCAGTCACTCGCTGTTTCAGCCTCGCCACCGAAGCGGACGTTGCCAGACGCGCGGAATCGCTCGACATCCTCGGGCGCAAACCCCGCACGCGAGAGAAGATCCGCCGTGTCATACCCGAGCGGCGGCATGGGGCGCCAGAACCCGCCCGGATTGTTCGCGAATTTCGGGAAGGTGTTGAGGCCCTTAACCCTCCGGCCCGCCGCGTTCTCCCATTCGATGAAGCATTCACGCTGTTTGACATGCTCCTCAGCCAGAATGTCATCAAATTCGAATACGACCTGGGCGGCGATACGGTGGGCGACGAAGTCCTTCTGCACGTCGTACTTGCTCTGCGTGAGCAGGTACTCGTCCAGCTTCTGCTCGATAAGTTGTGCCTTGGGCCCGTCCAGCCACAGGGCGGATGTATCTTCCGGATACTCGTCGGTTCCCCACAACTCGCCCAGGCCGATGGTCTCCAGCAGATACTTGTTCTGCGGCACGCCGTACACGCAAAGCTGAATGAAGCCGTCCTTGCAGCGATACTGGCCGATGCCGCACAGGTTCTGGTGGCGTGCGCCCGGACGCGGATAGAGCACTCCCGCATTGAGGTAATCCATCATGTAGTAGACGCCGACGCGCAGCAGCGTCTCGTACATGGCCAGATCAATACTCTCACCCTGCCCGGTGCGTCCCACCTTATGCAACGCGGCGAGCGCCGCCGAGATAATCATCAGAGAGTTGAAGTAGTCCCCGGAGTAGGGAGCGATACCCATGGGCTGTTCCGGCGTGCCATTTTGCGCGGTAATGCCCGCATAGGCCGCCACCGTGGAATCGTAAGCCGCAGCATTCGTACGGTCTGGATCGCCCCACTGGCCGAAACCGGATACATGCACGATCACCAACTGCGGGTTGCGTTCCCACAGCATCTCGTCGGTGATTCCCTTACGCGCATAGACCGGGCCCTTGGAGGACTCGATGAAGATATCCGCCTGCTCGACCAGGCGAAGCAGAATCTCTTTTCCTTCATCCGAGAACGGGTTCATGGAGAGGGACCGCATGTTGCGCCGCTCCATCTCCTTCACCCAGGTGGTATCGCGCATGGAATCGCCGGTACCGGTATTCTCGATCCACGTCACATCGGCTCCCCATTCCGCCATGATCTCGGCGGCGGTGGGCGCAGCGATTTCAACGGCGGAGTAGATGACCTTGACATCATCCAGCACGCCGAAGGACGGCTTGTTCATTTCGATCGTCATAACTGTCTCCTCAATCGTGTTGCCGCAGGCATCTCTCGCCTAGCGGTACTCCTTGAGTGCGGCCCGTCCGGCGGTCAGGATCATCATTTCGTCCGTTCCCCCAGACACCCGGTCCACACGAAGATCGCGGAAGAACCGCTGCACGCGGTGCTCTCCGGTGATGCCGATGCCGGCAAGGACCTGCAGTGCGTCGTCGACCACCTCGAAGGCTGCGTGAGCGCAATAGTACTTGGCCATGGAGCAGTCGCCCCGGCCGAGAAGTCCGTTGTCCTTCTTCCAGGCGATTTCGTAGAGCATGTTGCGCATATTGGTCAGCTTGACCTTCATATCGGCGAACTTCAGTTGGATCAGCTGATGGCGTGCGATGGCCTGTCCGCCTTGGATGCGCTGGTTGGCGTACTTTGCCGCGTCTTCAAAGGCACAGTAGGCCTGCCCGTAATTTGTCAGCGCAACGAGGAATCGCTCTAGGTCGAAGTCGGCGACTCCTCGCTTGAAGCCGTTGCCCTCGGTACCGAAGAGGTCGCTCTCCTCCAGTTCGACGTCGTCGAAGTAGAGTTCCGCGCAGGAATCCATACGCAAGCCCAGCTTGTGCAGAGGCTCCTTCGTGATGCCCTCCTTGCTCATGTCGACGAACCATTCGGAGTACACGTCCATGTCGTCCGCATTGCGTGCCATCACCACCATGTACGGAACCTTCATGGAGGAGGTTTGGAAGGTTTTGTGGCCGTTCAGATATACCTTCCCGTCACGGCGGGTATAGGTGGTGCGCATGTCATCCCACGACGATCCGGCACTCGGCTCCGTCATCGCATAGTTGAGCATCTGTTTGCCCGAGCCAACGAAGGAGAGAATCCTCTCCTTCTGTTCCTGGGTTCCTTCCCGGATCACCGTATCCCAGCAGGGAAGTTGGTAGAGCACGTAGGTCGGCCCGCCCAGACGGCCCAGTTCCTCGTATGCAGCGGCCAGGGTCACCCAGCCGAAGCCAAAGCCGTCGTATTCCTCGGGAAGCAGGATCCGGTCAAAGCCGATATCGCAGATGGCCTTGACCCATTCCTCCGGGTATTCCGAGTTCTCATCGCACTCGTGGAAGTAGGTCTCCCACGGTCGGGAGTTCATCAGCTCCGTGAAGCCATCCACCATGAGCTGTTGGTCTTCATTGAGGGAAAAATCCATATGTCCAGGTCTTTCTTATGCGTAATGTTCTTGATGTGTTGTATTCGTGCGTGAATCTGCTGGGGACGGCTAGCCGGCATCCGGCGATGCAGGGACGGCTTGCGAGCTAGACCCGCCGCGTAGACGGACTGTGCGGAAGAACCGCGCGCCGCTCTCCAAGACTTCGCGCGCAGCCGGAAGCATCTTCGAGTGATGCAGGAAACCGTGCAGCACACCCGGAATCTCCTCAAAAGCGTGAACCACGCCGTAGTGCTCGCAGATTGCGGCAAGTGTGCGCGAATCATCACGTAGCGGGTCCAATGCGGCGGCCACAATGTAGCAGGGTGGGATACCGGCCAAGTCATTGCCAAGAACATCGAAGTACGGGGCTCTTACGTCCTCCGGCCCGCGCAGGTACAGATTCTTGTACCAAGCAAAGTCCTCCTCCGTCAGGCCATCCCACGGCCCGCCGAAAAGGCGGATGGACATGGAATCCCGTAGCCCGTAGGAGCCGTAGTAGAGCAGGAGGCAGCGAATGCCCGCGACGTCCTTCTCCACGTCCCGCAGATGCAGGTAGGTAGCGAACGCCATATTCGCTCCGCCGGAATCCCCGGCCAACGAAATATCGTTGGCATCGATATTCCATTCGTCGGCCGCGACGCGCAGATGTTGCACCACGGCCACGCATTCCTCAACCGCCTGCGGATAGCGCGCCTCCGGCGAAAGCGTGTAATCGACGGCGAGCACGGCGGCACCGCTCTCTGCGGCAAGAATCCGGCAGATCCTGGAGTGGGTGTCGAGATTTCCAACCACCCATCCCCCGCCATGGATGTAGACGATAACAGGCAGCGCTGGGATCGACGTAGGGCGATACATGCGAACGGTAACCTGACCGTGCGGCGTCGCGACCCTACTTTCTCGGATCGACACCGGTTGTGGACCTCCCTCGTTCCAGAAGGCGCGTTCGGCGTTGTACGCCATGCGCATCTCGTGGAAAGTCTGATCGGTCGAGTACGCCCCGGCCGCCAGTTCGTTTTGTTTGGCGACGACGGCGCCCATCTCTGGCGTCCACATCGCGGGTACATTCAACTTGTTGGGCATCGTCGCTCCTATTCGAGTTCGCGGGCAGACCCGAGTCCGCTAGCGGAGGTTGCGGATGAAGCAGCGGACTGCTGCCCTGCGCGCTCGGCGTCATGCCCGGTGGCATGCTCTGCGGCGGCCATCTCAGCAGCCTCAAGCTTCGCCTTGTTCTTACGCACGTAGAACAGCAGCGCCAGCGCGAACGCCGCAGCCAAGAGCGCCGTAACGGCCAGGATGATGAAGATACTTCGATAGGCATCGTTGCCCGACTTGTCGATCATGGAGCCGAACCACGTCGAGGAGAAGGTGTCCGGGAGGAAGCCAACAACGGAGAGGATCCCCGTGGCTGTACCGAAAATGGTCAGGGGCACCTTCCCTTCGGTCAGCTGCGAAGAGACAATGCCGAACACGCCGTTGCCGATGAATCCGAGCAGAATGATCAGAATCGCTGCCACAACCGTCATGGCCGCCGTGGTCGGCAGGAAGGTGAAGGCCACAAGGATCAGCGCCGCCACCACCGATCCGGTCACGATGACGCGCGACGGTGAACCGACGGCCTTGGCCATGAATCCGAAGGCGGGGCCCGACAGGAGTGTGATGCCGTAGGTACGAATAATCGACACCACGGAGACGATGCCCAGCGAGGCTCCCATCACCGTTTGCAGGTAAGGGGTCGTGTAGGCGACGCCGGTGTAGTAGAAGTACACAAAGAACATGCAGCACGCGGCAAGCCACACGACGGGGCTGCGCAGGGCGGCTGCCAGCTCGCGGAGGTTGAAGCCGCCTCCGTCGCGATTGATTTCACCTTCGAACTTCGGGATGAAGAGGAAGGAGAGAACGCCGAGGATCAGGATGATGCATCCGAGGAAGATCAGCAACGTGCGTACACCCGCCGCTAGGTGGTCGACAAAACGCCCGATGATCCACAGGTTGATGAGGTTGACGATTAATCCGGCGGCACCGTAGATGCCGTAGGAGATGCCGATATTGCGGGAGTACTCGTCCTCCTCGGAGATCAGGCGCACGAGCTTGTAACGGATTCCCCACCAGATCAAGATCGTGGTGATGCCCATACCGACGAAGACCAGCATCAGCGTGTTGAAGGACGGAAGGAGCGCGTAGACGAAGGTCAGCGCTGCCGTCGTCGTGAACCCGACCCAACCGAGGGTGCGTACCCGAACCTTATCGGCGACAACGCCCGAGGGGAGGTAGCAGATGGTGGCCGTGATGGCATAAGCAGACAACAGCTTTCCCAGATCGGCGTTGGTGGCATTCAAGGCCTGCATGAGCGGATCGTAGAAGACCGTCTTCAGGTAGGCGGGCGTGTAAATGATAGAGCTGCCCATTGAGACTAGGACGAGGAGGAAGATGCGATGTCCGCGGGTCAGATCCCGGGAATGCACCTCATGGCGCAGAGAACTCAGCATGAGTGTCCCTTTCTTCACGTGTTGGATGATTAGCCGATATCGCGTCCCAGGATCGGCTTTGCGGGAAGCCTCCGGCGCATGGCGTGAAGTAAATCTGTGGCCTCGCGCAAACGCCTAGCGTGGAAGGAACGTGAATGGCGGAAGGGCGGAAGTAAGCAAATGGACGGAGCCCGTCCAAAAGCACGTTTCGATCTTGTGGTCCCCCGCCTCGTGGGCGGTAATCGATCCTTCCGCTCCATCCCGTCCATTGGGAGGTAACGAGGATCCGCGTACCACACCGGACCACGTGTTCCACCATAGCAGCGTCGGTCAGCTACTTCACTCTCAGACCGGCCAAATTCTCGGCAAGTGCGGCTCGGGAGCAAATCGCACGGCGAAAAGGGGACGTTAGTCCTCGGAGAAATGGACGGCCACCGTCCAAAAATGGCGCTATTTCAGGGATGAATGTTCGAGTGAGAACTCGTGCAGGAAGCGCATTTCGGCGTGGTCAAACATGGTGAGTCGCGCCAATTAACCCGCGGATTCGGAGCAATTCGAAGCGGTTCACCATATCACGCTTCGCAGCTCTATTTCTCCAGACGTATATGTTGCGTTTCAAGCGGAATCAACCAAGGCGTACATACACCGCGTCGGGACCCATCCCACCAAAGCCGTACTCGAGCGGAATCAACCAAGGCGTACATACACCGCGTCGGGACCCATCCCACCAAAGCCGTACTCGAGCGGAATCAACCAAGGCGCGCATCGTCTTGTTGCCGTCACATCACACGCATCGTCGCATCTTGAGTGGAAAGAAGCTTCAGATGGCGGCCGCTTCGAGTCGTACACCCACTCTGTCCGACAGAACACGTCTCGAGCCGACGCCAAATGCGCTTAGACCGGGCGCAAGCGCGCTTGGACCCGGCGCCAAGTGATCACTTCCAAGACAAACCCAACCAGGCCGCCAGTCCAAACCAGGGTCACACACCCCACGCCGAGCAGACACTTACATTCTCAACGTCCAAATCCCGTCCAAACGACGGCAAAGTGGAATCATTCCATTCAAAGAATGGCGGAATCATGCGGATTTG
>SUUB01000014.1:42661-49060 GCA_015062745.1 Actinomycetaceae bacterium
CCACCGCCCACACCTGCCCAGCAGAGGCTGTCCACTGCGACCGGCCGACCGTTCATGACGAGCACCGCCCACACCTGCCCAGCAGAGGCCTACATGTGCCGAGCAAACTACTTCCGGATTGGCGGCGACGCCGGAGAGGGCACCGTCGCCCCGCTTATGCGCCCGATGGCGCGTGTAGACAACGTCGATGAAAGCGTCGGCACCGGTCACGCATCCTTTGAAGCCGACAATAGCGCCCCGGAGCTTTCAGAATCACCGGCCACGATCTTTGACGGACTCGTGCGGTCGCAGCCACAGCCAGAGGAAGAACAAGGCGGCGACGCCGATCATCCCCAGTCCACACCACAGGTCCAGATTCAGACCGGCGGCCTTGGCGAGATCTTCATCGCTTACGAAAAAGGCGCCGTAAAAGGCGAGCATGCCGCCCATCACGAGGAACAACGCGACGATCCAGGTTCGCAGGTCGAGAACTGATATATGCGGCCGCCCAAGATGAACCGCGCGCCCTGAAGCGCTTAGTTGGCCGTCCGCACGGTCCACCACGTCCGCTCGCTTAGAGGATGACGTATCCATCTCAGCCCACCACCACATTCAGAATGACCAGGCAGATCAGAACCGCGATGCCCAGCGGCCACGGGTTCTCCCACCACTTCAGTTTCTCGCCTTCAGCCACGCGCTCCCGCTCGGCCTTAACCGCCACCTTGTGCAGGTCGGGCGCGGGTTGCGCGCCGCGGATCGGCATCTTGGTGCGTCCCCACACCAGGCCATCGAGCTCATCCTCGGGTTTGGGTTTCCCGCGCAGAGTGATGATGACCGAGACGGCGATATCGAAGACGAAGGCCATGCCGCTGCCGGTAAAGGAAGCGGCCTGCTGCGAATTGAATTCGAGGATGCCCGCCATGTACCCGGCTTGCACGCACGCTGCACCCAACGCACCGGCTACCAGCCCCCACAGTCCCGCCCAGGGCGACATGCGTTTCCAGAACATGCCAAGAATGAAGGTGGCGAAGAGCGGGGCGTTGAAAATCGACTGCAGGAGTTGGATGTAGTCCTGAATATTGTTGAAACCGGCGGCGATGAAGGCCGCGCCAACCGCCACCAGCACTCCGGCCACCGTAAGCTTGCGGCCGACCCGCAGGTAATACGTGTCCTTCCTACCCGGGCGCACATAGGTCTGCCAAATGTCATAGGTGACAACCGTGTTGAAGGAGGAGACGTTTGCGGCCATGCCAGCCATAAAGGCCGCGATCAGCGCTGCCAGCGCCAACCCCACCAAACCGGTGGGAAGAATCTCACCGATAAGCGCGGGCAGTGCCTCATTATGCGAAAGCGTTCCGTTACTGAGCTCCGGAATCAGAACAGCGGCCACCAGGCCGGGCATGATGATAATCGCCGGGAGAAGCATCTTCGGAATCGCGGCAATAATAGGAGTGCGCTGGGCCGCAGACATGTCCTTGGCTGAGAGCGCGCGCTGCACCTCGGTGAAATTAGTGGTCCAGTATCCGAAGGAGTTGACGAATCCCATGCCCAGCAGCAACGCGATCCAGTTGCCATAAGGGTTGGTCGTGTTACCGAGGCCGGTGCCACCCCACACCGACAGGCCGTTCTCCCCCAACACCTGCGTACTGTTGATGGTGTCGATCAGACCCGAGACGCCTCCGACCCGTGCCAGTCCGCCCACGGTCAGCGGCACGAGGAAGGCGACGATAATAAGGAACTGCAGCACCTCGTTGTACATGGTGGCGGTGAGTCCGCCCATCGTGGTGTACAAGAGCACGACGCCGGCGGCGGCGACGATGGACGCCCACAGCGGCCATCCGATCAGAACGTTGATCAGAAGCGCGAGCGCGAAGAGGTTGATACCTGCCACGAGGATGGTGGCGACGGCGAAGACGATGGACTGGTATAGATGCGTGGGCCGGTTAAACCGCAGGCGCAGGTATTCGGGAACCGATCGCACGCGCGAGCCGTAATAGAACGGCATCATGATCAGGCCCAGGAACACCATGGCCGGTACGGCGCCGATCCAGTAGTAGTGCACGGTCGCCAAGCCGTATTGAGAACCGTTAGCGGCCATGCCGATCAGTTCGGTGGCCCCGATATTGGCGCTGAGGAAGGCGAGCGCGCAGATCCAGGCGGGCAGGGAGCGCCCGGAGAGGAAGTAGTCCTCGGAGGTGAGGACTTTGCGCTTGGTGACCACGCCGATGGCGATGACGAAGAACAGGTAAACGGCAACGAATGAATAGTCGAAAAGCGTTGCGTTGAGCCGTAAATCCATCAGGCGTCCATCCCCTCAACTTCGGCGATCCGTACCGGGCGGTGCTCTCGGCGCGATATGCCGCAGGCAGCGGCGATACGCAACGCGGCGACGGCGTCGTCGATGGTTGAGGGAACGGCGGCGCCTTCGGTGATGATGGCGAGGAAGGCGTCCAATTCGCGTTCATAACAGTCTTTGAAGCGGGCGATGAAGTCGATCCACGGCTCGCCACTCGGATACGTGGTGCCGGGTTCCAGTGAGTGCACGGGAAGGCGCTCGTCCATTCCGACGACGTCGGTGCCCGCCGTCCCGTGCAGTTCCATTCGCACGTCGTATCCGGCACCGTTGAAGCGGGAGGAGTGGGCGGTGACGAGAATGCCGCCTTCCATGCGCATGGTGACGGTTGTTTCGGCGACGTCGCCAAAGTCTGCGAAATCGGGTAGGCCGAGGTCTGTACCGAAGGCGAAGACTTCTTCCACTTCCCTACCGCTGACCCAGCGCAGCACGTCGAAGTCATGGATGAGGCAGTCAGTGTAGATGCCGCCGGATGCGGCGAGGAATTCACGGGCGGCGGGGGCTTGGTCGAGCGTTCCCATGTGTACGCGGCGCAGTTCGCCAATTGCGCCCGCTGCTACGCGCTGGCGTGCGGCGGTGTAGGCGGTGTCGAAGCGGCGTTGGAATCCGACATGAACGGGCACATTCGCCTGCCTGGCGGCGTCGCCGGCGCGACGTGTGGAGGGGATGTCCAGTGCAATGGGTTTTTCGCAGAAGATCGGAACGCCAAGGCGCACGGCACGGCAAATGAGGTCCGCGTGAGTATCCGTGGAGGTGGCGATGACGAGGCCGTCCAGGTCGGTAGCTGCTAGTAGAGCCTCGGGGCTGCGAACCTCAGCGCCGTACAAATTCGCGACGCGTTCTGCCCGCTCGGCACGACTATCGGCGACGACGAGGCCGCCCACGCGCGGTGCCAACAGCCCGGCGTGCATCACGCCGATACGGCCAGCACCCAACAGTCCAATGCGTGGCTGCGACATATCCATGCTCCTCACGGCCGGTCAGCCCCGTCCGACCTTCGCCTATCAACGATGGGACGGAGCCATCATACCCGTTCACGGCGAAGGGCGAGGGATTGTGGGGCGGAAGCCGGAGCAGCAGGATGCTCGTGACCATGACTTTCAAGCAGCGTTCAGGCGCTTCGCGCAGTAGCCCGCGTTCCGCAATCCCCCGTGCGAGTTACGGGCTTGCGCCTTCCAATTACGGGCTTGTGCCTTCCAATTGCGGGCTTGCGCCTTCCAATTGCGGGGTTACGCCTTCCAATTGCGGGCTTGCGCCTTCCAAGATGGCTGCCGTTAGCTACCGCCCCTCACCCCGCCTTCAAACTGCGGCGTCGGAAGACGAACACAGAACAGGCAAGCAATACGACCGCTACCACCGCCTGCCCGGCAATCACTCGCAGATCCGGAGTGTCCACAGGAAGCACGCCCACCATATGCGCGGGCGAGAGATCGCGCGCCCACTCCGGTAGTTGCAACGCCTCGGCGAGGAAGCCGACCACCACCGTCCACGCGATAGCCACCCATCCCACCACCGGCCAGCGCGGACCAAACGCGGCAAGTACCGCCGATAGCGCGCCGATAAGAAGCACTGGGGCAAGGTACGAGCCTCCGACCTCCAGTGCCGTGCGGAACGACTCGCTCTGCCCGGAGGAGGCTGCCGTGCCTGCACCGAGTATCAGAACGGAAACGGCGACTACAAGCAGGGACGACAGCAGCGTCGTCGTCCACCACCCGATCCAAAGCCTGCGGCGCGGATAACGAGTGGAAGCAAGAACCCCGATTCGCCCCGCTGCCTCCTCGGTGCCGAAATGCGCGGCGCCCTGCACGCTGATCGCTCCGGCGGCGGCAACAATAATAATCGAGGCCATCATCGTCATGAGGTCGGTGCTTCGTTCTAGGCCCATGGCTTCGAGCAACGATGGATTGTCCTCAATGATCTTGGTCATTTCCGTGCTGAACACTCCGATGAGGAGCGCCCACAGGCAGGCGACGGATGCCCAGGTAACAGTTGCGGCCCGTTCGCTGCGCAATGCCAGCCGCCATGCGGAAATGCGCCTTCTACCACGGGTCGGCCCGGGCTGGGGTGCGATAAGACCGGCCCCCATGTCTCGCCTTGCCGCTGCGAGGCCGCTGACTAGAAACAGGGCCAGAGTGGCCACGCCGTATGCTGCGAGCGGCCAGGCGCGCGGAGTATCGAAAGCACGGACTTCCGGAAGCCACCCGAGCGGGCTCAGCCACACGACGCCGAGTTCCAGCCCATCCACGAGAAAACGGACCAGGTATGCAATGCTGAAGATGACGATCCCGAGTTGCTGCGCGCTGCGGGCCTGTTGGCATAGTTGGGCCAGGAGCAGGCCGACGGCACCGAAGAACAGAATACAAGCGCTCGCCGCAGCCGCATACCACGCAGAACCGGCAGCGGGCAGGCCCACCGCGACCATCCCGGCCGCCATAATAAGGCCGGTGGCAACGGCGGTGAGGATGACGAGTCCGATAGCCGATGCCAGCGGGGTCAAACGCCCCACCCGCGACGCGGTGAGCAATTCGGTCCGCCCACTCTCCTCCTCCCGGCGAGTCAGGCGCACGGCAACCATGATCCCCAGCAGCGGGAAAAGAACCTGCCCGAGGAATCCAACCTCGGCTGCCGTGATCCCACCCAGTGTGGTCAGGCCGTATCCCCGTCCATTGAATGCGGCGGAGGAGACGGATTCTCCCGCACTCGCCGCGTAGGCCACCCGGTCAGCCGAGGTGGGATACAACCCTTTAATGCCGACGGCGACGGCGGCAACCAGCAGGGTGCAGATGAGAACGGTGAAGGTGAGGGTCGCCCATGATGTGCGGGCGCCGAGGATGAGCGCACGCGGCAAGCCCGCGAAGGGCCGCGCGCCACGTCCGGTGGCGGAGTGATCGCCCGCTGAGCAGGCGACGGGGTGGCGTGCCGAGCCGACGGAAACAGCGCGACCTACTGCGGGAGTGGCCTCGGAGCGTTCTGTTGAGAGGGCGGAGTTCATCGCGTCCAGCCTTCGACACCATCGGTCGCTGACGTGCCACCGCTTACGCCGCCCGCCTGACGGTTGGCGCCGTCAATACGATTGATGCCGTCAATACGATTGGCGCTCTTAGATCCGTCCGCTTCGCGTTTAACCCCGTCTGACCCGACTGCCTCCCGGTTGGCAGCGCCGTCGTCGGCGTACCGTTCCAGGAAGAGCTGCTCCAGGCTCGGCGGGCGAACGGCCACCTGCGATACGGAGACAGACCCGAGTAACGCCAGCACTGCCGGCAGAGCGTCCGTCTCGGCCAACAGTGTGCTTCGCACACCGCGCGGCACGTCTCGCACCTGAACGTTACTGACGCCTGCTAGCCGGCCAACGCCCGGCAACGGGGCGTCACTCACGACGTCGACGGCGGTCGCCGCAGTGGCCCGCAGTTCGGCCAGCGAACCGGTGAACACCTGCCTCCCGGCGCGCACCACGGTCACGGTGTCGCACAGCGATTCAACCTCGGCAAGGATGTGGCTGGAAAGCAGCACGCTAATGCCTTCTGCGTTCCGCTCGGCGACGACCTGCTGGAAGACGGCCTCCATCAGCGGGTCGAGTCCGGATGTGGGCTCATCCAGCACCAATAGGTCGACGTCGCACGCCAGCGCCGCCACCAAGGCGACTTTCTGGCGGTTTCCCTTGGAGTAGGTGCGGAAGCGACGGCTGGGGTCGAGTTCGAAACGTTCGATGAGTTCATCGCGACGATTCCGGTTCATCCCGCCATGGAATCCGCCCAGAACGTCTATGCACTGCCCGCCGGTCAGGCCGGGCCAGAGCATGGTATCGCCGGGCACATAGGCGAGCCGGGCATGGATGTCCACCGCGCGGTCCCAGGCATCCATACCGAACACGGTGACGCGCCCGCCATCCAATCGCAGCTGCCCGAGTGCAGCGCGGATTGTTGTGGATTTCCCCGCGCCGTTGGGGCCGAGGAATCCGTGCACCTCGCCGCGAGCAACGGCGAGACTGAGTCCGTCGAGCGCCGTGATTCTGCCAAATGACTTACGCAGGTCATGCGCCTCAAGTATTGAATTTGATAGTGACTGTC
>SUUB01000090.1 GCA_015062745.1 Actinomycetaceae bacterium
GGGCGTCACGCTATCCGACCAGTTGCGCGCGTGGACGGTCAACACCTACGAGATCTAACCGATTCCACAGCCGCGCGTGGGCGGTGCGCACCAAACCGGTAGATCACCATTGGCCACCTCGCGCCGATAAAGCATCGGCGCTAACGCGCTTGTGGAGCGCACTGGTCCTTGGCGGTCGAGACCGTGCGCCACCCACCACCGCAGCCTTGTCGCACGGGCGGGGCCGACGCCGTAGCGAACACTGCGGCGTCGGCCCGGCCCACCTTGGGCTATGCCGGCCCACCTTGGGCTGTGCCCTAGGGGCGGCCCCACACAGCCGAGCCGGACAACCCGCTAGAGGAGCGCGTTCAGAAGCAGGCAACCACCCAACCCAAGCACCGCCATAACCGAGGTGTATGTTGTGCGGACCTTGAGTGTCTGCGTCACGCTGAGTCCCAGATACTCCTTGAACATCCAAAAGCCGCCATCGTTGACATGCGATGCCATCACCGACCCGCAAGCAACGGCCAATGTCATAATCTCGGGGCTCACAGAACCCGCTGTGACCATGGGCGCTACGATGCCACCCGCCGCGACAACCGCTACGCTCGCGGAACCGAGCGCAATTCGCATGAGAGCAGCAACCAACCAGCCGAGGAATATCGGGGAGAGATTCCACGTCGCGGTAGTGTCCGACAGGTACGATGACACACCTCCCTCCTGCAGAATCGCTGCCAGCGATCCACCTGCTGGAAGGATCATGATGATTCCTCCGATAGCCCGTACACCGTCTGCGCAGGCCTTCATGAGCTCATCCATCGGAATATGCTTCACGACTCTGAAATAGAGCGAAACCACGAGAACGCCAATGAGTAGCGCGATATTCGCATCGCCGATGAAGGCAACAGCCCGCTCCCAATGAGAATCTGTGCCAAAAACGATCTCAAGAATAGTGGCCGTGGCAATCAGAAGAACCGGCAGCGCCGCCATAAACAATGACATGCCGAAGGATGGCAGGTTCTTCTCCTCATACTGCTTCTCCGGTGCCAATCCCTCCGGGATCTCAGTCTGAATGCTCCGCACGAATGGAAGTCGCGGCCAGATGAGAGCCATGGCCGTGCCAATAGGAAGAGCGACAATAAGTCCTAACAACAGGGTCTTGCCGATTGAGGCGTGGAACATCACCGCCACTGCCGACGGACCCGGATGCGGGGGAAGGAAGGAGTGCATCGCGGACAATGCAATCGCCAACGGCATTGCCAACCAGAGCAACGGCTGCTTCGTCGAACGAACGATGGCGAAAACGATTGGAATGAGAATGACCCAGGCCGTCTCCCAGAACAGAGTCACTCCGATCAGGAACGAGATGACCACAACAGCCAACTGGGAACGGCTGACACCGAATACCCGCACCAGCGTGTTTGCAACCTTATTGGCAACGCCGAACTCGGTGAGTAACTGCCCGAACATCGATCCTGATCCTAATAGCAGGATCAGTCGACCGGCCTGGCTGGATGCCCCTGAGATCAACGTCTCGATGATGCCCGGGGTCTCGCCTGACTCAATCACAGGCATTCCAAGGGCGAGTCCCATCAGTATGGCCACCGTGATCAGAGAGATGAATGCATTCATCTTCGCCCACACCATAAGGGCGATGAGCAGCGCTACTCCGGCGGCAAGAATGACGAGTTCCATGAATTCTCCTTTGAACTCTAGAGGTATGGCCCGATCAGATGAGCATGGGCTAGAAAGCGGTCGCCCACCATTAGGCCGAACCCTTGTTGCCGTCTATGCATGTATATACTGCGACGTCAACAAGTCTGAGCGTACCCATATCTAGACTTCTTGGTCAATAGTGCGCTACCGTGAAAGCAGCAATGACGCAAGCTACATAAGGGAGATATCATGCCCTACACTCTCGCTGGTGAACTATCCGAGGGAATCAGCGCATTTCCTCGCCAGACCGAGCCATTCCTCGAATCTGAGTGCCGCCTCTGGCTGGATCTCGTCTACGCGGCAGAGCCAGCGCACCGCGTTCAGACGCTCGACATCCGCGCACCGCTGCGCCGGTCCGCTCTCACATCAGTTGAGAATACTCGCATGGCACCGCAGGGTTCGGCTCCGGCGTCGGCCCACGCCACAACACCAACTCGGGTATTAGCACCGCCTCATGCCCCCGACTACGAAGCTCCCCACCCAGCGATCATTTGGATCCATGGCGGGCGATGGATGCGCGGATCCGGAAAGCGTTTCTCGCCCGGGCTTGAGAAAGGAGGCCTGCCCGCGTCCTTCCTGCGCGCAGGCCTCGCGGTGATCACGCCGGAAGTGCGCCACCTTGCCGAGTCGCCCATCCAAGACCAAGTGAAGGACACCCAGGCAACGATCCGCTACATCCGTGCCAATGCGGATCGTTACGATATTGATCCCCATCGCATCGTGATCGCTGGCTACTCGTCCGGCGGACACCTCGCCGCACTGGCGGCAATGCTGAGCGTCGAAGACCTTGGTGGAGTCTCCGGCGAGTACGCTGACACGAGTGCGGCAGTTTCCGCCGTCGTCGACTGGTACGGTCCTACGGATCTGACGCAATTACGGTCCATGACTCCCGCCGACGACCCTCTCAGCCCTTACACGCATTTTGGTCCTGATTCATGGGATGACACCGCTCTTTCCCCACTCCATTGGGTTAAGCGAGGGCTTCCGCCCTTCTTCATCGCCCACGGCTCCGACGACCTCGTCGTTCCGCCGGTGCAGAGCCGACTACTGCGTGATCGCCTGCAAGCACACGGAGTACCTGTTACCCACATCGAGAGGCCCGGCGGGCACGATTTCTCCAACTCGGAGTCTGTGCCGGGCGTTATTACAGCCACGCTGGATTTCCTTCGTACCGTCCTCTAATTCCAGTACTTCTACCCAAGGAGCTGCACATGCCATCCTTCAATGCCACTACCGTGCTACAAATCGACGTATCTCTCGGTGACCACCTGCATGTCGGGTACACCAGCGAGTCCACCTACACGAAGGTCATTCCAATTACCGG
>SUUB01000091.1 GCA_015062745.1 Actinomycetaceae bacterium
GACGAGAACGAGTTGTGGGTGCTCGGCCCAGGACAACAGGCGCTCAATGACGAGCATGAAGCCGTGAATCAAGATCCGCGAATGCAGGCTCTGTTTGATGAGTTACGTATCTGCTACGCGGAGAATGGCATGGAGTTTGACGAGGAACTGCCGGGCTATATCACCGCTGACACAGACACGATTGATGAGGAACAAATCGAGCTGGCGTTGAAAACGGTGGAGTGTAAGGACCAGATCAACTTCACTCAGCGGGCGGCGGATATTATCGCGGAGCGGCAGGTTCCCGTCATAGAGGAGTATGCGGACGAGCTATTCCAGAATCGCGCCAACTGGGACGCAGCCGTGGCAGAGGCGAAGGAATACATCGCCTCGCATCCGGAATTGTTCGAGCCGGTGACCAAGTAGGCGCGGAATCTCTGGATCTGCGACTAGACCAAAGGAGGGAATCCACATGTATACGTCGAAACGAGTGGTGGCGTTAGCCGTAGCGCTTGCGCTGGGCGCGCTGGGTCTCATGGCGTGCTCGTCGGATGAGCCGGTCGATGACGCCTCCGATACCCCCACTGTTGATGTGGCGTCGAGGTTGGCCGGGATGAACCGCAAAGCGGAGGTTGACCCGGAGACGGCCACGGTCCGCCTGCCAGCGGATTATGTGGTGCAGGAGACGGAAGAAGAGGGGGAAGTCATCAGTGCTGCGCACGATGCAGCCGCGGCAGAATGTGCTCGGGAGGAGCTTGGAATTCCGTGGGTGGCAACCGAACCGGCTGAACTCTTGCCTACTGACGAGATGTGGAGTGACTACGGCCCGTGGACGAAATCTGTTGCGGAGAAGTTTGCCTTCGTGGAACCACAGAGCGATCGAAAGTTGATATTCAACGGTTACGTGGAGAAGCCCGAGGGATACGTCGGAATTGAAGACGCTCCTGGGCCGAACGACCACATCTCTGCGAGTCAGCTGGAGGAAATACGTGAGGCTTGTGTCGATAAGCCCGAGTTGCTGCGCTTTGATGCGTTCGAGTTGTGGGAGTACGGCCCCGGCCAAGAGGCGTTGAACGACGAAGTTGACACACGCCAGCAGGATCCGAAGATGCAGGCATTGCTTGAAGAACTACGTGTCTGCTATGTGGAGAATGGTATTGAATTTGACGAGAATCTTGCGTGGGTTGGTTTCGCTGCTGATGCTGCCCCGGCTTCGGAGAAGCCGAACGAGGAGCACATCACCGAGGAACAGATCCAGCTCGCCCTGAAGACGGTCGAGTGTAAGGATCAGATCAACTTCACCCAACGCGTGGCTGACATTATTGCGGAGCGTCAGGTGCCGATCATCGAGGAGTACGCCGATGATCTCTTCACAATCCGCGCTAAATGGGACAACGCCGCTGCCGAGGCGAAAGAGTACATTGCTTCCCACCCCGAACTCTTCGAACCAGTAAGCTCAAACAAGAAGTAACCCAGCACAGTAAGGTCACCCATGAAACGCAGATTCGGATGGATTGTCGTCACCGTCATTGCTTGCCTCGGCCTGGTGGCGGGTGCATTCGCGGTGGGGCGGTTTGTGCGCTCCCCGAATGAGGAAGCTATCGCGAACTCGAAGAATAAGCCAGTGGTTACCGCCAAGGTGGAAGAACGCAGTGTTCCCGCCGAGGAGATCAGGCTCACCGGCAAACTCTCCCTCGGTCGATCCTGGAACGTGACCGTGGAGCCGAGTAATGACGCGGTGGCAGTCGTGACGCAGACCTATCTGGGTGCGGGCGACACACTCAACTCCGGAGGGGCACTCGCCAGTGTGGCAGGGCGCCCGGTGATTGGGCTGCAACTGCCCTTTGACCTGTATAGAGATATCAGCGGTGGTGATTCGGGCGACGACGTCCGCGAGATCCAACGCGCCCTGAAGAACCTCGGGCTGTACAACGGCGCCGTCGACGGCGAATACGGGCCGCGAACAGCCAATGCGGTAAAACAGATGTATGTACGCGCCGGCATGACGCCACCTGATCCCGTGCCGCAGGAGACTGCCGACGGCGGGGGAACGGCAGGCGGTACCGCCGGTGGCAGCTCAGCTGCTGGCGGTACCGCAGCCGGTGGGGCGCCGGCGTCGTCGGCGGATAGCCCTGCTGGCGGTTCAGGTGAGGCAAGCAGTACCCCAACACCGCGCGCAACCGCGTCTCCGGCCGCATCGCTTACCCCGGTGATTCGCAGCGAAATCATCTCTTTACCCGCAGCCAGTGTGACCGTGGTATCTGTAGCCGGGGTGAACACCCATCTAAGCTCGGATCAGCCGCTTGCGCAGCTGCGCAGCGGGCAGGCTTCGGTGGTGGTGCGCGTGGGCGTGGGAGATAAGGATTCCTTCACGTCCGGTTCTTTCGTGGATGTGCAGGCAGCCAGTGACACAACCATTGTCGCCTCCGGCACGGTTGGCGGCTTCTCCGAGTTCACACAGGACCAATCCGCCAGCGGAAGCACAGTTCCCGGATACGACATGACGATTAATGTTGCCGACCCGAAGGGGATGGGGAATGAGCAGGACGTCGTCGTTCGCGTCGGCGGTGGCGAGGCAACCAGTGGGCTGGCGGTGCCGGTGACCGCGCTGCGTGAAGAAGGCGGAGAGACCTTCGTCGTCATGAAAGGAACGAATGAGCAGGTTCCAGTGAAGGTCAAGATCGTTAGTGACGGGTACGCGATAATCGACGACGGCGCGCTCAACAAAGACGACGAAATCATCGTTTCGGGATCATGAGCATCATCAGCCTACGCGGCATTCATAAGACCTACGATGTCAAGCCTCCGGTGCCGGTGCTGAAAGGCGTTGACCTGGACGTTTCCCCGGGGGAGCGCGTTGCCATCGTCGGGCATTCCGGCGCGGGTAAATCCACGTTGCTCAACATCATTGGTCTCCTGGATGAACCA
>SUUB01000092.1 GCA_015062745.1 Actinomycetaceae bacterium
TGTGTCCATAGTGTTGCGTTCGTGGAACGGCGTCGGACCTGAACGGTAGGCTGGTGCCATGGCATCTTCGAAGAACAGCCGTCCAAAACGACGGCAGGATGGAGCCGGACGCCGAGCGGTCAACAGCGCGCGGCCGGCCGGCGGGTCGCCTGCCAGTACGGGGGCCGACGTAGCTGGTATAACCACCGAGCTTGAGGCGATTGTCGCGCAGGCAGGCCTGTACCTGGAAGGCGTCAAAGTCGGCCGTGCCGGTAAACGTAAAGTCGTGAAAGTCGTCGTCGACCTACCCGAAGGCCCGGGCGGTGTTGATTCCGATACGCTCACCGAGGTATCACGTGCGATTTCTCAACGTTTGGATGATGTTGATCTCGTTGCCGGCGCGTACACACTCGAAGTGTCAACACCCGGTGCGCAAAGGGAGTTGACGGAACTGCGGCATTTTTCGCGAGCGCAGGGCAGACTAGTAGAACTGCGATTGGCTGACGGATCTGAGCTTGTCGCTCGTCTTATGGAGCTGAGCGGTGATACCTTGAAGCTTCGTACGAACGATGGCGAAAGGCCTATAGGCCTGGGAGATGTCGTATCCGCTCGGGTACGTGTTGAGTTTGGTAAAGACGAAGGGTAAGACAGCATGGACATACAGATGAACGAGCTCCGCATTGTGGAGAGCGAGCTCGGTATCAGCGTCGATGTGCTCATTGGTGCCATCGAGGATGCCCTGTTGCACGCTTACCAGCGTGTGCCGGGTGCGGTGCGCGGCGCTCGAGTGGAAATGGACCGTTCCAGCGGAAAAGTCACCGTCTATGCGCCTGAGGTCGACGACGAGGGGAATGTCATCGGCGAATTCGACGATACTCCTGGGGACTTCGGAAGAATCGCAACCGCCACGGCGAAATCGATCATTGCCCAACGTCTGCGCGACGCTGAAACCGACCGCGTGCTGGGGTCATTTAAGGGCAAGCAGGGCGAGATCATCTCGGGCGTGGTACAGGCGAACGCCAACCATAAAGGCGATCCACGCGATCTCCTGGTTGAGGTCGGAGAGCACGAAGCATTGCTACGCGCGGACGAGCAGGTTCCTACCGAGCATTTCCGGCACGGCGACCATATCCGTGCTCTCGTGCTCGAAGTGTCTATCGGCAGCCGCGGTGCTTCGGTGCGGCTTTCGCGCACCCACCCTGACTTTGTCCGTCGCCTCTTCGAGCAGGAGGTGCCAGAGATTGCCGATGGAACAGTCGAGATCGTCGCGCTTGCGCGCGAAGCGGGGCATCGCTCGAAAATAGCGGTGTGGTCCGAGTCGCCAGAAGTCAACGCGAAAGGTGCATGCATCGGCCACAACGGGCAGCGTGTGCGTGCCGTCACCACAGAACTCAACGGTGAGAAAATCGACATCGTTGACTACGACGACGATCCGGCCAAGTTCGTAGCCGCAGCACTTTCACCCGCAAAGGTTGTGCGTGTGGACGTGTTGAACAAGGACCAGCGGCAGGCACGTGCGATCGTCCCCGACGGGCAGACATCGCTCGCCATCGGCAAAGAGGCGCAGAACGTCAGGCTTGCGGCAAAACTCACCGGATGGTCAATCGACATCCGCAAGGAGTCCGACTACCCCGCCGGTGCCACGGATCACTGATCCTTTAGAGCATGTGCTGAGCAGTTACCACGGGTGCGGTGCGCCGATCGACGACGTGGAAGACGGCGCCGTCGTGTCTCGGTTCACTCGGCTGAAGCCGAGCAGAAGACTGCGCTGCCGGCAGTAACACGCTAAAATACTTGAGGTTCTGCTGACGGATGGAGTGTGTGTGACAACAAACCCGCGCATGTGTGTGGGATGCCGCCGCCGAGATTCGCGAAAGAACCTCGTTCGCGTGGTGTGCGTCGATTCCACTCTCGTGGTGGACGAGAAGGCGCAATACCAGGGACGAGGCGCATGGATACACGCGGAGGCCAGCTGTTGCGCGCGGGCTCTGCGTCCGGGAACACTCGAACGCGCCCTGCGAGTTGAACAACTTGATTCAACGGCGCTGCGTCAGTGGATCCGTACCGTACAAGAACCGGGAAACCGCAACGGTGACCCGG
This sequence comes from Actinomycetaceae bacterium, assembly GCA_015062745.1. Lineage (GTDB taxonomy): Bacteria > Actinomycetota > Actinomycetes > Actinomycetales > Actinomycetaceae > Asp313. Next base: position 2,080 of record SUUB01000092.1, read on the forward strand.
TGTTGACCCGAGAAAAAGAAAGCGGGTAGGAAGCCGATGGGCACCCGATGAGTACCCAGCGATGAGCTGCCAGCAATAGAGGGTCTGCGCGAACCGGCCAGACCCTGAGAAGGAGAATTGTGGCCAAGGTCCGCGTCCATGAACTTGCCAAAGAACTTGGCATGCCGAGTAAGAAACTGCTCGAAGTGCTCAAGGAGAACGGCGAATTCGTTAAATCAGCCTCATCAACCATTGAGGCTCCAGTCGTGCGTAAGGCACGAGAATACGTAGAAGCTCATCCCGAGCTCGTTGAAAAGAAGTCCGCTCCAAAGAAGGCGAAGAGCAAGGTACCTGCAAAGCAGAAGGCTGCCAGCACCGAGGCAGCCGCCGAATCGAAGGCCGCGGCGCAGGCAACACCGGAAGCTACCCCGAAGCCGTCTGCTGCGGCTAAGACCGAGGCGACGGCAGATGCTCCGCAAGCAGATGCTCCGCAAACGCAGGAGCCGACTGCCGCTGCGCCGTCGGCTCGTCCCTCCGCGCCCAAACCCGGGCCGAAGGCATCAAAGGCCGAGCCGACCCCTGCCGGGCAACCTTCAGCAGCGCCGACACCCGGTCCGCGCCCGGTTCCCACTCCTCTGGGTGCGCGGGAAGAGCACGAACAGGCGGCCTCGGATCGCGCCCGTCGTGAGGCGGCGGCCAAACGGCCGCGTGGCAACCGGCAGGGTGCGCCGCGTCCAGGTAATAATCCGTATGCCTCCTCGCAGGGGATGCCGCGTCCCGGTGGGGGCCAGCGTCAACAGGGCGGCGGCAGGTCCGGTGGGGCGAAGCCGCACGCGCCGCGTC
>SUUB01000015.1:0-13663 GCA_015062745.1 Actinomycetaceae bacterium
CAACGCCAATGAGCAATCCTCCTACCAGGCTGAAATCGGCCTTTTGGGTGACGAAATCGCCGGAGTAGATGCACTGGCCATCGGTCCCGGCGCCGCGCTGGCCCTCGCGCAGTCCGACGGCGTGTTAAGCGCCGACTATGTGGATGTCGACCCACTTCCCGGCTCCACCGAGGACGCGCCGCGCCAGGACGCGGCCCGTGATGCCGCGGCGAACGCCTACCAGGAAGCGGCGGCGGACAAGGACCTCATCGTTGTCGATCTGGGAGCCGTCCGCTACCCCGACGCGTTGCTGGAACCCACCGGTTCGACACAGCCCGCAGAGACCTCTTCTGCATTTGAAAAAATGCGCTCCGCCTTCGCCCCCGTCGCTGAAGTTCCCGACGACGTCGACGCGGAGATTGCCGCACTGGACGCACGTTTCGGCGCACTGCTGGAGCAAATCGAGGCTGTGACCCCTAATGCAACCGTCATTGTCACCTCGGTTGGGGATAGCCAAGACATCACACCGCAACTGGGCTTTTTTGCCGCCGCCGGCCCACGGATTGACACCTCGGGTACTACTCAGGCGCGGCTGGTCAGTTCCGACGCGACCCGGCAACTTGGCCTTATCCAATTGACGGACCTTCTTCCCACCCTTTTGACCTGGATCGACCCGCAGTCCCCCGCCCTGGAACACACCGTGGGATCCGCGCTGATTGCGGGTGCGGACACCATAGGCTCGGGTGCCGACGCCGCTGCGACGCTGGTGGACGACCAAGTCCGTTCGCAGACGGTCCGGCCCCTCGTCGGCCCCTTCTACCTGGTCATGCTGTTGTGTGCCGGCATCGTGGTTATTCTGATCCCGCTACGTCTGCGCTACGACGGCGGCGTTGAGTCACGTCGCTTCCTCATTCAGTTCGGCACATGGACCGCATCGCTGCCCGTCGCCTCATTGCTGGTGAATCTGCTGCCGTGGTGGCGCTTTGCCAACCCGGCGTTAGGACTCTTTGGTGGCATCGTTCTGATCGCGACCATCATCGCCGGAATAGGCCTATTGAAACGGTGGAGGGATCCCGCGGCACCACTGGTGGTGGTATCCGGTGTTACAGCGGCGACTCTCGCTATCGACGTGTTGGCCACCGGAGGTGCGGGTTATCCCCTGCAGCTTGCATCCCTTCTGGGAACACAACCCCAGGTAGGCGGCCGCTTCTACGGCCTGAGCAATGCGACATTCGCAATGTTCGCGGTTAGTCTTCTGCTGGTGACCGCTTACAGCGCTGAACGGCATATTCGCCACGGTAATCCCAAGTGGGCAGGACTGGTCGTGCTCAATGTCGCTGCTGTGGCCGTGCTTCTGGACGGGTCGCCGTCGCTAGGCGCCGACTTCGGCGGACCGCCGGCTCTCATCGTCGGCTTCACCCTCTTGGCAATCCTCGTCTGGCGTATTCCTTTGACGTGGCTTCGAGTGTTGGCAATCCTTGGCGCGGGCTTCGCCGTGTCACTCGGCTTTTCCTTCATCGACTATCTGCGTCCGCCCGAACAGCGCTCGCATATGGGCCGGTTCATTCAGTCGCTTCTCGACGGCGGCGGGTTTGAAGTCATTTCCCGCAAGCTGTCGCAATCATTCTTCAATCTGCCTTGGACCGTCGTGGCTTTCCTCATTGCCGTTGTGGCGGTGGTGGTCATTATCGCCTGGCGACTGCATGTACAACATCGGGCCCGTTCCGCGTCGCGTGCCGACGCCGCTGATTCAGGCTCCGGGTCCCTGGTAGCGGCGAGCGCAGGCACGCACGCTGACGCAGCCGCCGATCCCACCCCGTCGTCACGTCACGTCCAGGGTGCGCAGGCCAGTGCCACGCATCAAGCGGGGGATACCGACGCCACCACCAGCAGATCCTTCCGCACCGGGCCTTTCATGGCGGCGTGGCGCGACCTGCCGTTGCTGCGAGAGTCGATAATCGCCGTGGGGGCAACCCTCGCTGTCGGCTTCTTCATCAACGACTCCGGGATCGTAGTTCCCGCACTCGGGGCGATTGTGGCGATCCCCCTCTGGGCCGCTTTGGTGGCGCGCTATGCGGATGCGCAGAGCGCTGCGAAGACCGAACAAAACGACCCGGTCAAAGCATGACCTTGTGTTTAACAGACGGATATGGAGCCAGGCACGGGCGCTACGCCGTCGGCACCTCAAAAGCATTAAACGGCTGAAACTCCTCGGCTGGAATCCCATGCCGCAGGCTCCGCGTCACACGCACTCGGCGCAACCGCCGCTTCGCAACCGCGATACGCACATCCTTGTACTGGTAGGCCCGGTGCAGTTGACCGGACAGATCATTCGCCGTAGCGCGATGCCGTAAGTTGCACTCCACTTCCTGCAGGGTGTAGCCGGCAACGAGCAGGTCGATAGTCATACCGACCTCCACGCCCCAGCCTGCCGCCAAGGGGCGCGCCGCCTCAAAGGCCGCACGGCTCAGGCACCGCTGGCCGGACAGTGGAGCACGCGGAGTCCAACCGGTTGCACGCTCGATTGATTTTCTGGCCAGTCCGACGACGAATCCATGCCCGCCGGCTCCTTCTTGCGGCGGCAGTGCTGCAATTGTGCAGTCGGCGACCTCGCGGACAACCGGCTCGACCAACGGCGCAGTCTCTGTGGCCGAATCACCTAAGTCGGCATCGATGAAGAGTAAAAGACGGCTGGGATGGCCCTCACCGTCACGCATGGCGACGGCGGCAGCACCAGTTTCCATGGCAGCTGCCTTACCCCGGTTCGTGGAATGGCGCACGGTGGTTGCACCGGCCGCGCGGGCGATCTCCTGCGTGTTATCGGAAGAACCGTCGTCGACCACCACAACAAGATCGACGTGCGGGATGGTGCGTGCCGCACGGATGGTCGCTTCAATACGATCTGCCTCATCTTTGGCGGGGATGATGACGGCAACGTTCTGATCAGATTCGGTCACGCTATCTACCCTATAGGTAGCAGGCGGTCGGAGTCCCGCAAAACACGGTCCGGTTCATAACCGTCCGGTTCGCGGCAACCGCTTTTGCGCATGCCGTTTCAGGGCGGCCCTTCATGCCTCCCGTGTTCATGCCTCCCGGTTCGCGACTCCTGGTTCGCGGCGGCCACGTTCACACTGACGCGCCTCGTACTTGTTTCCGGCAGACCCGGAACAACTAGACACCATCGCCGCTGCTCGGCATTCATCGGCTGCCCGAAACGGACCCAAACAACATCATCGCATCGTTGAGCATCCGTCGCAGGCTGCCCGAGACGGGCCCGGGAAATGGTACCGTCGCCTAACGCAATGTCACCTGCCGGGAAACGATCCCCGCCCGCGCACGTTTCTCGTCAACGGTCAACGGTTCGGTTGAAGCGATCGCGGCGTCAAGTGTGGCGGCGAACTCTGCTAGAGGTTTCACCAACTCATCGGCCTCCGAGCCGGGTTGCAACTCCCAGACCGGGATCAACAACCCCTGGGCGCGGAAGGCGCCAACAAAGCGCGATTCGTCGAATGTGCACTGGCCCGCCACACGCAGACGTGCCAATCCGTCAAGTACGCGGTCTCGCGGCTCCGATCGCACCCAGCGCAGGAATTCGCGAGACATGCGGCACCAGTAGGCGCCGGGAGTGCCGTCCACCGCCGCAGTTGGCACCAACTGTTCACGCGAAGAACGTAGAGCTTCTTGGTTATCCGGCTTCGCTGCCTCCTCCGGAGTCATCCAGAAGGTCGGCTCTTCATGCAATGCGAAGTTCTCGAAGCTCTGCGGGTCCAAAACATCTTGCATCCGCGGACCCGGCTCGGGCTGGTCAGGCATATGGAAAGTCTCGCCCGCTGCCAGATCCAGCCCAGCGATGATACGAGCCGCAACATCGAGCGAGGCATCACCAGAATGCATAACAGTCTGCATGGCAACCAGGAGCACGCCGTCCTCCCTGCGAATTGCCGCAGCCATCCCGGGAAGGATGCTCGCCAGCGTCAGCTCGGCGCTCCCATATTCCTCCGTGGTTCGCACGTCCATCGTGGCCAACGGCAGAATCTCCCGCATGGCCACCAACTCCGCCTCCATGGGCAGACCCTCGAAGGGGCGCTCCACGAACGGAATCACAACGCGCTTGGGCTTGGGAGTTCCGGATGTTCGGTTCGGCCGGTTATTGCGGCGCTTCTTCTTTGACATTGCTTCCCTTCGTCGTCGGTTTGCGATCCGGTTGTCAATTCGCGCTTAGATCGGTGGTTCACAACCCGGGCGCCGGTTCACGGTTGGTCGGTGAACGAGCCGGGCATCGGCTCACGAATGCCTGGTTGGCGCACGATCACCCCATGTGTGCACCATCGCCCGGTTGGTTCAGATCGCCCGGTTGGTTCAGATCGCCCGGTTGGTGCGCGATTCGGTTATCAGCTCTCAGTTCACGACGCCGTACAGACGATCGCCGGCGTCCCCCAGACCGGGAACGATATAGCTGTTTTCGTTCAGGCCCTCATCGAGTGCGGCGACGACGATTGAAACGTCGGCGCGGTCACCCACGGCCGCCTCCACGGCTGCAATTCCTTCCGGAGCAGCGAGGATACACACGCAGGTCACCTCGCGTGCACCGCGCTCCAACAGATAGTTGATGGAGGCAACGAGCGTACCGCCGGTGGCGAGCATCGGATCGAGGATGTAGCACTGACGGCCTGACAGGTCATCGGGCAGACGGTTCGCGTATGTAATGGCCTCCAAGGTCGTCTCATCGCGCTTCATTCCCAGAAAGCCGATCTCCGCCGTAGGGAGGAGCTTCGCCATGCCTTCCAGCATTCCCAGGCCGGCGCGCAGAATCGGAACCACCATCGGGCGTGGCTTGGCCAGTTTTACGCCCGTCGTTGGGGCCACCGGCGTCGTAATGTCGACGGCGTCCACACGCACGTCCCGAGTTGCCTCGTAGGCAAGCAGTGTGACCAGCTCATCGACGAGCTGACGAAACACCGGCGACGGGGTGTCCTGGTCACGCAAAAGAGTCAGTTTGTGTGCCACCAATGGGTGCTCAATGATCTGGGTACGCATAGCTCAAACTTACCAGCGAGAAGGAGCCTGCGCTGCCACGTCGAATGATCCACCAGTACGACATCCAAGAAGTCCGACACCGCCGTCGCCGCAGGTCCGCCACTCATCACATCGACCGAGCCCTACGACGACGTCGGACATGCGCACTGCCGTACGAACGGACCGCGTTGCCTCGTCGAGCTTCTCAGCCCGTTGGAAACCGGTAGGCTGGCCGTGATGTATGAGCTGGAAGAAGCATGGATCGGCGAGGCACTGTCAATCGCCCAACGCACACAACAGAGCGGCGATATTCCGGTTGGCGCTCTCGTAGTCCGCAATGGCGAGGTTATTGGGCGCGGGTGGAACACTCGGGAGGCCCACGCCGATCCCGTCGGCCATGCCGAAATCAACGCCCTTCGGCAGGCGGCCCGCGCCATCGGCCAGTGGCGCTTGGATGACTGTGAACTATACGTGACGTTGGAACCGTGCACAATGTGCGCGGGTGCGATTGTTCTGGCGCGAATCCGACGAGTCGTATTCGGCGCCTGGGATCAGAAGGCGGGCGCCGCGGGATCCGTGCGCGATGTGCTGCGCGACCCGCGCCTCAACCACCAGGTTGAAGTGGTCGGAGGGATCCGCGAGGAAGAATGCACCACTGTGCTGCGTGCTTTTTTCGGTAGATCGCACACCTAACAGGCGAGGTTCACAGCCTGGAGCGCTACACCGTACGCCGTCTAGCCATCAGTATCTGGGCCAGCGGCACCTGGCCCTTCTGGCCGTTCAGCGCCCGGTCCACTCGATCCGCCGCACCACGGCACGCGCCCCACACTCAAGTGCCGGTCACGAAGCCGCGACCATGCTCAAACAACGGGCCGGGTTAGCTCCAACTATGGGAAGTCCATGGCCCTATCGGCTCCAGCCGCACAGAATTCACAGCCATACTGATGCAGCCATATGAGGCCCGCGGCAAGACGAAAATGTGCGCGAACTCAAGGCCCTTGAGTTCGCGAGTTCCCGGCCGGTTCTGTAGGATAGGTGACGGTAGCGTGTCCGAGCGGCCGAAGGTGCAGCACTCGAAATGCTGTGTGGTTAATAGCCACCGCGGGTTCAAATCCCGCCGCTACCGCCACATGCCGGGGCCTCCGACGAGCGCCCCGGCATTCGTATGCCCGGTCCACAAGATTCACCGGTCACCTACGAGCCGATACGAACACCCCCGCCGATGGGCGGCACCCCATCCAACCGCCTACGCAATGGGCAACGTGATCGATGTACTCGTTCCAACCCCCAGTCGCGAGCTCAGGGCGGCGCTGCCTCCATGCCGCGACACGATCGTGTTCACCAGCGCGAGCCCGAGCCCGTACCCCGGGCGGCTGCGCGCGTTCGCCGCTCTAGAAAGCTCCGCCCACACCACCGGCACATCCTCTGCCGGGATACCGATTCCGGTATCTGCCACCTCCAGTGTCACAGTTCCCTGCCGCTGGCTGCCGCGTATCTCGATCACGGCGCCTTCGTCGGTGTATTTTGCGGCGTTGGATACAAGGTTGTAGATCGCCGAGTACAAGAGGTCGCCGTCGCCGCGCACCGTCGGCAACGGCCAGGGCGCCTCCGGGAAAGTCACATCGAAGGCGCGTGTCTCCCCACGGGCGGCTAATTCCTGCTCGACCGCGGCAACGGCGTCGCGCGTCGTTTCCTCAATATCTACATCCTCAATGCTCAGCGGAGCGGTTTCCAGGTCCGAGAGCTTGCGCAGATCCGTCAGCAACCGACTCATTCGCTGCGACTGGGTGTCGATAATGGCCCGGCTCTGCGCGGAATCCTCCCCGTTGGCTGCGGCGCGCATGGCGGTGAGCGGGTTCTTCAGTTCGTGATCGAGGCGCTGCAGGAACTGCCGGTGGGCGACGCGGCGGGCTTCTTCCCCTGCCATGCAGCCCTGTTGAAAACGTTCCCGGAATCGCCACCGGATCGCGACGACGGCGACTATCAGCAGGCTGGTCATTATCCCGAGTTGCGCGAGCAGACCGGGAAAGGTGATCGAAATGTTGAGGCGTCGTCCTTCGCCCGACAAGTGCCACATAACAGCGCCTACCGCCGCCACTAACGCGGGAAGGAGGCACAGCAAGATCGCCCGTACACGCGGAAGGCGACGCGACGGCTCCATGGGATGTGTCGATTGTTGGCTCATACCAGGTTCCTTCCACTTCGCTGTGCGTTCCTCTGCGTGTTCCTCGGTGAGGCGTCGAAGCCGGGTTCCACCAAACAGAGGACGCGATCACGCCCGGCCCTGTGCCGCAGTGAAGCACCGCATCCGGGATGCGCGTCGCCCCTCATGAGTGCACCTTCCCAATGAAGCGATAGCCGACGGAGGGAACAGTCTCGATGTACTGCGGATGTGTTGGGTCATCCCCAAGAACTCGACGTATTTCCCTGATGCGATGGTCGACTGCCCGGGTCGAGCTCACAAAGTCGATACCCCACAGTGCTGCTAAGAGACGCTCACGGGTATGCAACTCATTCGGGTGGGTCATGAGGTAGTCAAGCAATAGAGATGCCTTCGGGGTGAGTATCAACTCACGCTCGCCAAGGTAGGCCCGGCGGGCCGTGCGGTCCACCACAAGTTCGCCGCATACCAACCGCTCCGCTGCGGAAAGCGGCTTGGGCGTGTTGTTTCCCACGCCAGAACTTCCCGCACTGCGGCGCAATACCGCTCGGATGCGAGAAACGAGTTCCTGCGGGTCGAACGGCTTGGAGAGGTAATCATCGGCACCCTCGTCCAGAGCAGCAGACCGCTCGTAGGAGACATCGATTTGGGTGAGAAGAATAACCGGCGTCCAGCCACCCTGGCTGCGGATGCGGCGAACCATTTCTCGACCATCCATAACCGGCATAAGGACATCGCTGACCACAATATCCGGTCCCAGCTCCTCGTGGCACGCCAGACCTTCTTCACCGTTGGCAGCTATGTGAACAGTGAAGCCTGAGCGCTCAAGATAGGGAGCGAGCGCGTCGGTGATGGCTGCCTCGTCGTCGACAAGAAGAACGACCGGCTTGTCCGCCCGTCGCGGTGCACCTGTATTCACGGACATTGCGCCCCTCGCTTGGAAATGTCGATATCGTGCTCATCATATAGGTGTGGCTGGGAGGAGTGCATTCCTCTCAGCCACACCTAGTAGTTGTTGCTGCGGTTGCGCACAGCTGACGCGTTTGGCCCGCACTACTTTTGCGCCCACACATTACTTCTGTGCGCCTGCACCAGTTGGGCGGGCCGGCGTTAGTTGTGTGGTCGACCGCAGAGCCGACTCACTGCCCCGCGAGCGCTTTCAGTTGCCTCACGAGGCAGAAGCGTCGTCACTCAGCCCGCCGGATAGTGTTATTCGTGCCAAGCTCAGAACCAACAGTCGGCTCGGAAACATCTGACCACACAATGGTGTTGTCTGAGCCTGTGAACTGCACGGTGCCGATTTCCTCGCCAAACACTTTCACATTGCTACCTGTGATACTGAGGACCGATATGTCTTCGGCCAACACTGTCACGTTCGCACCGAGAATATTGAGTGATTCACAATCACCCTTGATGGTGATGACGGTGTCAGACTCGGTGATATTGACCGATGGACCACCATTAATTGTCTTCTCGGAAGAAGCGGCCGCCTCCAACCACTCCGGGTCCGTGATGTCGTTCGTATCCGCCGCATCAGGGGCGTCGGTGGTGTTGTCCGCCACATCGTCGCCGCTATCAGCAGAATCATCGTTTACATTGGTGACGTCGCCATCGATCTCAGTGGTCTGCACGTTGTCGCCCGCAATCGTGGTTGCTGGCGCCGTCGCAACCGCTGTTTCGCTTTCCTTCGAATCGTCACTGACATTTGTTGAACAGCCAGAGGCGATCAGAGCGAATCCGCCGAAGAGCGCGAGTGTCTGTAGTGCACGCTTGCGTGGAAGCTGTCGGGTCATGGTCTTTATCCTTCTTTCTGTTTCTGGGCGGTAATGCCCTATTTCCGGGTGGTGATCCCCGTGCGGGTTCCACCGAGCACCCCGGCTGGATTCTCCAGCCGACCAGCCCGGCTACCCGGGATGGTGAGAAGCGATCGCTCTCTGCTGTTTCCACAGTCAAGTGTTTCCGCAGGTCAAGGAGCGATTCCCTTCGTTGCGGTATTAACCGTACAGGACAGATTTGGCGAGCTTGTCGCCTGGCTGTCGCAACTTGGCGACATTAGCCGTATGGCCTCTGACCAGCAATAATGCTCCTACGTCACAAGGAATGCTCCCCGGCGAGGTGGACTCGCGAGGCTCATCACGCTATTCTGGGACTACTCGGAGACGTCGCATAGTCCGGTCGAGTGCGCCTTCCTGCTAAGAAGGTAGGGGCTGAAAGGTCCCTCGCGGGTTCAAATCCCGCCGTCTCCGCGAGAGGCACGGTACCCCGTCGAGCAATCGGCGGGGTATCAACGTTTTACCACGCCAGGCCGACACCCCCGGCAACCCCAAATGTCCTATGACTCAAAAGCTCCTATAACCCTAACCCCCTAACTCTAGAAAGGCTGTCCGCATGAGAATCGGCGTTATTCAGGCCGCGTCGCAGCGCTCCAAGAATGACACTCTCTACCGCTGCACGGTTAACGCGGTCGAGCGCAGCGCTCGCAACGATACCGTCATCAACTTCGGCCTTCATCACGATGACGACCTCTCCTATTCATATATCGACGCCGCTATGAGCGTCAGTTTGCTGCTCTCCAGCCGTGCGCTGGATTTCGTCGTGACCGGTTGTTCCTCCGGCCAGGGAATGATGCTGGCGTGCAACAGTCTCCCCTCCGTCATCTGCGGGTTCGTGCAGACGCCACAGGACGCCTTCCTCTTCGGACGCATCAATGACGGCAACGCCATCTCGCTACCACTCGGCCTGAACTACGGGTGGCTTGGCGAGATCAACCTGCAGTGCACACTCGACAAACTCTTCGACGGCGACTTCGGCGGTGGCTACCCTCCCGAAGATGCGGAAAGAAAGGCTGCGGATACTCGCGCGTACAAACAACTCAACGCCCTCACCAAGAGGGGCATGGCTGAAACATTTGACGAGTACGACGCGGCCCTTATCCGGCGCGCGCTCAGTTGGCCCACCGTGCGTGACGATATTCTCGCCAACGGGCGCGACGACGCCGTCGTCGAACTGGTGCGTGAATTCGAGCCGGTCTAAGGGCTCTCATCGCAGCAGATCTGCCGATGCTGCCGCCTTTATACAGTTGAAAAACCTCCCCGATCAGTACAGCTAGTGCGTTGCGCACCCGTACATGCACCAATTCGCGTCGGAGCGAGTGTTTACCATTGACATAGCAGCCGCAACGGAAGGTAGGTGTATGCGATGTTGGTCAACGATCGTGCTCGCGACGCAGCCGAGCAAGTTCGCGCCGATGTCGATCACCGAGATGAGTCTCAACCGAAAGACGCACGTGAGTTGTTTGCCGAATGGTTCGCCGCATACCTCCTATGCCACAGGCCAATGGGCAAGGGAAAAGCCGTGCCTGGGCCGCTTGCCCCGCATCGCCCCGAATTAGGGGACTAGCGCTAGCCTTCCAGGTAACGAACTCGCTTCCCTGCACGCCGCGCATATTCGATCTCCGAGGCCGTGCTGGCACCGATGTAGCCGCCCACGTTGATCACGTAGATTTCGTCGGCCATGTCGATTTTCCGCTTATGCATGTCGTCGAGCATCTCCTTCGTCTTCGTGCGGGTGTCCTCGGGCATCCCCTCCCAGACCTCGTCGTCGCCGGAATGGCCGAACAAGCCGACGCTGATGACGATATTGCCCGCCAGCGTCAGTCGCTTCTGCGCCTCCAAAAAAGCCTCCCTAAAGCGCGTGCTGCCGCAGAGCGTGACAACAGTGTACTTTCCGATCATCTCTCCCTCATTTCCATGCGGCTCCGAGTGCGAGTCGTCAATCCCTTCTACCGGACACCACTCACGCGCCACAGCTCCGATTCCCCCAAGCGGGGTCACCGTGGTAGACGTGACGGCGTCCGGCCCGGTGCGTGCGTTCTCGTAACACCCGGAACTGCGGGTGTTCTCGGCACGTCCCGGCCGTTATTGTGCCTCGGCACTCATGAGTTGCGCACGGCCGCGCCACCTCCACGGATGTGCCCGAGGCACCACCTCACCTCTCCGGATCCTCCAGCAATTCGACACCGACGACGCCGTCGAGCACCGAGAGAGCCGTGACAAGCTCCGGCACATCTTTTCCACCGGTCACACGCAGCTCGACGACGACGTCCTTGCGCCCATCACGGTCGACCTGCCGGCTGGCCGTCACCATCGTCTCAAATCCCCTGCCGGTTGCCTCCAAGAGCAGAGCACGCAGCACCCCGCGGCCATCGAGATAGGTAATCCGCAGGGTGCCGTCTGATCCCCGGTGCAAAAGATGCCGCACCAGCGGAGCGACAGCCAAGATCACAATGAAATAGAGAACTACGACCAGCCCGGCAATGGTGATCATGCCGGCACCGCACGCCATTCCGATAGCAGCAGCTACCCAGATCGCACTCGCAGTGGTAAGGCCTCGCACGCTGTCATGCTCAAAGAAGATGACGCCCGCGCCGATGAAACCAATGCCGGAAACAATCTGCGAGGCGATCCGCGAAGCATCCCAACGCAGGTTGCCCGTGAGCATCTCCGGCACCCCGTACAGCGACACCAAGGTGAACAGGTAGCTTCCCAAGCCGACGAGTATATGCGTGCGGATCCCGGCGTCTTTACGGCGAACCTCCCGTTCCACACCGATGAGTCCGCAGAAGAGGATGACGAAAAGCGCCGAGACCAGTTCCTCCGCGGCCGGTAGATCAAATAGATTCATCTGGCACCTCCTTGACTGGACGGCCTACCCCTTGCAGAGCGTCGCCACGATTACCACCTTCACAACCGTGCAGCGTTCACGGCACGATCGTGGCGTTCACAAACCGTAACGTTCCCGGCACAATAGTCGCCTTGGCAACCTGTAGCGTTCACGGCACGATCGTGGCGTTCACATCCGCATGGCATCATTATCCCAACTAGGGGTGGCTGGCAGGAGCCCGCCCAATTGTCTGGCGGGAGCCATGCTGGATGATATTAGGCCACACCGTCTGAATCAGAGGCCCGCCAATTGTCTATGCATCGGGCGTAACTGGGGCAGCCCGACGGCGAGACACCACCCGAGGCAACCACTTTGGCAAGACCCCGCCCGGGCAGCCCGACGGCGAGACCCCGCCCGAGACGACGAGAAGTGGAGGGTTCATCAAGAAACTTCGGGAATATCACGACACTTCTTGCAAAACCCTCCACTTCTCGCCCGCAACTCCCAACCCACGCCCGCAACTCCCAACCCACGCCCACGCCTCCCGCCGTACAATCCCGCATGCTCAGTAACTTGACGCATTCCACATTGTCACTCCCACGCCTTCCCCAATAATGCTCCTGCGCACCCCGGGCGGATCGTGGAAAATGGTGCTATGAGATTTGTCCGCCTGTCTGAATCTGCCTACGCGGCATTCGCGCAATCCCAGGACCGTTTCTTCTACACACAGTTACCGTCCTATGCCGCTGTTCGCCGCGCTGAAGGGTACGACGTCGAGTTTGTCGGGCTCGTCGACGATGGAACAACCGAACGCGAGCACATTGTTGCCGCCGCAGCGGTGCTCCTTCAGCCTTGGAAGCGATTCTTCGGCCGCGCGACCATCGCCTATGGGCCCCATCTCGACTGGTCGGACGCTGAACTCGTGGCCACGTTCTTCGCACAGCTCAAGCTTTTCCTCGCCAAGGATCGTCGCATCGTCTCACTACGGTTCAACCCTCTGTTGTCCCGGAGATTCTATGAGGACATTACCCCGACGGAGGACAACCCGCAGGCAGTCGTCTTTGACCAGATTATGGGAGCACTTGGGGCATCGCGTGTGGAACGTGAGTTCTACAATTCCTCCGATATTCAGATGCGCTACGTGTACGTCAAAGATCTGGACTCCATGAGTCTCCCTGACGCAATGGCTTCCTGCGGCCAAGTGGTACGCACGGGATTCAACCGGAAGGGAACCAATGGTGTTGAGATCCGCTTTCTCACGCCTGACGAGTTCCCCGCCTTCGAGCAGATCATGAACTACACCGCAGAGCACACCGCTATGCACAGTATTTCGAACAACGCCTTCTCCTTCTATCGCGACCTCCTAGAGCAGCTCGGTCCCGAAAACTGCATGCTGCCTGCCGCCTATTTGAATTGCGACAAGGCACTGGAACTCATTGCTGCCGAACGCGATGACATTCTCCCGAAGGTCGCGGAGCTGGAAGAGCACGAAGCTCAGGCACAAGCAGAAGGGCGTAATTTCGGGAAGAAGCAACGTAACGCCCTCAAAGAGCACCGTGCCCGGCTCGAGTTACTCGATCGCCGAGAGGAAGAGACCCGGGCCATCCAGGAGCACGATGGCAACGAAGTGCTACTGGCGGCTAGTTTCTTCATCCACTCTCCGCATGAGCTGGTCTACCTGCTGTCGGGCTCCTATTCCCAGTACCAGTCGTATTACGGCATCTACTTGATTCATCGGGCCATGTTCGAGTGGGCAGCCGAGCACGACGTACGGTGGTACAACTTCTTCGGCATCACCGGCGACTTCACCGAACAGGCATCCGACGCCGGGGTACTGCACTTCAA
>SUUB01000015.1:13763-42127 GCA_015062745.1 Actinomycetaceae bacterium
GTACGGTGGTACAACTTCTTCGGCATCACCGGCGACTTCACCGAACAGGCATCCGACGCCGGGGTACTGCACTTCAAGCGGCAATTCAAAGGGAATGTCGAAGAATATGTGGGAACTTACGATTTGCCGGTACGGCCCGCGCTTGCCAGGGCGCTCGGCGCCCTCGGGTAACACGCACAGGCGGAGCTTGGCGGATCGTCACGGGACTAGGGCGCTCGGCGCCCTCGAGCAACGCTCTCCTGTAACCCCCTCAGGCAACGCCCTCGGGTAACACGCAATGTCGGTAGCACGGTCGAGGTGCCCGCCTCCGCCGCGCTAGCTGCATCGCGATGGCGGGCGTGGCTGCGCGAACCGCCAGCCCATCTATAAAGAACGGATGGGCGAAGTGGCACATACCATCCGCCCATCCGTCTACATGTTGACAGTTAGCGCTGCCAAAACCAGCTATTGCACACTTGCGCCCGGGTCGATCCACGGCGCGGGACGGCGCTCCCCCGCCAAGACCGATACCTGCAAGGTATTGCCTTCTGGTGGCTTCGGGCAGGTGCCGAAGGGAGTAAAGGCGGAGGGGAAGTTCACCGCGCGATTGAAATCAATCGTCACGCTTCCACGCGACCCCCCAGGACCGGCGAAGCTGACGGAACGCCAGTCCGCCGTCGTCGTGCCGTTACTCGCGTCGTAGAACACGGCGGTGAGTTCACCATCCTGCCGCCCCTGCACCGCTAGACGGCACTGCTCGCCGGCATATGTAAACTCAACGTCGCCGACCAGGGTCACCCGGCCCGAAACGGATTTGCGGGCCGTCTCGATCGCCACCTCGCGTGGTTCGTCATATGCGATGAATTCACCGACGACGACGGCCTGCGGATCGAAATCGAACACGGGAACGCCCTGAAAAGCCAACAGTGTTGGTGCGGACGAGTCACGCACCCGCACTGCATACCGCCCTCCGCGCCGCACAACTTCCGCAACCCGCGTTCCCGACGACAACGAGAAGTCGGACTCGCCGTCTTCCAGGGCGAAAACAGCCTCGCCGGCGAACGACTCTCCGTTGCGTCGTACATCTGCCGAATGCGTTGTTGAAGAAGTTCCCTTGCGGAACGATCCGGCTGCTTCATCGCGGTCCGTGTACCAGTACCCCGGAAAGTGTGCGAGCCGGGATCGTTCCTCCGAAAGCCAAGTAAAGGAGATCAGACTGAGCCAGCCATGCTCCTCGGCCAGCGCTGTATCACGCTGGTCGCGCCACTCGCGCCAAGCGGTGGCCATGTCACGCTCTTTTTCCATGGCGAACATTCTAAAGCCTTCCCAGAGCTTATTAAAGAGTCGGTGAATAGGCCGGAGACTTGCCTCAGTGTTCCTAGGCGATAGCCGCACGCCTACTCATGAGCTGATCCTCTCCTCCTCATCCACATGTTTCTTCTCCTGCGCTCATGCGGAAATCTCACCTTCACCACCACACCACACGCCCTCTTCTTTCCTGTGGCTATGCCGAAGATGCACTCGCTCAGTCCCGCGATGAGGACCTGCCGTACATCGACGTGGTCCTCTCCTCATTCCGAAGATCTACGCACTTGACTACGTTGTAAGCCCGCCTCGGCCGACGAGCACACCATTGAGCCGATAAGAACGCCACTCAACACCGCGACAACACCGTTCCGAACGGAAGTGCAGCACCGCAAATCGAAGCGCGATCAGGTCAGCCTAGATGCGCCTCTCACTCTCGCAGCCGAATCCTCACGAGGAGTACATCACACCACATTCTGACGAAATGTGATAGCCACCATCACCTTCCGTTTGGCTATAAGCGCCTCTCAGCGGTACAGTATTCGTTGTCCTAAGCGACCTTGCGCTCGTAGCTCAATGGATAGAGCATCTGACTACGGATCAGAAGGTTGGGGGTTCGAGTCCCTTCGAGCGCGCAGAGCTCCGCATCGGTTGATTCGCTCCCGGCGCGGAGTTTGTTCTTCGGCAGAATCGGCTGCCGAGTCGAACGCCGCCCTGACGACGATGCCGAGCACGTTGAAGACGTCTCTCGAATCTCCAACAGTCTCCCGACAGTCTGCGACTGGCAGTGGCTAGGTGGAACCGCCACCCATCCCATCGCCCTGATTGCACCTTCAGCCCTCACCTAGGCGGCCACCTTGCCTAATCGGTGGCGAGGCTCGGCGTCGGAGGCACCGGAATCGCCGGGTTGGTATCCACCACTACGGGCGGCTCGGCTGTTTCGGGGGTGTCTGTCCGTTTCTCAATGCCCATCGGTACGTCCGGATCCACCTGCGATGGCGACACCTGCGGGTCTTGGGGATCGCCCGTATCCGACGACGGCGGTGTTGAGGCTCCGCTTCCGAGGGAGGATTCTTCCACTGCGGGCGACGTCGGGGAGGGGTCGACATCACCACCGCATCCCGCGCACACCAGAAGAACTCCCCCACCGCATGCCAGCGCCACACACGTGGCTCTGCGCAAGGCGCAAAAGCCCGCGGAGTATTGATCGCCTCCCGGCCCGTTCCGGCCGAGATGGCGCCAGGGACTGCCTCCCCGCATTCGACCACCCCTTTCTGTCAGGGCCTCGTCACCGCCCATAACAGTCACCGTCCACAACAAGACGGTCACCCGTGCAATACAACCGTATCCGGGCGGCCCGGGGCGCCTCCTACCAAGTAGTGATTGGCATTGCCCACTTCCACGGTTCTCTCCGTAGCGCCTGTGCCTTCCGGCGTTGTATTCACATACAGTACTCCACCGCGTATCAGCGCGAGCGTATCGGCCTGCTGATCGGAATCCCAGCGGCCCGCCAGTGGCACATCCGATGCCCTGCCGAAGTGGAGCGTCATGGTGGGCACCCCACCCGTCAACTCGTTATTCACGTAGAGAACAGCTCCACGGCGAACCGAAATGGTATCCCGCCCATCACCGTCGAAATCTCCTGCCAGCGGCCGATCGGAGGCGCGACCATAGTAGAAAGCAAGATCGGCTGGACCGCCCGTCAGAGTGTCACGAACGAAGTAGGCGTTGCCGCGTTTAACCGCCACAGTATCCCTTCCATCGCCATTGAAATCACCAACAAGTGGCTCATCCGCAGCCTTCCCATAGTGGAATACAACATCTGCTTGACCGCCTCGTAGCGAGTTGACGAGGTAATACGTGTTACCGCGCTTCACACCCGGCGTTGCCAAGCCATCGCCGTCCCAATCCCCCATCAAGGGCACGTCGGAACTCCGCCCGAAGAGAATCTCCGTTCCGTCAACTACGAAGGCATTTGCTTTGCTTGGAATGACGGGCGCGGCTGTTGGACCGCCTGTCGGCTCGTCCGTCGGTTCGGGCTGCGGGGTCGGCTCGTCCGTCGGTTCGGGCTGCGGGGTCGGCTCGTCCGTCGGTTCGGGCTGCGGGGTCGGCTCTGGAACTTCTAACGTCCCATCGAGCTGGTAACGCCGAGTCATATAGGTATGATCGCGTATCTCAACACGAACCTCGGTGGAGTCTGCAGGAACGTCGAACGTCAACGACGCCGCGTAGCCCCCGTCGATCTCCTGTGCGTCCATCCACTCTGTCAGCCCACTTGCAGTTCCTTCCGCATCTACCGTGACGACGCGCGCCTGATGCGCTCCCTCAAGAACACCACCCGTGATGGTGACCTCCACCAATCCCGGCTCTCCGCCGTCGGGCAGATCGACAACTCCCAGCTGCGCCGAAAGAGGGACGTAACGGCGCAACTGCGTCGTCGGATCCAATCCCGCATTGGCAAGCGCTTCTGAAGCTACATTCCAGGCCTGCGATCCCTCGTCCGCATCAACGTACACCACACGATCCGCTACCGATGTCAGTGAGTACGTCGCAAGGCTGAGCTCCGTCAAGCTGGATGGCAGGACAAGAATCTGCGGGAATGTTCCGTAGGAATATCCCACGCTCGCCACGCCTTCACCGTAGTACGCAGAGACTTGGTCAGTATCTTCGAAATCCATCGAATCCCGCACAACAGCATCCTGCCCTCCGCGCACGACGATCCGCTCCGGCATCTTTCCCATGAAGGCGTTCTCATTGATGCTGCTGATGCGCGTTCCGAAATCGACCGTATGCAGCGAGCTGTTCATATAGAACCCGTCAACGCTTTCCAGGCTATCCGGGAAACGTACCTCCTCCAGCGCTGAGGTGTTATTGAACGCTCCAACGCTGATAGTCTTCAGTCCATCTGGCAGATACACGCGCTGCAGGCTGCCGTTGTTACGGAAGGCCTGCTGGTCGATCTGCACGGTACCATCCTTCACCCGATAGTAGGTGAAGGTATTTGTGGGCAGTGAGAGCACCAGGTGCAATCCGTCCGACTGGGCCGCATACAACACATTCTGCTCTGCAGAATAGACCGGGTTATCCTCAGAAACCGTCAGATTACGCAGGTTGTTCGAACCGGTGAACACCGCACTGTCCATCGCCGTCACCCCAGCTCCGATGTGCACAGTGACCAGTTGGGAATTGTTGATAAAAGCGCCACCGCCGATTTCCGTCAACGAGTCGGGCATTATCAACTCCCTGATCGGCGCCGTGGCGAAGGCACCGGCCTGGATGGTGGTCAAGCGCCCCAGTTCTGGCCGCATGTTCACACTACTGAGTGAGGTATCACTATCGAAGGCGTAGCTGCCGACGGTTACCGTGCCTCCCAAGTCCACGCTCTGCAAGGTGCCGACGCCTTGGAATGCGTGGGTTTCCAGTGTCTCGAACTCATCGGGCAACACGATCTCTGTGAGTTCAGTATTGATGAACGCATAACGTCCGATCATGCGAAGACTCTCCGGGAAGGACACCTGCGAAACGCTCGCCTGGTAGAAGGCTTCCTCGGCGATACCCTGTACGCCGTCGGGAACGGTGTACTCGGTTGCCCCTTGTGCACGGGCCCGGGGGAACACAATCAACTGCGTCATGTCCTTCGTAAAAAGAACTCCATCAGTCACGATGTACGCATCCGATTCCTCGCTGACCGTCACCTCAGCCAAGGAGCCGTCACCGGTGAAGCCGGCGATCAGTTGCTCTTCTCCGATACCAGCCCCAAGGTGGATGGTTCGCAGCGCGCCCATGTATGCGAAGGCGCCTCGCCCCACCGAGGTCACCGAATCCGGCACACCCAAACTGCTGACCCCAGTTCCGGCGAAGGCCTGTTGACCGATTGACGCCAATCCATCGTTCAGTGTTACCTCGGTCAGCTGCTGCGCCTGTGCGAACGCGCCGCCGCCCAGTGACCGCACCCCCGAAGGAAGCACGGCAGATGTCAAGGCCGTGCCGCTGAATGCACTATCACCAATCGCGGTGAGCTTCGCCGGAAGCCCGCTACCCACTGAGGCGCCCGTAGCATCTACCAGTTTGAGTTCACCAATGGGGGTCCCGGCGAAGGCACTGGCTCCGATGGTGGTCACATCATCCGAGACCGTTACGTCTCCCAGTTGGGCGTCATAGGCGAACATGTTGTCCGGGATCTCGATAAGACCACCAGGCAGGGAGATGTGTTGAATCGTCGAGTTCCGGAAGGCTCCGCTCTTGACAGTACGAACACTGCGTGGAAGATCCGTGCGCTGGAAACGCAGCGTGTTGTAAATGATGTCGGATCCTATCGTTGTGAGCTGACTTGGATTCTCATCGCTATCTTCGAAGATCAACTCCACCAGATTCGGTGCTCCGGCAAAGGCCCGATCCTCAATTTCAACTACACCGGCCGGTATTGTCACCCTTTGCATAGAGGCCCCCGCGAAGGCCTCGGCACCGATGATCTTCACATTGCCCGGAACACGCGCGGATGTAGACGAACCTCGATAGTATTCAAGCCTGCCGTCCGCGTCGATAACGTAGTCGTCATAGTCAGGTTGCCGCACTTTGACGGCAGCGGAGGCCGCATACTCCCGACCGTCCCTGCTAAAGCTGGCAGTGATGGTCGCCTCCCCCGAAGTGTCCGCCGCGGTGAGCCTGGCAATGACACCCTCGGCCTCTACCTCCACTAGGTCCGAATCGGAAGTCTGCCATGCCACCTCGGCGTCCGCGAACTCCGGGGCGAGCAGGGCAGTCAACGTTCCCGACCCACCGCTTGGCAAGGTGAGTTCGTCTGTCGAGAGAAGAATTCCCTGCTCCGCATCCACCTCGGCAACCGTCAGTGTTGCCGACGCCGAAACCTCAGGAGCATACACAGAGGTAGCGGTAATCATCGCCTGGCCTACGCCGTGAGCGGTCACGGTACCGTCGCCTGCCACGGTGGCGATACTCTCATCCGAACTGGTCCACTGCAGTTCGGTCTCGTTGGCCTCGGCCGGTTCGTAACTGGCGGAGACCCGCGCACTCTGGCCCGGCGCCAAAGTCATGTCGGACGGCTCTACCGCTAATGCCGTCATCGGGATCGGCCGGATCGTGGCATTAAGCGGCCGGGAGGAATTCAACCCATAGTCCCACGCGTACAGCGGCACTGTATCGGGCACGTCGCCACTGCCGCCCATATCCGTCCAGGCACGCTGCAAGTCGGAGACGCGCACCGTGAAGTTGTAGGTGTAGACGCCATCGGCGTAAGAAGGCTCTCCCGCAAATTCTCGGTAGAACCAGCCTCCGCTGCTCGGATCATGGAAGTCAATAGCCGAGAGCCAGCTATTGTCCGTTACGGTGAAGGACAGTACGGTGTCACCTTCAACGTCCTCGCGCACCAGCTCGCCGATCTGCGGGCCAGTCAGATCGTAATAGAAGTCGAAGGACTGGCTCTGTACCTCTTCAGTCCCCGCTACCGTAGCCTTTTGAGTCAGCGTGTATTTCCCCTCGGGCAGGTTCCTTCCGCCGTCGTCGCGACCATCGAAAACAGGCGCGCCGACCGTGGCCTCCGCGTATAGCACGGTGCCCACGGTGGGGTTGTAGAGGGATTTGCGGACCCCGCCGTATGAGTAGTGTCGCACGACTTCGCCCGCCTCATTCGTGTACTCATAAGTCAGGTTACTCACCGTACGTAAGGTTCCCGTCACCGGTTGCATGGCGCTCGGAGCGGCGGACCATGCCTGATTGGACACCACGAAGCGGTCGGGCTGTATGTCTGAGGCATTGAATACGCCGTTGATCACGTTTGGATCCAGCGGATTGAGTCCGAGCGGTGATCCCGTGTTTCGGTTGGCGAGTGCGGTGCCATAGATATGGGCCTCGCCGCTCCACAGGTTCGCGTCGAATACGGGCGCGGCGGACCAGTCACCATAGAAGCCCAGGAAGGGAACACTCAGGTCGGCAGCGCCCGCTTCACCCTTCAAAAAGATGAATCCATCGATGAACGTGCCATTCGGAGTGTTGTTCTGCGCGAAGGATGCAAACTCTGCCTCCGGTGTGACGGTCACGGTAACCCTCGCCGATCCCCGTGCAGGTACCGTAACGCCGAAGTCACTTCCGCCTGTGACCCGTCCATCGTTGTTGCCGTCAGCAGGGCCCGATTCCGTCACATCGCCGGAAAAACTGACACTGACTCCCCGACCGGTCCAATCCTCCGAGTGCTGCTGAAACAGGCCATCTTCGATACGCTCAGACAGCGCGGCCGCGTCAAGCGCGTATGCAGCCGGAGAATCGGCCAGGTTGGTCAGTTCAAGCGTGAAACTCCAACCGCTGGTTCCATCACCCAGTTCAGCCTTCGGGTGAGCGGAATCGCCGCCCCCTTCCACCGCTACAAGTACCGACGACGACGTCGCTGCGGGAACGTTGACGATTCCGGCTCCCTGATGGCGCGGACTGACGTACGAGTCACCGTCACGCAGCGGGACGGCCGTGCTCAGCAACAGATTCGTCACTGCCTCCGTCTGCTCCCGTTCGGAAAGCCCCTCGTACAGAGCGTTACTCTCCACGTGCTCCTTCACCAGGGCCGAAATCCCTGATACCTGAGGTGTTGCCATCGAGGTACCAGACATTTCACCGTATGTGCCGCCCGGCAGAGACGAGTAGATCATGCCTCCCGGCGCCGCAATTTCCGGCTTGAGTTTCAGATCCGGCGCAACACCCCAGCTGGAGAAGTCCGAGACCGCGTATTCGGTGGAAGCAGGCAGGTATTCGCCCTGCTTCACCACGATCGGACCACCGCTGGCGCGTACCGCCTCACCATCGGCCTTGGAGATGGCGATGGCGGGCGTAGAGGTATTCTCATAGGCGATGTTCGGCGGACGGAGGGCGTCTTCGTCATCGTAGAACACTACCGCCATAGGGCTGAACGGTAGAGCAATGTTCGCCATCTTCTGTTCGAAGGTCAGACGTGTGCCATTGTCATCGCCACCGCGCTGGACCAGCACCATGCTTCCGCCCAATCCATCGGGATACTCAGTGAAAAGGCGGTCAGTATCGGCGCTGGAGCCAATACCTCCGTCGACAATGGGATACTCACCGTCGGGAACATCTGCGAATTGGGCGACGCTTCCATTCGCGGCGTGAGAGCCCTGCACGTAACCGATCTGCTGCCCGGCAACGGTGATATACGGCAAACCACGTGCGTTATCAATGGATGCGACGGAAACGGCTTGTGAGTATGTGGATGGAGCGGAAACGGTCGAGGAATCAGGATCGGTTACGTAAGGCAGGTTGCGCCCGCTCGCGTTCTGGTAGGCGGCGGAATATGCATTTCCCGCCGCCACGTTCAACGTAATTCCCTCTGCTTCAATGGTCTGATATGCCTGCGCGAATATTGTTCCTTCCGGCGAGGACATGCCGCCATCCGTTCCGAGCGACATGTTAATGACATCAGGGTGGAGTACAACGGCGTCGTCCAAGGCCGCCAGTAGAGATGAGTCGGCAATACCTCCGTCATAGTCGCGGGCGACTTTGGCGATGAACAGTTGGGAGTTCGGTGCTGTTCCACGAATACTTCCGGCGTTGGCCCCTGCGATACCGGCTACATGGGTGCCATGTGAGTTGTCCGTGCCCGTCCGCGTGACCACGTCATTGTCGCCATCGGCGTAGTCGTAGGCGAAAGGAATCTTTTCTGAGACGTAAGCGGCGCTCTTCCCCGTGGGAAGCTCATCTCTGAGTTTCTCCATTTCGACTTGCGTCACGGCGAGCTTGTCATCATCGAGATCGCCGGTGAAAGCTTCATGCGAGGTGTCGAGCCCCGAGTCAATGATCATAATTGTTTGACCATCACCCCGTTCGGTTACACCGTCTACACCTGTCATCTCAAGAGACGACTGGTTCAAAAGAGGCGTGCCATCCGTCCCATCCCTCATATCCGGCGGAAGCTGCTGAACTCGGTCGAGCGCAATGCTCTTCACACCTTCGACCTGCGGAAGATCTTCCACAATCGCCGCGGGCACGGTCACGGCAAAGCCATCCAGGACCCGGTAAAAATCTGCAACTTCTTCGTACTGCGGCGTATAGGTGGCAGTTTCCGCTTCGTCAGGATTTCCGGCGGGGCGGTCTGTGGCATCTGCGGCGGTGTCTCCCTGCTTATCCGTCGAGTTTGCGTCAGGCTCGGTAAGCATCGGCGAGGGCTCATCCTCCATTGGAAGCTCATCGGGCAGCTGCTCCACAAGATCCTCTATCCGATCTTTAACCGCATCATGGCGCTGCTCATCGCTGGTTCCCAACAGGCGCCTATAGAATGGGATCCCAACGTTTCCGGGCTCCAGCTGAACGATCACGGTCACATTGCCCGAAACCATCTCGCCGTCAAGCCACACGGTTGAGCCGTCAGTTCCATCTGCTCGCTCACGTAGCGCAGTGGCTGCCGGTGGCGCGAGGTTTGCCCCCGGTCCGGCCGATGCCGGCAATCCGCCAAGCGCCAACAGTACGGCAGCAACGCCCGCCAGAGTGCTTCTGCTTCGTGACACACGTGTAGACATAGTTCCCTCCATGCGGGCCGCAGATCGTGGAGTTTGAATGCCTCACCGCCATCCAAACATTCAACCCTAAGTAAGCATTACCTTACCGCATCTTTCGTCCCTCGGGAATAGTCACTTACGCTCCCGGTTCGCGCGTGGCGAGCAGACGACTCCCTTGACCATTTCCAGCTCACCGGGCGAGGTGGATACCATATGCCATGCGGCCTGTGAGAAAGGAGCAGCCGCATCACGCACAACCCGGAAAGGGCCGCAATGAGCCACTCCACTACGCCAGAGGATTCCGATGCAGGCACGCGCTCCGGCGCGTATCCGCATTCCAGCCAACACAGCCGGGCCACCGCACCGCAGCAACCGGGTGAGCACACGCAGCTCTCCCGCCGCCTGACGAGCGCACAGGTTTCTATGATCGGACTGTCCGGAGCCCTCGGCACCGGACTCTTCCTCGGTTCCGGCTCCACCATCAGCCTGGGAGGCCCTGCGACGGTGCTCTCCTACGCGCTGGCGGGCAGTGCAGCACTCGCGGTTGTCTGGGCCCTGGCAGAGATTGTCTCCACGCACCCCGTGCCCGGCGGGCACGGGGCCGCAGCCGCTTCATATCTAGGCCGCTTCGGCGGATTCGCCGCCCGCTGGAACTTCGCCATCACCATGCTTATAGCGGTCGGTGCCGAAGTGACCGCAACCGCCACATATCTCAAGTTCTGGTTTCCCGGCCTCCCATTGGCAGTCGGTACCATACTCTGCTCGCTTTTCATCGTCGGACTGAACCTGGCGACAGTCCACCTCTACGGCGCGAGCGAGTACTGGTTCTCCATGATTAAAGTGACCGCGATCGTCGTATTCATTCTGCTGGGCGCCGTACTGCTCTTCACCGGCCTTCCGGGGCGTGAGGCGGTGGGCTTGCACAACCTCACGGCACACGGCGGCTTCTTTGCGACCGGGTTCACCGGCATGTTAACCGCCGCCTGCATGGCCGTCTTCTCCTTCGGAGGCATTGAGAATGTCTCCGTGGGCGCCGCCGAGTCGGAGCATCCGGAGCGCGACGTGCCACGAGCCGCGCGCACCATGATCTGGCGTTTGCTGCTGTTCTATATATTCGCGCTTTTCATTGTGGTGGCACTGCAGCCGTGGACGGTCACAGCCGAATCCTCGGGCGAGGTGACCGAGTCACCCTTTGTTCAGGTACTGGACGTGGTCGGAATCCCAGCAGCCGCCAGCATCATGAACGCAATCCTCATCGTCGCCGCACTATCGGCCGCAAACGGGTGCCTGTATTCGTCAAGCCGCATGATTCACTCGCTCGCGCTTGATCATATGGCGCCGCGTTTCGCCTCCCGCACCTCACTGCGCGGCGCACCGCGCGGAGCGGTCGCCATTGCAACAATGGGCATGGTGATCGCCTCGATCCTCTCCTTGATCAGCCCCAATGCGGCATTCATGTATCTCTACGGTTGTGCCACGGTTGGGGTACTACTCACATGGATCATTGTTATGGCAACGCATCTGGCGTTCCGCACCAAAAGGAGGGAGGCCGGACTCGCGCCCGCTACACACCGGTTGCGGGGTGCACCGCTGGTGAATTGGCTGGTCATCGTGGCCTCGATCGCCATTTTCATTGTGTTGCACGCGATTATGCCGGTGGTCCGGTACGTAGGGGTTCCGTATATCGTGACGCTCGGTATTGCCTACGCCGTGCTCATTCGCTTGCGCGACCTACCCATTCCGCCAGACTTAATTGCAAAGGAAATGGGGGCGCGTTCGTCGTAATCCTGGCGTGTACAAGCTCGAACGCATGGTAGTTTCACACTCAACGTCGAAACTCGGCTCACTGCGAAACCTCGCACGGCTCGTCCTTCCTGTACGCGTCAAAAAAACCTCGCAGTCCACGCGGCGACACGAGCCACACGAGGAAGAAAACAGCGCCGCCGACGGCGACAACCGTTGCACCGGACGCCGTGTCGAACCAGTATGACAGGTAGATTCCAGTAAGCGACGTGAAAGCCGAAAGCACAGGCGCGATCATGAGCATGCGGGTAAACCTCTCAGTCAACAGCAGGGCTGTTGCTCCCGGAGTGATAAGCAGCGTGACGATGAGAATTGCACCGACGGCTTGCATTGCCGTGACCACTGTTAACACGAGACATACCAGCAGGGTGGCGCCGACTCGCCGCGAGGAGATCCCAATTGCCTCCAGATGAATCGGATCGAAAGTGTAGGCCGTCAGGTCGCGTCTACGCAGAAGCAGAATAACCAGCGCCAGCGGAGCCAGCACGAGGACCTGGTACATGTCTAGATTCGTGATTCCAAGCAAGTCTCCGAACAATACATGGTTGAGGTCGATATTCGACGGATTCTTCGATACCAACACAAGTCCGAATGCGAAGAACATCGTGAATACGACACCCATACTGACATCAGGTTTGATGCGGGAGGTGTGCCGCACCATGAAAATGAGTCCAACGACGATCAACGCCGTTACGGTGGCCCCCACAGAGAAGGGAATGTCAAGCAGGTAGGCGATGACCACGCCAGGGAGCACCGCGTGGGAGAGAGCGTCCCCCATCAGCGACCATCCAATCATGACCAGCCAGCAGCTGATAACGGCACATACCACACCAGTCAGCACAGTGACCGCTATACCGCGAACCATGAATTCGTAGGTCCACATCTGGCCGAATAGACTCCACAAATCAGGCATCGTTCTCCCTCGTCGTCGCCAGCGCAAAAGCTCGCCCGATGTTCTGTGGACGCAAGGCTTCTGCAGTTTCCCCGTGAAAGAGCACACGGCGCAGCAGAAGCAAGGTCTCGTCGCAAAGCTCGGGTAATCCGGCCAGATCGTGGGTGGCAACAAGGATTGCTGTTCCTTCGGCAGCAAGGCTTTGTAGCAGGCTAGTTATGGTTTGTTCGCTGGGCTTGTCAACTCCGGCGAAGGGCTCGTCCAACAGCAATAGACGTGCGCCCTGAGCCAAGGCACGAGCTATAAACACCCGCTTACGTTGCCCGCCGGAAAGTGCACCTATCCGGCGAGCACGCAACTCGGTCAACTCGACGCGCGCAAGCGCCTCGTCCACAGCAGTTCTATCAATCTGCCGCGGTCGCCGTGTCATCCCCATTAAACCGTAACGGCCCATGAGTACGACGTCGTCGACGGTGACGGGGAAATCCTTGTCCACTCCGTCAGCTTGGGGCACGAATCCGATCATGCCACGGCGTCGAGCTTGCCGTACTGGTTCGCCGTACACCGTCACGTCACCCCGCGAGCGGGTCGTACCGGCAATGGCTGTCAACAGGGAAGATTTACCAGATCCGTTCATCCCCACCAAGCCGCATATCCGACCTGGCTTCAGCGCGAAGTCCACTCCAGTCAGTGCGTGAACAGAACCGTAGCGGACCCTAAGATCACGGACGGTGAGGGCTGCCATGCGCATAGTCGTCACTTGTCGATTCCATCTCCTGTTAGGGCTTCAGTGATCGTCCGGGCATCATATCGCAACAGATCGAGGTAGGTCGGTGCATCGCCGCCTGCTTCCGTCAAAGAGTCGACGTAGAGCGTACCCCCGTACTTTGCATCCGTTGCCTCCACAATGGGATCCATTTTCCCTTCCACGGTTGATTCACAGAACACCGCCGGCACCTTGTTGCTCGTGACGAAGTCCTGTACCGATGCGATGCGTTGCGGGGTCAATGCACCTTCCGCGTTGACCGCCCACAGGTATTGCTCGGTCAATCCGGCGTCGCGGGCTAGATAACTGAATGCCCCCTCGCAGCTCACCAATGCGCGTGCAGATTCCGGTAGCTGCGCCAACTCGTCTTTCATTTCGGTCGAGATAGCGTCCAGTTCTTGCTTGTATCGCTCGCCGTTGGCTTCAAAATCGGCGGCATGTTCCGGATCAAGCTCCGTGAATGCTGTCACCATGTTGTCCACGTATGTCTTCGCTGCTTCCGGACTCATCCAGGCATGTGGATTGGGGGCACCCTTGTAGTCACCCTCGGCAATCGGGATTGGCGTGACACCTTCGGAAAGTACTACGGTCTTTGCACCGGATTTCTCTGTAAACCTCTCGAACCAGCGTTCCAGGCCAAGCCCGTTGGCGAGGATCAGGTCAGCATCAGCCCCTCGCTTGAGGTCGTCCGGGCTGGGCTGAAAATCGTGAATCTCCTCGCCGGGTTGCGTTATTGACTCGACTACGAGGTGGTCGCCCGCCACCTCCTTCGCCATGTCTTGGATCACGGTAAAGGTGGTCAGCACAATGGGTTTGGACTCCTCGGTATTCTGTGCCGTGCCTCCATTGGAGCACGCCGCAAGCAGTCCGATGGAGCCCAGCAGCAAAATGATACTCATTCTCGTTTGTCGTCTCATGTGAATACTATAATTCGGCCGGCCGAAATTTGCATCCCTAGCATTGCCTGGTTCGCCCTGCCCGACAGCTGCAAGTGTCACCGTCATGTACGCACGCCCGATCGTGCGCTACATACAGAGTCGTGAGTATCCTGCGGTTGTCAACTCACACCTCTGTTAAGCACTTCATTCGTGAACCGACTCTATCCATGACGAAGGGCATGCCGGTTACACCCGCGGCCTGTCGTTGCATTCGTCTTCCCACGAATGAACCAGTACGGCGATGGCCTCCGCCACCTCCTGCTCCTTCCCCTGATAGGTGTGCCCGGTTCTCTCAATGAACAGCAATTGGTTGGCCTCCGGTCTGGCCATGTGATCGTTGATGTTCTTGAGAAAACCGGACGGATCACCGTAGGTGAAGCGGTCATAGGTTCCAATCAGCAGGGCACCGGTATGTTCGATGGCCGCAACCTGTGCGAAGTCTCCGTCCTGCTCGACGTGCACATTGTCGAGCACGTCGTCGAAAAGCCACTGGTACGCAGTATCGGCTACACACGGCACCCATCCCATCAGTGCAAATGGAAGCTTCTTCTGACCGTGGCCTCGTGCAACATAGTCCTTGACCATATCTCTCTCCCCCGGTGATACCTGGTTTGTCAGGTGTTTGATATTGGCCGGGCTAAGAAGGAGGAACCTGGTCACCGGTCCGCTATGATGCCGGGAGAGGTAGTAGATCACCTTGTTTGCACCCAAGGAATGCCCCGCTAATATCACCCAGCGATATCCCGAACTCACTGCGTAGTTCAGATAGGCCTCAATGTCCTCGTCTGTGTGGTGGAAATCTTCGTTCCACGATCCGATAACTTCTCGCGCGCCCGTGGTGACGTTGACCGTGGGAATCTCGTTGAAAGCATCGGATGTCTGGGCGTATATGAAATCAATCCCCGCCGCATTAAGCGCCTGGCCGATGTTGACGTAAAAGGGATTGGAGTAGAAGTTTCCGTGAATGCCAGTGATTGCAATGACCACCGTTTCGGCAGGCCCTTCCGAGAACAACACTCCGTTCAAAACACTGCCGCGTTTTGTCGCCACGTCCAGCCGTCTCATATTGCTTCCTTCTTGGTCCCTTCACCACGAACGTCCCCTTGGAGTAGAGCTGAGGCGATACCTCTGGCTCTGCGGGTGGGCCCGCCTTTTGAGCCGACGACGTCGGTCCAGTTCCCATGTTGCTGACCCGACGGCGTCGGTCCGGCTCTTCGGGTTACTCACCCGACACCGCCCGCCTCTCCGGAACGACGTCGAACCGCCTCAGACTCCTCAGTACTCCTCGTTGCGGTAACGCACCCCGTGTTGCTTGGAAGGCGGGTAGAAGTCCATACCTAGCTGCGTGCCTCGTAGCATCGCGGGCGTGTAGCGATAGGAGTCCGCCTTATCCCAGTCGAAGCTCGTCTCGATCTCGTCTTCACGCCCAGTCTTAATAAGCTCCACCAGGTCAGGGTTGAGCATGACGCTCTTACCCGCCGCAATAAACTCAGCCCATCCCGTGTTGTACGCATTGACCAAATCGTCGGCGGTGTAGAGGTTTCCCACGCCGATAAGTGGCAGGCGCCCGGCGATGCGCTCATGGAGTAAATCCATGCGGTTGCGGGCGGTGTCCGCACCTCGACGCGCCTTCTTATAAAAGTCCCAAAGAGAGACATGTAGGTATTGGAGAGGCTTCTCGACTAGTGCATCAACAAGAGCGAAGGTTTCAGCCATGGTGATGCCGCGTTCTCCCGGTTCTTCGGGCGAGAATCTGTAGCCGACAATGAAATCGGGGCGGTTGTGCTCACGGCGTACCCGATCAACGGCATCAATGATCTCCAGCGGGAAATGCAGACGCTTTTCCAGCGACCCACCCCAGTAGTCATCACGCCAATTCGTGTTAGCCGAGACGAACTGCTGTACCAGCCAGCCGTTAGCTCCATGAATCTCGACTCCATCAAGACCCGCCCTGAGCGCAAGCTCCGCCGCATGAGCGAAACTTGCGACCATCTCCCGGACCTCACTACCGGTCATCACCCTCGCCCCGCTATTCATCTCCGCCGTCGGTGCGACGATGTCATATCCCTTCGCCATCGTCCTGTTGGCTCGTAACCCGGAGTGAGCGATCTGCGCGACGATTTTCGCCCCTTGTCCATGTGCTATCTCGGCGTACTCCCGTAAGGTGGGTAGATGCTCGTTGGAGAAGGCATTCGGGGATTCGAAGCCGATACCGCTTGGAT
The DNA here is from genome assembly GCA_015062745.1 of Actinomycetaceae bacterium. Classification (GTDB taxonomy): domain Bacteria; phylum Actinomycetota; class Actinomycetes; order Actinomycetales; family Actinomycetaceae; genus Asp313. The sequence goes on from SUUB01000015.1 coordinate 30,182, forward strand.
GCACATTGGTGAACGGCATGACGTACAGACCGAATCCCGCAAATCTGTTATTCCAGAAGGTGCGGGACGCCTCGGTCAATTCACCATTGTCTCCCGAGTCGTAGACAGTCAATGGCGCCACAACCAGACGGTTTTCAAGGTACACACCGTTGTTCAGCTCATACGGCACAAATAGAGGACTGTACTTTTGATTCATGGCTGACCGCCTTTCCGGCGCATCGAGGAGTTCCCCGAAACTATGCTGACGAGCATAGCCTGCAACATACAAAAATGCGCGCAGACTTAATTGAAATTAATCACATCTACCTAGGAGGTCTTCCCAGCCACCCACAGCACGAGCCTGTTTACCCGATTCCACGATGAGGCCATGGAAGGCCCCGAGCTCCTCAACCGAGAACCCCGCCTCCGCAACAAAATGCCCGAGTTTCATGCGCGCTTGCTCATATCCGTCCGGCACCTCGTACCCCAGAGCCGATAGCATCCTGCGCGCGTAGGTATCCCATATGAACGCAGGGCGGCGGAAGGCGTACAACGCAATCACATCCGCCGTCTCCGGGCCGACTCCGGCTAGTCCAAGCAGATCCTCCCGGAATTTCACATCGCTGAGCACCGCAATAGCATCGGCGAGAGAATGCTCCACGCCATTTCCCTTCGAATCTGCACCCTCCGGGGCCGGCACCTCCGTATGCCGGAGTACCCAGGCCGCCAATTCTCTGCAGGTCCGCGATTTCGCGGTCATGAATCCCGAGGGTCGGATAGCGGCGATCACGTCCTCGCGCTCCGCGTCGTACATTGCACGCGGATCGAGCAGCCCCTTCGCCTCTAACAGGGCCAGGGACGATTCGACATTACGCCATGCCGTATGCTGCACCAGCACCGCGCCGACCATCATCTCAAAACGCGTCGTCGCCGGCCACCATCTTCCCGCATCGACGCTGTTGTTCAGGCGGGTGTATATCTCACGGAAGGTCGGTTGCATTCCTGTATCGTCCCACATCCAACCTATATCCACAGGCGGAAACTCCGGCGTATCTCACGCGTCCTCCAGGCTCGCACCTCCGGGCCTGCTCCTCCAGGCTCGCTCCGCCAAAAGCACCGTCTCCATCGCTCGGAGTCATTGGTGGTGCACCACGGTCATTCATGACTGACGTATCCCTACCCCATCACTCCGGAAAAGCATCCTCATACATCATCCACACCCATACCCCGTCTAGGAACTCCTCGTCGGTCAGCAGGCAGGCATCAAGCTCACGTTCGAGGCGATCTACATCCAGATCAACCCCGATTGCCACGATATCCTGGCCAAGTACAGCATCGCCGATATCAGGCAGTGGGCCAATTCCCACCCGCCAGCGCTCGGCCACGCCATACTCCATATACTCCAACAAGTCCGCGTAACGCTGCGTCACATCAGATCCAGTAGCCAGTCCTTGCCCACTGACTATCCCATATTCAGCCGCGCTCTGGCGATCAGCCCACCAGTCGGCTTCGTACGGGTCCACTGAGATCGTCACGCCCGTCTGCTCCCACAGGGAAAGAACACCCGGACGTGAAGCGATCCGGGTGAATCCCGCCACGCGTAGCAGCGGTGCCCAATCGGCCCCCTCTTCCAAACACTGCAAGAGGCGGCTTGGATGGAATGGCCTCTCCCTTCGATAGTGGAGGATACGCACACGGCTTCCGGGTACGCGGATGCCACCGCGTCGCCAATATCCGGTGGTGCTGCCATTGGGCGCCTCGTTCACCACACGCAGCCAACCCGGAGTCGAGCGGGGGATATCATCCGCCGACCGCAGAGCAGGAATCCGCTCCTCATCGGTCCACGTCAGAATCTGCGCGCCCGGCCCCAGGGTACGCGCAAACAAGGCGAAGTCCGCGGCGCCGACCGGCTGGGAACGCTTCCACCTGGAATGCCGCAGAATGAGGGTTGTCGCATATTCCAACTGGGAGGTCAACAGCACCGCGCGGGGCACCTGGAAGGTACCGACGCCGTCGTCGTGCATCCGTACGACGTAGTCCTCCCCGGTGAGGTCATGGATCGCATCATTGGAATCGACGACGGCGACCACCGCGGACACGTACGCCTGCGGCAGTTGCGCGAAGGCTCCGATCACCTCGGTAGTCAGCGCCTCTTCACCCATGTCAAGAACCGCGTGACGCACCCCGCCCACCAGCAGTCCATCTACCACCTCACGCAGCACATCGTCGCTCGAACGTCCCTCGCCCAAATGAACCGGCACCAGTTCTGCATCGCGCTCCGCCGCAATCCTTCGCGCGACCATTGCCCGCAGCGATGGCTCCATACCGAGTACGGGAATAATCTCCAATTCGCCAACCTTCACACTGACAGACTACACTACATGAGAATGATTATCACTAAGGAGTTGGTTGTGAAGGTCAGAGCCTCGCTGAAAAGCCTCAAGAATCAACCCGGCGCACAGGTGGTTCGCCGCCGCGGTCGGGTCTACGTCATTAACCGGAAGAATCCTCGTTTCAAAGGAAGGCAGGGCTGATGCGTCGTTGTCAGGTCACCGGACGTGAACCCGGATTTGGGATGTCCGTCTCGCATTCTCATCACAGAACCCATCGGCGGTGGGACCCGAATATTCAGAAGAAGACATACTGGGTCCCCTCCCTCGGGCGGAAAATCACGATCTACGTATCGGCCAAGGGGATCAAAACCATCGACCGTCTGGGAATTGAAGCCGTCGTGGCCGATATGCGCGCACGGGGCGAGAAGTTCTGATCACAGAACCGGGAAACCACTGCACCAGAAAACACAGCACGGAAACACATAGCAAGGAAACAACATGGCAACATCACGTGATCTGCGCCCTGTCATACGGTTGCAATCCACGGCCGGCACCGGGTTTACGTACACCACGCGTAAGAATCGGCGCAACAACCCAGAACGCCTCATTCTGCGCAAATATGATCCGATTGTCCGGCAGCATGTCGACTTCAAGGAGGTCCGATAGTGAAACCCGGGATTCACCCCCACTACGACTACGTCGTCTTTCGTGACCGCGCGGCCAATTCCGCATTCTTGACACGTTCGACGGCGACGTCGGCTAAAACCATCATCTGGGAGGACGGCCTCGAGTATCCCGTTATTGATGTTGAGATCTCCTCCGCCTCCCATCCCTTCTACACCGGGAAGGCACGGATCGTGGACTCCGCCGGGCAGGTGGAGAAATTCCACCGTCGCTACGGCAAGAAGAAGGAAGCGCCGTAGGCCGAGAGGTGGACGCCCCGGGCTGGTTGTGCCATCTCCGACCTGATCCCGCCATGTTACAGCTTTCCCGAGTAGGCGAACTCGAGCTCGAAGTAGGAAGCATCCGGCTCGGCATGCGGCGAGTTACCTGCCGTGTTCACAATCACGGACCAACTGCCGGAGGTCCGGCCCAGGTATACGACTGCCTACCTCCCGCTCGGCCGATCACGCGGAGCACGCCGCCCATGCCGGGGAGGCTCGGCATGGAGCGGATCCTCCGGCCACGCGTGCCGCGGATAGCGCCCGCGCATCTCCGCTCGGACCTGCGCGTAGGCGCCGTTCCAAAAACTGGCTAGGTCATCGGTAACGGCTACCGGGCGCCCGGCGGGCGAGAGTAACTCCACCGTCACAGCGATCCGACCATCTGCCACCCGCAGCGTTTTACCCCACCCAAACGCCTCTTGTACCCGCAGCCGAATCAGCGGACGCGCGTCCGAATAGTCGACCCGGATCGTCGCGCCGCCTGCCGCCATCACCTTTTCCGGAGCCAATTCATCCAAACGCGCAGCCGCCGGCCAGGGAAGAATACGCCGCAGCTGGTTCACACCAACCGAGGGTACAGTGCCGTGGTGCGCAGCTTCGTCCATTTCTGGTGCCAACCACCTCTCACTATCGCCAAGCAATGTGTGGTCGTCGACGGCAGGCCAAGGTTCTCCTATGACTTCGTGCAGAAAAGCCAGGCGTTGCTGCAGTTCGCGTGCTGCCCGCGACCATTCGAGTGTGATATCCCCGCCGGCGATCGCCCCGGGAAGAAATGAGCGGGCGAGCTCCGGGGCCGCAAGGTCACTTTCGATGGCGGCCAATTCAATAGCTCCCAACTGCCGAGTATGCCGGGTCCGGAGCCGATTTCGCCGCACGACGACGTCGTCGCTCTCGACGAGCAGTGCCCGGGCCGCAGCAACGGCCTCCGCCTCTCCGATCGGCACGGCGGAGCGAATACTTGCATCCGCCCGCCCCTGCGGGCGGTCGAGATAGGCAATTGCCAGCCAGGGCTCGCCGGTCAAAGGCGAGCCTTCCGGTAGAACCGCTCCCATGCCGTTGGCCAACAGGTAACGTCGCCCCGCCGTGCGCGTGGAGTCGAGCTGTCCGGAACGGTTGGTGCCACGGACCCCGGATGACGGCTCGCGCAATCGGGCCACCCGCTCCGGGTAGGCCAGGCTGACCACCAGCGCCCACTCTTCTTCCGCCATATCACCATAAGGAGCCTGCGCTGCCCGCCCGGCGTTATCGTTCCCGCCCTCCTGCTGCGCAATGATGCGCCGCAGCCGCCGTGCCTGTGCTCTCCAAGAATCCCCATGTACGGCATGCCGCCATTCGCGCGTCAGATCGGCCCCGGGAAGTCGCAGTTCTTCACTCAACAAGGCGCAGATATCCGCGGCCGAAGTTGCACCAATTCGCGCGCACGCCTCGAGTAATGCCCGTCCCACACGGGGTTCGACAGGTAGCTCGGCCAGGCGTCGCCCCAGCGGGGTGGGCCGCCCGTCCACCAGCGCATTCAGATTCTCCAAGGTCCTCGTCGCCGCCTCTACCGCTGCCGCGGGCGGCGTATCCAACAGGGCGAGGCCCTCACCGCCGGGCGTGCCCCAGCAGGCCACCTGCAAGGCGAAGTCGGTAAGGTCGGCCGTTTGTATTTCCGGTGCGGACTGCTCGGGCAGCCGCGCCCACGTTGCTTGGTCCATACATCGATACACCACACCCGGCGCCTCACGGCCCGCGCGGCCAGACCGCTGAATACCACTGGCGCGCGACTCCCGTACGGTCACTAAGCCGCCAACACCGCGGGCATAGTCAAGCCTCGGCTCACGCGACAGGCCGGCATCCACCACCACCCGCACCCCGGGAACGGTCAGCGATGACTCCGCCACCGCCGTCGTCACAACGACGCGGCGAAGCGGCCGACCGGATACGTGCCTATCACCCCTGCCGCGAATTACCCGATCCTGCTCCGCTGCCGGCAAGGAACCGTGCAAGCGCATCACCTGCGCCCCGCAGTCGCTCAGCTGTGCCGCGACCTCGTTGACTTCCCGCACGCCCGGCAGAAAAGCAAGCACGTCACCGTCCGGCACCTCGCTTAATGCGCGGCGAACGGTCTGCGCCACATGCGCAAGGAACTCGCGACGCACACCCGTCGCTCCTCCAAGAGAACCCAGTGCGGATGCCGCAGTTGTGGGAACCGCCCAGCGTGTCTCAACCGGATACGCCGCACCCGGGATTTCCACGGCTTCCGCCTCCAGCACCGAGACCAACCGGGCCGTATCCGCCGTCGCGGACATGGCGATCAAGAAGAGATCCTCGCGCAGACTCCGTTGCACATCCCGGCAGAATGCCAGTGCCAGGTCCGAGTCCAGTTGCCGCTCATGCACCTCATCGAGGATCACCGCTCCCACACCCGGCAATTCAGGATCTTGCTGCAGCCGGCGCAGGAGCACGCCCGGCGTCACCATTTCGATAATGGTATGGCGGCTCCGTTTGGATTCGCCGCGTATCGTGTACCCGATACGTTCGCCGAGCTCCTCCCCCAGCAGGGCGGCGATGCGCTGCGCGGCTGCCCGCGCAGCCACCCGGCGCGGCTGAGTCACAACCACGCGAACTGCGGACGTGCCTTGCAGGTGGTGGGCAAGAAGCGGTGGAATCAGCGTGGTTTTTCCGGTACCGGGAGGGGCTTGCACCACGAGTGTGCGGCTGGGATGCGCGCCGGTCGCCGCAGTGGTAGCGGAGGGCGTTTCCGGCAGTGCTGGCGTGTTCCCTCCGGTGTACGTCTCATCGGAACGAAGCGCACTCGGATCCCCTTGCCGCTGCGGCATATCCGAACTTCGCCCCGGCACATCCAAGCGCCGCACAATGGTGCCCAGGTGCCGCGCCACGGGCAACGGAATGCCGAATAGCTCCGAAAAAGAAGTAGTCACGTGCGCTATCGCCCGGCTCACGAGTGCGTTACCCAGCCAGGTGCTCTTCCACCGCTGGCCGCAGGCCGTCAATCCCCTGGAAATGGTGGGTTTTGAAGCCGAGGCTCTGGGCCACCTGGATGTTCACGAACGTGTCATCTGTGAAGAGTACGTCGCCGGGCGAGAGTTCCGTCCCTGCTTCCTCCGCCAAGCCTTCCAATGCGAGCGCAAAGATTCTCTCCTCCGGCTTGGCCATGAGGTGCTCGAAGGAGAAGATCGCCGGATGGAAGCACTCGGCTATCCACGGCTGCTCTCGGCGCATGCGTGCGCCGAGAGCAGCCGGAATATTGGACAGCAGCGCCATCGTCGTACCTCGCTGACGCAGCTCTCGCGCAAATGCAATCATGGCGTCGTCAGGTACGCTCCACGAGTCCATATCGGCCACTTGCGCTTCCTGCCAGGGAATGCTCACACCCAACTCATCACCCACAACCTTCCAGTACTGTTCGGCTCGGTATATTCCGGCGTCGTACTGATGGCGGTTCTCGCCACGGTAGACGGGTTCAAGCTGTTCGGGAGTGACTCCGGCGATGGAGGCGATACGGCCAAAAGCCGCCGGGGTTTGGTTGCGGAGAAAAAGTCCGAACAAGTCGAAGAGTAAGACGCGCATCTGCTTCCTTTCGTGCTGTTTGCCGCGTATGCTCACCCTGCTCCGTCGTTGAGCAGTACGGATACGGCCACTTGCCTGGCATAGAGTCTACGGGACCACGCCGGCTCGGGAACAGTCGTCACGCCACCTCAAAACGTACCCGCTGGCTGAGTAGATGTAGCTCAGTGGCGTGGCGTGCTCCAGCAACGCCCTGATAGTGATGTGTGGCGAATCCGAGGCGATCAGCCGCTTCCAGATTCTCGACCGTATCGTCCAAGAAAAGAATATTGGCCGGGTCGGTTCCCTCGCCAAATCCGCGCAGCGCTATCTCGAACGCCTCCGGTTCCGGTTTGGCCGCATGAATATCGCAGGAGAGGCACAGCGGATCGAAGAGCTCGAACCACGGTGACAGCTCCCGCTGCCGTACAGCCTCAGGCGCAGTGATATTCGAGAGGAGCCCGGTGCGCACACCGCGCTTGTTCAGCTCCCGCACGAAGGCGATGAGTTCGTCGTCGTACGTGTGGCACAGTGCGACGTCGGCGGCCACCACCGCCTCCAAATCGGCGAGCTCCCGGCCCGCGGCTTCTTCGACCAACGCTCCGAACTCGGCATCGGAGACAACCCCCGCGTTGTAATCGCGGCGCAGTGGACCCATCCAATGCCGCCAGAACAACTCCGGCTCCCAACCGGAAGGGCCAGAGACGGTCTCCAGCGGATCGGACGGCGCAACAAACAATCCGTAGAGGTCGAAGAGAATCGCTCGCATTACTTCACCCCGGTCTCGGTGAGATAGGCGAGGACCGCACGCACGCGGCGGTTCTCCTCCCCGGGGGCCATTCCCAGTTTGGTGAAAACGGCCGCCACATGTTTGGACACGGCCGCAGACGAGAGGTACAACTTGTCGCAGATCTGCTGGTTGGAAAGGCCCTGCGCCATAAGCTCCAGTACTTCGATTTCTCGCGCGGTCAGCGCATCCAACCGTGACGTTTTTCCGTGGACCAGCGAGGTCGCCACTTCTGGATCGACGACGACGCCGCCCGCCGCCACCACGGCCAGAGAACGAATGAAATCAGCTACGCGGGCAACTCGATCCTTGAGGAGGTACCCCAGACCACCGGTGCCCGTGGTCGGCGTACTCGGGTCGAAGAGTCGCGTAGCATAAGCTGGAGCGACGTACTGTGAGAGCACCATAATTCCCATATCGGGGTGCGATTCACGCAGTTGTACGGCGGCCCGTAAGCCGTCGTCAGACATTCCCGGCGGCATACGAACATCGGTGACTACCACGTCCGCCTCATGATTCTCCGCCATGGCGAGCAGCTCGGGGGCGGTTGCCGCCTGCGCAACAATCTCATGCCCCTGCCGCTCCAGCAATCCCACCAGGCCTTCCCGGAACAAGGCCGAGTCGTCGGCAACAATGAGTTTCACTCGTGATCCTCCTGAGTCGTCTGTGGCAACGGGCGTGGTGACGATAGTGGCGTCGGGCCCGATGAAGTGCCTGGTGCTATCCGGTCCATATCCTGCTTGGCCGCAGTGACGGGATCCGAGGGCAGATCCTGCTTGGCCGCAGTGGCGGGATCCGGTTGCTGCTCCGTGTCCTCATTCTGGAGAGCCCCGACCGCCGACGGACTCACACCAAACTCACCACTGCGCAGCAAAAGAGGAATGCGCGCGGTCAAAACGGTCGGCCCGCCTTCCGGGCTGCTCACCTGAAGCGAACCGCCGAATGCTGCCAAGCGCTCCCGCATACCTGCCAATCCATGATCGGGGCGAATAACGACGCCGCCCGGGCCGTCGTCGAGAACGCTCAGATGAAGATCGTCGTCGGCAACCAGCATGACCGATACATGCGCATCGGGAGCGTACTTAGAGGCATTCGTCAGTGCCTCCGCGACGAAGAAGTATCCAGCGGCGACGACTCCTTCGGGAATGGGAGGCAACGGATGCGGCACCCTCACAACGACGTCCAAAGCACTGTCGCCAGCCAAATTGCGTACCGCAGCTTCCAGACCGAGATCAGAGAGCACCTTGGGGTGGATTCCCGCCACGGTGTTCCGCAGCGCGCGCAGGCCGGCTTCGGCGTCGTCCTGTGCCCGAGCCAACAGGCGCCGCACCTCGCACATCTTCTCCGGCACCACACGACCATCCACCACCGCACTATCAAGCATGAGATCCGCTTCACCAAGATTCATCGAAGCGGTCACAAGGTATTGCTGGGCGCCGTCGTGCAGATCGCGTTCGATGCGGCGTCGTTCAATTTCAAAAGCGGCAACAATTTCGCGGCGCGACTCGGTCAGCTCCGCCACCGCGCTCGGACTCAACGGACCACCTGCGTCCTCGATTTCCTTGGTTGTTCTGCGGGCACTCCTCTGGAAACGGGCCAGGCTCCACCACATCGCCGCGATCCAGGAGAAAAAGGCGAGATACACCAAGAAACCCGGTGTGCGAAACGGTGCCGCATACATGATGCTGAGAAGTCCCAAACCGGCGACTCCGAAAACGCAAGCCAGTATGAAGCACACTCCGACCATGAGCCACAGCTGGCTGCGACTCCCGCGTGTGCCCCTCTCCTCACCCCGCTCTCGCATACGCCTATCCTAGCGGTGCACGCGGCGAACGAATCTCACTCCACCACAAGAGTAGAGCTGGCTCTACCATGGAACGATAGGTAGCCCTCTGGGACGGCGGCCTGCTAGCGGATGGAATAGAGACATGAAGAAAACACATCGCACTGATCGCGCTCTTACCGGGCGCGCGCTGACAAAGAACTTCGGCTCCGTTCATGCCCTCGCCGGTGTGGACATCACCATCCCGGCCGGGCAGACGGTCGCCATTATGGGGCCCTCCGGCTCCGGCAAGTCGACACTACTGCACTGCCTCTCCGGCATCCTGCCGCCCACCTCCGGTGAAGTGATGCTCGGGCACTCCTCGGTTTCCGGTTTGTCCGACGCCGCCCGGTCCCGCCTTCGGTTGACCGACTTCGGCTTCGTCTTCCAGGACGGCCAGCTCATCCCCGAACTACCCGCACGCGAGAATGTCGCCCTGCCACTACTGCTCAAGGGCAGCTCGCGCCGTCAGGCTTTGAAAACGGCCGACGACTGGCTGACCCGGCTCGGACTGGCCGCCGAGGCGCGGCGTCGCCCGGGCGAAATGTCCGGCGGGCAGGCGCAGAGAGTTGCCATCGCCCGAGCGCTGGCCGGCTCGCCCGCCGTCGTCTTCGCCGATGAGCCTACGGGCGCTCTCGATCAGGCGACCGGGCATGAGGTGATGCAGATCCTCACCGCAACGGCTCGGATGTCCGGTACCACGCTCGTCGTCGTCACCCACGATACACAGGTAGCCGCCTGGTGCGAGCGCCTGGTCGAGATTCGTGACGGCCGCATCCACGCAGATTCCGCCGCCGATGAGCAGCCGCAACAACCTCCGGTTTACTATCCCAACTCCTCCACTCCGGCCTACGCCGCCTCCATGGACGCCTTTTACCAGGAAGGTGCGACGTACCAGAATGGCGGTGCGCGATGAACCAGGTCCTGCATCTGACGCCACATTTGACCGCGGCCCGCCTGCGTACCCGAACCGGCGACGCCTTGCTAGACGTGCTGGCCGTTCTGTCCTTCATACTTTCCACGCTGATGGCCCTCACTCTGGCGGGCGGCATCTGGATGTTCAAGAGTTGGAATGACAATCCCGAGCAATTCCGTGGCATGGGCGAGATGATGGAGCGATACGCCTCCAGTTACTACGTGTTGGCCCTCTTTGCGGGCGCGCTGCTTGTTATTCCGATCGCCACGCTGGGCGCTTCGGCAGCGCGGCTCGGTGCACGCGGCCGTTCGGAACGGCTCGCCTCCCTGCGCCTCATTGGCGTGACCAGCGGGCAAACCGTGGCCATGACCGTGGTGGAAACCCTCGTGCAATGGATTGTCGGGGCGAGTATCGGCACAGCCGCGTACTTCGCAACGCTTCCGCTGTGGCATAACGTGTCTTTCCTCGGCATGCCGATCAATACCCGCCAAATGCTGCTCCCGGTATGGCTGCTAGCCACCATCTTGGCCGGACTGCTTCTGATCACGCTGGCATCCACGGTTGCTGGCCTCAGTCGCGTGCATATTTCCCCTTTGGGTGTGGCCCGGCGCGAGGCGGGCCCGGCGCTGCGGCACTGGCGGCCGATTCTGTTCGTTGTTGTTATCGCCGCCTTCATCACCTGGGCGCAGTTGCATCCGCAAATGTCCGATGGGGACTACTTGGTGACCGTCTCGGTGGCGACCTCGATAGTGATTGGAAGCGTGTACGTTGTGGGTCCGTGGGTGCTGCAGTTACTTGCCCGCCCGGCTGCGAAGACTCGTTCGGCGTCCACTCTGTTGGCGATGCGCCGCATCTTGGATGATCCGCGTGCCGCCTGGCGGGCTGTTGGCGCCCTGGCACTCCTCAGCTTCATTGCCGGATTCGTCAGCGTTATCGGCGAGAGCTCCGGACCCGACGACTGGTTCGTTACCGACGTGGTGACGGGCGTGTACATCACGATTGGGTTCGGTTTCGCGGTCACAGCCCTGTCAACGCTGATGAACCAGTCTTCGTCAGTGTTCGACCGCGCGCCAGAGACGCATGCCCTGGCGCAGACGGGCTTCCCCACGCGCGTGTTCGGAATGACGCGCTTCCACCAGGTGGTTCGGCCTCTGTTCCTCGCGACCGTCGTGACGGGCGTTTTGGGAGTAGCTCTTGGCAGTCTCGCGGCGACGGAGGGCGTGGAACCGGCCGGGATCATTCGCCTTGCCATAGTTACAGCGGCGGGAATCGGACTGACACTGCTGGCGTTGGCCGCTTGTGAGCCCCTGGAACGGCACGTGCTAGCAGCCCGGCGCCGTCGCAACGACTAGCGCAGGATTGGCTGAGCAGCCAAGGGAGTCGGCGGCGGTTCCATTCCGATCACAGGTCGCAATTGCCGCAGAGCGGTAGAACCTGGACTGTTAGAACATAGGCTGGCTCAGCTTACAAACTGTGAGTGTACAAACCGGCCGCCCACAGACTGGCTCAGCATGACAAAGAGAAATCACAGACAACTCGCATCGTTGCCTCCCATAGCCGGAACGCCCGAGCCCTCCCTCTCGGGCGTTCCGGCTATTCAGCGGCCTTGCATACCA
>SUUB01000093.1 GCA_015062745.1 Actinomycetaceae bacterium
GACATCAAAGAGCTGGCTGAGTGGCTCGGCGGCCAAGGCTATCGTCAAGTCGTTGCGACGAGGTCGGAGGATCGGTATGGCGTCGGCGCGGAGCTTCCTTGTTGAAGGACGGTCTGGCCCGCTTGGCGACGGCGAAGAGGCGGCCGCCCGAGCCTGGGGGCAAGTACTGAGCGGATCGGCTAGCAACCGCTGATGTACGCCGTGCCGTGCAATAGTCGCCATTCCAGCCGGTGGCCAGCACCGTGGTGGAGTTGCGTGCCGAGCGCCGGGTGGCTGGAGTTGCGCGCCGAGCGCCGGGTGGCTGGAGCTGCGTGCCGAGCGCCGGGTGGCTGGAGCTGAATGCGGAGCGCTGGTGTGGAGTTGAATGCGAGTGCTGTGGTGGAGTCGTCCGGCCAACATCATTCGGGAGCTGGGGCCGCCTCGAGTGCGGTAGGCATCCCACATCCGCGATCCTTCTTGGACTCGGTGGCGGGACCCCTAGAGTGCGGTGGCCGTAGAAGATTCACGTCATAGCATGCGCAAGTTGCTTTATCTACAACGAGTTGCCTCATATACAAGGAGACTGATTATGACTACTACCAACAAGACGAACAGCGGGAACCGGCTGGGCGGGCGCGGGATCGCAGGAATCTGCCTGGCCGCCTGCGGGCTTCTTACCATCGTGTGGGGCGGCACGGTCGTTCCCGCCAATGTGCTCGACGCCGACTTCATGTCATTCGTTTGCGGGGGCCTCGTGGTGCTCGCTTTCGGCACGTGTCTGATTACTGCACTGCCGCCAGCCCTTCGCATCGTGACAGTCTGGTTGGCTGCCGTGAGCCTCATCGCCTATATGTTTATCCTCCGCATAGAGGTGATGGTGGCACTGATCGGTTGCGTTCCGGTCATAGGCTTCGCCGCCTGGATCAGCGTGAAACTGTGGAGGGCGCCGACCGCACCTAGAGATCGTTTACAAGACGGACAGATATGACGGGTGTACTGCGGCTCCCTCTGCTAAGTGCCGCGGCGATTAGTTGCCGGGGAGATAGCCGCACTACGCCGTGACACCGTTCCTCGCGCGGGTGTCCAGATTACCAGCCTGGGAGGCGTGTCGTTCGATGGCAATGCCGTGCGCTCACTCGGGTGCAGCGATTACTCCCGTCTGCGACGGTCAATGGGCGGTGATCGTCTGTGAGAAGGTACAGGGTGTCCAGATCCCGTCCAAACAAGAATCGCTCGGTCTGGTTGTGCCTCGGAATCCGCATGATTCCGCCAATTCCAATATTGATCGAATCAAGTTTTCCATCGTTTGGACGGGATTTGGACAGTGCTTTCACTGTGGATAATGATGGCCGGCTTCACGGGCGTCCGGCCCGTTCTTTGAATGGGCTCCGCTCAACCGGTGGCGAGGGCCCGCTAAAACCAGTGCCGGGCCCGCTCAACCAGGTGCTATGCTTGCTCGAACAGGCGCGGGGTCTGCTAAAACAGATGGAGAGATCGAGATCTGACCCGGAGGAGAGTGCCATGGACCTCACAAGCATGAAATGGATCCGCGAGCCGAAGAGCTACAACATCCAGGCTGACAGAATTGAAATCACCACAGCTCCACACACCGATTTGTGGCAGCGGACCTACTACCACTTCCGCAATGACAACGCCCCAGTTCTACAGATGGAGACGGAGGAGAAGTTCTTCTCCTTTATCGTGAGGACAGACTTTTCTGGAAGCCATCACCGTTTTGACCAGTGCGGCATCGTGATGTATCTCGACTCGGAGAACTGGCTGAAAGGCTCAGTGGAGTACGAAAACGAGACATTCCAACACCTCGGCTCAGTGGTGACCAATCATGGCTATTCGGACTGGGCGACCACAGCGATTCCTGCGGATGTGCAGGAAATGTGGTACCGCTTCAGCAGGCGGGAAGATGACTACTGCATCGAGTGCTCACGCGATGGCGAGAACTTCACGCAGATGAGGATCTGCCATATGTGGGAAGGAGCCGGCAAGATTCAGTTTGGCATTTACGCGTGCAGTCCCGAGGAATCCAGTTTTACAGCCGTTTTCACGGATATGCAGATGACGGATTGCACGTGGATGCCGCACGACGGGCAGCAACCGGACTAGCCTCCTAGTACGCCCGAACCGTTTCCATTACCCCATGCCACAACCTCTGCTCATTATCCTCGGTGGCCTTCCCGCCACTGGGAAAACAACGGTTGCGCACGAGCTTATTCACGACGGCGGCTTCGCTTACCTACGCATCGACACCATCGAGCAAGCCCTGCGCGACAGCGGTGAGATGGGAGAACGCGGCGTCGAGGGTGCAGGTTATGCCGTCGGGTGCGCCGTCGCACGTGATCTACTGCGAAGCGGCAACAATGTTCTTGCCGAATGCGTCAACCCGATTGAACTCACCCGGGAGGCGTGGCGCGCAGTCGCCCGCTCCACCCACGCGCTGCTCCTCGAAGTCGAGTTGCACTGTGCCGACGCCGAACTCCACCAAGCTCGCGCTGAACACCGAACTAGCGATATTCCCGGCCTCGAACTGCCCAACTGGCACGCCATCACGACCCGCGAATACGACCAGTGGCACGGGGTCGATCTGCGCATCGACACTGCGCGAATTGGCCCACCGCACGCCGCAGCCCTGATCCGCGCGCGTGCAGCCGATAAGGCACGCCTAGTCCGATAAGGCACGCCTAGTTAAGGAAACGCGGGAAGAACGGGATGCCGACGGGGTCTAGTTGTAG